>DASSGH010000018.1:0-80260 GCA_035693615.1 Xanthobacteraceae bacterium
GACGGCAGCGCCGCGAGCTCATGCCAGGCCTGATCTCGCTCGCCTTGCGCCGCGCGCGTCCACGCCAGCAACACGCGGTCGGTGAAACGCGCGCCTCCCAGCCGATAGAGCAGGACGCGCGCTTCGCGTTCGCTCCAGGTCGCCGAAATCTGCCACCAACCCTCACCCATCGAGAAGAGCCGCTCATACTCGGCATTGGCGAGCCGCAAGCGCTCGCGCAGGCGTTCCGCATCCTCGACTACCAGGATCCCGAGCGCACCCAGGCGGCGCACCGCGTCTGGGGAAAGCGCAAACGCGGCCTCGAGCTTGATCATGTTGGCGTAGCTCGCAAGCAGCGGCACCCCGCCCAGCACCTGCTCGAGCAAACCCGTCTCGGTCATCAGCGCGAGCGTCGGCACGGCGTGTCTGGCGACGAGGAGCTTGAGGACCTCCATGCGCACGCGCTCGCGCGAGAGTTCCTCGAGGCCGGCGCGCGCCGCGACGCACGCGGCGAGCCCCTCCGGGTCGGCAGCGCCCTGGCCATAGGCGGCGTGGAAGCGGAAGAAGCGCAGGATGCGCAGGTAGTCTTCGGCGATGCGCGTTGCAGGCTCGCCGATGAAGCGCACGCGCCGCGCCTCGATATCGTCGAGCCCGCCCACATAATCGTGGACGGTCCCGTCGCGGGATAGTGATAGCGCATTCATCGTGAAGTCGCGGCGCTCGGCGTCGCGCCGCCAATCGCGACCGAACGCCACTTTGGCTCGGCGGCCAAACGTCTCGACGTCTTCGCGCAAGGTGGTGACTTCGAATGGCCGCCCCGCGGCGATGACGGTGACCGTGCCGTGGTCGACGCCGGTGGGCACCGCCTTAAAGCCTGCGGCCTCGACCCGGCGGGTCACTTCGTCCGGTTGCGCCGTGGTGGCGATGTCAACATCGCCGTGCGGCTCCCCAAGGATGGCGTTGCGCACCGCGCCGCCGACGACACGCGCCTCCTCGCCGGCAGCCGCGAGCGCGGCAAGGAGGTCGCGCAGCGGCGCCTCTCGCAACCAGGCGACGTCGAGGCGTCGCGTCAGTTCGTTTTGCCCGGCACTAATTGGCCGTCCTCCATGTGGGCCGGAACGTAGCTCGACCCCGGCGGCGAGCCGCCCCATTGCGCCAAAACGACAAAACTGCCGATCACAAGCACCAGCGCCGCGAGCAAAAGCCACCCGAGACGAGGCAGGCTCCAGGAGTCGGGATGCAGCACGCCCGCGCGCGTCGCCCACAAGAAGACGGCGTAGACGAGGAACGGCGCCAGAAACAACGCGATCTCAGTAAAGAAGGGGCGGATCATCGCTCTGCTGTTCCGGACGAGGGCCTCAACCACCCTCAGCTCCGCGCTTTGCACTACGCGCTGAGTCGATTACCTCGCAACTCACCTCAGTTTTCATAAATCCGCTCGTACAAGTTCCGCAAAATCCCCGCGGTGACGCCCCAGATGTAACGTTGCCCGAAGGGAATGGCGTAGTACCTGCGCATGACCCCCTTCCAATCGCGGCTGTGCAGGGCGTGGTTCTGCGCGTCCATCAAAAACGCGAGCGGCACCTCGAACGCCTCGGCGACTTCCGCCGCGCTGAGCACGAGCTTGTAGTCGGGACGCACGCGCGCGACAGTCGGCAGGATGCGATAGCCGGAGAACGTGAGATAAAGGTCGAGATAGCCGATCGGCTCGATCAGCGCGCGGCCAAGGCCGATCTCCTCTGCCGCCTCGCGCAGCGCGGCGTCGGCCGGCGTGCGGTCGTGCGGCTCGATTTTGCCGCCGGGAAACGCGATCTGTCCGGGATGACTGGGAAGCTCGGTGCGCAGCGTGAGCAACACGGCGGGCTCGCTGCGGTCGATGACGGGAACGAGCACCGCGGCGGGCCGCGTCGCTGTTACGCCCGCGCGCTCCCACGCGACGGGGTCGAGGTCGAGGTCGCCGCGCTTGGTCTGCGCCGACAGATCATTGAGCGCGGTCGGCACCTCGAGGGTGAGCCGCGTGCGGGCGCGATGAAAGAAATCCTCGCTCATCGCTCCGCTCGGGAGTGCCACGTCCGTCATCGCAACTCCCGCAGGCTCGCGGCCGGCACCATGGCGAAGAACTCGCCTGCCGAGGCTACGCCGAACATGCGCTGCCCCTCGACGTCGCGCTCCTCGCCGAGTTCGACGAGATCGTAGAACAACGCGCGCGTCAGCTTGGCCCAGAGATCGCGGCGGACGTGGAGATAAGGTTTCAGTCCTGCGGTCTCCGGTTCGGGTTCGAAGCGCAGCGCGTGCTCGCGCCCGCACGCCACCCAGTCGTCGACATTGGTACGGAAATGCAGCACCTGGCCTTCATCGGCCTGCTCCGCCCTGAGCTCGACCGCAAGAAACGGGGCGTCTTCGACGACGATTCCGCATTTCTCGACCGGGGTGACCAAGAAATATTTGTCCCCTTCCCGTTTGAGCACCGAGGCGAACAGCTTCACCAGCGCCGGTCGTCCGATCGGAGTCTTGAGGTAGAACCAGGTGCCATCGGAGGCGATACGCATGTCGAGGTCGCCGCAAAACGGCGGATTCCAGAGATGCACCGGCGGCGGTCCCTTGCGCGCGGCGTCGCGGGCCGCGCCCGCAATCGCGTCAACCCCGTGCCGCCCCTGTTCGACCCTCTGCGCCATGGCTCCGATCTGTGCCGACGATGATCGCGGATCAAGTCTAGCATTTCGGCGCGGCTGGCGAGGGAGGCCTGTATTTACCGCGGTGGGCGCGGCACCACGGCGTCATATCTCGATGTGATAGCCGACTTCCAACACCCTTTCGTGGGGAATCTTGAAGAAGTCAGGAGCCCTGCTGGCAATCCGGACCAGGAACGAATAGATCGCGAACGGCAACGCCGCCATTGCCGACTTCCTTGCGGCGCGGACCACGATTTCGTGGGCGATGTAATAGTGCACCTCATTGAGATCGATCTTGAAGCCGAGCATCTCGCAGTTCTTGAGCGTCAGCGGAATGTCAGGCGTCTGCATGAAGCCGAGGCGTCCCTCAATTCTGTAGATGCCATGGCCCAGGTCCTTAATCGAATGGCGCTCGGCGATCGGCACCCGCGGCCGCCGGTCGGCGACGAAGGTCATGAGGATCAAGGTTTCGTACAAGACGTGGTTCTGCCTGACGTGGTGCAGGAGCACCGGCGAGATGCCGTGCGCGACCTTGGTCACCCATACGGCGACGCCGGGCGGCCGCACCACCACCATCTTGTCGATGTTCGCGACGAAGCGTGCGAGCGGCATCGACATGGCCTGCAGCCGATGGCGGACGAGCGAGGCGCCATGGCGCCAACAGAGCATCAATGCAACCATGGCGGCGCCGACGGTGATGGGAAACCAGCCGCCCTCGACGATCTTCAGCGAGTTGGAGGCGAGAAAGGTCGCATCCACTGCGCCGAAAACCGCGATCATTAAGACCGCGACCGCGGGCGGCCATCTCCAGCGACCGATCGCCACGCGATAGAGCAGAATGGTCGTGATCAACATGGTGCCGGACACGGCGATTCCATAAGCGCCGGCCAGGTGCTCGGAGGTCTTGAACAGGACAACGACCAGCAACGTGCCGATCATCAACAGCCAATTGGCGGTTGGCACGTAAATCTGACCGGCTTCCTCGGATGACGTCGGCACGATGTGCATGCGCGGGCATAGCCCCAGCTGCATCGCCTGCCGAGTCAGTGAGAAGACGCCGGAGATGAGCGCCTGGGACGCGATGATGGTCGCCAGCGCCGCCAACAAGACCAGCGGGATCAGCGCCCATTCCGGCGCGAGCTTGTAAAACGGGCTGTCGATCGCCTTGGGATCGGTAAGGACGAGCGCGCCCTGGCCGAAATAGTTGAGCACCAGCGCCGGCAGCACCAAGGCGAACCACGCGCGGCGGATGGCTGACGGGCCGACATGACCCATGTCGGCGTAAAGCGCTTCCGCGCCGGTCAACGCAAGAAAGACGCCGCCCATCACCGCAAAGGCGATGAGCGGATTCGCCAAGACGAACCGCGCCGCCTCGCCCGGATTGACCGCTTTGAGAATGGCGGGCGCGGCGAAGATGTTCACGGCGCCGAGCAACCCGATGACGAGAAACCACACGACCATGACCGGACCGAACAGACGGCCGATGGTGGCGGTCCCGCGCCGCTGCACCATGAACAGCCCGATCAGGATGGCGAGTGTCAGCGGCAAGATGAAATCGTCAAAAGCAGGCGCGACCAGCTTGAGGCCTTCGATGGCGGAGAGCACGGAAATGGCCGGCGTGATGACGCCATCGCCGTAAAGCAGTGCCGCTCCCACGATGCCCAGCAGGACAAACACCGGAATTCGCGGACCGTTCGCGATCCGCTCGCCGTCCACCAGCGACAGCAACGCCAGGATTCCGCCTTCACCCTCGTTGTCGGCGCGCAAGACCAGCACGACGTATTTGACCGACACCATTGCCAGGAGCGCCCAGAGGATCAGCGAAATGATCCCCAGCACGTCGGCCGCGGTCGGCGCCGCCCGGCCGGTGGCGGCGAACGTGACAGCGAGCGTATAGAGCGGGCTTGTGCCGATATCCCCGAACACGATGCCGACCGCGGTGAGCGCGAGGAAGAAGGGGCTGCCTTGGTGCAGCTCGCTTCCCCGCGTGGGAGCGACCGCCGGCCGCTGCGGCGTGGCGCGCTTGGCCTTCACGGATCCTCTCTTTTTGCCCACGGTCGAACATTCTCCACGGTTAGCGCCGGCAAACGCCTGCAGCCTCACGATGAGTTGAGTGCAACCCGCGCCCGTCGTCTGCCATTCTTTGCCCGGAACTTGTGCAGTGACCGGCTGTTCTCTCCTGCGGTTGCAACGAGCAAATCCCCTGGCCGGCCAAGGCCGAGGGCGAAAAGCTCAAGGAGTTCAAACATTCGCGACCGATCGGAGCGGCCGGGGTTCTGGGGTGATCGTGGCAGAGTTGCGCCGAGGCGGGATCGCACCCAGTGAAAAATACCGTAATCTCGAGCAACTGTGAGGATTCGGGCGGAAAGTCCCGCACAGGCGCGTATGCGCATGGCCCGAATGTTGCACGTTTTTTGGTCAAATCGGATGGGCTCGGCGAGGCGTTCGATCTTAGCCGAAGCAAGTCAGGGACAGATGACAAGGAGCTGAGGTCATGGCGGTAGCCGGCGATGGGCTGGAAAAGTTCGAAGATATGATCGTGCGCCAAGCGGAAGCGACGGGCGCGCAGGTCGCCGCCGCCAAGGCCGCGATCGGCAACGTGATCTTCGGGCAGGAGGCGGTGGTCGAGCAGGCGCTCATCACCGTGCTGTGCGGCGGGCACGCGCTGCTGATCGGTCTTCCCGGCCTCGCCAAGACCAAACTGGTCGAAACGATGGGAATCGTGCTCGGGCTCGACGCCCGCCGCATCCAGTTCACCCCCGATCTCATGCCGTCCGACATCCTGGGCAGCGAGGTGCTGGACGAGAGTCCCGGCGGCAAGCGCAGCTTCCGGTTCATTCCCGGCCCGATCTTCGGTCAGCTGTTGATGGCCGATGAGATCAACCGCGCGAGCCCGCGTACCCAATCCGCGCTGCTGCAGGCGATGCAGGAGCACCACGTGACGGTCGCCGGCAATCGTCACGACGTTCCCCGCCCCTTCCATGTGCTCGCGACGCAGAACCCGATCGAGCAAGAGGGCACCTATCCGCTGCCGGAGGCGCAGCTCGATCGCTTCCTGATGCAGATCGACGTCGATTATCCCGATCATGACGCCGAACGCAAAATCGTGTTCGACACCACCGGCACGGAAGAGAGCAAGCCCAAGCCGACCATGACCGCCGACGAACTGTTGGCGGCGCAGCGCCTGGTGCGACGCCTGCCGGTCGGCGAATCTGTGGTGGAGGCGATCCTCAATCTCGTGCGCTCGGCCCGTCCCGGACCCGAGAGCGGCGAGATCGGGAAGTTGATCGCCTGGGGTGCCAGCCCGCGCGCCAGCCAGGCGCTGATGCTGGTGGCGCGCGCCCGCGCGCTCATCGACGGGCGGCTTTCGCCGTCGATCGACGACGTGGTCGCCATGGCCGAGCCGATCCTCAAACACCGCATGGCGCTCACCTTCGCCGCGCGCGCCGATGGCGAGAGCATGCAAGGCGTCATCGGCAGGCTCAAGGCACGCATCGGATAGTCGCATGGCGGCGGCACGGCAGCGCGCGGACAAACACGAGATCAGGGCAACGCAGCGCGCGAGCGGAGAGGCTCGCTCGCTCGCGCAAACGATGCCGCGCCCGATCCTCGAGGCGCGCCGCATCGCTGCCACCGTCATCCATGGACTGCACGGCCGCAGGCGCGCCGGTCCGGGCGAAAATTTCTGGCAGTATCGCCGCTTCCTCTCCGGCGAGCCAGCGCGCCGGGTGGACTGGCGGCGCTCCGCCCGCGACGAACATCTCTACGTGCGCGAACAGGAATGGGAAGCGGCCCACACAGTGTGGCTGTGGCCCGACCGCTCGCCCTCCATGCTGTTTCGCTCGCAGCTCGCCGAAGATTCCAAGCTCGAACGCTGCCTCGTCGTGGCCTTCGCTCTCGCCGAGATCCTGGTCCAGGCGGGCGAACGCGTCGGCATACCGGGGCTGCTGCGGCCGACCGGCAGCCGCAACGTCTTGGACAAGATGGCAAACGCGATCGTGCACGATGTTACCGAGCGACCGAGCCTGCCGCCGCTGTTTGCGCCCTCCGCGCTCGCCGAAATCGTTGTGGTGTCGGATTTCTGGAGCCCGATGGCGCAGGTGCGCGCCAGCTTGGCGCAGCTCTCGGCCACCGGCGCGCACGGCCACACCGTGCAGATCGTTGATCCGGCGGAGGAGACGTTCCCCTACTCTGGCCGCGTCGAGTTCATCGAGCCGGAAGGCGCCGGCTCCATCACTGCCGGCCGCGCCGAGGCCTGGAAGCAGGAATATGAAACCCGCGTGGCGCGCCACCGCGCCGAAATCCGCGCCGAGACCGACAAGCTCGGCTGGAGCTTCACCATCCATCGCACCGATCGCCCGGCGACCGAATTGTTGCTCGCGCTGCATGCGCGGCTGGGCGCGCCGCCCCCGGGCGCGATGGTCGGTAACCGCTTGAGCGTGGCCGGCCAAGCCGGGAGGCACGCATGAACTCTCAAATGCTCAAGCGATGGCCGATGGCGCCGGTCCTGAGCCCTGGAGCTGACCGATGATCGCGGGGCTTCCGCTCGGCTTCGCCCAGCCGCTGGTCCTGCTGGCGCTGTTGAGCCTGCCCGTCCTGTGGTGGCTGCTGCGCCTTATTCCGCCGCAGCCGCGCCGGATCGAATTCCCGCCGACGCGGCTCCTGTTCGACATCGCGCCGCGCGAGGAGACGCCGCAGCGCACGCCGTGGTGGCTCACGCTGCTGCGCTTGTTGCTGGCCGCGCTGGTGATCATCGCCGCCGCCGGGCCGTTGTGGAATCCGCCGGCCGCGACCTCAAGCAGCAAGGCGCCGCTCGCGCTGTTGATCGACGACGGCTTTCCCGCCGCGCCCACCTGGGATGCGCGCATGCGCATGGCGGAGGACCTGATCGCGCGCGCGGACGCGGATCATCGCGGCGTCGCGCTGATCCCGTTGTCGGAGCCGTCCCGCGACGTCTCGTTCGAGATGCCGGCGGCGGCGCGCGTGCGGCTCAAACAGATCAAGCCGAAGCCCTACGCGGTCGAGCGGGCGGATGCGCTGCCGGCGCTCGGGCGTTTTCTCGGTGCCACGCCCGAGGTCGAGTTCGTTTGGCTGACCGACGGGGTCGATCTCGGCGGCGGCAGCGACTTCGTTTCGGCGCTGGCGCGCCTCGTCGAGCAACGGCCCCTGACGGTGATCGAGGGCGGGCTCCCAACCGCGCACGCGCTCTCCGGGGCCGACAACGCGGCGGGCGCGCTGACCGTGAAGGTCTTGCGCGCGGCGAGCGGCGCCGCCGAGAGCGGCACCGTGCGCGCGCTCGATCTCAAGGGCCTGCCGCTCGGTGATACCTCGTTCACCTTCACGGAGGGCGCGCGGGAGAGCGAGGCCGAGCTCACGTTGCCGGTCGAGATCCGCAACGACATCGCCCGCTTGGAGATCGCCGGCGAGCGTTCGGCCGGCGCGGTCACGCTGCTCGACAAGCGCTGGCGCCGGCGCGCCATCGGCGTGGTCACCGGCTCGAGCGTCGATACCGCCCAGCCGCTGCTCGCCTCCACCTACTATCTCACGCGCGCGCTCGGACCGTTCGCCGATGTGCGGGTCGCCGAACGCGGCTCGCCGGCGCAGACGGTGAGCCAGTTCATCGAGCAGCGGCTGCCGATGTTGATCCTTTCCGATGTCGGCAATGTCGCCGAGGCGCGTGATCAGCTCACGCGCTGGCTCGAAGACGGCGGCGTGCTGGTGCGCTTCGCCGGCCCGCGCCTCGCCGCCGGCGACGACGATCTCGTCCCGGTCAGGCTCCGACGCGGCGGGCGCATTCTCGGTGGCAGCCTGTCGTGGGAACAGCCGCAGCAACTAAGCGCGTTCCCGCACGACAGCCCGTTCTTCGGCATGGCGGTGCCGAGCGACGTCACCGTCAGCCGCCAAGTGCTGGCCGAACCCGATGCGACGCTGAACGAGCGCACATGGGCGGCGCTTACCGACGGCACACCGCTGGTCACCGCCCAGCGCCGGGGCAAAGGGCTGATCATCCTCTTTCACGTCACCGCCGATACGCGCTGGTCAGACCTGCCGCTATCGGGCACATTCGTCGACATGCTCAAGCGAATCGTCTCCTTCGCCGGCTCGGTGGCAGCGAGCGATGGCGCCGCCCCACAGGCGCGCGATACACGCGAGGTGTTGCCGCCGACGCGCATTCTCGACGGCTTCGGTGCGTTCGGGCCGCCGCCGACAAGCGCGCGTGCGGTGCCGGCGACGTTCAGCGGACGCGCGACTCTCGATCATCCGCCGGGCTTTTACGGGCCACCGGAAGGCTTGCTGGCGGTCAATACGCTTGCCCCCAACGACCGGCTCGCGCCGCTCGACACCTCCGCGCTCAACGCTCGCCGCGACAGCTACCGAACCAGCGAACCTGAGGATCTGCGCGGGCCCATATTGCTGGCTGCACTTGGCCTGCTCGCGCTCGATGCGCTCGTCATATTCTTGCTCGCCGGCGGGATCGGCCAGTTCCTGCGCCGACGGCGGCCGGCGGCCACCGCGCTTATCATCGCCATCCTCGCCGCGGCGCTCGTCGCCTCGCCGTACGCCTTCGCGCAGGGCCAACCATCCGCAAGCGCGAGCGGCGCCGACGAGCAGGCCTTGCGGTCGACGCTCGAGACGCGGCTCGCCTATGTGATCACCGGCGACGCGGAGGTCGACCGCATCAGCAAGGCCGGGCTGCAGGGGCTGACCTTGTTCCTCGCCCAGCGCACTGCGCTCGAGGCGGGCGAGCCGGTCGGCCTCGATCCCGCGCGCGACGAGCTTGCGTTCTATCCGTTGATCTACTGGCCGATCGTGCCGAGCGCGCCCAAGCCTTCGCGCGAGGCGCTCGAGCATATCGACGCCTACATGAAGCAAGGCGGCACGGTTCTCTTCGATACGCGCGATGCGCTCGAAGCGCCCTCCGGCGTCGGCGGCGAAACCCGCGGTCCGGGCATGCAGGCGCTGCGCGCCATTCTCTCCGCGCTCGACATTCCCGAACTCGAGCCGGTGCGGCGCGATCACGTGCTGACGAAGACGTTCTATCTGCTCAAGGACTTTCCCGGCCGCTTCAGCTCAGGCCAGCTGTGGGTAGAAGCGCTGCCGAGCACCAATGATGACGAGCCGGCGAGCCGTCCGGCCCGCGCCGGCGACGGCGTATCCTCGATCATCATCACCTCCAACGATTTCGCCGGGGCCTGGGCGATGCGCCAGGATGGCCAGGCCATGCTGCCGCTCGTCTCCGCCGAGCCGCGCCAACGCGAATTCGCATTCCGCGCCGGCGTCAACATCGTGATGTACACGCTCACCGGCAACTACAAGGCCGACCAGGTCCACGTTCCGGCGCTGCTGGAACGGCTGGGACAGTGAAAACGATATCGTCCCCGCGCAAGCCGGCCCCATGAACACCGGCCTCGGCCTATGGCTCCTCACTTTCGCGGGGACGATGAGAAAAGGAACTTGATCGGTTGAATCTCGGGATCTCATTTGCGCCGCTGGCACCCGCTTACATCGTCTGGGGGGCGGTCGCGGTCGCCTGCGCGCTCTCCCTGTTGCTCGTGCTCGCTCGCACCCGTGCCGGCGTGTTTCGCGCCATTGCGCTGGCGCTGTTCGTGCTGGCGCTCGCCAATCCTTCGATTACCCGCGAGGATCGCGATCCGCTCACCTCGGTCGCCGCCGTCGTCGTCGACAAGAGCCCGAGCCAGGAGTTCGGCGATCGCCTGCAGCAGACCGACGCGGTGCGCGCCGCGCTCGCCGAACGGCTCGGCCGCATCCCCGGCTTGGAGGTGCGCTTCGTCGAGGCCGGGCAGGCGGACGGGGAGACCGACGGCACGCGATTGTTCACGGCGCTTAACTCGGCGCTCTCCGACGTTCCTCCCGACCGCGTGGCCGGCGCGATCCTCATCACCGACGGACGCGTGCACGATGTGCCGGGCGAGGCCGCGGCGCTCGGCTTTGCCGCGCCCGTGCACGCCCTGATCACCGGGCACAAGGACGAGCGCGACCGCCGCGTCGTGCTGGTGACGGCGCCGCGCTTCGCCATCGTCGGACAGACGCAGACCATCACCTTCCGCGTCGAGGACCAGGGCGCGCCGGCAGCGCCGGCGCAGGTGACGGTGCGCCGCGACGGCGAGGTCATCGAGAGCCGCAACGTGCGCGCGGGTGCTCCCGTCAGCATCACGGTGCCGATCCCCCATGCGGGAGCGAACATCGTCGAGATCGAGGCGTCTGCGCTCGAGGGCGAGCTCACCACCGTCAACAACCGCGCGGTCGTGTCGATCGACGGCGTGCGCGACAAGCTGCGCGTCCTGCTCGTGTCGGGCGAGCCGCATGCCGGCGAGCGGACGTGGCGCAATCTTCTCAAATCCGATGCCAGCGTCGACCTGGTGCATTTCACGATTCTGCGTCCGCCGGAGAAGCAGGACGGCACCCCGATCAACGAATTGTCGCTGATCGCCTTCCCGACGCGCGAGCTGTTCCAGCAGAAGATCAACGAGTTCCAGCTGATCATCTTCGACCGCTACGCGCGGCAAGGGGTGCTGCCGATCATCTATTTCGACAACATCGCACGCTATGTGCGCCAGGGCGGCGCGGTGCTAGTGGCCGCGGGGCCGGACTATGCGAGTCCCACCAGCATCTGGCGCACGCCGCTCGACGTCATCCTGCCGGCCGAGCCGAGCGGGCGCACCAGCGACGGGGCGTTTCACGCGCGGCTCACCGAGCTCGGCAAGCGCCACCCGGTCACGCGCGGGCTCGAAGGCGCCGATGAAGACCCGCCGCATTGGAGCCGCTGGTTCCGCCTCGTCGACAGCCGCGCCTCGAAAGGCACGACCGTCATGCAGGGGCCGGACAACAAGCCGTTGCTGCTGCTCTCGCGCGAAGGCGAGGGCCGCGTCGCGCTGCTCCTGTCCGACCATATCTGGCTGTGGGCGCGCGGTTACGAAGGCGGCGGACCACACATCGACCTGCTGCGGCGTCTGTCGCACTGGCTGATGAAGGAGCCCGATCTCGAAGAGGAGGCGCTGCGCCTCATCGTGCGCGGGCATGATCTCGCGGTGCAGCGGCAAACCATGTTCGACACGGTCGGCGAGGTCACGCTGACGACACCGTCGGGCAAGACGCGCAAGGTGACGCTCGCGGCCGCCGAGCCGGGAGTGTGGCGCGCCACCATTGAGGCGAACGAGCTCGGGCTCTGGCGCGCGAGCGACGGAACGCTCAACGCGCTCGCCAATGTCGGCCCGGCCAATCCGCGCGAATTCACCGAGGTGACGTCGACAACGGAGGTGTTGGCGCCGCTGGCCAATGCGACCGGCGGCGGCGTGGTGCGAGCCGAGAATGGCAGCGGCGTGCACCTGCCGCGCATCCTCGCCATGCGCTCGAGTGACACCTATCACGGCGACGACTGGTTGGGGCTGCGCACGCGCGAGGCAAGCGTGGTGCGCGGCATCGGCGTGCTGCCGGTGTTCGCCGGCTTGATTGGGCTCTTGCTCCTTCTCGGCAGCGTCGCGGCGGTGTGGATGCGCGAAGGCCGCTGACGCGCGCATGCGCGTCGCCGCCGCGATCGTCCGAGACGATTTTGCCGCCTCACTCGGGCAGACACGTTGCGGTTGCAAATTTCCCTGTAAAGAACAGGCCGGAAACAGGGACGCCTCGCGGGCCATCGTTTTTTCATCCATGGGTTGTCTCTCTCCTGCCCTCATGCCGAGGAGCATCGCAGCGCCACGCGAGCGCAACGCCTTCCGCAGCCGCGAAGCGTTGCGATGCGTCTCGAAGCATGAGGGCGCACGGACTCTCGTCCTCATCCTTCGAGACGCGCGCACGCACAATCGACTTTGCACAACGTGTTCGGCACGCGCGCTCCTCAGGATGAGGACGAGCATCGCGCGTGCACCGGTTACCTCTCAAAACGCACCTCTTCGTTCCCGCGGCGCGTTTTTGCGCCCGGGCTTGTGCAAACCTTTGCTCCGATCGCCCCGAACGAGGGGAGCAGAGCGCCGAGAGACGTTCGGGTGCAGCGGCACCCGCTGGGCGTGCACTGATGCGTCAAAGACGCGCGTGAACGCGCTTATGACGCGGGACGCTCGCCTCTCGGCGCTCCACCGTCGCGGTTTTGGGCTCCGGGGCCGCGCTTCTCTCACCGGCATTTGCGCCGGATCGGTTTGAGCGAGCTCCTCGCACCCAGGTCGTAATGCCCAGACGGCGAGGTCCCGAGCCTCCCGGGGCTAGCGGTTACGAGCCGCAGCCGCAGGACGCCACTCCCCACTCCGCCTTCAGGATCGTCTCCGGAGACGCCCCTCATGAGCGAGGATGCGAATCTTTAGCATGGATGCAAAATGTAGTCAATAGTGTAGTCGCGGTGTAGTCACGCAGCCGTTCAATCCACGGCCACCATCACGCTCGTCGCCTTGATGATGGCGTAAGCGGCCTGTCCGGCGGCGAGCTTCAACTCGTCCGCCGCCTCGTTCGTAATTGCGGCGGTCACGATTTGACCGCCGATGTCGATGCGCACGTGCGTGGTGGTGGCCCCCTTTTTCACTTCGACGATCTTACCTCTGAGTTGGTTGCGTGCGCTGAGCTTCATGAGCATCACCTGTTGTTGGCGCGGGCGAAACCGTAGCCAAAGCTGCGCCGCGCATCACGCGCTTGGATCGGCGGCGTTCGGATAGAACAATTGCTCGCCGCCGATCTTGCAATCGGCGATCGCTTTCTGTCCCTCGGGCGAAACGAGCCAGTCGATGAACGCTTGGCCGAGCTCCTTTTTTACCCCCGGGTGCTTTTCGGCATTTACCAGCATCACGCCGTATTGGTTGAAAAGCCTTTTGTCGCCCTGGACAGAGATCGCGAGGTCGCCGCGGTTCTTGAACGCCAGCCAGGTGCCACGGTCGGACAACACGTAGGCGTTCGATGCCGACGCAGTATTGAGCGCCGCGCCCATGCCTTGGCCGATCGACTTGTACCAGGGTCCCTTGTCCTTCTCGATATCGATGTCGGCGAGCTTCCACAGATTGAGCTCGGCGAGGTGCGTGCCGGAACGATCGCCGCGCGAGATGAAAGGCGCGCCCTTCTCCTTGATAACCTTGAGCGCCGCCACGATGTCCTTGCCGCCGTTGACGCCGGCGGGATCGCTCTTGGGGCCGATCAGGACAAAGTCGTTGTACATCACCGGGTAGCGCTTCACGCCGAAGCCTTCGGCGAGGAATTTTTCCTCGGCGGGCTTGGCGTGGACAAATACGACATCAGCGTCCCCGCGCCGACCGGTATCGAGTGCCTGCCCGGTTCCCTGTGCGACAACCTTCACGTCGATTCCGGTCTTGGCCTTGAACAACGGCAGTATGTGTTTGAACAGACCTGAGTCCTCGGTCGACGTTGTTGAGGCAACGACGATCGATTTGTCTTGCGCGAAAGCGGAAACGGCAACGACAAGGCTCGCGGCGATTGCGATCACGTGACGGCGACTCAACATTCGAAGGCTCCGGTTATCCATTCAGACGAGCAGCTCGCCGGCGAGAAACTTCTTTGCCTCGCCGGTGTTTGGGGTGGTGAAGAACGACATTGCCGCGCCGGTTTCGATGACCCGGCCGTGGTGAAGCATGATGATGTCACCCGCCAGCCGGCGCGCTTCGGCGATGTCATGGGTGGACATGACCACCTTGATGCCGCGTTCGCTGACGGTTCGAACCACATCCTCGATCACCTTGGTGGCAGCCGGATCAAGGCTGGCGGTAGGCTCGTCGAGGAATAGCACTGTGGGCTCCCGAGCGAGCGCACGTGCGAGCGCCAACCGCTGCTGTTCGCCGCCGGACAATCGGCGGGCAGGCCGATCGGCAATATGTTCGAGCCCTACAAGTGTGAGAACTTCTCCAGTGCGAGCCCTCTGTTCGGCGCTTCCGATGCCGGTACTGCGCAGGGCATAGCGAATGTTTGCCCGCGCGCTGCGCCGGAGCATCACCGGGCGCTGGAACACGATCGCGCGGCCGGTAGGCGGAACATTTTCCCGCTCGCCCCAAGTGATGCGGCCGGCAGATGGCTTCACCAATCCCATCGCAGCACGCAGCAGCGTCGTTTTTCCCGAGCCGTTCGGCCCGATCACGATCGTCGGCGGACCGGAAACCAAGGTCAGCGTGACATGGCCCAGGATCGTCACGGCGCCGGCCGACACCGTCACGTTCTCGAATCTTATCGGTAGATCCGCAATCGGGGCGCGCATGGATCATCCCGCCCATCGCTCGCCGGCGCGCCGTACGGTCCAAACGAGCGCGTTGATTGCGACGACGATGGCGATCAGCACCATGCCGAGACCGATGGCGAGCGGCAGGTCGCCTTTGGAGGTCTCGAGCGCAATGGCGGTCGTCATCGTGCGGGTGAAGCCATCGATGTTGCCGCCGACGATGAGGATGGCACCGACCTCCGCCGCCGCTCGGCCGAACCCGGCGAGCAAAGCCGTGACGAGGCTGAACCGCGCGTCCCAGATTAGCGTCGCGACCCGGCGTGTTGCGCTGACATTCATCGCCGTGAGTTCTTCCCGGTATTCGCTCCACAAGTCCTCAATCGTCTGACGCGTCAGCGCAGCGATGATGGGCGTGACGAGCACCGCTTGCGCGATGACCATGGCCTGCGGCGTGAATAAGAGACCCCACGAGCCGAGCGGGCCGGAGCGCGAGAGCGCCAGGAAAACCGCCAAACCGACGACCACCGGCGGCAAGCCCATGAGCGCGTTGAGCACCACGATGACGGCCTCTCGGCCCGAGAAGCGCGTGAGGGCAACGAGAGCACCGAACGGCACGCCAACAAGCGCCGCCACGAATACCGCAGAGAGACTTACGGCAAGGGACAGCCACACGATCGCGACCAGCACCGGATCGCCGGTCAGCACGAGCTGGAGCGCGGAAAGGTCACTTGGCACGTGGGGATTCCCGATTTGTGCCCATGTTGTGCAGAAGGCGCCGGTATGGTCAATTTACGGAACAGCTGCAGTTATATGCATAAGGCTGCGCATGCCCGATCTCCTGACGACGGACGAAGCTGCGAGCTATCTGCGACTGTCCGAGCGCAAGCTGTACGAGCTGGTGGCGAAAAACGCGCTGCCGTGCACCAAGGCAACGGGACGGTGGCTATTTCCGCGCGCGGCCCTCGACCGCTGGGTGATGGCCGGCCTGATCACGCCGACGGCGCTCGCGAACGTGGCCGCGCCTCCGATCGTGGGCGGCAGCCACGATCCCTTGCTGGAGTGGACATTGCGCGAGAGCGGCTGTGGCCTCGCAAGTCTGCCGGAAGGGAGCCAAGAAGGATTGCGGCGGCTGACTCGCGGCGAGGTGATGATCGCAGCGATCCACTTGCACGCGCTCGAAGACGACAGACATGCCAACATCGCGGCAGTTTCCGACGCGCCGGGACTCCACGACGCAGTTGTGATCGCGTTCGCGCGGCGCGAGCAGGGCATCGTGGCCGCGCCGGGCAATCCGCTCGGACTTACCGATATCGACTCGATCGCGAAGTCCGGCGCGCGCTTGGCGCAACGTCCCCCCGGCGCCGGCGCGCAACTGCTGCTGCTTGCCCTGCTGGCGCGCGCCGGTATTGCGACGGACGAGCTTGTCTTGGTGAAACCGGTGTGCGCCACCGGAACGGACATCGCGCAGGCCGTGCGGTCAGGTCGCGCCGATTGCGGAATTGCGACACGTTCGGTGGCGCTCGCTGCCGCCCTCGAATTCCTGCCGCTTACGTGGGAACACTTCGATTTGGTACTGCGGCAGCGCGACTATTTCTTGCCCGGCCCGCAGGCGCTCTTCACGTTCCTGCGATCGCCGGCCCTGCGCGAACGCGCGGCCGAGCTCGGCGGGTACGATCCGTCGGCGATTGGGATGGTGCGCTTGGTCAACTAAGTCGATCGTCCCGGCTTAGTATCTCTGTAATTCGGACCGTCGATACCGTCATGCTTCGGACTTGATGACAATGCGCGTTGACTTCACCAGTCAGGAGTTTTTCCGCAATCCATCCGCCGGCATCGAGCGACTGCGTGCGCGCGGACCGGTGGTCGAGACCCGCTTCCCGATCGTCGGCAAGGTCTGGCTCACGACCACCTACGACGCGGCGGCCCGCGTGCTGAAGGACAGCACGATGTTCACGCTGCGCAAGGACGGCAGGCCCGCCGGCCTGCGGTGGTGGATGCCGTCGTTCGTCGGTGCGCTCGCCAGCAATATGCTGACGGTGGACGAGCCGGACCATACCCGGCTGCGGGAAATCGTCGACGAGGCCTTTCGCCGCCGCGCGGTCCTCGACATGCAGCCGCATATTCGCGCCATCGCCGACCAGCTTGCCGAAGAGCTATTCGCCGATGGGAGTCCTGCCGATCTCGTCAAGCGCTATGCCCGAATACTGCCGCTCGCGGTCATCTGCGAGTTGCTCGGCCTGCCGCCGTCCGACCGGCCGAAATTCATCGCCTGGGCCAACACGGTGGCGCGGGTCACCGGCGCGGTCGGCGTCCTGCGCATGATACGCGGCCTTTGGTGGATGAAACGCTACCTCGAGGAGCGACTGCGGCTCGCCCGCGAGCATGGAGGAGAGGGGCTGATAGCCGATCTCGTGCGCGTCGAGATGGAAGGCGGGCGCATCAGCGCCGACGAAATGGTCTCGATGCTCTTTCTGTTGCTGGGCGCCGGATCGGAAACCACCACGCATCTGATCAGCGGATCCGTCTACGAACTTCTGAAAAATCCCGCGCTGCGGGATTGGCTCGAGGAGGATTGGAGCCGGGCGGGTCTCGCGATCGAGGAGTTCCTGCGCTTCCTTTCGGCGGTGCAGGTTACCAAACCGCGGTTCGTGCGAGAGGACACGGAGCTTGGCGGCGTTCGGTTGAAGAAGGGCGATAAAATCATGGCCATGCTGGCGGCCGCCAACATGGACCCGCAGGCGAACGAGCATCCCGAACGGCTCGATCTCGAGAGGCGGCCGAACCGGCACATCGCCTTCGGGACCGGGATCCATTTCTGCCTCGGCCATCAGCTTGCACGCATCGAAGGCATGTGCGCCCTGCAAGCCCTGTTCACCCGTTGGCCGAAACTGTGCCTGGCGGTGGCGCCCGACCAAATCCGCTGGCGCAAGCGGCCAGGCCTCAGGTCGATCGAAAATCTGCCCGTGGAGGACGGCCGTTGATATCGGTTGGCCGGCACGCTCTCGCCGGCCAGGCGCAGCCGGGCAATCGACAGAAGATTGCGAAAGGTGAATACTTTTGCGTATAGGGCAAGCGTACCGCACCGGAGAAGCTGTGGACGCCGCAACTGAGCCGACGAGAGCGCCTCCTGCCGAGAATGAAGCCGGCGTCGTGGCCGCCGGCGTTTACGCTGGCGGACGCCGCATCAAAGATATCCCCATCGAGGAGGCGGGCGAATGGTCGAAGCGGCCAGGCCACATCGTGTGGATCGGACTGTGGGAGCCGAGCGCCGAGCTCCTGGAGCGCGTGCAGGCGCAGCTCGGCCTGCATTATCTCGCCATCGAGGATGCCGGCAAGGCGCATCAATATCCCAAGATCGAGCGATACGGGGAGGCGCTGTTCGTCGTCGCGCGGACCGCGCAATTGGTCGATGGCCACATCGCTTTCGGTGAAACGCATCTCTTCGTCGGCCGCGGCTATGTGGTGTCGGTACGCCATGGCGCTTCGACCTCCTACGCCGCGGTGCGCGCGCGCTGCGAGTCCTGCCCCGACGTCCTCTCTCAGGGCGAAGACTACATCCTCTACGCCATCCTCGATTTCATCGTCGACAATTACCTGCCGGTGCTGGAAGCGGTGCATTCGGAAGTCGAGGCCATCGAGGACAGCGTGTTCTCCAAGCCGGCCGAGCAGGTCGACGTGGAGCGGCTCTATACGCTGCGCCGCGACCTCTTGCGCATTCGCAATGCCGTGGTGCCGCTCGTTGAGGTGTGCCGTCGGCTGGAGCACGCCGACGCGGTGCCAATCGATCCAGCGATGCAGCCGCTGTTTCGCGACGTCACCGATCACGTGCTGCGCGTGCGGGAGGACATCGACGCGCTACGCGAGGTCCTGGCGTTCGCCTTCGAGGCGAGCCTGATGCGGGGCCAGGCGCAGCAGACAGCCATCGCTCGCCGATTGGCAGCCTGGGCGGCGATCCTCGCGGTGCCGACCGCGATCGCCGGCATCTACGGCATGAACTTCGAGTTCATGCCGGAGCTCAAATGGAAGTACGGGTATTTTCTCGTCATGGGCCTGATCGTCACCGTATGCGGCACGCTGTACTGGCGCTTTCGCCGCAACGACTGGCTGTGACCAGCACCGGTGTTATGCCCAAACATGCGCGTCACTGCAGCTCATAGCTGCCGTCGCCGCGGATTATCTTGAGATAGCGATCGGCCGATCGCTCGAGTACGCCTTTTCCGTCCGACCAGATCGTGCGGTCCGCGAATGCGCCGTGAATGCGGTCAAACGTATAAGGCCTGAGCGAATTCACCACGCCTTCGACGCGCGGCGCCGATAGCGGGATGAAGTTCGGGAAACTCCACATGAAGCTCACCGATTTGTTGTCCTGCACGACCTGCACGATGTCGCCCGACAAGAGCGCGCCCTTGCCGCCGGCGCCAGCCGGCCAATGCAGCACGGTGCCGCCGGGGTAATGGCCGCCGGAGCAGATCAGGGTAAGGCCCGGCAGGAGCTCTTTGGTCGGGCCCTTCCAAAGCGAGATGGTGGGACCGCTCCGCATGATCCACTTGCGGTCCGCCTCATGCAGATAGATCGGCACACCGCCGAATGCCTCGCTCCATTCCACCATGGTGGTGTAGTAGTGCGGATGCGAGATCGCCATCGCCTTGATGCCGCCCATGGCGTTGATCATCTCGATCGTGGCGCGATCCACGAGCGCGATGCAGTCCCACAGGACGTTGCCGTGCGGCGTGCGCAGGAACAACGCGCGCTGGCCGATGCCGAAATGCGGGAAGGTCATGAGGGAGATTAGGCCGGGCTCAAGCTCGCGAATGGCGTTCATGTTGCGCTGGGCCAGCACGTCGAGTGTCGTCCAGCTTTGTCCCGCCGGCGTCACGTACTGCCGCTCGTCCAAGCAGATCGGGCATGACGCTGGGGGCTTGGGCGTGGGCGCGTACTGGGTTCCGCAAGTCGTGCAGATGTAGGCGGCCATAGCGCGGGTCCTTTGCATTTCTAGGGCGTGTACTGCATTCCGACCGGAATTTCTTGCGCCCCTTGCCGTGCAGGCCTTGGCATCGGCTTGATCCGACCTAACTGGGAAACATTCCGTGACCCGGTGTAAGCACGTTCTTCGGGTCGAACTTTGTCTTCGCTGCCTGAACGGTCTGCCAGGCGGGTCCGTAGTGCCGTTTCCAATCGTCCTGCGACATCGCGATAGCGCTCGACGTCATGCGGTAGCCCCCTATGTCACGCGCCCGTTCATAGAGGGTGCGATTGAGTGCGATCATGGACCCGGTATCAGTCCCGGCCGGCAGGATGCGTGAGAGCTGGAATCGGTAGATCATCTCTTCATCCGGCACACGCGTGAGCGGCCGCTTGATGACATTCCGGCGCCACGCCGACATGCGCGGGACTAGAAATGCGGCCTCCGTGGGCGATGACAAAATGCCTGAGGTGTACTCGACGTACCGCGACGCGGGAATGGAGAGGTACACGAAAGGCTTCTGTAGCGGCGTCGTGCACACCGTGCACACTTCCTCGCGACGGAAATACTGTTCGTAAGTCATCACGCTGGCGGTCTTCTTCGTGAACTTGAGGCCGGCGGTCAGCTTCGACTCGTCTGGGTCGTTTGGTGCGTCATAGAAGGCACCGCCCTCGACATAGTATCCGACGCCACCGCCCGGCCGGCCAGCACCGCGGCCGTCCAGGTGATGGAAGCGTCCATCCTTGGCGAGCAAGGCGAGATCGGCGGACGCGCTCTGGAAGTCGTCGTAGTCCATTTTTATGAAGAGCACGTTCGTGGGCGCATCCATCAACCGCATCATGACTTTCGTAATGATCCCGCATTGACCCAGGCCCCCGAGCATAGCGTTGAAGAGATCGCTGTTATGTCCATCGGAGCAAGTCACGATCTGACCGTCGCCGGTCACGACCTCAAGCTCCTGGACGTGGTCGACCTGAAAACCAAGGTTGTAGGTGGTTACGCCGAATCCGCCGGTGCTGATCGTTCCGCCGACTGACAGGAACGTATCAGTGATCACCGGCACCGTCAGTTTCTGGGCGTTTGCAGCCATGAGGACGGGGTGCCACTTCGAGCCGGCGCCGATCTCCGCCGTCCCCGCCGTGCCGGATTTGACGATGCGGATGGCATTCAGGCTGCTGGAGTCGATGACCACGCCATCCGCGACCTGAGTCTGCCCAAAAAACGAATGCCCCTGGCCGCGCATTGCAATCTTGATTCCCTGGCGGTTCGCGAACTGCACGAGCTTCGCGATGTCCTGCGCACCGTTGGGCCGCAGCACGGCAGCCGGCTTGTTATGCACGACGTGTCCGAAATCGTCGGCCGCGGCCTGCAACCCGGCATCATCGAAGGATAACTCTCCGCTGATATCCTTCAGGTCGTTGCGTAGCGATTGCCCTGCCGCCGGGTAATGCCACGCCGGTTGCAACGCCAGGAGTGCTGCACCACCCGCGAGCCGTTTGGCGAAACCGCGGCGAGAGATACTCCCTTGCATGATTCACCTCCCTCGGTCGATGCTTATTGCGATGGGCAGCGACTCTCGCGCTGCCGGGCAACGTGAATGGACTCGCGTCGCTGGTGAGATTGATGATCCGCTCGACAATGCCGGACCGCAGAACCGCTTGATACTTCGTCGAGGGATATGATCCGCCGCGTTGTCGCTCTCGACCGGCCGTCGAAGCTTCACGGCCGCGCATATCCGCTTCGCCCCGAAAGCGCTGTTCTTCAGACCTGGGGTGTGCGAACCCTCGAAATCGCACACCGCCCTCCGGCGAACCTATTCGAGCGGCTCCACCTTCACCAGCCTGTGGTCGTGGTTGCTGCCGACCCAGAATGTCACCGGCGCCGTCGAATTGTCGATGAACACCGTGCGCATATTGGTGTCGGACGGCATCAGATATTGCGCCGTATGGCCGGTCTTGGGATCGAGCCGCACGACGCGGTCGGTGTGCATCGTGGAGGCCCACAGCTCACCGTTCTTGTCGAAATTAGCCCGGTACGGGAACGTGTATTGCGGCAGACTGTATTCGGTGAAGTTTTCCGTCTTCGTGTCGAACAGCGCGACCTTGCTGGCCCGATATTCGGTCACCAGGACGCGGTCCTGGTCGTCGATTTGCATGCGCCGGGCACGCGCATGGCGGGTGGGGATGCGGTACCACGTCACTTCCGTCGTCTTGGCGTCGATCTTGCCGAGATGGCCTTCGGTGAATTCGGCCATCCACAGGTTGTTCTTGGAGTCCGCCATGACCTGATAGATGCCGGCATCCTTGACGCCCGGCAGGTGGTCGGTCGGGTGGAACCTCTCCCATGTCTTGCTCGCCAGATCGAGCCGGAAAATGTGCTGCGTGCCGACGCTCTTGGTCCACACTTTGCCGTCGACGTCGTAGCGCAGCCCGGTGAAATTCAGTTGGACGGTGTCGTCGTTGTATTCCGGAGGCAGAGGATAATAGGCGATCTCGCCGGTCTTCGGGTCCAACGACCCGAGCGAACCCTGGTACATCGTGTCGAACCAAATCTTGCCGGTATGGTCGAACTCGATGCTCAGGAGTCCGGTCGGCGCCTTATCCTTGAATTTCCTGATCGGGTACTCGGTGAGCTTGAGCGTCTTCGGATCGAACTTGCCGATGAACATCTCGCCGAAGTCTGTGTACCAAACGTTGCCTTCCTTATCGACCAGGACGTCATGCGGCTCGGTCGTCGGCCGCACCATGTCGTATTGGGTTACAATCGCGCGGGTGTCGCGGCCCTTCGGGCGCGGCAGCGTCTTGAGCTCGTATTGCCAATGGTCGACCGAGCTCAGATTGATGGTCGCGAGATAGTCGGCGAACTTGCGGTATTGCTCCGGCGTGCCCGCGCGGGCCGGATCCAACATGGGCTGCGGCTTGATGGGCTGGCTCACGGCGCCGTAGCCGCGCATGCGGGTGATGACCTGCGTCCACTCGTCGGAATCGTGCGTCGAACGCATTATGCGTTCCAGCGTATGGCAGCCGGTGCAATTGAGCAGCGGCGCCTTTTGCTCTTCCGTCCCGGGGATGCTCATCATCCACTCGGCATTGGTGAGCTGGCTGGCGAGGTTTTTGGTTTTCTTGAGCTTGATGTCGGCGGTTGTGGTCTTTTCCGACTCCACGGCCGCCTTGGTCGGCGAGCTGATGTCGTAACCGACGGCACGGATGCTGATGACGTATTCGCCTGGCTCCAGGCGGTTTTCGGGAAATGTGTAGCGGCCCTGCGCGTCCGTGGTCACGCTGACCTGCACGATCGAGCCGGGCCTTTTGGCGGTGACGACGACACCTTCCATGTTGCCTTCGGCATCAGAACTTACCGTGCCGGTCAGTGCCGGCTGGCCTTGCGCCCAAACCGTTTGTGCCGTCGGAGCGAAGAGAATCGCCGCTGCGCCGGCGGCGAAGCTCAACATCAGTTTGCTGCGCATCGCATTCTCCCTAATGAAATATGTTTTGGTTGCCCTGAAACGCCCTCAGAATCATTCCGTCGCCGTCTAGGGATGCGGTATCCTGACTCCGCTTGGATGATGTCACAAGCCTCACCATGGGCTTCGGCGCTATATTTTTGCCTTAGCTGGCGCTGGGTGCCGTCACGGGAGGGAGGGAGTTAACGATGTTCGCGCGCTCCGTTTCGGCGATTTTCGGCGCGGCGGTTAGCTTTGCGCTCGCTGTCCTGCCGGCGTATGCCGCTGACGACATCGAGGCAAAAGCGCAGGCGTGCGCCGCGTGCCACGGTGCGAATGGCGTGCCCACCGATCCGAAAACCATTCCGATCATCTGGGGTCAGCAGCAGAGCTACCTGGTCAAGCAGTTGCACGATTATAGAAGCGGTGATCGCGAGGACCCGATCATGTCGCCCATAGCCAAGCAGCTTGCGCAGGAAGATCTCCGCAAGATTGCGGCCTATTTCGCGGCCAAGAGCTGGCCGGTGCAAAGCGCGGCCGCCGCCATGGTGTCGCCGCCGCAAGGGATCGCCCAGTGCCAGCCATGCCATCAGCCGAATTTTGCCGGCGGCCCGCCGGCGCCCCGACTGGCGGGGCTCAGTTATGAATATCTGCTTGCATCGATGCGCAGCTTCGCCGCCGATGCAAGGACCAACAACGAAGACATGCCGAAATTCATGCGAGCGCTGGCCGACGGCGAGCTCGAGGCCATGGCGCGCTACCTGTCGGGGCTGTGAAGCGCGGACGCGAATTTCACTACAGTCGCGCCCCGACGTTGGGCTCGTGCGCCTGCCACTCGTCTTGCCGGTAGCCGGTATCCGCTTCGCCCCGCTTCAAGGCATCTGTCGCCCGCACGCGGCCGGCGATAGAATGCGTCCTCTCCCATTAACCGAGACGGTGCTTACAGTCCCCGTATAGGAGTCGGTCTCATGAGAAAGCGTATGACATGTGTCATCATGCCCGCCGTCACCCTGCTGTCGAGCGTCTCAATGTTTGCAACCGCTCACGCGCAACAAACCGCCGTTGGTATTCCTGACAACGACAGCGTCTATGTCGACGCAAAATCCTTTCAAGTCGTACCCGGCAAGGGAAAAGGCGACGCCGCAGCTCAAATTCGAGATCTCGGTGCGCGCGAGCTTGGCCCTGGGGCGATCATCATTCGTTCGGGCAACAAGCTCTACATAGCCGAAGGTCAAACGCTGCGCGGCGTTGTTACCGCCTACGCCTACGATCCGCGGCAATACAATCCGGCTATCACCGGCGGCGGCAGCGCCTACGATCCGCGGCAGTACAATCCCGCCCTCACCGGCGGCGGCAACATCGGCTACAACGCGCAATTCGCCAACGATCCGCGGTCGCCGCAGTACAATCCGAACCTCACCGGCGGCGGCAGCGCCGGCTATAACGCCATGCTCATGCAATTCGCCAACGATCCGCGCTCGCCGCAGTACAATCCGTACCTCACCGGCGGCGGCAGCGCCGGCTATAACGCCATGCTCATGCAATTTGCCAACGATCCCCGCTCGCCGCAGTACAATCCGAACCTCACCGGTGGCGGCAGCGCCGGCTATAACGCCATGCTCATGCAATTCGCCTACGATCCGGACTATGTTCAATACAGGCTCAAGAAGGCCTTCGAGGAAAATTGGATCCCGGCGAGCGCAAAGTGACGAAGCTGCGGGGGATTTTAGGGGCGGGCTGATATACGCTTTCGGTCCGCCCCACCTCTTCTCATTTTCAACGGTGCAACCTCCCTCGTCAGGTTAGCCCGCGTCATTCGGCATCAGCTGTGGAGGGTCCGATGAGCAGTCAAGGAAAGTCGATAAGCTTCATCGGCGCCATCGTTAGCGTTGCATCGATCGTGTCAAATCTGGCGATGGCCCAATCGCAAACGCCCCCACCGACTGTAATTGCCGATAACGACAGCATCTATATCGACGGAAAGACCTTTTCCATCACGCCAGGTCGAGGGAAGGGCGACACCTCGACACAGATCCAGGCGCTGGGGGCGCGCGATTTGGGTCCCGGCGCAATCGTTTTTCGTTCGGGGGAAAAGCTTTATATCGTCGCCGCCCCCGTACTCGTACCAAGCCCTTACAACCAAGCCGGTCCGAATGTCACCGGCGAAAATATTCGGCCAAATCGGGTCACTGTCGAATATGGCGTGCCCAAAAGCCCCGAGCTTCAGGAGCTTTACGGCATGTTGAGGGAGGACCGCGTCCTCGAGGACATGCAGGGGATATTGAGTCCGTTCCGCCTGCCCGAGGAGTTGACGATCAAAACCACCGAATGCGGCATGGTGAATTCCTGGTACAGCCGGGAGAATTCGAAACCGACCGTCACCCTCTGTTACGAACTTTTGCGGCACATTTTGCAATCGCTGCCAAAGGATACGGGCCCCGGCGGAATTACGCCGAGGGATGCAGCAATCGGGCAATTCTTCTGGCTCACGACCCACGAAGTCGGACACGCAATGTTCGATCTTTTCAAAGTGCCGATATTCGGACATGCGGAAGATGCTGCCGACAACTTTGCTGGATACATCATGTTGCAATTCGGCAAGGAGCGAGCGCGTCGGCTGATCGCAGGCGGCGCGTGGGCGTGGAGGATGTACGTCGTGGATTACAGGACGAACCCCATCGTGCACACGCAGTTAGCAGGCTTTGCCAGCAACCACGGCCAGCCTGAAGAGCGCTTTTACAATCTCATGTGCCTGGCATACGGCGCCGACCCGGTGACGTTTGCCGATTTGACCCAGGACGGATATTTGCCGCCGAACCGCTCGCCAACCTGCAGATTCGAATACGACACGCTTGCCTATGCATTTCACCGCGAGATCTCGCCACATATCGATCAACAGATGGCGAGGCAGGTCTTGGATACGGCATGGTTTTCGGACGTGCCGGCAACATTTACGGCGCCCTCCCCGCCGAGATGACGCAGCCAGGGGCTGCGTCGACGAGCGAAACGATTGCGACTGTAATCCAAGGCCTGCCGGTCCAGCCCATCATTCCACCAGCGCGACGACCCGCGCCGGACTTGCATCGCCGCCCTTGATGTTCAAGGGCAGCGCGATCAGCACGAACTTGTTTGTTCCGATCTGCGAAAGATTGGTCACAAATTGGATCAATGGAATGCCCTTTTCGAACAGGGCGAGATGGTTCGCGACCCAGACTTCACCCGGGTCGAGCTTCACGCCCCGCCAAAGCGGCTTTTCCGGAAAGACATCCATCGCCACCGCCGGCACGCCTTTGCCCGCCATCAGCGCTCCCACGCCCGCTTCCAGATAGGGCATCTGGGTCCAGAACTCCGGCTTGCCCCACGTCTTTTCCGTAAAGCCGGTGTGGATGACGGGAATGCGATTGGGTCCGAGCTCCACCCCGCTTTCCTGAATGTCTTTGATAGTAACGACCGAGTTCGGTCCCTTGTTCGGTAAGTTGATAAGCACTCCCTCCTTCACCAGTTGTCCGAGAGGCATCTGGTCGATCGGAGAGCCCTTCTCCATCATGTGCCGGGGAGCATCAATGTGGGTGCCGTTGTGGACCAGAATGGACAGCACCGAAATCATTGCCCGACCGTTGACTGCGAGATTGCTGTTCAGCGTCATGCCCTCGGCCTGGAGCTGCGATTTCTGCGCCTCGGTTATGGCGGTGACGACATCGACCTTGGACGGGTTGTCGGCATAGGTCTTGATTCCGGGTATGCCCGGCATGTTGCTCTCGATCGGCAGCGTCAGATCGACCACCCGGCTGAATTTGAGCTGACCGGGTTGCTGCGCCGATGCGGCGGAAGAAACTCCCAGCGCAAACAAAACAACAAGAAATTTTCCTCGCGTCATCATTGTTGATCTCCCTGTAGCCCTCAGGCAACTTTGCAAGTGCGATCTGCGCAAAGACCGTAACCTGCCCAAAGCCTGCGCGTCCACGAGCCCCGCGCTGGCATGCCCTGGCAGCTTGCGTTCCCGCCTCCGAGGAGCACAATGACCCATCGCAAGCCAAGTATTGGAAGCGGCGGATGCCCTACCATAGGTTACTCGTTCCATTTTTCGCAATCATGTTTCTGGCTGGCGGTGTGCCGCGTGTCGCCGCCCAGGATTATCCGACACGCAGCGTCACCCTCATCGTGCCGTTCACGCCCGCGGGGGCCACCGACATTCTCGGTCGTATGGCGGCGGCCGCGCTTGAGGCTCGCCTCGGCAAATCGTTTGTCGTCGAGAATCGCCCCGGCGCTGGCCAGCAGATCGGCGTCAATGCCGTCGCCCGGGCCGCACCGGATGGCTACACACTGTTGGTCGCGACCAGCTCAGCGCTGGCAATCAACCCAAGCCTCTACAAAAAAATCAGCTACGACCCGGTGAAGGACTTCCAGCCGATCGCGATGCTTGCGCACATACCCTTCCTCCTTGTGGTCAACAATGACCTGCCGGTAAAGAGCGTCGCCGAGCTCATCACATACGCCAAGGACAATCCGGGCAAGCTGAGCTTCGGCTCGGGCGGCGTCGGCGCCTCGCATCATCTTTATGGAGAACTGTTCAAGACGCTTACCGGCACTGAGATGACGCACGTACCGTACAAGGGCACTGTGCCGGCGTTGAATGATCTGATCGCCGGTCATATTCAGGTTCTGTTCGCCGACTCTCCGCCGATGCTGCCTCAGATCAAAGGTGGCAAGGTGCGCGCGCTGGGCGTCACCACCGGCAAGCGCATCCGCGCCGCGCCCGACATCCCGGCGATCGCCGAGACCGTGCCAAGCTTCGACAGCGCGCCCTGGCAGATGCTAGCCGCGCCCTCCGGCACTCCAACGCCGGTGATCGACGTATTGCACAAGGAAATGACCGCCTATGTCGCGAGCCCGGAGGGGCAGCAGAAGCTGATCGATATGGGCCTCCTTCCCGGCGCTCCGACGCCGCCGGGGGAGCTCGCGAAGTTTGTTGCCAAGGAAATCGATGCTTGGGGTCAGGTGGTGCACAAGGCCGGCATCGCGGGGATCGAATGAAGATGCGATGAGTTCGTTGGACTGCCTGTGGCGAATGTTGCACCCGAATCGCGCGCCACTCCCCTGATTCGTTCTTATGAACTCCTGAGTGTTCTGGGGCTTGGCGCTGCGGACAAGGGGATAAGCAAAGGAGAATCCTCGAGAAACGCGCCACATTGCTGTGGTAAATGGGGCACACCGCCGAACAATCCCCCCGCTCCCGGAGCCATGCCCCAGTCGCGGCGCAATCACAACGCTGGATGTCTGCGAGGGGCCGTTCGGGGGAAGCTATGTCACAGTCATCTCCGACGAGATACCACTTCAATGCGGGTCGCAAACGTCTCGTCCGCTTCAGGATCGAAGCGGCGGCGGTGCTGACAGCGACCGCAATTCTTGCACACGGCGCCTTAATCGATCATGCGATAGCAGCGACGGCGTACGCCGTCGACGGAGTGGCCGTCGCGACCCAACTGAATTTTAAAAGTGCATCGTACCGAGACTATAAATGTATTCCGAGCGACCAATTCGAGGGGCTTATCTGGTGCCAGAAAACGCGCGCTGAGAAAGGGAAAGGCTCTCGGACCACCGTCTACTCACTCTTACATTCTAAGGACGGAAAGATCTCATACATCAACCGTTCTCAAGAATCGGCGTCTTTTAACCCAAGCGAATCTGAACTCGCTATCGAGCGATATTCGCGCGAGCTTGGTGAACCGGCACGCTTGTTGAAGGCGCCCCATCGAAGTGGCCTTCCCCACGGCGTCATCGCGCTTTGGGGTAAGGTTACGCTCGAGCCTCTGGACCACGACAGTATCAAGCTCTTGGCGGACGGAAAGAACCCCCGAAAAGGACTTCTGATCGATTACCTCCGGGATTTTACACGCTCGGCGAAGGAGGGCTTGCCCGTCTACCGCATTGTCGGCGGTCCAGGACTTATCTGGGCGGCCAGTTTCGATCAGAAAGGACGCGCAACTCTCCGCTTGGCAGCCGTAGACGTATCGGGATTTGCCCCGCCTCCAGAGTCAACGCCGGTTGGTCCGATCGCAGCACCAGCACATCAGGACGAGGCGCCGTCCGCGGCCACGGTCGTTGTAACTGCCGCACCCGCACAGCAAGCAGAGTTGCCGCCTGCAGCCCCGGTCGTTGCAGCTGCCGCACCGGCACAGCAAGCAGAGTCGCCGCCCGCGGCTCCGGTCGTTGCAGCTGCCGCACCGGCACAGCAAGCAGAATTGCCGCCCGCGGCCCCGGTCGTTGCCGCTGCCGCACCGGCACAGCAAGTAGAGTTGCCGCCTGCGGCTCCGGTCGTTGCGACTGCCGCACCGGCACAGCAAGTAGAGTTGCCGCCCGCGGCTCCGGTCGTTGCGACTGCCGGCGCGGCACAACAGGAAGCGTTGCCATCCGAGCTCGATCGGAGAATTGAAAAGCTGCAGGCAGACTTAGCGATTTCCGCCACCAGAGTTGCCGAACTCGAAAGCGCCAAATCCGCCGCGGAACGAGCGCTGGACAAGGCCGAGCAGGCGAAGCGGGATGCTCAAGACGCCAAGGAACAGGTTGAACAAGCAAGAACGGCAGAAAAGGCCGCCTCCAATACACTGATCGCGCAATTGCGGGCGGAGAAGGCGGCGGCAGGTCCCAAGGCCAGCCGGTGGGAGATCGTCCTCTATGGAGCAGTTGGCGGGGTACTCTTCTTCCTAATCACTTCCGCAATTGGCTTTCTCATAAAGCGAGGCAGCGTCTCGAAAACGCAGACAAAACCGATCGAGGCGCAAGCATCTGCCGCGCCAGCCGGTATTGCGATCTCCGAAGCGGCGTTCGAGCGTGATTTGGAGCAGGAGGTCGCCACCATCAACGCGGCGAAAGCCATGCTGGGCGCAGCACACAGCCCGGTTGCCGCAGGCTAGGCATACCTTACCAACCGGTCGACCCGAAGAACGAGATGTTCGGGCGCTGGTGACCCCAAGAATTGCGACTGGGATGAGATCGCGCCCGGCGCTGGCTCGGCTTGTGCTCCCGGTCCGTTTGGGAGGCGTAAGCATCCATCGCCGACTTGCGCTGGGCAGGTTTGGCGACCGTGGCGCTGGCGTCCGGCGCCGCGACGACCTCTGGCCCGGGCGGCTCGACATTGATGATCCCTCGCGGCCAGCTGAAATCATCGGCCCGTCCGCTCGGCGCCGCGAGCGGCCCGCCTTTGGCGAGCGCGCCAGTCGTGGATGCTCCGGCAACAGCAGCAGCGGGAACGGGATCGGCCCCGAGCAGCTCTTCCGGCGTAATCTGCGTCTGCGTGAGCGGTATCACCGGCCCGGCTGCCGGCCGTGGCGCCGAACCGTCCGCTTTGCCTTTCGGCGCTTGCGGGTCCGGACCGACGGGCACAGGTAGCGCGACCGGCACGCTCTTATTGCCGACGATGCGGTCGATTTCGCGCTCGACGTAGTGGGCGAGTTTGCGCGCACCGAACTTCGTAAAATACACGCCGTCGCTGCTCCGTAATCGGCGAGTCTGCCCTAGATAGTCTGGTCCTTGTGGCGAGAAATTCCCCGCCTCGTCGACGAAGCCGCCCCAAATGTCGGCATAGGCGATACCTTCCTTCTCAGCCTCGCTTCGATAAAGTTCGTTGAGGTAAGACGAGTCGGCGGTGGCGTCGCTATCGCGCTGTGAGGGCAGACCAACCCAGATGACCGGGACGCCGGCGCTTTTCAATGCCGCGATGGTGGCGGCGATGCGCTTGATGTAAGCCTGCTCCCACTTTTCAGACCGAAATTCCAAGGGGCCGTTTGCCTCTTGGCGCGCTTGTGCGGGCGTGAGCTTGGGATGCTGCCGCTCGACCGGCTGCCGCTCCGTGTCGGGCGACTTCGCCGGGCCCGCTTCAGTCGGCTGTTCCGGGATCGCGTGCGCCGGCCCGGCAGGCGGAGCTTTCTCCCGGATGGATTGGCGATCGTTGTTCCCGATCATCATGACGACCAAGTCGGGCTTCTCGGCCGCGATGATCTCGCGCGCCACTTGTGGCCATTCGCTATCCCGGCGCGGATCGTAGCGGACAAGACCGGAGTCGGTGCGATGTTTGCGCACGACGCCGATCTCGGGATCGTCGGAAAAGGCCTCCTCAAGGCCGGAGCCAAGCCAGTCAGCGTTCGCATCGCCCATCACCACGATCTTGACCGTGGCTTCCCTGCGCTGCGTGCCAGGAGGAGCGTGGGAGAAATCCTTTTCGGTGTCTCTGGCTCGCTCCCTCAGGCGGGGAGACGACGTCCTTTCACGCTGGCGATACCCCCAGGAGCCCCATTGGCGATCACGCCCAAAACCGCCGTAGGAATTGTATGGCTGCTGCTGGCGCGAGCCCCATGAATTTCCGCCCCAGGAATTTCCCCCCCAGGAATTTCCCCCCCCGGAATTTCCCCACTGCGCATTCGCAGGAAGCAAGAGCGCAAAAATGACCAGAGCCACCGGCGCCGCTCGGACAAGGACGCAGGCGGCTGCCCACCTGCAACGTCCAAGCACTACGCTTCGTCCGAGACTCACTTTTGGACTCTCCGGGGCTACCAAGTCCAAGACTTCACAACACAAACGGGCGGCTCGTTTCCCCTGCGCGCCCTCGTTGCCGGGTCGATCCGATACCAGTTGAAGGCAAGCCCCTGGCCCGGCAGGTTCACAATCCTAAACCGCAATCGCGCGAAAGACTACGGCATCACCGTACCGAGCTCGAATTTTTTCGGGGACGGTGAAGTGCGTGGCACGTCAAACTCCGTCAGTGGCCAGTTTCTCTTTTCCGGCGCGCGCATACCCGCGTCCTTCGGTCGCGGCCGCGTGCCTGCCCCAAACAGCGCAGATCGGAGCGAGGCTGTGTCGCCGCGCGACGCTAGTCCCGTTCTATAAAGCTTTCATGTTGGCACCGACCAAAACGTGATGGCCATCACAGCGTCGCTGCCGGCGATATGCAATTGTATTGCTGATGTGGACGCCCGCCAAACCTCAGCCCTTTGAGGGCGCCCACTGGATGAAGCCCCGCCACCCGCGGGGCTTCGCTTTGGAACGACAGGGCTGTCGCGTTGGGCGCTGCCGCTATTTGGCCACGGGATGGCCCTGTTCGATGCCGGGGCGGACGTACCGGCGCCACGATGGAAGAGCAGGAGTTCGGATCAGTGTTGGGGGAAACAACAATGAGCGTCTTTAGACTTATCGCTGGTGTTGTCGGCTTGGCATTCGTGGCTGCAGCTGCCACCGCTGTGCTTGGCATTGGCACCGAGGTGCGGGCGGAACTCGCCCTCGCCAAAGAGGACTCTCCCGCGATGGCTTCGTCGGACGGCTGGGCTTGCGCGCGCGAACCATGGCCCTACGGATGCCAATGGCAGACGCCCCCGGTAAAACGGGTTTTCGTTCGTCCCTCGCGGCCGTTCTAGTCCTATTCCCGCCGCCAACGCCTGTGGAATGCCGCCATCGCTGCGTCGCGCATGGCGGCATAACGAGTACGGGCGTGCGATCTTCATGATGGCCACAAAGGCTAGCGTCCAGTTCAGGTAAAATGGATTGACCTCGCGAACCTTCTTAACTGGGGCTTTGGCGGGCCCCCCACCGCGAGCGACGCGGCAAAGCCGATCGCGGGATTTCTTCGGCGCTAAAAAAACGGCTTTCGAAATGCGGTCGCTCGCAGGCGCGAACTAGGTTCACATCACGGTCGCATCGCCATCGGTATTGTCAGGCGCTGCCCACGCGGGCGGCCGGCAAAAATCAGTCTGGCGACGCGGGGCCATGTCACTGGCAGGCCCGTCTTACGCCTGGAACTTTTCAGGAAGCGCACCCGTTACGGAAGACAAACGGAGTGGTATCATTAATGGCGCGGCGTCCGAAGAGATCTCCGGCCAATACTTCGCTGCGATCAGGCGGAACATCGATCACGTCGACCCGCAGTAAAAGGAAACGAGCCATGCAGGACAATTCTACAGCGCCCCGCAATTTCAATCCGACCGCCGTTCCCGGACTTTCCGATGAGGCGCGCGAGGCTGTCAACGCAGCTTTTGACGCGATGTCCAGTTGGCGCGTTGAGGCGGCCAAAGAAAACGAGAAACACGGCCAGGAAGTTATTGAGAAGATGGCCGCGGCTGCTCGGGCACTGGGATGGCCGGAGCAAATCGTGGATGCCGCTCGCGCTCAGCTTCAGAGCATCACGAAATTGCAGATGCAAACTATGGATCACATGATGGACGTTTGGGAGGAGCAGATCAAATCGCCAAACCCGATGACGGCGCCGTCGGTGATGCTGTCGAAGCTAAAATCCTGGCCCGATGCCCAGCCGGCGGGCGCTTGGCCGAATGCAGACGCTTTCGCAGGGGCGGCGAACCCGATGCAGTTTTGGATGCAATTCGCTGAGCAGTGGCAGAAAGCTTGGACTGACGCGATGGGAGTTGGCACCAGCGGGGGACAGCGCCGCCGCTGACGACGCGCACAAAGGCTGTCTGGGTGGCGTGTCGAGGCCACTCGCGTCAGGCCGAAACGCTTCCAAACCTGGGGGCATGTCCGATTCACCCCAAAGGCGGACATCCCTACTCGCCCTAATCCATTGCAATAAAGCCGACGGCCGCGACTCCACGCGCAGTTCACCGCGGAGGGACGGCCTACATTCGGCTCACCCAGGCAGCAGCTCGGTCGAGCCGAAATGACGCTGGTCAATGCGGACGAACTCGTACTACTGACCCCCGATCCTTGAGCCAGACCATGACCTTAGCCCCGATGCACCCCGGGGGCGGGTTGTACCGGCGCAAGCTCCTGTATACCTTTACGGGACTGTCCAACCGGCAATTTAAAGAGAATTAGGACAATGGGTCTGTTCCGAAGAAAGGTGCCACTCCACTACATCCCGGTCCATCCCGACAACATAGCAAAAAAGGACTGGATCATTCTTCTCGAGGCCGGAACCATCGTCGGCCCATCGGCTGAAAAGCTTCGGGTCGCCCTGGCCACGAAGGAAAAGAAGATCGTCAGGAAGTACAATATTTTTCTCAGACCCGAACACTTCCTCGTGCTCGACGGGTACGATCCGCGGATCCATGCCCTCTATTATTGCCCTCAGCTCTATCGATACGACGGCGATAAAGCGCTGATTCCTCTGGAGGGTGAGGAAATTGGAAAATTGGTTGCACAAGCGGTTCAGAACGGCGTCGTCGAGAAGCAGCCGTGGTACCCGCCTTCAGAAATGCTGACACGCCAGCCTGTCGTCACTGGAAGCATGAATATCGATTTCGACCGCGTCGTCGTCGATGCGCCATCCGCCCAAGCCGGCCCATAACGGACCAGGACACCGCTTGCACCCGGACGTCCGGGCAAGACCTCGTCGTCGATCAGATTTGAGCCTCGAGCTTGCCCACGAGGGGACGAGGCCGAAGTGTGCGCGCCGCCAGCGTGCGCGGATAGGCGTGGCGCTATAGAATAGGGCCAATTCTCCGGCACGAACGGCAAGACTTCGGAGGCAGCATGGCTCGGAAACCTTCGGCCCAGCGAAAGAATAAGGGCGCCCCTGCCGCGACCGCGGACGAAAAGGGCGCGGTTCCCGCGACGCTCGCCGACCACACGATCGTCGTCGGCAAGAGCCACAAGTACGAAGTGCTCGATCTCAGGTTTGGCAATCGCCATGGCCTGGTCACCGGCGCGACCGGGACCGGCAAGACGGTGACGTTGCAGATCCTGGCCGAAGGCTTCTCGCGCGCGGGCGTGCCGGTTTTCGCCGCCGACATCAAGGGTGACTTGTCGGGAATTGCCGCACCGGGCGAGCCCAAGGAAGCGTTCGTCAAGCGCGCAAGCGACATGGGGCTGGCGTATCAGCCCGACCAATTTCCCGTGATGTTCTGGGACGTCTTCGGACAGGAGGGCCATCCGGTTCGCGCCACGATCTCGGAGATGGGACCGATCCTGCTGTCGCGCATCATGGAACTCAACGACACGCAGGAAGGCGTCCTCAACGTCGCGTTTCGCGTCGCCGACGAGCAGGGACTGCCCGTGCTCGACCTCAAGGATCTCCGCGCCATCCTGCAATCCGTGGCGGAAAACGCCGCCGCATTGCAGATTCAATACGGAAACGTGTCCGCGGCGACGGTCGGAGCCATCCAGCGCCAGCTGCTGGTGCTGGAAAACCAGGGCGCCGCGTCGTTCTTCGGCGAGCCGGCGCTCGATATCGCCGACTTCATGCGGACCGACCGCGAGGGGCGCGGCTATGTGAACATCCTCGCGGCTGACAAGCTGATTGCCAATCCACGGCTCTACGCCATGTTCCTGCTGTGGATGCTCTCGGAGCTGTTCGAGAAGCTTCCTGAGATCGGAGATCCGGACAAACCGAAGCTCGTCTTCTTTTTCGACGAGTCGCATTTGTTGTTCAACGATGCGCCCAAGCCGCTCTTGGAAAAGATCGAGCAGGTCGTGCGCTTGATCCGCTCCAAGGGGGTCGGCGTCTATTTCGCCACGCAAAATCCGCTCGACGTGCCGGACACGGTCCTCGCGCAGCTCGGCAATCGCGTGCAGCACGCATTGCGCGCCTTTACTCCCCGCGATCAGCGCGCGGTGAAGGCCGCTGCTGAAACGTTTCGACCCAACAAGACGCTTGATACGGCGCAGGTCATCACCGAACTCGGCAAGGGCGAGGCGCTGGTGTCGTTCCTCGAGGGCAACGGCGTTCCCTCCGTGGTCGAGCGCACCATGATCCGTCCGCCTTCCGCACGTCTGGGACTCGTGAGCGCGGAGGAGCGCCGCACGGTCATCGCGCAAAGCCCGGTTAAAGGCAAATACGATACCGCGGTCGATTCGGAATCGGCCTACGAGATATTGAAAAAACGCGTGGAGGCGACCGCCGCCGCTGACGAAGCGCAATCAGGAGGGTGGCTCGGCAAGATCGGGGGAGTCCTGGGTGCGGTCTTCGGGACGACGCGCAGGCGCGGCGAGCGTTTGAGCACAGGGCAACTGGTCACGCGCGAGGTCACGCGCTCGGTCACCAACCGCATGGCGGGACAAATCGCGGCCGACGTCGGCAAATCCATCGCCGGCTCGATGGGCGGCTCGGTCGGCCGAGCAATTGTCCGCGGCGCGCTCGGCGGCATCCTGCGGCGGCGATAAAGGCCGGTTGGGACCTCGTGACTGTGGAGTTGGATCTGCGCCGCGCGCGCCTTTGAACGTTCTAAAGCCAGTTGCACCAAACGTTTGGATCGTTGGCGGGCCGGAAATACGTCCGAAGGCCGGAGGACGCCGATATCCTCGAACCGTGACCATTTCCGCCCCCGGATTGCGCGAACAATGCCCCATTTGCGCCAATGCGGCGCCATTGTGGCGCGGCCTTATATGCATCCACCTCTAGGGGGACGGGAGGGTGTAATGCTCACGCTACGCGCTTTGGCAATCGTGATAACCGGGGCTGGGGTGTTCGCGGCGCTGCCAGTGACGGGCGCACAGGCATGCGATGACGACCGGTATCCCTGCCCCATAAGGGTGCCACAAGAGACCGTCGAAGCGCCGGCTCAGGCCGCGCCCGCGGCCGCGGCGCAACCGCAAAGGAAGGTGAGCCACCCCGCGCGCGCAAATGCGAAGCCGCAAGCAAAGCGCGAACAAGAGGCGCCACGTGCCGCGGCCCGCGCCAAGCCGAGCAAACCTGCCGTCCAGGAGCAGGCGGCCGAGCCAATCTCGCAGAAAGGGGCTGACGCCGCTCCCGCCATGGAGCCGCCCCGGACGGATCAAAGCGCGGTGGCGGCCGCGGGGACGGCTTGGCCGGCTCTCGCAACCACCAGCGCCGGCGCGCCAGCGGCGGCGAACGCAGACGCCACGGAAGCCGCCCAGACGAATGCAGTGACCGCTGCCGCAACAGATGCGGTGACAAATGCGGTGCAAGTGGTCGATAAGGACGAAGTCAACGATCTCGATCGCGCCGCTGCTGCTAGCGGATCGGCCGAGTCGTCCTGGCTCAGCTATCTGTTATTGATCTTGGGCACCGCCCTCGCCGCGGCAGCCGCGTTCTGGTTCGTTTTCAAAACGGCGTCCCGCTTCGCGCGCCGACCGGCACATCCGCGCATGCACATGAGCAGGTCGTAAGATGACATTGGGCGCTCGGCCTCGAGTGCCCAAGTCGTTGCGGCTACTCGGCGACCAAGCGATCTGATCACACGACGTCATCCGCTGCTCGGTGGCGCGGCGGCAAGGCGGCCGTTGGCGGCCCGAGCGTCGGACCGGCAACGATAGCGTTCAATTGCGCTGCACCGTGCAGCTCGCGCCTGCGGCGCGCAGCTCGGCACACAATTTGTCGGCGCTGGCACGGCTCTCGGTCCCGACGTGGACCCGCGCCCACCCCATGCTGCCGCGCGCGAGTCCATGGTGCAAGACGCGCGGCTCTCGCTCGGCGAGGATGCGCGCGTACTTCTCCTGAAGTTGACGATACGCCGCGAGCGCCGTCGCATCCGACGAGCTTCCGACCAATTGCACGCCCCAGGGATCGAGCGGCTTCATGACGGGAGCCGGCGAGCGGGCGACAAGGCCGGCGATTTGCGGACAAGGCACGGGGTGCGCGACGTGCATCTCGGCAGGGCCGGCCCGAGCCCATTGCTCGGGGGATTGCCCCGTCACAATTCTCACATACGCGTCGGTCTCCCGCGGTAGGCCGCGTCGGCCGGCCAGCCAGTCGCGAACGCGCCGAGGTCCCGCATTGTAGGCGGCTGCCGCAAGACCGAGGTTTCCGAGATCGCGCCGCAGATCGCGCAAGAGCTTTGCGGAATGGGCGATTGCTTCGATTGGGTCGAAGGGATCGGCAAGGCCGCGGGCGTTCGCGGTCGCCGGCATGAACTGCGCCACGCCTTGCGCGCCGGCGCGGCTTACCGCCGTCGGGTCGAAGCGACTCTCCTGCCAGATCAGCCGAGCGAAGAAATCGACCGGCAGATCATTTTCTGCCGCCGCCGCCGCGAGCGCATCGCAGATGCTCGCGACAGAGGCCGCACGGTTTGATGGCGTCGCGGAGGGTGATGGCGTTCCTTCAACCGGAGGGACTTGATCGGCTTCACCTGCGCTCGCTTGCCCGAGGCGTTGGCTCGGCAGCTCCAACATGAGCGTAGCAAGAAGAAACGTGAGCGAGACGAGACCGGATGCGACAAGGCCATGCATGCGCGTCACGCGAGCGGAGACATCCGTCGTCCTACTGGCTGCGGCCTTTTTCTTTACCGCAATTCTTGGCGACGTACTTATCGATGATAGCGCGGCCCTGCTTGTCTGTTTGCTTGCGGGCCTCGCGCGCCGCTTGGCAACAGATCGGCGTCGGTTCATCGGTCGTGCCGCAGAACAGAATCGTCGCCAGATCGGTGACCGGCGAGGCCGTCGCTGCGAGCGTCAACAGCACCATTGCGCCCCAGTAATTCATGCGTGACGCCTATTGCACGCTTAGCGCGCTCGGAGAGCGGCGGCCGTGACGGCGGCGACAAGATTTTGATCTTCGCTGGCTTGCGCGTCAAAGGTTATAATGTCGCTCGGCGGTTAACCCGCACCGTTAACCGGCACTCACGGGGTTCCGACCTTGACCGATCAGCAAAAGCCAAGCGTCCCGTATTGGCATCTCTACACTGATGAGAACGGCATTAGCCGGCAGCGGCGTTGCCTAATGACGCGGTTCGAGTTGAAGTCGATGCAACCACCTGCCGATCCGCAATGGCAGGGAGAAAGGTATCACGACCGCATGACAACGATGGTGACGGTGCAGCCTGTGGGCTGGGTTGGAACTTGGCACGAAAACCCGGCGCCACAGTGGATCATTCCGCTGTCGGGGCGTTGGTGGGTGGAGTCCATGGACGGCGAACGCGTTGAAATGGGACCCGGCCATATTTCATTCGGAGAAGATCAGGGGTGCATCCCGCATGACGGTCGAATCGGTCATCGTTCTGGGACAATTGGCAATGAGCCCGCCGTGCTGATGATCGTCCAATTCGACACGCGTCGGACTCATACCTCCCTTTGTCGGTTTGAGTAGCTGCCGTGGACGGCTTTGAAATTATCGATCGGCGGTTTGCTCGTTACGTCCTTGATAACGCGCCACTCGAGGAGCTAGCCACAGGCTTCCGCTGGGTAGAAGGTCTCGTGTGGATGGGAGATTGGAATTGCCTCCTGTTCGAAGACCTACCGCGCAATCGCATTATGCGGTGGTCCGAAGCCGAAGGCGTTTCGATTTATCGCGAGCCATCCAATTACACGAACGGCCAGACACGCGACCGGAACGGCCGCCTCATCTCCTGCTCGCATGAAAAACGCTGCATCTTTCGCACCGAGTATGACGGGGCGATCACGACCCTTGTCGATTCGCATGCGGGCCGCCGGCTGAATTCACCAAACGATGTTGCGGTCAAATCGGACGGAACGATTTGGTTCAGCGATCCAGTTTACGGAATTTCGACGGATTATGAGGGCGGTCGACAACAATCGGAACAGCCGCCGGCGCTTTATCGTTTCGATCCTTCGACCGGCGACATCAGGATTGCAGCCTCGGACTTCGACGGTCCGAACGGATTGGCGTTCTCGCCTGACGAAACGATGCTCTATGTCGCCGAGACGGGCAATCAGGCCGAGGACGATCCGAAGCAGTTTATCCGCGTTTTTGCCGTCGGCGACGGAGGAGCACTCTCCGGCGGTGGTCTATTTGCCAAAATCGAACCAGGTTATTGCGACGGCATGACCGTCGACGAGGACGGCAATATCTGGTCCAGCGCGGCCGATGGCGTGCACTGCCTATCGCCCGAGGGCGACTTGCTTGGAAAGGTTTTGGTGCCGCACCGAGTTGCCAACCTCAAGTTCGGAGGATTGCATCGCAACCGGCTCTTTATCGCTGGGTCGCAAACGCTGTACGCGATTTTTCTAAATCGGCGCGGGTTGCCGTTTCCGTAAAGGTTCTCGCGGTTCACAGGCTTCAGCAATCCCCGCCGACGAAGTCGGCGGGGACTGCCCGACCCGGACACGCATCAAGCTTGAACTAGTTCAGGCCCGGTCTAATCCGCGGGACGCGGGCCCGAACCCTGCTCTTCCATGAGCGGCGCAAGCTGGTCGTAGTGCTTGAGCACCAGCGCAATGTTTTCCTTGAACTGAACGGGCTTTGCATTTTTGAGCGCCGCATCGAGCTGCGCCAGGTCCTCTTTCTTTTCGGCCTCGGGAACGGATTTGTCGGCCTTGAGCGCGGCAATCTGCTTCCTGAGTTGTTCCGGCGGCTCCGAGAACTTCTTGGTCTGCGGGTCGATGCCCGCCATGATCATCGAGATATTCATGGACGCGTTGTCGTATTCGTCGAGGCTGGCAAAGCCGTTCTTCTTGGCAACAGCCGCGGCCTGCGCCTCGACCTTCGGGTTCGGTTGATCAGGGTTCGTCCCGGCGTAGAGCCGCGCCATGTCCTTGGCGGCGCCCACAAAGCCTTGAACATGCTTCTCGGTGAGCTTGATCTGCTTTATCTCCTGCGCGGACGTGGCGCCAGGATGAAACAGAGCGGCGGCCAGAAGCATCGAGGACGCCACGGCCCAAGACGCCCGCGGCGCGGAGACTGAGTTTGGAATGAACGACATGGAACCATCCTCCATCGCGACAGGGCAGCTTGAACCCGACAATTTTGGCCGCCGCATGACAGTTGCACGCATGCCGTCGCGGAATAGGCAATGTTTACGCCAATGTTATGCGGAGATCAGGTCGCCAACGCCACGCATTCGATCTCGCAACCGTTGCCGAACCTGAGTTGCATCGACCAGGCCGTGCGCGCGGGCGGCTCGATTGGAAAGAATTCGCGGTACACCCGCTCCATTTCCGGCATGTCCGCAAGGTCGGCGAGCACCACGTGCACGCGCACGACGCGCTCGAGCGACGAGCCGGCGGATTCCAGCATGTGTCGCATATTGGCAAGCGTTATTCGGATCTGCTCCGCAATCGGGCCATGGTTGCGCTCACCGGTCTCGGGATCGATCGGCCCCATCCCCGACAGGAATATGTATGGGCCGACGCGGATACCGGGAACGTGCGGCAGATTGGCACTGCGCGAGACGTTGAGACGCGGATTCTTCGGTTCGATCGCCGAACGCGGCAGCTTCGCGGTCATTGGATCACACCAAGGCCGTGCATTCGATGATCACTTTCGCATCGTCGGGAAGGCGCGCGCCACAGACCGTGCGGGCGGGCGGCGGCTCGCGAAAGAAACGAGCATAGACGTCGTTCATGTTCGGCGCTTCCAGCATGCTATGCAGCAGCACATTCACCTTTACGACTTTGTCGAGCGAGGAGCCGGCTACCTCCAGCAACTGCTTGAGGTTGACTAGGATCTGTCGCGTTTCGCTCGCGGTCGTCCCGCGCACCCGCTCCCCAGAGTCCGGGTCGACCGCCGCGAGGCCGGACACGAAGAGAAAGTCGCCGCCCCTGACCAGCGTCGATACGGCCGGGCCGAAGGTGCTCGCGCGGTCGCGTGCAAACAGCGAGGCAACAATGACTTCGCGTCTGGAAGACATCGGAGCGTCCTTAAATGCGCTCAGGCAGCCGCGATGACGTCGAGCTCAACCTTGAAGCCCGCCTCGATTTGTGCCGTCCACACGGTGCGCGCCGGCGGCCCGCTCGCCACGTATTGCCGATACACGCGATTGAGCACGTCGTACTCGATGCTGTCGTAGATCAGGGCATGCACTTGCACGAGTCGGTCAAGTGAGGAGCCTGCCGATTCCAGCAGCAATTTCAGATTGGCGAAAATGACATGAGCCTCGCTGGTGAGCGTTCCGTGGAGCCGCTCGCCCGTTTGCGGGTCAATCGGCAGCATGCCGGAGCAGAAGATGAGCCCGCCCGCGCGGATTGCCGGCGACTGGTGGTGGCCATAGTGCTGCCGCAGGTCGAGCCCCGGAAGCGGCGCTGCGACGACCTTACGCATGGGAGCGCCTCCGGCTGCGGGTCAGAGAAGCGCCCGGATCAATCCGACAGCTGCGCGACGCCGGGGAGAAGGAAGCGCTCGATGTTGCCGCGCGCCGGCAGGTCGCCCAGCCCTACCAACGCGTCGAGCAAGGCGTTGATTTGGCGACGGGAGATCTTGCCGGTGCGGTCGAAGAAATTATTCTTGCGAAAGAAGTCGTAGGACTTCTCGACATCTTCGGGTTTCTGGCTGCTGACGGCGACGAGAATTCGAATGAGATCGGCGCGATTGCGCTCGTCGTAAAAGTACTCGATGCTCTTCGCCTGGACGGCCAGCACGCGCCGCAACACATCCTGGTTTCGGCTGGCCCATGCCTTGCTCACCGCCGTGCCTGAGAACGGCAGCTCCGGCGCATATTCGACCGTCAGCCCGAGGTCGTTATAGCCGGCGGCCTGAAGCTGGAAATTGGACGGCGGCAAGACGATCGCCGCATCTACGGCGCCGCTCAGCAGCGCTTGCGCGCGCGCGGTGGTCGCACCGGCATAAACAAAATCGTAATCGCCGGGCTTGAGGCCATTCGGCGCCAGCATGCGTTCGGCATAGGTCCGGGTGATGTCCTTGGCGCCGCCGACTGAGATCACCTTGCCCTTGAGCTCCTTGAGGCTCTTGATGTTCGGCTTGGCCATAATGAGATAGGGCGGCGCCTGGATCTCGAAGCGGGCGAGCGCGAGCGCCGCGCCCTGTTCGACCGCGCGGATCGGATCCACCAGCCCGGTGGACATCGTCACGTCGAGCGAGCCGGCCGCGAGTTGCTGGATCACGGCGGCGCTTGCCGGGACATAGACCAGATCCGGCTTGATATTCTCGGCGGCAAAGAAACCTTTATCGATGCCGATGAAGACCGGCCACAGATTGGCCGACGGCGAGCCCACCGTGCCGATCGTGACGGTATCCATCGCGCGCACGGGTGCGGCGAATATCCACGTGCTCACGACGCAAGCCAGCGCCGCACGTGCGGATGTCCTCATGAGTGGCATGATGGTCCCTCCTCTATCGGTTTGCGGGTCAATCGCGGCAGGCCGCCATGCGCTGCCTTTAGCCGACCGCTCACATGGTGCTGTCTTGTGCAAGCCCGCAAGAATTCGCGCGCACCTAAATTTACCCGAACGGCTTTTCGGCCGCGAGCCGTTGTACGGCCTCTTTTGCGATGGTCATATCCACCACGCGGTCCTGCGGCACTTTACGTTCGACCATCTTGAAGGTATCCGCCCAAAAATCCTGCTGCCCCATGATCGAGGCAATATTCGGGGTTCCGTCCTCTGCGATCCACTCCCAGTGCGGAGCGACTGCTTTGAGAAGAGCCTCGTCGCGAGGCACTATGGATTTGACGATCAGCTTGAGCGTCTCCGCATGCTTGTCAGGAGCGCCGGCGACCTGATTGAAGAGGCGCCCCGCCTGAATGCAGGCCATGGCGTAACGGACAACCATATCCCGCCGCCGCTCCAGCATATCATCGCGAACCGTATGCATCGCGACCTGCGAATCGGGAAGGATCTCGTCGCGCGAAAACAAGATCCGGCAAAACCCCTGATTTTGGCCGAGATAGGCGAGGTGGTAGGTGATATCGGCGACATCGACCTGCTTCTGGCCGAACTGCTTGACGATGTCGGGCTGAGGCACTGAGGTTTGCCATTGCACGTCATTCACCGGGTCGAGACCGGCCAGCTTGAGCGCGGAAGCGAGCCCATACTGATTGATGCTGCCTGCCGCCCCTACGGCAGCGATCTTGCCCCGCATCTGCGCAAGGTCGGGCAGAGTCTTGACGCCGGCATCGTAGTGATCGCTGCGAACGATGACGGTCGTTACCGCACGGCCGCGGCGGCCCTGGCCGTTGCACAGGAATGCACGGAACGGCCCGCCTCGGTAGAGCGAATTGAAGAACCCGGCGTTCGGCGTCATTACGCCCACTTCGACTTCGCCTGACAGCATCGGCGCGACCACCAAGGCGCCGTCCATGAAGACCTTCATTCGGATGTCCAGGCCCATCTTGGAAAAGTAGCCGAGATCGTTGGCCAGGAAGATGGTTGCCTGATTGATGAAGGGGGACAGCCCGATATTCAGCGTGTCCTGCGCTTGAGCCCTCACGCTACGGGCGCCGGCGAGCGCGGCCAGTCCCGCCGCGCCGGACGTGGTGAGCAACCTTCTGCGGGATACCTTTTTCATGTCATCGTCCTTTCGGTCGCCGAAGCAGCCGGTTTAAGCCAAGCAGATTTCGCACGGTCGGACAGCCCCGCCTTTGTCACGATCTCTTGTGCCCTGGCCCGCGCGTCGGCGAACAATCGCCGCACATCGTTGAATCGGGCGAGTTTGTGATTCCGAACCACCTCGTGACCATTCACGAACACGGTATGCGCGTCGGGCCCACGCGCGGAAAAGACAAGGCTGGCGATCGGGTTGATCCCCGGGCTGGAGTGCGGCGTCTCGAGATCGAATAGAGCGATGTCGGCGAGTTTGCCCGGCTCGAGCGAGCCGATCTCGCCATCCAGTCCCAGCGCCTTTGCCGCGTTGATAGTCGCCATTTCAATACAGCGCTCGGGCGGCATGATGGTTGGATCGAGATGTTTCACTCCCTGCAGGAACGAGCAAGCCTTCATCTGTTCGATCATGTCGACCGAGTCATCCACCATAGGGCCGTCAGAACCGAGCGCGACATTGACGCCAGCCGCCATCGCGGTCGCAGCGGGCCCGATCCCGCCACCCCGGACCGCCTCGCTGGTCGGACAGTAAACGAGACTAGCGCCGCTGTCGGCGATCAGCTGAAGGTCGGTCGGCGTGCAGTTGATGCCGTGCACCAGAATCCAGGACGAATCGAGAAGGCCCATTTGCATCAGCATCTGCGCGTCGGTCTGTCCGGTCTTGCGCAGGATTTGCAGGTAGCTCTTGTCGAAAGATAGCGTCCCTCCGGAGATGTGCGCGGCAAGCTTGAGGCCATGCCGATCGGCAAGCCTTTTGCTCTCCGTCAAGAGCTCTGCCGACGTGAGTTTCTGCTCGACAAACACCGAGGTGCATTCGGCCACGAGGCACATTCGCGTGAGACCTTCATGGCGGCTATTCCAGCGAGGGATGAGCTCCTCGATATAGGCGATCTCTTCGGCGATGTTGCGCGGATGGTGGGGATTGCCCGGCAGCCGGCACTGTACCTCCTTTCCAATGACTTGCCGAAGCCCGATCTCGGCGGTCGGCTCGGCAATTCGCCGCAGCAACGCCTCGCTCGTGGTGGTACGCAAATGGTTGAGGCAGCAGGTCGTCCCGGTGCTGAGCATGTCGATCGCGGCGAGATAGGAGGTGAGCTCCATGTCGTCGCCAGTGAGGTGCGGCAGCACCGGGAATACGAGCTTGGGAAACCAATCTTCCAGCAAAAGCCCGTGGCCCATACCCTTGAACAGATGGTAATAGAAATGCTGGTGCGCGTTGATGAGGCCGGGAATGACGGCCATCCCGCGTGCGTCGATGGTGCGCTCGACGGCGTCCGTCGGGACTTCTGCCGAGCCGCCGACGCGTTCGATCTTGCTTCCGTTGATCAGAACAAAGCCGCCCGGATGCACGCTTCGGCGATGATCGACGGTTATGACGTAGCCGTCTTTGATCAAGACTCTGGTCATGTCCCAAGTGTCCCCTAGGAGCCGCGACCTTACCACGCGCCACGGCGTCGTGGGCGGAGCGGTTCATTGGCGGGATTGCACGGCAGAACGGAGCGCGGGCAATCGGCACGCCCGTGCCTACCCGCAACACCCGTGTCGATCAGAACAAGGTGCCAAACAATTTATTCGAGGGCTAAAGCGGCCCTAGTCCGATTGCGCGTAGTCGGCTTCTGACACGGAACAAACGTATCGATCAAAACAAATGCCGAAGAATTTACTCGTCAACGAACCATCGTCGTCGATCCAGGCGATCGGCGGCAGGTGCGGCAGGTAAGATGCATACGGCAGCACTTTCGCAAGCGTCACTCTGCCCGGATACCGCGTGAGGAAAATCTTATTCATTCCGCCGTCCAGACCGCTGTACATCGGGGCAACTGGCACGTCGTCTTCAAGCAACTGCGCGTATTCGAGCTCATCGGTGCGTTGTTTCTCCGCCGCCAGCCGCGCGATTTTCGGATTGACGACAAAGGCGGGGCATTTACCGGTGGGATTGAACACAAGAGGACTTGGCGAATTGGGGGGCGCTTGCGCGTCGAATACATAGAGGCGATCACACACATCCACCTTGGGTTCGAGATGCGTCGCCTCGAAATGATCGTTGCCGATCTTGAGCATCCTCCAAAAGGCAAAGTCCGGATTGGTTCGATGCCGCGCCAGATTGGCGGGCGTCAAGCGGAATGGGTAGGCCTGGACTTGGAATGACGGCCGGCCGAGGAGCGAGTCGCGCGCCAGCGCATAGATCTCGCTGATCTGTTCGTCCGTCATGGCATAGCAACCGCTCGACGAGCAGTCGCCATGGATCATGAGAAGACTGCCGGCGCGGTTGTTCGCTTTGTCGAAGCTGTTGGGGAAACCGGTGTTGATCGCAAGATAGTAATTAGAATTGGGATTCATCAGCGCGGGGGTAACTGTGTAGAAGCCCTCTGGAGCCTGACGGTCGCCCTCATGCAACTTCGGCCCAAGATCGCCCGACCAGCGGCAGATCGGATAAGTCTTGAGCATCTGGAAACGGCCGGTGGTGTCCTGCTTCCACACTTCAAGCTCCGCCTCTTCCTTGAAGATGCGCAGCAGGATCGGCGAATGTTTTGGCATCTTCTTTTGTCGAAGCAGCGAGAGCAGTTCGGGCGACAACTCCTTCGTCGCCCGGGCCGGCAACGGATTGCTGTCTTCGGCAAGGCACGTGACCGGGGGCAACGCCGCGGCAAAAACCGCCGCCAGCACAAGCGCACGGACTACCGTGACGCGCATCATTGCCATTCCCCCCGACGTGGAGCCCTTTCCCATCTGAATGCCTGTGGTCGGTGGCATTCGTAGGGCAAACCCGGACCAGGCTTCCCCGAATCGTGCCCGGATACGCCGAAAAAGGGGCTAAGGCTGAAGAGCGAAGCTCTGCATGTGGGCACTGTCGGCGTCGGGTAGCGCAGCCGCCCACCGCGCCTCGTCGCCTGCCTCCGGGAGGACATGACCGAACTCGACCATCTGCCGCGGCACGAGATCGGTGATGTAGACCCAGACGTTCCTCTTCCCGAGATTCGACGCTTCTGCAACCGCCGCGGTTATCTGCGCGATGAGTTGGTCCTTACTCTCGGCAGAGCGGCCCGCGCGGATCTGGCCTTGACGAAGACCTGATGCCCTTTCAGCCGACTGCCGCCGACGAAATAGCAATCGGGCGCGATCGCGGTGAAAATGACCTGGGCAAAGTAGGTCGGAGCGCCCGTTGTCTTGCTGTGGATGCGCGCGATCTCGGAGGCTATCTTGGCCCGCTTGGCGGCATCCAGGCAGCCTTCGACGGAAATGACGCTGTAGGTCGGCATGGGATTTCCTCATTATGTGCGGGAGTCCTGATCGCGTGCCCATAACCCCACGTGGCGGTCGACGTATGGTCCCCGGCCGCGGCCGCCGGCGCGAGGTCGCCATACAGTAGGCAGTTTGCGATATTCGGCAGGGGGCCGGCCCGGCCGCATAAGTGCGATATAAAGGGTGCTGCTGCCGAAATACGAAGCAGGTGGCCGCACGAGCGAGGCGGCTGGTCAGACGACTCCAAACCAATAGAGGATGTCGTAGGACAACGCAGCGCCTACGCAGACCGCAAGCAAACTCCAGAGAGTCCCCAGCAGAAGCAGGGTACTCGTGCGCTCGACAAATCGGCTGTCGGCAAGGTGCGAGACGAGGGGTCGAATGGTCATTTCAGTTCTCCTTTTTATTGTTCTTGGGGGCCTCTCCGGTCTTCCGCGTGTTTTGCGGCCGATGGGTTAAGATATCGTCACCAAGCCGCGCCGAATCGTTTGATCCCATATGCGCGATGTGTTGCTGCGCGCATATGAATTCGGGGGGAACTCCAGGGCTTTTGTATAAGAACAATATAAAGGTCCCGGACCCGCCGTTTGCTCGAAGAATTGCGGCCCGCAGACAACTCGTCATAAAAATCGCGACGAGGAAAGCGGCCGCAGCAAAGGAAAGTCATAAGAGAGCGCGGGTCCCGCATAAGGATGGGGGTGGGGGGCGGCAGCCGCCGCGCTGTGCGCGGGCATCGGCGTCGAGGCCCGATCGGAGCAGAACCGGCTTTAACGCAACGAGGGCAGCTAGGCTACTGCCGCTGGCCGTCCGGCGCATGCAAGCCTCGGCTGCGCATTGAATTTGCCGGCCAGTATGTCAAAGTAAGCGAAGGCAAAGGTGAAGGGCTATCCTTAAGGGGGCCTCGATGCCGGGCGATGTGGCGGGAAATACCTTCCGCGCGATCGAGCTTGAGCCTCAAGCCACCGCCGAACTGGACTTCCCCAAATTCGTCGACGCACTCCTCCATAAGCTCGGACGGCTGAAAGAGGAGCGGTTTGTCTATTACGAGCGTCTGCGTAAGAAAAACACCAAATGGGCAAACGGCTCTCGATGGGTCCTGGCCCTGCTTGGATCGATCGCGTTCCTGTTGACCGGCCTCGCAGCCGCGTTTCGGTTTGCGCCGGAAACATTCCTGCAAAAGTGGAGCTTGGCTGGATTCGATAAAGGCGTCCTGCTCGCTGTTCTGGCGATCTACGCGGTCATGGGGGCGATCAGTTTTTATGAGAGGGGGACCGACAAAACGACGGCCTACTTCCGTCACCTCGGGATCATCTTGGCTATTCGAGACCTCTGGACCCAAGTTCAATTCGAGTTTCTCAAAGAGCTGATTGTGCTCAAAAGCGCTGCAAACCCGAAGGCCGGAGAAGCTGTTGCACGCGAGCGCATCCTCACGCTTGCCCAGGCGTTCTGCAACGATCTGGACAAAGTCGCAACCGGCGAGCTCACGGACTGGCGGACCGAGTCTCTCGCCTCGCTCTCCGAGCTGGAGGCGGCGGCAAAGAAAGGGAGCGAAGACGTTACGACGCAAGTTCAGGAGGCAGTCAAAGCCGCCGAGCAGGCCGCGACAGACGCACGGGCGACCGCCGAAAAGGCCGCAGCCGACGCGAGGGAGGCCGCCAAGGCCGCAGGGGAAGCGGGCAAGCCAGGCGCTCTCAATCTCGCGGTCTCGGGCGATTTCGACGACCAAGTCCTCATCTCGATCGACGGCGTCGAAGTGGCTCGCAGTAGCGGCAAGGCGATCGCGATCGACCGGGTCGTGCCCGGGCTGAGAAAAATCTCTGCACACGGGAAACGGGGCGGTAAAGATCTAGAAACTGCCCGCATGATCGAGGTCAAACCTGGATTGCAGGAGCTCGAGCTAATACTGAGCTAAGCCAAAGTTCGCGGAGGTCCACGAATGCGCGTGACGGCGGTCCCGGCGCGAGGTTTCGAGGCGAAATCCTACAGCGGCACTCACACCGTATTGGTCGCGCTCAACTGCAGCGAAGAGCGCCGCAAGGGGCTCATGGGATTCGCGTTCGAGCGCGAGATGATTGGTCCGGGCGGCAAGGGGCCGAAATGGCTACGCTCGCAAAAGGTATTCAAGTCGGTCGTGCCCGATCCGAAGAGCGTGGTCGATCCGAACGATCCGCGCAAGTCACAGGCCTTCTATACCAAGGATTTTCCGATCCAAAGCTTCCTCTGGGGCGACTACACCGCGACGCCGGGCACGGCTTATCGATTTCGCATCGTGCCGATGTACGGCAAGCCCGGCGCCCTCACCAGCGATCCGCAGGACGAACTCAAGTTCGAGATTGCGACCGAGAAAGAATGGGAACAGGGCGCAACCCACGGCGTATGGTTCAACCGCGGCGCCATCGCGAGCCAAAAGTTCGCCGAGGAGTTCGGCAATGCCGCGCCCAAGAACATCGACGACCCGACGGACCCGGAGGTGATTTGGCTCTCCCGCGGCCTCCTCGAAGCCTGCCTCAATTACATCAAGGAGACGCCAGCCGGCGACGCTCTTCGTGTTACCGCCTACGAATTCACGTACGCGCCCATCCTTGATGAGCTCAAGCGAGCCATCGACCGTGGCGTCGACGTCCAGATCGTCTATCACGACACGAGCGGCGAACCAGGCCGGCCCAATGAAACCGCCATGCAGGCGGCCGGTCTTCCCATCAACGACCAGAAGACCACCTTTCACCGTTCGCAGACGAAGATCCCGCACAACAAGTTCATCGTCCGCCTCACGGGTGGGCGCGACCCGGTCGAAGTGTGGACCGGCTCGACCAATTTCACCGCCTCCGGATTTCTCGGCCAGACCAACGTCGGCCATCGTGTCGCCGACCCGACAACGGCTAAGCAGTATTTGCAATACTGGGGCTTGGTGAAGACCGACCCGGAACTCGCGGCCGCAAGGGCCGGAGCAATGGGGCTCACGCCCAATCCCGCGGAAGTCATTTCAGAGCGATCAATCGCCCGGCTGTTCTCGCCGCGCGATACGGCGCAGTTGCTCGGATGGTATGGCCGGCGGATGCTCGACTGTGCGAACTCGGTGTGGTTCACCGCGGCCTTCGGGGTGACCGCGGAATTGCTCGAGCCGATTGCGAAACGGCGCGACCAGATGCGCTTCGTATTGATGGAGAAGCCGGCGGCGGCCGCGGCAAAGACCAAGCTGACGGAGGATTTGACCCACGTGATCCTTTCCTACGGCGTTCCGCTGGGCGAGCTCTATACCATGAAGGACGGCAAACCTATCGCGCGCAAACCAATTCAGGAGTTCGCGCTCGATAAATGGTTCTTCAAGGAGGAACTCTACCGTCCGAAGAATGACGGTTTCGTATTCTTCGTCCACACCAAGTTCCTGCTGATCGATCCATTGTCGGACGACCCCTTGGTGTGCAGCGGCTCCGCGAACTTCTCACCCGGGTCGCTGTTGCAGAACGACGAGAACATGCTCCTCATCCGCGGCGACACCCGCGTCGCCGACATCTACATGACCGAATTCGATCGCGTCTTCCGCCATTTCTATTTCCGGGACATCGCCAACGAGTTGGCCGCCAAGGGAGACGATGCCGCCGCGATCTTTCTCGACGAGAGCGACGCCTGGACCGGCAGCTATTTCCAGCCCGACAGCGTAAAGGCCAACCGGCGGCTCATGTTCTTTCGGCCGGCGGCAACGACATGGTTCGATAACGCCGGCAAACGATGACCGCGTCCGGCTTCGCCGTTACGACCTAAAAGGTCACGACAGTGTCGTGAAAGAAATCCTTCCCCTTGAGCTGTTGCGTCGTGAACAGGTCCGACTCGCGCGCAAGTTCGCGCACCAGCTTGACCCGAGGCACCTCTGTCTGGCTGGACACAGTGCCGTGCTTTCCTTCCATTGTCGACATCAACGACAGCAGGCGATCTGCCGTCTTCTCTTCTGACTTAGTCTTGAACAGCTTCCACAAGGATTTCGGTGTCGCGTTGAGACTACCGTGATGGCCGACCTTATACAGGTTGACGCTGGCTAGAAGCGATTGATACCGCTGCTGGGCGAGCGCGTATTGCCAGTTCTCGATCTGCGCATCCCCTGGGAAAAGAAGCTTCTTCTCCCCAACCTGAAACAGCAAAATGACGCTCGTGTTATTCATTTCTTGGTCGAGCGAGCGCACGATTTCCAGCAGCTGCTCGCCGCGTACCGTGCGTGCATGGTGGATCAGCCAGCGCGCGTTGATGCGCTGTGAGTAGCCGCGGCTTTCCACGTACCGTGGGAACAAGGTCGCCCGCTCGTTCTCCGCGCGAGCGGCCAAAGCCGTGGCGCCGACCTGAAAATGCCAGAATTCGTCGGGATCGCGCGAGCGCTTTTTCCTGATCGAGTCGGTTTGCTTGAGTGTTGGCGGCCCAAGAACCTCGACCTTCACTCCCGGGAGTACCGTCTCCAGCCCTGACTTGCTCCCGCAGTAGACGTAAGCATTCTTCGCCATCTTCATGAGATTCCTGACCGCGCTCGGATTGGCGATGTTGGTCTCGCCGAGAAATCCGATCTCCGGCCGCAAATCTTTCGGCAGGTTACGAGCTGCCCGCGACTGGTGGGCGACTACATGCATGAGCGACAGCGCAGCAATCTGCTTGCTCGTTCCTGCGCCGAATTTCTTGTTGTTTGCGTTGCTTCCGCTCGGGCCCGTAGCGTCCGGCCCGAGCTTCGGATCTTCAGTCCAAGGCTGCACTACTAGATGGGGTTTGAGCGACTTGATGACGTTGCCAGTGGCTTGGCCGGATTTGTCTGTCGCAAATCCGGAGATGTGATCACGGTGCCTGTGCGTTGCGACCACGGCATGAAGTTTGCCCCCTGTCCTCTGCTTGATGTCTTTGGCGATATCCATCATGCGCGACTTCGGCACGCCTTTGGGAAGACCGGTCGAGCCAAAATCGATCAGCAGGTGCCGCTCAGATTTCCGGCTGTATTGAAAACTCAGGAGAAAGCAGTCGCCGAATCCGACGTGGTACGTGCGGATCGTCGCGCTGGTGGGCGCCGTCGCCATCGCAGCCTCCTTATCCCATCAGCCGCATACGGTGCAGTTCGGCGAATTGTGACTGCGGGCCGGAGGGCGGCCTCGGTGGAGGCGGCTCATCGAAGAAACCCGATTCCCCCAAATAATCGAGCCGCGCCTGCTGGTGTTTGGCATTTTCGATGCGGTTCGCGATCTGGTATTTCAGCTGCCCGTACTCGTCGAAGATGAGAGCGCCACCGCCAAAGATCCTGATGCGGCGCTGGGGGTCGATCCCTTTCGGCGGAACGATGCCGAGCCGCTTCTTCAATTCGTCCGCCTGGAGGGTGAGAATTTGGACGTATTCAGCAACGGTTTCGTGCAATACGAAACCATCGGGACCGACGCGGACTGAGGGACGAACCGATTCGACTTCGATGTAGCTGTCAGGGTTGATCTTGAGCGTGTCCCGGTTTTCCCAAATGAAGCGAAATACCTCTTGCGGCTCGTGCAGCATCGAATCGTAGTGGCTTCGGCTGTAGATCAGCTCCTCGTTGCACCGCTTCCATGTGCCGTCGACGTCGGTATCGCCGGCTTGCCGGATGCCGTAATCATTGAAATTTTTGAGCAGCCATTTGCGATAGCCGTATTTATCATCGTCCGGAACGACTTCGCGGTCGATGGTCAGCAGCGCTGACAAGTAATCGGAGAAGGTCAAATCGGTCGGGGGACAATAATCGAGGGCGCGAATCGCCATCGTCAGGAGATGCCCAGCGACGCGCGCGCCTTCATCCCGCACGATGCTTCGGTCCTTCTTGCCGGGCGCAACCGGACCGATCTTTGCGAGCCGTGCCAGCCAGATGTCGAGAGCGGCATTCAAGACCGCCGCCACCAGCAGTTCGCCTCTTCGGTGCGGCTCGGCAAACTCCGGGTACAACGGCATGGACATGTATGGTTTGCCCGGCTGTAACGAGACGGAGCGACGGAGCGCGTCCCCGCGAACGACGGAGAGTTCTCTGCCCATCTGCTCGGCCAATCCGAACAACACCGACTGTTTGAGGACGTCTCGCTCGAGCAATTTGGATGCGATCAGGTTGCTTTGTCCGCCCGACGCCAGATCCAACCCGGCATCTACCACGTCAGGCAGCGAAAACACCGAGAGCACCGCCACGACATCTGCGAAGCCTTCGTGGAACGCAGCCTGGTCGGGCGTGGAAGGCTCCATGTATCGTCTGCGCAGGCCATCAAGAAGCGCATGGGTGGTTTCATGTGCGACGACGTCATGGGAGAGGCAGGTGAAGATCGGCTTGCCACTGCCTCCCATGAAATATCCGAAAAAAATCGCACGATCATCCCGGGAATAAAACGCGTTCGCGTCAGCAAACGCATGCGGTACAAGGTACATCTGATGTCCATCGAAACCCCAAGCGCAGCGGCGTCCAAGCGCAAATTCAAACTGTGCCAGCGTGCGCATCGCAATCGCATATACATTTTGCGCGTGAAATCGGGGATCTTGCAAAAGCTTTTGGTCGTGAACCCTGCCCGCCCGTGAAGAGTTGGGACCACGTGCTTTGAATCCGAATGGATCTCTATACTTTCCATCCGAGGGCCGCCCATAAACCATCGGCTTGTAGAGTGTGTTCGTCGAGGAGTCGTAATCGACGACGTTGATGCGATACCCGCAAGGGCCGGGCAGAAGCTCTTCTGCGGGCACCGTCAGCTCCGTGGTCAGCATCTTGCCTCGGAAGGCTACGGACGGGTCCTGCGCGATGACGGTAAGAGTGCGCGTATCGGGGAGGCTGTGACGTGTCCCGCGAACGTTTCGCATCCTTCCCTCCGGTGCCGACGCGCCGCTGCCTCATCGAACACGGTTTGGCAGCGAAAGCCCAGGTGTGATCACATTCTGCTCGAGAGATGAACCGATGCGACCCCAATCTGTGCTTATACCTCAGCGGCCCGCACCGAAGGACACCCCGTCCGGCAGTCCTTATGCCAACACCGGTGATGGCAAGGCTCGCCAGGCGCTGACGGCGAGGACAATAAGAAGCCCTTTGGGATAGTCACCCCGCTGCGCGTTGCTTCGCGCGGCTTGCCTCAGGACGATTTGCTTGGCCAACCTTTGCGCGGAGGCGAGCTATACCATCCGCGACGCTTCCTCTTCCGACGGCACCCGGCCGTCCGGCGTGAGCTGATCGACAAACCGCGGCAGATATTGGCTCAGCCCGGACAGCAAGTCGCCGCGATCCACCCCGCTTTGTCTTGACACTTCGTTGAGGGTGTTGGCGCCGAGGGCGTCGGCAAGATCGCCTTCGGAGATTTGCTTGTTGGGGCCGGTCCCGACCCACGACTTCGCAACCTCGCCCTGCCCGCTCTCCTGCAGCTGCTTGAGCAGACCTCCGAGCCCGCCATTGAGTACCGTTCCGGCGCCAGCGCCGCCGAGAAGTCCCCCCAATGCACCGCGCAGCAGGTCGCCCAGGTCGCCACCGGGCAGTCCGCCCGTTCCAGTCGATGGACCGGCGCTAGTCCCGCCGCCGGCCGGCCGGGGTGCCTGAGCCGGCTGGGTCGACGGCGCATCGGCCCGGCGCAAGTTCCTCGCCGCGTAGACCGCGAGTAGAGCCAGCAGCGCCTTGGCCATCGGCGACATGCCGGCCTGCGCAGATTGAGCGCGCGGATCGCTCGAGGCGCCGCCGCCCTGAATGCTATTGAGAACGTCGAGCAAGCCCATATCACTCTCCTGACTTGCCCCGATCCTCGGCACAGCATCGCGCACGCCCTTGAGTGTGGCAAGGCGGACTACGCATCAAATCACGATGATCGCAGCCTCCGGCCGCAAACAATCAAACCGTTGATCAGCTTGGGAAGTCGGCCAACCTGCCGTAAGAAGACCTCGCTTGTCGAATTCTTGCTCCCTCCCTTCATTCGAGCACGCTGGCAAATAGACTTGCGCAGCCGATCGAAATGGACGGAAAATAATTGGATTAACGAGATCTAGGCAGAGGTCCACGACGCGAAGTGCGGATTCTCTTGCGGTGAAGGGAGGCGCGACATGAAATTGGTGCTTCTGACGGCATTGCTGCTGTCGTTGAATTTCGCTTCTGCATCCGCGCAGGGTACCTGCGAGAGCAGAGCCGTGAGCAGGGAGGGCAAGCCCCTTGCGGGTGCCGCGAAAGCAAGCTTCTTGAAGAAATGCAAGCGCGACACCTGTCAAACGCAGGCAGTAGGCAGGGACGGCAGACGGCTTGTCGGCGCTGCAAAAAAAAGCTTCATGCAAAAATGCCAGCGGGAGGCATAGCAAGCGCGCGGCTATAGGATTATCCGGGCGCTCGCGCCCTCCGCGAACGCCCGGCCCTCATCAGGCGCCCCGTCTCAAAGCGTTGCAGCGTTGAACGTATCGCAGCTCTCGAGCTTGCCCGATCTCAGGCCGGTCATGAACCACCGGGTGCGCTGTTGCGAGGAACCATGGGTAAAGGCGTCGGGGACGACATAGCCCTGGGACTGGCGCTGCAGGCGGTCATCGCCAATCGCGGATGCAGTCTGCATCGCAGCCTCCACGTCGCCCGGCTCGATGAATGACCAACTTTCCTGCGAGTGATGGGCCCACACGCCCGCGAGGCAATCGGCCTGCAGCTCGACCCGCACCTGCAGTTGATTGCTGTCGGCCTTGTCCATGCCCTGCTGCAATTGCTGTACCTTGGGTAGGATACCGAGCAGGTTCTGCACGTGATGCCCGATCTCATGGGAAATCACGTAAGCTTCCGAGAACTGGCAAGACTTGCTGCCGGCGTCGCAGGCGCGAAACCGCCGTTCCAGGTCTTGAAAGAAGGACGTATCGAGATAAACCTTGCGATCGTTTGGGCAGTAGAATGGCCCCATGGCGGATTGTGCGAACCCGCAGCCCGACCGTGTTACGCCGGAAAACATGACGAGAGTCGGCGGCTCATAGGTCTTGCCGGACTGCGCAAAGATCTTCTGCCACTGCACTTCGGTGCCGCCGAGCACCGCGGAGACGAACTGCGCCATCTGGTCCGAGGGGGCGCCCGCGCGTGTCTCTTGCGGGTCCTGCTGCTGCTGCGAACGGCCTCCGCCGGTGAGAATGTCCGCTCCGCCGATCAGAATGCTTGGATCTATGCCGAGCCACCAGCCGAGGAGACCGAGTATGACGATGGTGCCGACCCCCATCCCGCCTCGCCCCCCGGGGATGCGAAAGCCGCCGCCCTCGCCCCGCCGATCTTCGACGTTGTCGCTACGCGGCAATTGATCGAGACGCATTTTCAACTCTCCTCACGCTCGCTTCCCTCCATCCCGCGCAGGGGCGTCGGACCAACCGTTGCGCCCGGTGCTTCGCGCGCGCTTCAAATCCACGCCACTGCCTTGGAATGGCCGGCGTGACCAATGCGACCTCAGCGGATCGGCTCTGGCGTAAGCGCCGCCAATGTTGCGCCGACATGTGTCCGGCACATGATCACAACTCTGTGAAGCCCCAGACGCATTGAGTCATCGAGTCTTACCAATTCTTTCTCTGTCGGCAAGCGCAACGACATTCAAATTGCTCGGGACTGAACTAAAGTCTGCAGTGATGGGAACCGGAGCGATCCGAGCAACGTTGGCTTGCTCGGATATGGGCGATGTCCGATTCACATGAGCAACAACATACAAACCTCAGGGATCCCGCATGATCCGCTTCACGAAGCCGCGCGGCACGTGGAAGGACGTAACGACAGACAGGAGGCGACATGAGCATCTTCGGCAACATCGTATCAGCCATTTTCGGATCGAAGCATGCTGCGGGCGTGACTCCCGCAGGCGGGGCGGCAGCGGCGCCGCCTTCGTCCACGCCAACGACCAAATCCGCGGCCGCACCCGCCGGCTCGGCCCCCGCGAAACCAATCTCGCGAGCGGACGTTGAAGGCATCCTTCAGAAGCTTGCCGCGGAACAGCGGGAAGACCTCGATTGGAGACGATCGATCGTTGACTTGATGAAGCTGCTGAAGCTCGACAGCGGGCTCGGCGCCCGCAAGCAATTGGCACAGGAACTGGGCTACACCGGCGCGCTCGATGGCTCCGGCGAAATGAATGTGTGGCTGCACAGGCAAGTCATGACGAAGCTTGCCGAGAGCGGCGGGAAGGTGCCGGACAGTCTCAGGGCATGAGTTTCGCCCGCACCGCGCGCGTTTAAGCCACGCTTCCGGCGCCGGCAATCACGACAGATCCGTGCAGCTCGCGATCAGGTCGCTCATCGCGAGCGTGCCGGTTCGTCCGACATTGACGACACGCAGCAGGGCGACATATCTCCTGCGCTTCGCGGCACCATACGACAGCGCCGTCGATCCATCGAACCGCCCTCCCCCGATGCGGTCGGCGCCCGGCATAGCTGGAACCTGTCATGTACTCCCATGTCCCGGCGGGAGACAGCCGCCACGTCGTGTTCGCGACCACCGCCGACGGCCTCAGATTGCCGGTCATCGACGTCACGCATCCGGCATTCGCGATTGCCGACGATCCCGCGAGCCTCGCGGCGAGGCGCGATGCGTTCCTGGCCTGGGACCGCCGCAACCGCCGCATGCCCACCATCCTCACGCGGCTGCTCATGCGGCTGGCGGCGCGGCGCTCGCTGCTGCTGCGGAAGATTCTGGCGTCGGACAACGGATATCTCGACAGCATCACGACTTACATGCTCAAGCTCGGCGCGGATCACCTGCCGCCCGGCTTCGACGGTCCGGTGGACCGCAAGGTCGCGGCGGCTCCGCACATGGCGCTGGTGCGGCTGCGCTTGCAGCAGATCGCCCGCCTGCTGGCGGAGGCGCTCCTCGCACCGCTGACTGACGCTCCGGACGCGCCGCTCCATCTCGTCAACATCGCGGGCGGGCCGGCGCTCGATAGCATCAACGCGCTGATCATGCTTGCGCCCGCGCACGCGGCGCTGATCCACCGTGCCATCGCGATCCACGTCTTCGATGCGCAGCAAGACGGGCCGACCTTCGGCGCACGCGCGGTGCTGGCGCTGACCGCGCCCGAGGGGCCGCTGCACGGGCTCAAGATCGAATTCCAGCGCCACGCCTACGACTGGAACGACACCGCGCCGCTCGCGCGCCGGCTTGCCGGCCTCGTCGCGGATCGCGCCATCATCGCCGCCTCGTCGGAGGGCGGCCTGTTCGAGTACGGCACCGATGAGGCGGTCATCGCCAACCTCGCCGCGCTCGCGCGGGCCGGCGTGCCCATTGTCGCCGGCTCGGTCACGAGTTCGAGCACGCTGCGCAAGCGGATGATCGCGCAGACGAGTTTCGGTTATTCGCGCGCGGCCTGGAAGGCTTCGCGCCGCTCGCCGAGCGGAGCGGCTATGCAATCGCCGAGAGCCGCACCGCCGTGATGAGCGAGCAGGTGCTGCTGCGGCCGCGGGCCGCCGTGCCACCCTCACGATGACAACCCCCTTGCGTTGCGGGTTCTGAAGCCAATTCCATCAAACTGGAATCGGTTCACCGCTCGTTTCCGCGCCGCAAGTTGGACCTGCCCGACTTGCGATTGGTGATTATTGACGATTGATGGCGACCATCGCAGTATTTCAAATCAGTCTCTGCGGTGGCGCCGCTCGCGAATTTGCCGAGAGGCAAGGCGAGTGTGGCAACCATGCTCGAAAAGGGCTGCCAATGGAGAGCAATCCGCCGCCCTCAATGGCAGGTGTCGAAGGCTTCCCGCGTGACGCAGCACTCACCGGCTCGCGCTATGCTGAAACCGCACGCGGAGAGCCGCGGCAACTTGCGCAGAGGTTCATCATTCCGGCCCGGACCGGCAAGGCATTCCCGCTGATGGCAGGGACGATTGTCCGTGTGTCGTGCGTCGAGGGCCCGCAGGTCGCCGATATGATTGTGTTCAATCTGCACGATCCAAACGAAAAGTTCTGGTCCGGACGCACGCGCGTCATTCATGGCGGCCATTTGAAGGTGGGCGATCGATTGTGGAGCGTACCGCCGCAGGTTCGGCCTATGCTGACCCTGATCACAGACACACTGGAGCACCCGTCGCATCCGTTTGGCGCGCGCTCGCACGACCTTCTCTATTGCCGATGCGACAGTAGGATGTACGCAATGGTGTATGGGCGCGTCGGCGCCCGCAACTGCAACGACAACCTGGCCGAGGCGATCGCCGAATTTGGCCTTGGACCAGAGCACGTCCACGATCCATTCAACATATTCATGACGACGGGGCTGAACGATTTGGGCAAACCCTTCTACTTGCCGTCGGATGCAAAGAAAGACGATTATGTCGAGTTATTTGCTGAGATGGATTGTCTTGTCGCAGTCTCGGCGTGCCCCGGCGGCTCCAGTGGTCCGCAGAGCCGGCCGCTGATGATCGAGATCTTCTCGCAGAGTAAGTCAATCTAGGGTGGAAGCGATCCGAATGTTCAAACCTCTTGCAAGTGTCGCCTTGAGTCTTGTTCTAATCCTCGGTCTGCCAATAACGCATGCACCTGCGCAAAGCCTGCAAAAGCTCAAGGTCGCCGAGGTCGTCCGCTCCCAACTATTCGCGCCGATGTACGTGGCGATTAATCAAAGCTTCTTTAGGGATCAAGGAATCGAGCTCGACCTAATCACCGCCAACGGGGGCGATCGGGTCGGCGCGCTGGTCCTTTCCGGACAGGTCGATCTCGGTCTCGCCGGGCCCGAGGTTGCGATCTATCTCTACAATAGCGAAGCGCCCGACAAGCCGGTCATGTTTTGCAGCGTGAATGGCACGGACGGCTTCTTCGTCGTGTCGCGAGAAAAGATCGAACCGTTCGCATGGGACAAGCTGAAAAATCGCCGAATCATCGGCTGGCGTCCGGGGAGCACGCCGCAACTATTTTTCGAATATATTCTCAAGCAGAAGGGCGTAGATTCCGAGACCATCAAGAGCATTGTTACCAATATCGCTCCGCCGGCACGGGAAGGCGCATGGCTATCGGGAGATGGTGATTTTGGCATTTTCAACGAACCCAGCACTGAAAACCTGGCGCGCGCCGGTCGCATCCATGTTCTGGCGTCGATCGGCAAGGAGCTTGGAGCTGCGGAGAACACCGACTTCTTCGCCAAGAAAAGTTGGATCGAAAAGAACCGCGACGTTGCGCAGAAATTCACCAATGCAATCGCGCGCGCGCAGGCATGGATGAAGGCGGCTACCGACGCGCAGATCGCGGCTGCTCTGGCGCCGCACTTTCCGGGTCTGCCGTCCGATATCACTGTCGATGTAATAAAACGCTACCGGGGGACTGGCGCTCCGATCCTCTCCGAAACACCACAGATCAGCCGGCCTGGCTTGGCCAAGCTGCAAGAGGTGATGATCATCGGCGGCGTCATTGATCCGAGCAAGACCGTCCCATACGAATCAATCGTCGCGGCCGAATTTGCCCTTGAAGCAGAACGCTCGGTGCTGCCAAAATGATTGTTACTCGGGAGCCACTTAACGCCCCGCTCGGCATCATCCTCGGTCCGAGGCGGACGAACCCGCAGGTCCAGTGGTCAACCTGAGCGTATTGCTCCGGAGCGCGCGCAGCCAGAGTATTCGGGCTGCGCGGACGAAGTTAACGCGTGGCTGCAGCAACAATGCGCTCGGTCTGCACGGTTGCATGCAGGCGCGCGATTTCGTCCTTCACCAGCAACTTGCGACGCTTCAGCGCCACGAGTTGGAGATTGTCTGTCGACAGGTGTGTGCTCGCCTCGACTATTTCTGCTTGCAGTGCTTGATGGCGGCTTTCCAGTTCCGCAAGATACTCTGCTCTAGACATATCGGGAGGTCTCCTCAGTCGGATTGTGAAGGTTTTTGGCGAGCGCTCAGGTACGGTCCGTCCAACGCTGAAGCACCCGACCCACAATTTGCCACGTTATCCGGGAGCCACTGATGTGCTTGGCTACCGGGGAACCGGCCGCAGAAAACTTGTACGAAACGTTGCATTTTCAACACAGTCTAGTTCGATTACTGCGCTCAGTTGCGTTGGCCATTTTCGAGGTTGATCACCAGCCCGAACTCGGTCGTTCGTGGCCATAGCGGCCCCACCCAGCAGCATCATACCGGCCGTGGTTGCGCTGGTTCGAGCTGCGCGTCGCTTTTTGCGAGTCGTTGGAAGCAGTCGCAGGCCACTGCGGTAGCCCCGTCGTCTCTTCTCTAGTCGATGCTCTCACGGCTGGGGGAGTTGCATTGAACGGTGCGGTTTGCGGCGAATTGGAAGCAGCCACAGGCTGCTGAGGAAGCCCTGTCGTCGCTTCCCTAGTCGACCCTGTCACCGCTGTGGGAATCGCATTGAGCGGTGTGGTCTGCGGTGAATGGGGAGCAGCCACAGGTTGCTGGGATGGCTCTGTCGTCGTTCGCCTGGTCGCTGTCACCGCTGCGGGAATGGCATTGAGCGGAGCGGTTTGCGCTGAATTCAACGGCGATGCGGTACCTGGTCGACTATCCGGCGCGCTCGTAGCGGTCTCAGCCGGCGAGACGATAGTTGAGAGTAAAGTGCCGGGGTTGAGGGGCAGCGCCGCAATGACGGATCTGCCATCGATGTTGGCATCGTGGCCAGCCATTTGCAGAACTAGGCCGCTTGAGCTTGCGATCAAGCCGCATACGATGAAGGCGACTACACGTCCGTCCTTCCGACGCAAATTGGACCATAGACCAGATTCGGGATGTACGTTGTGCGCCGAGCTCATGTCAGTCCCCCTACCCTCAGCGTGCGACCCTTCACCGGGTCACAACCACAGGCGTTCCCCAGCTGACGCGGTTATAGAGATCGAGCACGTCCGCGTTGTACATGCGAATGCAGCCGTAAGACACAAAGCCGCCGATCGAGCCCGGATTGTTGGTGCCGTGGATGGCGTATTCCCCGCCGCCGCTCAGCGTCATAGCGGCCGCTCCCATCGGATTGCTGGGGCTTCCCCCTGGAATCACATTCGGCAGTGAGGGTTTGTCGCGTTTGACGTCCTCGGGCGGCGACCATGCCGGGCTCAGTTGCTTACCGTTGATCGTGGCCGTACCGGCCCATTGCTTGCCTGCCCGGCCGACGCCAACCGGATAGCGGACGGCCTTGCCATTGCCGAGCACGTAATAGAGCGCTCGCTCGCCCGTTTTCACCACGACCGTGCCGTTTGGGTAAGGGTCTGAAAATCCAACGAGTTCGCGTGCTTGCGCCAACTGCGTCGCAGAAATCAGAAAAAGCGCAGCCCCGCAGGCCGCGAGTGGGTGCGACGGATGCATGAAGCCCCCCAGTCGAACACCGGCCGATCCCGGCAAAAGCCCTCATGTCATTGGTCGCGCCGGCGATGGAAAGGTTCAATGCGTCTGGTTCGCGATGGTGACTTACCTGTGCGGCGCTCCCCGCGCACCACATCCCGGCACCGGTGAAGGGTGATCGCCGCTTGGGGACTTCCACGGCAAGTCCGCATCGCAAAAAATGCGCGGTTGGCGGCGCCGGCTGAGGGCCGTTTCCGGCTATGATGTCTCGACGGGCTGAGGAGGACTGAGCATGTGGCTAGAGGACCATTTTGGAAACGGTTCGGTGTTGCAGCGCAATGAGCGGGTTAAATTGGCGGCCTCATTCTGGAATAACATCGGGGCAGGTATGGTCCTTGGTGGCATTGCGGCGGCGTTCTTCTTAGACAAGCCGCAAGGGGCCTGGACGAAAATCGCCATTGCGATCGCGGGACTGCTGATTGGCTGGCTTTGCTATTCAATTGCCAGCAACATTCTGACCTATATGAGCACAGCACCCGACGAGCGCCATTAGGGCGCCGCGACGGATCTGATCTTCGTGTCAGACGGCCGCGTGTCAGCTCGACAGCTCAAGGACTGCATGACGCCTTCCGTCAGCTTGCCCTCGCCACGCGAGCCGCGCGGCGCGCTGATGCCCTGTGCGGCTCTTTGTGGGTTCATGCGAGAATAGCCTCGACGCAAGCCGCTCCACCATTGTTTCGTGTTTAATTCCGCAGTGTGGACATTGAAACCGGACTGCTTTGGACCAGATGCGGGACAAGGTCGCATCGTCAACGTAGAGGTGCAGATCAATCGATTGTCGGGTCTCAGGGCACCAACCAATGAGATTACGCATCGCGTCCCCCCGATCTCAAAGAGAGCTAGTGCTCCCAGTTCCCCTGCCGCTTGTGGGTTCGGTGCGCGAGGGTCGAACCCGTCGGCGCGCCCAAGCGATGCCCATGATAAGGCCCCGTGTCCTTATCCGGGACATGCGAGCAAACAATTCGCCCCGCAATATGGCGCCTTGTTAAAATGCTGAGGGTGTTGCAATTGCACCACAGTTGCGCGCCCAGGTCGGCCGCCTGGCATGGCTTGCAGCGCTTTCCCCCTGAGGGATCGCAAGCGCTTACTTCGCAAACTGGTCGGCTTACGGCGAGCCCTTCCTTGGACCCGGCGAGTTCATTTGCCTAAGTGCCGCAACGATCGGGCACTCCCGGCGATCAATTCCCCTGCTCGTCTTGCATACTCCGTTGGACACGCCGCGGGCTTGTCGTGCAGCGGAGGCAATGTCGTCGTTTGACTGCCCTCCCGACCTAGTGCGCCACCCGTCTCGTGTGCCTGCTGTGCAAGCTTCAGCCAGCGCAATTCTAAATTTCGGCAATAGGCTACTATCTCTGGTGAACTCGCCAATCCTCCTCGTCGAGCGCAGGCGGTAGCTTGATCCTGACAATACTGTGCATATGACGACATGACCGAGCTCCCCCTTCACAAAGCGCACAGGCCGCGCAAACACCAATGCACTCCGCGCGGAGTAGGTCCATCTAGGGATCAAGTCGCGGTAAGCTGTTGCATAAGAATCACAGGCGTGGCTGACCGCGTCGAGGAGGGAACGCCGCTAGGGAACTCGGCACGAGCCGTGAGTGAGTGCGCCTCAAGGTAACGCAGTAGCGAGCGAGCGGCTTGCGGTCGGACCTCCGCGCCACCAGTCAGGGGACGCGTTCCACGCAAGCCGAATAGCTCGGAATACCGTCGAAGGTTGCCATCCGTGCCCCAAATCCCTGCAGCACGATCCGTGGCACCGATGAATCTCTCGGTTGACGCTATGGACGAGCGAGACCGGCGGCTGCCGGTCGCCGGCTTCAAAGGCACGCCCGAAGAAATCGAGCGAGAGTGGTACGAAGAGGTCTACCGCGGCCACGGAGACAGCATGGCGCAACTCACCTGGCGCGCCGTGCTGATTGGCTCGTGTCTGGGAGGCGTGTTGTCGCTTACCAACCTCTACATCGGTCTCAAGGCCGGGTGGGGCTTCGGCGTCGCCATCACCGCCAGCATCTTGTCATTTGCAATCTGGACGAGCTTGCTCAAAGCCGGCGTCGCGCGCACGCCAATGACCATCCTTGAGAACAACTGCATGCAATCGACGGCCAGTTCGGCTGGCTACTCCACCGGCGGCACCCTGATCTCGGCCTTTGCCGCCTACATCATTGTCAATCACCAGCCGATGTCTGTGCCGCTGATGTTGGCGTGGGTGTTCTTTATCGCCGTGCTCGGGGTCACGATGGCCATCCCCATGAAACGGCAGATGATCAATATCGAGCAGCTGCGCTTTCCCTCCGGCGTGGCGGCGGCTGAAACCCTGCGCGCGCTGCATGCCAAAAGCTCCGAGGGGCTGCGCGCGGCCAAGGCGCTGGGTCTCGCCGGGCTCATCGCCGCGATCGACAAGGTTTGGGCTGAAGGGCTATCGATGATCAGCGCGAGCCCCGAACGCTTTTCGAGCGGGGCCCTTCTGACGGGCCTGCAGAAGTGGCTCCTCGGCAGTCAGTACGAGGCCTGGTCGGGCCGCACCGTGGTGTTTTCCTGGGATTTCATATTTCTCGCCGCCGGCGCCATCACAGGCATGCGGGTCTGCGCGACCATGTTCGTGTCGGGCACTTTGTGTTGGGCCGTGGTCGTGCCGATCCTCCAGATGGAAGGGGTCGTCGAAGGTGCAGGCTTCGCCACCATCGTGCAGTGGACGCTCTGGTTCGGCGCGTCTTGTATGGTGGCTGCAGGACTATTGAGCTTTGCGCTGAGCTGGCGCACGGCATTGAGCGCGTTCCGTGATCTCGGACAAATGCTCTCCTTCCGCTCGGCGGCTGCAAGCGAGCCCTGGCACATCGAGGCGCCGATGAGCTGGTTTGGCGGCGGCCAGCTCGTGTCGCTTGTTGCGCTTGCCTGGCTCGGACATGCGAGCTTCGGCATGCCGGTTTGGGAAACTGCTGTCGCGGTGGCACTCTCCTTCTGGCTGGCGCTCGTCGCCTGTCGCGTAACGGGCGAAACCGACACGACGCCTGTTGGCGCAATGGGCAAGGTCACCCAGCTCATCTTCGGTGGGCTGAGTCCGGGCAACGTCAATGTCAATTTGATGAGCGCCAACATCACGGCCGGTGCGGCGACTTCAGCAGCCGACCTGCTCACCGACTTGAAGAGCGGTTACCTGCTTGGTGCGAACCCCCGTCAGCAATTTCTGGCCCAATTCTCCGGCATCTTCGTCGGTACGCTCGTCAGCGTGCTTACCTTTGCAGTCCTGGTGCCCGATGCACAGGTGCTTGGCACCGACCAGTTCCCAGCGCCCGCAGCCCAGACGTGGTCCGCTGTTGCCATCGCGCTCGGGAAGGGTCTGTCCTCGCTCGAGCCGGTCAAGTTGTGGCTGATAGTCGCCGGCAGCGTTGTCGGAGTGCTGCTCACTCTCGCGCCTGTTTTATTCCCGAAATCCCAGGACTACCTTCCCTCGGCCTCAGCATTTGGCCTCGCCTGGGTCTTCCCCTGGTACTACGGACTTTTGTTCTTCCTGGGCGCCCTCATTGCGCTCCTGCTCGAGAGACGCAAACCAAAGCTCGCCCAAGAGTTCACCTTGCCGGTGGCGTCGGGCGTGGTGGCCGGAGGCTCGCTGATGGGCGTGGTGCTGGTGTTCTGGGCCAATGGCGGCAGCATTCTCGCCAAGCTCATCGGCGGTTGACGGGCTGCGCTAAACCATTCGGGCGAGAAGGCTGGCCCCGTCCCTGACTCGCGAGGCCGTGTCTCCGCGCTATGAGCCCAATCGCTGCACTCGCGAAGTGACGAGCGAGGTCAATATTTGCTGCCAAGGCCCAAGCGAGGGGCGCGGGCGCCGGTCGGAGGCGATAACGAGCCGGAGCCGCTTTTCCAAGGCGCAATGGTTTCGATGATGATCTTGATTCCGGCCAGCGCGCTCTCGATTTCACTCTGCACGCGCTGAACCTCGGAGTTCAGAAATCTTTGTAGGTCCTGGAGCTCGGACGTCAGTCCTTCGAGTCCGTCAATCGAACTCGACGTGAGCCGCGTGATGGTCGACCGAATTCGTTCAACCTCAGATTCGAGCGGAGGGGAGCGTTTGGGAATGCTTTCCTCCGCCAATTTGCTGATTTCGGCCTCTACATCCAAATGTATGGGAGGTGCTTTCTCTGTCGCTGCCGAAGATGTTGGAGCGTTCATCGCCGTCTCCGGTATGTGGATTCGTTTGTGTCCGCCATGAGCCGACGATATCTGCGGTCGGGTTAACAACCTTTTTAGATTCGTCTTTAACGAGCGGCCGTTTTCGTCGCTTGCGCGGTGCTCCATTACTGTCGAAGCTCGCAATGCTACCGATCGTCGGCCCTTTGCACCTTTGGGAGCGATGACCATGACCCAAGACCATATGCGAACGTTCGAGAAAGCGCGGAATCAGTTGCTCGCCCAGCGTCGGTCTTTGGCTGAAGCGCTCGCCGGCGGTTACAAAAAAGGACAGACTGAAAATCAGATCGAGCGAATATTGAAGGTTCAGGCGGCGATCGATGCGATCACGTCCGCGATCAACGAAGATCGCACGGCCTCGCCACAGCCAGGTGGCTCCGAGCCGGCCCCGGACGACCGGTGGCGATAGGCGATTGGGTAAGGTGGTCACCGCCCCGACGGCGAGCACCAAGCCGATGTCGACCTGTCCTCGCGAGTCATGTAAATACCATTCACATGAGCTGGTCCAGGCAAGGCGGCCGTGCGGGTCCCCGCGGCTACCACCACGGCAATCTGAAAGAGGCCCTGATCCGCGCGGCGCTGGAGTTGATCGCCCAGAAAGGACCCGCCGGCTTTACTTTCGCGGAAGCTGCGCGATGGGCGGGAGTGAGTCCGGCCGCGCCGTACAGGCATTTTCGCGACCGCGACGAACTGTTGATCGACGTGGCGCGGCGCGGCTTCGATCAATTTGAATCTGTGCTTGCACGCGCTTGGAATGACGGCCGTCCAGACGCGTTTGCGGCCTTGGACCGCATGGGCAAGGCCTATCTCCAATTTGCTCGCAGTGAACCGGCCTACTATTCCGCGATGTTCGAAGCGGGCATCCCGCCCGAGGCGAGCCCGGAACTGCGCGATGCGGCAGAGCGGGCATTGGCTGTGTTGCGAACGGCGGTCGAACGGCTGATCGCGACCATGCCGGTGCGCAACCGCCCGCCGGTCCTGATGATGACCCTGCACATCTGGGCGATGTCACACGGTATCGCGTCGTTGTTCGGGCGGGGTGACGCGGCGCGGCGGTCGCTGCCCATGTCGCCGGAGGATTTGTTGGAAGCGGCAGTGTTGATTTATCTGAACGGTCTCGGCTTCAGCGTGCCTGCGACCCCTGGACGTCCCGCATAGTCGGCAGGCTCGCTATCACACGCCCCTGCCCAATAGAGCTGTGCTTTATTTCCCAAGATCCCCCATCCGCGCGCGCGGGACGCGTCTTGCTTGACAACGGGACCCGCGGTGGCTAATAATGTAAATGTAATTAACATTAACGGCGAGGCCGTCATGCCTATGGTTGCAAAGCTCGACGAGTTGGGAAAACCAGCCTGGATCGCACTCATGATCCTCGGCTTCATGGTGTGGTGGCCAGTTGGCCTCGCCACCCTGGCGTTTATCATTGGGAGCGGGCGAATGAGTTGGAAAGCCGGCAGCATGACTCGTTGGCACGAGGCGGCGGGCCAAATGCGTGCAGCCGGAACCTGGTGGCACCCGTCGCGGTCAAGCGGCAACCGCGTCTTCGACGACTATCGTGAGGAAACCTTGCGGCGCCTCGAAGAGGAACAGCGGGAATTTCAAGACTTCCTCGTTCGCTTGCGGGCGGCGAAGGACAAAGCCGAGTTCGATCAGTTCATGGCGGAGCGGCGCGCGCGCACCGAGCCAACCTCCTGACCTGGACGCTATCGCGATCGTCTTGCTGCAGAGGTCCAATCGTCGCTGTTCAAGGCGGAGCTTGATTTCAACAATAAATAGGCGCGGCAGACTCTTTGGCCTGCCGCGCTTTGCGCTTGCGAAGCGCGCTGGCCAGAATTTTATTTGAGCTGCGCCATCTTCTCGACCGCTTCGGCGGGCCGGTTGAGGGCGGCTATCGCATCGCCACCTTCTACGGCGGGATCACGCCGTATGCGGCGATCCAGGCGCAGAGCTTCCACACGCCGGGCTATAGCGAGACCGACCTCACCGCCGGCGGCTTTGCGCTCGGGTACAACGCGCGCAACGCCAGCGATACGCGCAGTGAATTGGGCGCGCGCTTTGACCGGCTCTTACTGCTCAACCCCGAGGCGACGCTGACCATGCGCGCGCGCCTCGCCTGGGCGCACGACTGGGTGAGCGACCCGATGCTGGCTGCTCTCTTCCAGACGCTTCCCGGCGCGAGCTTCGTCGTCAACGGCGCAACGCCGGCGAAGAACTCGGCGAGCCCGCATGGAGCCATCCGGGCTACGAAGCTAAAAGGCTGCTAGCTCTTCTTTTGATGCGGGGTGCCGAGGTACGGAAACTCCTTGAGAGTGTCGGTGTGCGGCTTCAAACCGCTGGGCGGGCATTCGCCCTTGGTCAGGAACGCGAGGCGGTAATCGATCACGTCGTCGGTGAAGACCCGGCCGTTGGGATATTTCGCAGGCTTCGACGGATCGAAACTCAGCACGTCGGGTAATGTCCGCTCTTTGTCGATCTCGGCAATCGCCTCTTCGCGCGAGTAATTTCCCGTGTGGCCCATCAGATGCACGAATTGATCGAGCCAGCGCTTGCGATCGTTCACCGGCTCGCTGGCGTTGTATTCCAACTTCGTGTCGTCGGTGTTGAAAAAGCTGCTGACGCTCGGATGGCCGGCGCGATCGACGTGCAGCAGCTTGCCATCCTCCCGCACGCTGCATCGGCCCCAGATATGCAATTCGGGCTTCGGATTGAGCTCGCTCGTCGGCAGCTCGACGGCCATCGAGAAGACGTTGGCTTCGGTATTCGAATCCACGCCGGTCCATGGCGACTTGTCGGTCAGATGAGGCTCGGTGAAATTCCGCTTGCCCCTGATGTCGAACAGATTCTTGATGCCGTCGAAATCAAAGAAGAAAGCGTCGCTGCGACTCCCGGCGAAGAATGTGTAGTCGCCCGCCTTGACAAGGTTGGGCTTGGGGCCGAACGAGACTTCCGCATCGGCGACGATCTTCTTCCCGACGGCTTCGACCGAGCGCGACTCCGCGCCTTTGGCCAGAAACACATTGAAGGTCTGCTTGCCATTTTGCGGCTTTGAGAACACGAAACTCAGCGCGAGGTCTGTCAGCAAATCGCCGTCGTTGTCGATGTTGAGCCGGTAAATGGCGTCGGGATGGAGTGCGTCGGCATTCGGATTTGCGTTGAGGATGATCACGGTTCTCGACGGATCCGTGTGCGACTGGAACGCGTACAGATCGCACAGGTCGAGTCTTTGGTCGCCCAGCGGTGGACCGAGGCTCAGTCCGGTGAAATGATTTGACATTCGTTTGCTTCCTTTCGTAATCGAGGCATTCCAGCCCCCTAAGCGATGATTGTAACGATATCCAATCGGCCAGGTTCGGACGGCGAATTCGCCTCCCACGCCCTCCACCCAGGCCGAGACGTGCACGATCCGATACGCATGGTAGGTGTAGCTGGTCCGGATCGCCGCTCTCGAGCGGTACGCGTTCCTAGCCCAACGAGCGCAGGTCAAGGGCCAGCGCGATCCACGAAGCGCCGTTAAAGATGAGCGCGATGCCGACGAACATCCCGATCACCCACAGGCCCGACACCGGCCATTGCGCCAGCACGAGGATGCCGAGCAGCAGCGTGATCAGCCCATTGAGCGCGTGCCAGCCCCAGTCCGGCAGCGAAACCACGAACGGTGTGATCAGCTCGAACAACCCGGCCACCAGGAAGAAGGCTCCCATCAGCAAGGTCAAAACCTCGGCGCTCGCCACCGGGCGCCACACGATCAGCGCTCCGACCACGCCGAACAGGACCGCGGCAAGCCAATGGTGATAGAGGCCGGCCCATTTGCCGACCATGATGGCTTGAACCACTTCGATGCCGGCCGCGATGACCAGCAGCCAGCCGAAAAACAGCATCGAGACGACCGTGGCTGCGACAGCGCGCACAACCGCCAAAATCCCCAGGAGCAGCAGGCCGATGCCGAGAACTAAAAACCAGCCCCAATTGTGGATGATCTCCGCAGGAATTCGGACGTCCAACGCCGTAATTTCCATCATTGCGTGCTCCCCTTGCTCTCGTCGGGCGACCTCGGCGGGTCTTTCGGCCGAACAAGAATGGTTCTCACTTGCGCCAGCGGGAACTGCCAGCGCGCCTGCCTGCAATCTCTGCCGCGCGGCAAACTAGAACCAGGGCCGAGAACCGGATGAACGGGATGAAGCAAAGCCCCAGAACGAATTTGGTTGCTGTTGAACGGGGCGGGCCTGCCGGGGCGCTGTCCGTTTCTCCGGCTTCTTGACCTCTTTCTTCGGCTCCTCGGTCGCGCTGGTCTTTGCCACAATCGGGGGCCGCTCGTCGGAGGCACGGCGGAAGGGAAGCGCTTCCGAGGGGTCCGCAGGGACCCACGGCGCGTCTGCATATTTGACGACGGTCTTGGGCGGCGGCCGATATGCGGCCAGCCCGGCATTCGCGCTCACGGCGGGCTGCATCAACCAATAGAGGACGAGGAAAAAGCCGGCGTAGGCTGCAATGACAGCTCCAACCGTCACGCCCAAACGGTAATCCCCGTACGAGCCGCTCGTCGCAAATCGATCCTGATGTGAATGCATGTACCGCCCCCCCTTCGGCGATTCATTAGTCGCGCCGACCGGCAGAGGGGTTCAATTGCCGCGCGCAAAGATGGCCCAAATCGAAGGAGAGGCGGCGTCTCGCCGTGCGAGAAAACGGTGGCGTTGTCCCGCAATGCGGGATCAGCGGCGGCGGTAGCTAAATACGCGCGGCCGCAGCGGGGTAGCGAAACTCACGGCGGTGGACCGGACGGCGGGCGAGCGCCGCCGCGCGTGGCGCTGCAATACGCGTTGGTTAATTTTGCGGTCGGCCCGACCTCCCGATTTTGTCCTACCAAATTTGAACCAATCGACCGGTGAGAGCGACGAATACTCGGGAGCCATTCCCCGGCGCGAGCGTCGGACACGGGATGGTAAAATCTGGGGGCACCTTGCACAGCGGGCTGTAACTGCGGTTTGGCGGCGGTAGCGATTTCCTTCGTTGCCGCGCACGCGTTCAGCGACTTTGGGGCCCGTGCGGCAGGACCTTCCACGACGTGTCATTTGGGGAGAGTGCCCGTGAGTGGATCGCAATACGACCACAGGGCGGCAGTGACGGGGGCCAAACTCGCTCCAGCGAACACATGGATGGCTGCAAGGGCTTGCGTGGCCTTCCATTGGTTGAAAGTTTCCGGACTGCTGATCACGCTCATCATCGCCAGCGCCGCATGGAGTGAGGCGCAGGCCCGTTCTCCCCGCAAGGAGGCGCCCAAGCGCGTCATTCACGGCCCCAACTATCGCCCGCCCTACGCGGCTATTGTGGTCGACGACAAATCAGGCTTCGTGCTGCATGAGGTCAGCGTCGACGAACTGCGCCATCCCGCGTCGCTGACCAAGATCATGACGCTTTACTTGCTGTTCGAGCAACTCGAGGACGGCAAGCTCAACCTCGACACGCCGCTGCCGGTCTCGAGCCGCGCCGCGATGCAGAACCCGACGAAGCTCGGCCTCAAGGCCAATCAGACCATCAAGGTCGAGGATGCGATCAAGGGGCTCGTGACCAGATCCGCAAACGACGCCGCCGTCGTCATCGCCGAAGCGATCGGCGCCAGCGAGGAGGAGTTCGCCAAGCTCATGACCTTGAAAGCAAGGGCGCTTGGCATGACGAGCACGACCTATGTCAATGCCTCGGGCCTGCCTGCCGACGAGCAAATAACGACCGCACGCGACCAGGCCATTCTGGGCCGTGCGATTCAACATCGCTTTCCCGACTACTATCAATATTTTGCAACGCCGAGCTTTCACTATAAGGGCGCCGAGATACGCAATCACAACGCGCTGCTTGGTCAGGTGAAGGGCGTCGATGGAATCAAGACCGGTTATACGGAGGCTTCCGGTTACAATCTGGTGTCGTCGGTCCGCCGTGATGAGAGACACATCGTCGCGGTGGTCCTCGGCGGCACGTCAAATGCGGCGCGCGATGCCCGCATGCGGCAACTGATCGAAGATCACATTTTGCTCGCTTCGCCGCAGCGCACGGTCCCGGTCGTCGTCGAGCATCACGGCGAGCGCATGGCGGACGGCGGATGGTCGCTCTATCTTGCCGCGCAGAAGCTCGAGGATGCTCGCTGGCGCTACCAGTCGCCCTCGCGCATCGCCCGCTTCTACGGCCGACTCGGCTGGAAGAGCGCCGATATGGAAATTCGTCTGGTCGGCGACGTCAGCAGCCGACACTTCACCAGCTGGTCCGTGGCGGGCCGCGCCAGCGAGCCGTTCTGAGCAACCTCAAAGCGCCAATCTGCGCGTCTCGTCGCGTTTGCTAGTTCGGCGGCGCGCCACAAAGCTCGACGAGATAATTGACAAGGCCACCTTGCACCGGCCCTTTTTGCAAATCCGGACGGCCAGCGACGAAGGCGCGGACGTTTCTGGCAAGTTGCTCGCTCGACAGCCGGTTGCTTGCAAGACACCGCGAATAGTGCCGAGCGGCAGAGGCGGTATTCGGGCTCGCGATGCTGACGAGCGAGTCGTAAGCCCCCGCGATGTAGATGGCTTGTTCGGCCTCGCTCAGCCGGTCCCATTGCGGATAACTGTAGTAGACCTGGGCATGCGCTTGCCCAACCAACAAAGCTGACAAAAGCACGGCAATCATCACTGATTTCATCGGCGCTCTCCCGCGGCGCAGCGTATCACAAAGTGCGGCCGTCATCGTCGCGGACCGCCTTAATCGACGTGCAGAAAGGGACCAGCCGGCTGAGATGGATTTCTGGTCGTTACCAACGGAACAGCCGCCCGCGCGTTGCGTTGCCTCAGGCGCGGGTCCCGGCAAGTTCAGCTCTGGCGGGGGAACAACAGCCCGAGGAGTTCGACGATGAGAAAGGCTTTAGGCATCGCGGTGATTGCCATATCGCTGACAAGCGGCGCGACCGTCGCGCTTGCCCAATCCAGTCGGAATCTAATGGATGTTACCGGCACGGAGGCGAACCGTGCCAGGACCCAGTACGGCCCTTATACGCCTGGGGTTCGCTCCTATGCGTATGCGCCGCGCCTGCACCGACGATGGCACTGGTCCCACCGGCACCGCTGATTCAACCCGCCGCACACGGGCCGACGAAGCTAGTGCCCATTGGCGCCGCCCGATCTCGCTATTGGCAGAAGTCCCAATAGCCGCGGGTGCGCGCGGAATTCGACCAGTACCAGCAAAGGTCCACCGACGGCGACATCGGCACAGTGTTGGCGGCAACGACGCTGCCAAGCACGACGCCGTCGAAGCGGCTACCGTAGTAAGGCTGCTGAACCCACGGCCTGACCGGTCTCGCGACTTCGAGCGAATTCGTCGCCACGGCCGTCCGCTTGGGGGTCGCCACATGAGTCCTTCGGGTTGCCACGGCAACTTGGGCCTTCTTGGCTGGGACGGCGACGTGGGCCTTCCGGGCCTCGACGGCTCGAGGTCGAACCGCAACCTGACGGGTCCTGACTGCCACACGCCGATGTGCGCTTGCGACGCCATGAGCTCTAACAGCGACGCCGCGATGGCGAACCGCGAAGCGGCGGGTTGCGGTGCGACTTCTGCGTAGTGCGACCGTCTCGGCGATCGCCGGCGTCTGCAAGGCTGGCTGCACACCGGATGCCGGAACCGCCATTGCGGTAGTGTCTTGCTGGAGAAGGGAAACGACTCCCAATGCCAGCAGTGCGGCTGCGATTAGAGCTTTGGACACTCTCGATCCTCCTCTTTTGCCGAGCGATTGAAGCAAGGCCGGATCGGCGAGTTTGAATGTGGCGGCCAAGCCATCAACTCGATCAAGATTGTCTCAAGGCATTCAAGGTTGCACGCTTGAATGCTCTCACTTTAGCACGGGCAATGAAAGGGTAGCATACGGCGGCCGGGCGGAAGACGGCTGCGCCGCACGATTTCGGGCGCAGATATGCGGCTGTGGGCCGCAAGCATAAGTCCAATCAGCCGATGGCCGCGGCTTGGCGCAACGTGCCCATATCCTGGACACGCCGGCGAAGGCCCCCGCTGCTGCCCATCTTGCATGATGACAGCGCGGCGCTGATCAGCGCCGCGACACGGGTCGCGACTTAGGCCTTGCGACGCGACGCGCGCAGCGGAGTCAGCGCTGGCGAGTGAGTCTTGCGCACACGGAGCGCGGAGAAGCGCCGGCTTCGCTGTAGCAATAGTCGAGCGTGTTCTGATCGACGAGATTGAAGATATACGTTCCTTCCTCGTCCGATCCCATCATCAACTTGCCGTCCGGCGTGAAAGCGCCCCACAACGGCTCTTCCTCGTCGCCGCTCGGATTGGAGCGCTTCAACCGGCCGACAAATGTATTGCCCTGTTGTTCGGCTATGACCAGCGTCGCGAGCCCGCCGCGCCGCCCTTCAACCTTGGCGATTCGGTCCCTCTGGCGGCCCACGTGCCAACAAGGGACACCGACTCCGCGCCGAAGACCGGCGTGAAAGCGAGAATGGCGAACGTCGCTGCATAGAAAAAAGCCTTCATGTCGAACCTCCGTGCCTCCCGACTCTTTAAAGAGTCGCGCGGCAGATGCAAGCAAGACGTCACCTCACCCGCCCGCACGCGAAGAGCGACGCAGGGAGAGATCGGGTGTCGATCACCCAGCGGCGCGGCAAATCTTGGCGACCACCTGCAGGCGTCCACCGTCCCGCGTACATTGCCAGCCGGCTTATCCGCAAGACGTTCATCAGCACAATGTAAAAGGTGGCGGCTGATCCCGATCCCATCGGACGCCGTGGCCGTCCACGTCCTACTCTTTATAAGATTCCTATAACGACGCGGCCCGATGCCCCTCGAATTCATATGTGCTCGGTGACAGGTAATCGCCACCTGGACGGCAAAGCGTCCATCGCGCTTTGACCGGCGTCCAAAGCGGCGCCAAGGCTGTTCGCCGCATCACCTGTTGCCAGGAGCATCCAATGTTGGACATCGCCATGCTGGCCATCGGCCTAGCCTTCTTCGCGCTGTCGGTCGGCTACGTCGTCGCCTGCGACCGTCTCTGAGGAGGCTTGCATGATCTTCGACTATTCGCTCGCCGGCCTCATCACCGTGGGCCTGATGATCTACCTCGTCTACGCGCTGCTCAAGCCCGAGCAGCTGTGAAAGGGTGGCGACCATGACCGTCATCGGTTGGATTCAAATCCTGATCTTCTGCGCCATCGTCGCCGCGCTGGTGGTGCCGCTCGGCGCCTACATGACGCGCGTGTTCAACGGCGAGCGCACGTTCCTTTCGCCGGTGCTGCGACCGGTCGAAGCAGCGCTTTACTGGGCTGGCGGCGTCGACGAGCGGCGCGAGCAGCACTGGCTCATCTACACCGTGTCCATGCTGTTCTTCCACGTCGGCGGTTTTCTCATCCTTTACGCGCTGATGCGCCTGCAGGCGCGGCTGCCGTTCAACCCGGCGGAGCAGTCCGCCGTGGCGCCGGATCTCTCCTTCAACACCGCCGTGAGCTTCATCACCAACACCAACTGGCAGAACTACGGCGGCGAAAGCACGATGTCCTATCTCGTGCAAATGCTGGGCCTGACGCATCAGAATTTCCTCTCGGCGGCGACCGGCATCGTGCTGGCGGTGGCGCTGATCCGCGGCTTCGCGCGCGCCTCCGTGCGCACCATCGGCAATTTCTGGGTCGATATCACGCGCTGCACGCTCTACATCCTCATGCCGATCTGCGTCGTCTACGCGCTGTTCCTGGTGTGGCAGGGCATGCCGCAGACGCTCGGCCCCTATGTCGAGGCGACCACGCTCGAAGGCGCCAAGCAAACCATCGCGGTCGGGCCGGTGGCTTCGCAGATCGCGATCAAGATGCTCGGCACCAACGGCGGCGGATTCTTCAACGCCAATGCCGCGCATCCGTTCGAGAACCCGACCGCGCTGTCGAACTTCATGCAGATGATCTCGATCTTCGCGATCGGCGCCGCGCTCACCAACGTGTTCGGCCGCATGGTCGGCGACCAGCGCGAGGGCTGGGCGATCCTGGCGGTGATGGGTGTGTTGTTCATTGCCGGCGTCACCGTCTGCTACTGGGCGGAAGCGCACGGCAACGATGCCTTCACCGCCATGGGGCTCACCGGCGGCAACATGGAGGGCAAGGAGGTCCGTTTCGGCATCCCGGCATCCGCGCTGTTCGCGGTCATCACCACCGCCGCCTCCTGCGGCGCGGTCAACGCCATGCATGATTCCTTCACCGCGCTGGGCGGCATGATGCCGCTGATCAACATCCAGCTCGGCGAGATCATCGTCGGCGGCGTCGGCGCCGGCATGTACGGCATGCTGCTGTTCGTGATCATCGCGATCTTCGTCGCCGGCCTGATGGTCGGCCGCACACCGGAATACGTCGGCAAGAAAATCGAGGCCAAGGAGGTGAAAATGGCGATGCTCGCCATCCTGATCCTGCCGCTGATGTATCTCGGCTGGACCGCGGTCGCGGTGGTGATCCCCTCGGCGGTCGCCTCGATGGCCAATCCGGGCCCGCACGGGTTCACCGAGGTGCTCTACGCCTACACCTCGCAGACCGGCAACAACGGCTCGGCCTTCGCCGGCCTGACCGGAAACACCATGTTCTACAATCTCACCGGCGCCGTGGCGATGCTGGTCGGCCGCTTCTGGATGATCATTCCAGCGATGGCGATCGCAGGGTTGCTCGCGGAGAAGAAGTCGGTTCCGCCGTCGGCGGGCACCTTCCCGACGACCGGCGGCCTCTTTGTCGGTCTGGTGGTCGGCGTCATCGTGATCATCGGCGGCCTAACGTTCTTCCCGGCGCTCGCGCTCGGACCGATCGTCGAGCAGCTCGCAATGACCTCAGGCACGCTGTTCGCAGCGAATTGATCCGGAGCAGCCTCCATGGAACCTATCCGCAAAACGCCGGCCTCGACACTGTTCGATCGCAAGATCGTGGTGCCGGCGATCGGCTCGGCTTTCGTCAAGCTCAACCCGCGCACGCTGGTCAAGAATCCGGTGATGTTCGTGCTCGAGGTCGTCACCGCGCTGACCACCGTGATTCTCGTGCGCGACCTCGTCACCGGCGGCGAGAGCATCGCCTTCGAATTCCAGATCGTGTTGTGGCTGTGGTTCACGGTGCTGTTCGCCAACTTCGCGGAAGCGATCGCCGAAGGCCGCGGCAAGGCGCAGGCGGCGGCATTGCGGCGCCAGCGTACGGAAACGCAGGCCAAGCTGCTGAGTGGGCCCGGCGGCAGCGGACACAAACTGATTCCCAGCACCAGCCTCAGGGTGGGCGACGTGGTGCTGGTCGAGGGCGGTGACATCATTCCCTCCGACGGCGAGGTGGTCGAGGGTATCGCCTCGGTGAACGAGGCGGCGATTACCGGCGAATCGGCGCCGGTCATCCGCGAGTCCGGGGGCGACCGCTCGGCGGTGACCGGCGGCACCCAGGTGCTATCCGACTGGATCAAGGTGCGCATTACAGCGGCGCCCGGCTCGACCTTCCTCGACCGCATGATCAAGCTGGTCGAGGGCGCCGAGCGGCAGAAAACCCCGAACGAGATCGCGCTCGACATTCTGCTGGTGGGGCTGACCATCATCTTCGTGTTCGCGACCGTAACGATCCCGAGCTACGCGACCTATGCTGGCGGCGCCATTTCGGTGGTGATCCTGGTGGCGCTGTTCGTAACCTTGATCCCGACCACCATCGGCGCGCTCTTGTCGGCGATCGGCATCGCCGGCATGGATCGGCTCGTGCGCTTCAACGTGTTGGCGATGTCGGGCCGCGCGGTCGAGGCGGCAGGCGACGTCGATACGCTCCTGCTCGACAAGACCGGGACGATCACGCTCGGCAACCGCCAAGCCACCGAGTTCAAGCCGCTGCGCGGCGTCTCCGAGCATGAGCTGGCTGATGCCGCCCAGCTCGCATCGCTCGCCGACGAAACCCCAGAGGGACGCTCCATCGTCGTTCTCGCCAAAGAGAAATACGGCATCCGTGGCCGCGACCTCGCCGAGCTACGCGCCAACTTCATCCCGTTCACCGCACAGAGCCGCATGAGCGGCGTCGAGGTCGGCGGCTCCTGGGTGCGCAAGGGCGCGGTGGATGCGATCATCAACTATCTCAACCCGCCGACGGCCGCGGTGACCCCGGCCGGCACGGTCCGATCGCTGCAGCCCGTACTCAGCGCCGATGCCGTGCGCGAAGCGCAGGCGATCGCCGAGACGGTCGCTAAGTCTGGTGGCACCCCGCTCGCCGTTGCCAAGGATGGGCGGCTTCTCGGCATCGTTCAGCTCAAGGATATCGTCAAAGGCGGCATCCGTGAGCGCTTCGCCGAGCTGCGCCGCATGGGCATCCGCACCATCATGATCACCGGCGACAATCCGATGACCGCGGCGGCGATCGCGGCGGAGGCTGGGGTCGACGATTTTCTCGCCCAAGCCAAACCGGAGGACAAGCTCAAGCTCATCCGTGACGAGCAGGCCAAGGGCAAGCTCGTGGCTATGTGCGGCGACGGCACCAACGATGCGCCGGCGCTTGCTCAGGCCGACGTCGGCGTCGCCATGAACACCGGCACGCAGGCTGCGCGCGAGGCGGGCAACATGGTCGATCTCGATTCCAATCCGACTAAGCTCATCGAGGTGGTCGAGATCGGCAAGCAGCTGTTGATGACGCGGGGCTCGCTGACCACGTTCTCCCTTGCCAACGACGTGGCGAAGTATTTCGCCATCATTCCCGCGATGTTCGTCGCGTTTTATCCCCAGCTGCAGGCGCTCAACATCATGAACCTGACGACGCCGCAGAGCGCGATCCTCTCCGCCATCATCTTCAACGCGCTGATCATCATCGCGTTGATACCGCTCGCGCTTAAAGGCGTGCGCTATCGTCCGATCGGCGCCGCCCCGCTGTTGCGGCGTAACCTGCTCATCTACGGCGTCGGCGGCGTCATCATTCCGTTCATCGGCATCAAGGCGATTGACCTCGTAGTCACCGCCTTGCATCTCGCCTGAGGAGAAAAGCCATGGTGAAAGAACTGCGCCCGGCGATCGTGTTGGTGGTCGCGCTGACGGTCATCACCGGCCTCATCTATCCGTTGGTGATGACGGGCATTGCCGGCGTGATTTTCCCCTCTCAATCGCAAGGGAGCATGATCGAGCAGGACGGCAAGGTGGTCGGCTCCGCGTTGATCGGTCAGGAATTCACGAGCGACAAATATTTCCACGGCCGACCGTCGGCGACGGTGGCTCCCGACCCAAACGATGCGACGAAGACCGTGCCT
>DASSGH010000019.1:0-35404 GCA_035693615.1 Xanthobacteraceae bacterium
AAAAGGCCAAAGCGACGCCCCTCGGCCGCGTGCGTGAGGCGGCGCCCGCGGCGCAGGCGGAGCGCCGCTGATACCGCACCCATTGTTAGTCGGTTTTACCGCTAATCCCTCATCCGTCATTGCCGGGCTTGACACCGCAAGTCGGGTTTACCCGACTTGCGGCGATCAAGACTGTGTAACTCGGGCAAGCCCGAGTTCCGATGCACCATCGTCTTCGCGAAACCTCTTCTTGCGAAGGAGATGGACCCGCGGGTCAAGCCCGCGGGTGACGGGTGGGCACGTCAAGGCCCGCGGGTGACGCGTGTGGGTACGCTGCGGTCGGTCAGCTAACGCGACAACGTGCCTACGGCGCCGCGGCGATGACCGCATCCTCGTACTTGCCAGAGCCCATGCCGGTGTCGGCGAAGATGCCGTGGTCGGCGATCCACTTGAAGGTCTCTTCGTAGACCTCCTTGGTATAGGTGTCGAACACCAGCCGCTCGCCCGGGCCCCAGCGGCGCGTGTCCATCATCGCGTGGTAACGCGTGGGGAACTCGCGCTTGTAGTAGTGGGTGTAGAGATCGGGGCGCAGGTCGATGTCGCGCTGTGCGCGCTTGAGTGCGCGGAAGAACTTGCGCAGGTCTTCGGGGTCCGGGTCGCCCGTCACCATGGTTGCGATCATGAAGGTCGTGTCGATGACCTTGCGGAAGCCGAGTTGCTCGGCGAAGTAGTAGGGGCCGCTAAACAGCGCCGATGCCTGCGCCTTGCCTTCGATCAACTGGTCGAGGCGGTGAAACAGCATGCCGTCGGCGTAGGTCAAGTTGATCTTGTCGGCCGGCATGTACTGCTCGAGCGCCTGGATCGTCGAGTAGTGGCTGCCCGATTGATAGCCGACGGCAATCGGAACCCCGGCGAGGTCCTCGGGCGTGCGCACTGGCGAATCCGTAGGAACGAACACGCCCGCGGGCGCGACGGAGTACACACCGGCATAGAGCCGGCCCTTTCCCTTCGAGGCGGCAACCCCCACGGTCCAATGGCAGGCGCAGCTCACGTCGGACGTGCGCCCGCGCTCGAACGACTGCATGGCGCCGATCCTGTCGCCCTTGTAGTGGTGCGCGCCGTCGCTCGACTGGATCAGCTCCTGAAAGACGTAGTCGAGCCCTTCGGCTTTGAAATAGCCCTTCTCCTCGGCGACCCATTCGTGCAGCCGGAAGTGCGGTTCGATGATGAACTTCTTCTTGATCATGTTGGCCTCCTTTTCTCGTCGTTGGTTTCGTTGAAGCTCAGCAGCACGCACGATCGGCGCCGCGCTTGTCGCGGTGCTCCGCCACGCGTCGCGCGCCGATCATCTTCACGTGCTCATCCATCAGCCGCCGCGCGCCGGCGCCGTCGCGCATTTCGATCAGCGACGCCAATTCCTTGTGGACGTCGAGGACGCGGCGCGCCACGTTCGGCGTGAGCGTCGGGTTGTGCACCGGCCACGACACGTGCTGCAGCGAGATGAGTTGCACCACCAGCACGCGGTTGTGCGACGCCTCGGCGACGGCGAGATGGAATTCGTGCGAGACGCGGGTAAACGCGCCGATGTCGTCGATCATGCGCTCGGCATCGGCGATGAGCGCGCGCAGCCGCGCGTGATCGTCGGCGCTGGAATTGACCGCGGCGAGCTCAGCGGCGAGGCACTCGATGGCGCGCTGCGCCTCCATGATCTCGGCGACGGAGACCCCGGCAAGATCGAGCTGTACGGCGAGCGCCTCGGCGAACAGACGGGCATTGCCGCGGGCAACGCGCGCCCCGCCGCCCGAGCCCACCTTGATCTCGACCACGCCCTGCGCCTCCAATGTGCGCAAGGCGTCGCGGGCGACGATGCGGCTCACCCCGAAACGCTCGGCCAGATCCTTCTCGGTGCCGAGGAAGTCGCCGGGACGAAGCTCTTTGGCGAACAGCGCATCGCGAACCTGGGCGACGATCTGCGTCGACATGGTCGCGGTGCGGAAGGGAATGACCTTCCGCTCGCCGTTCTTCATGGCGGCGTGCAGCCGCATGCAAAAAAACCTCCGCGCCCTCGCGCACGCCCGGTTTTCAGGGCGAAAGTCGCAATGATGATAAAGATGATATCTTTCGCGTCAAGCCCTTTCTGGGCCCGCCAGGGCCCGCCAGCGGGGCGTTGTCACTGGCCGGAACTAGGGCCGGGTTCCATTATTAAGTATCGCACGTCGGACCCGTGGGGGCGCGCTGTCATTGTTATGGCGGCATAACCCGGCGTGCGTCGTAGCCTGGCGGATGACCCCGACATGAGCCTGGAAATTGAACGCAAATTTCTAGTCGCTAACGAAGGCTGGAAAACCGCTGTCACCCGACGGGTCCGGATTCGCGACGGGCTGATAGCGAACAATAAGGGTAATAAAGCTCGGGTGCGTATCGCCGACGATGTCGCGACGATTGCGCTCAAAAGTCGACGACGCGGAGAAGTTCGCACCGAGTTCGAGTACGCCATTCCCTACGCCGACGCCGAGGAAATGTTGCGCACGATGTGTGACGGTCATGTCCTGGGTAAGGTTCGCCACTTCGTATCGCATGCGGGCAACAATTGGTACGTCGATGTCTACGAAGGAGTTCTCAATGGCGTGGTGTTGGCGGAGATCGAACTCACGGACGCCGGCCAGGAATTCGCGCTTCCTGACTGGATCGGGGCGGAGGTGACGTCCGATCCAAGGTATCGAAAAATAAATATGATCGCGGACCGTATCGCCAGCCAAAAACCTGCGAATACCGCCGCTCTGCTCGCCCGCGCCGGCGAGGCGATCGATTAACTTGAAGAAAGCCTCACGCGCTTTTGTCGTTGCGTCATGGCCGGGCTTGTCACCGCAAGTCGGGTTTACCCGACTTGCGGCACTCAATAATGCGGAACTCGGGCGAGCCCGAGTTGCGGTGCCATCCACGTATTTATCAAGGCAAGCAAGCAAGACGTGGATGCCCGCGACATAAGCGCGTTTACGCGCGTCTTCCGACGCGCTATGCGCGGGCATGACGGACGAGAGAGCGAGCGTGACGTGAAAAGAGTTTTACGCGTGCGGTTGCGTCAGAAATGTCTGCGATGCGTCGGCATTAAGCGCCGCAACGTTGAATCCGTCAGCCGCACCACCGGCGCCACCAAGAGCCGCCATTGTCTGCACGAGCTGCGCGGTTGACCCCAAGTTACCCGACGCGGGCGCGGGATCGGCAGCGAAGCCGCCGACCTGCCACTCCAATCCCACCTTTCCCAAGCTGGCGGCGCCGACGATTTGATTGTTGGCGATGTTGTAGGCCTCGAATACGCCGGTTGTGACGTTGCGCAAGACGAGGTCGGACGTGCCGGCGCCGCGCACCGGGGCAACGCCCGCGAACTGCCAGTCCAAGCCGACGGTCCCGAGGAAGGCCGAGCCGGTGAGCTGGTTGTTGGTAATGTCGTAGACCTGCAATCCGCCAGTGTTGACGTTGCGCAAGAGGAGATTGGTTTCGCCGGCAACGCCGCTGAAATTGCCGACGCCCGAGAACTGCCAATCGAGGCCGACCGCGCCGATGAAGGCGGCGTTGGTAATCTGATTGTTGGCGATGTCGTAGACCTCCAAGCCGCCGGTGTTGGAATTGCGCAGCAGCAGGTCGCTTTCGCCGCGGCCGGAAAAATTGCCGACGCCGGAGAACTGCCAATCCAGGCCGACCGTGCCCATGAAGGCCGCGCCGGTGATCTTGTTGTTGGTGATGTCGTAGACCTCGACCCCGCCGTTGCCGGAGTTGCGCAGGATCATGTCGGTTTCGCCGCGGCTCGAGAAATTGCCGAAGCCCATCACCTGCCAATCCAGGCCGACGTTGCCGAGAAACGCGGTGTTGGTGATGTTGTTGTTGCTGATGTCGTAGACCTGGAAGCCGCCGGTGCTGGCATTGCGCAACAGCATGTCGGCCGTATCGCCGGCTTGGAAGCGGCCGACGCCGGCAAACTGCCACTCACTCCCCACCTGCGCCAACGGATGGGTGGCCAAGGTCGCGTTGTTGCCGAGGTTGTAGATTGCATAGAGGCCGTCGGTACGGCGCAGAACCATGTTGGCGCTGGCGGCGGCAGGCGCAGGCGGGTATGGGCTGCTGAAAAGGACGAGCGTGTCGGTGTCGGTGGCGGTGTTGTTGGCGGGGTTGGGATCGCCCAGCCCGGCTGGCAGGGACACCGTGACGGTGTTGCTGAGCGTGCCGGTCGTGATACCGATCGTGCCGCTGCGCGTGATGGACACGCTCTGGCCGCTCGCCAGGTTCAGCCCGCTCCACAGCCCGCTGCCGGCGTTATAGCTCCCCGCCGAGGGGCTGCCGAAGCTCGCGTTCAACAGCGCGTCGGGAATCGTGTCGATCAGGGTGAAACTGCTGACCGTGTTCGCTCCGTTGTTGGTGACCGTGATCGTGTAGGTATCGACAGCGCCGGGCACGAGCGTGGTGGCGGCGTCGGTGATGGCGACCGCCAGGTCGGCCGGCAGTGCCAGCGTGTCGGTGTCGGTGGCGCTGTTGTTGCTGGGGTTGGCGTCGGTCGTTCCGGAGGGCGCGGTGACCGTGACGGTGTTGCTGAGCGAGCCGGTCGCGTTCGCACTGATCGTGCCGGCAAGCGTCATGGTCGCGCTCTGGCCGCTCGTCAGGTTTAGCCCGCTCCATACCCGGGTGTTCGTGTCGTAGGTCCCGGCTGAGGGGGCGAAGTTTGGGTTCAACAGCGCGGCGGGGATCGAGTCAGTCAGGGTGAGGCTGGTGACCGTGGTTGGCCCGTTGTTAGTGACCGTAATCGTGTAGGTGGTGCTGGTGCCGGGCACGACGCTGGTCGTGCCGTCGTCGATGCTGACCGCCAGGTCGGCCTGCGGTGTCAGCGCGGTGCTGAACGTGGAGCTGTCGTTGGTGGCGTTGGGGTCGGTCGTCCCGGCCGGCGCGGCCACCGTGGCGGTGTTGGCGAGCGTGCCGGTGAGCGACGGGTCGATCTGGCCGACCGCGGTGAAGGTGACGGTGCCGCCCGGCAGCAAGGTGACCAGGTCGGCGATGTTGCCGGTGCCGGTGGGCGCGGCCACGCTGGAGCCAACCGAGGCCGTGGCCGTCCAGACGACGTTGGTGAGGGCCGCTAACACGTCAGTCACCTGCGCGCCCACCGCCGTGCTCGGCCCGTTATTGGTGACGGTGATCGTGTAGGTGGTGCTGGCGCCCGGCACGGTGCCGACGCCGGTCACGACGACCGCCAGGTCGGCCACCGGTGTCGGCGTGTCGGTGTCGGTGGCGCTGTTGTTGGCGGCGTTGGTGTCGGTCGTCCCGGACGGCGCGCTGACCGTGACCGTGTTACTGAGCGAGCCGATCCAGTTCGGATCGATCGTGCCGGTGAGCGTGATGGTCACATTCTGGCCGCTCGCCAGGCTCAATCCGCTCCACACCCCGGTGGCGGAGTCATAGGTCCCGAGCGAGGGGGTACCGAAGGACGTGTTCAATAAGCCGGCGGGGATCGTGTCAGTCAGGGTGAGGCTGCTGACCGTGCTCGGCCCGTTGTTGGTGACCGTGATCGTGTAGGTGTTGCTGGTGCCCGGCACGACGCTGGTCTTGCCGTCGCTGACGGCGACCGACAGGTCGGCCTGCGGTGTCGTGTCGGTGTCGCTGGCGCTGTTGTTGGCGGAATTGGCGTCGGTCGTCCCGGACGGCGGGGCCACCGTGACGGTATTGGTGAGCGAGCCGATCAAGTTCGGATCGACCGTGCCGGTGAGCGTGATGCTTACGCTCTGACCGCTCGCTAGGCTCAACCCGCTCCACAGCCCGGTGACGGAGTCATAGCTCCCCGCCGAGGGGGTGCCGAAGGACGCGTTCAACAAGGCGGCGGGGATCGTGTCAGTCAGGGTGAGGCTGGTGACCGGGCTCGGCCCGTTGTTTTTGACCGTGATCGTGTAGGTGGTGCTGGTGCCCGGCGTGACGATGGTCTTGCCGTCGTCAATAGTGACCGAGAGGTCGGCCTGCGGCGTCACCGTGTCGCTGTCGGTGAAGCTATTATTGGTGGGGGTGGGGTCGGTTGTTCCGGCCGGCGGGCTGACCGTGAAGGTGAGGGCGAGCGGGCCGGTCGCGTTCGGATCCATGTTGTAGATGAACGTGGTGAACGCGCTCTGGCCGCTCGCCAGGCTCAGCCCGCTCCATAACCAGGTGTTAAGATTGCCGTTCTGAGGGCTTTGACTCCCCGCGTTGCCAAAAAAAGTCCCGATCCAGGTGAAGCCGGCAGCAGGGACGATGTTCAGGTTGAATTGGGTGACCGTATCCGGCCCGTCGTTGCTGACCGTGACCGTGTAGTCGTTGTTGAAGGGAAAGTTGGGCTGGGACCCTACCAGGACGACGTAGTTGACGCCCGGCACGACGCTGGTCTTTCCGTCGGTCACGGTGACCGACAGGTCGGCAATATTCGCCATTGCATAACCCTCCCGCTCGCCGAGGACGCCAAGCGTCCGGCGCGTTCAATTCAGCCTCTGTCCTCCGAAATTGATGCCGATGTGAGGGCGTATGCGCCCGATGAGGCCCACCAGCTTATGCCTAGGTATCAACTTTCGAGATGCCCCGCAATCGAATCGCAACTTTAATGTGACAGCCGTGTATCCATCTCGTCCGCGCAGCGTATCCGCTTTCGAAGGCGCCCCAAAACCACTTTAATGGACGGCCGTATATCCATCTGGCAGGCGTTGCGTGACCGAGGCTACATCGGTTGAATCTCAGAAGTTGGTGAAGCTTTAGAATCGCTAACACCATGTTCGTTGCCTTCTTCCACGAGCTCAAAACCGCCGGCGTGCCGGTCACTTTGCGCGAATATCTCACGCTGATGGAGGCGATGGAGAAGGATCTCGCCGGCCGCCGGGTCGAGGACTTCTACTATCTCGCGCGCACGGCGCTGGTGAAGGACGAGCGCAACCTCGACAAGTTCGACCGTGTGTTCGGCCACGTGTTCAAAGGGCTCGAGCTGATGAGCGAGACGCTCAGCGCCGAGATCCCTGCGGAATGGCTCAAGAAGCTCGCGGAGAAATATCTTACCGAGGAAGAAAAGAAACAGATCGAGGCGATCGGCGGGCTCGACAAGCTGCTCGAGCTTTTGCGCCAGCGCATGAAGGAGCAGAAGGGGCGCCACCAGGGCGGCAACAAATGGATCGGCACCGGCGGCACCTCGCCGTTCGGCGCCTATGGCTACAATCCCGAGGGCGTGCGCATCGGCCAGGACGAAAATCGCAACTTCCGCGCGGTGAAGGTGTGGGACCGGCGCGACTTCAAGGACCTCGACGACCAGGTCGAACTCGGCACGCGCAACATCAAGGTCGCGCTACGCCGCTTGCGCAGGTTCGCGCGCACCGGCGCGCCCGAGGAGCTCGATCTCGACGGCACCATCAAGGGCAGCGCGCACAAGGGCTATCTCGACATCCTCATGCGGCCGGAGCGCCACAACGCGGTGAAGGTCCTCTTGTTCTTCGACATCGGCGGATCGATGGATTGGCACGTCAAGGCGACAGAGGAGCTGTTCTCGGCCGCGCGCAGCGAGTTCAAGCATATGGAGCATTTCTACTTCCACAATTGCCTCTACGAGAGGGTGTGGAAGGAGAACCGCCGCCGCTTCGAGGACACGACGCCGACCTGGGACGTGCTGCACACCTATCCGCACGATTACAAGGTCATCTTCGTCGGCGACGCCTCGATGTCTCCCTACGAAATCATGGCGCCCGGCGGCTCGGTCGAGCACTTCAACGAAGAGACCGGCGCGATCTGGATGGAGCGCGTGGCGCGAACCTATCCCGCCTGCGTGTGGCTCAACCCGGTGGCGGAGAAGGATTGGGACTACACTCAGTCGATCCGGATCATGCGTCAGGTCATGGGCGGGCGGATGTATCCGCTGACGCTCGACGGCCTCGACAAGGCGATGCGGGAATTGGTGCGGTAGCTGTCGCCGGCCGGAAAAGATCTGGATGCCCGGCACGGAAAATTGAGCTATTCATCAATTTGCAGACGGCGCAGGCACTCGGGCTCGAGTGCCGCCGGCGCTGCTGACACGCGCCGACGAGGTGATCGAATAATGGCCACGCCAGTCGTGCCTAATCAGTTTGCGGTCGGCAAAAACAAAATCATTCACAAGCCGACGGCAGCAACCTTTAGTTTCGAAACGGGGCAGACGACCTTCAAGAGCATCGATTGGGGACGCGCGGATGAGCAACTGTCATCTGGCCAAGCTTATCGTAAAGACGACATCGTGCGCGTTGCGCAGCAGTTACTGAGCAAGCTGCCAAGGTAAGGGCGGGGCATGAAGCGCCGCGAGTTCGTCACGCTGCTCGGCAGCGCGATCTGGCGGTTTCGCTCCTGCTCAGTCGAATAACTTCCGTCATGGCCGGGCTTGTCCCGGCCATCCACGTCACAAAAGACGTGGATTGCCCGGCACAAGGCCGGGCATGACGTAGGGTGATTCCCTCCATCCGTCATTGCCGGGCTTGACACCGCAAGTCGGGTTTACCCGACTTGCGGCGATCAAGAGTGCGGAACTCGGGCAAGCCCGAGTTCCGATGCAATCCATCTTCTTTGCGAAACTCTTTTGCGAAGAAGATGGACCCGCGGGTCAAGGCCGCGGGTGACGTGTGGGCTTTCAATCAATGCGCAGGAAACGCGTTAATAGTTGCTCGGGGTGCCGATCCAGCGGCCCATGCGCCCCAAGTGCCGGGAGATGGCGATGTCGGTGACGCGCCCGATCAGATTGCCGATCGGCACCGGGCCGTGCGCGATCCGGTCGCGGCTGTCGACGCTATAGGCGCGATTGTCGCCCAGCACGTAGACATATCCGAGCGGCACGCGGATTTCCGGCTCGTTGGCGAAGCGTGCCTGCGGGTCGCCGGCGTCGACATAAGGTTCCTCGACCATCACGCCGTTGACGATGGCGCGGCCGCCCTTGAGGGCGATGCGGTCGCCCTCGATCGCGACGATGCGCTTGATGTAGTGGACCTGCTCTTGCTTGGGGTGCACGTAGACCGCGACCTCGCCGCGGCTCGGATGCCGGCTTTGGTAGTAGGTTGCGTCGGCGAGAAAATATTCGTCCATTCGCAGCGTCGGCTCCATGCTCGGACTGGCGGCGTTGAGCCATAACAGCCGGCCCGACGACTTGGCATGCACGGCATAAATGCAGGGACCGGCGAAGATCAGGCAGGCAAGCGCAAACGCGCCGGCATAGGTCGTCCATTGCTTGTAGCGCTGGTGGGGGAAGTCGCGCATGCGATGGGCGCGCGAGATCGCGTCGATCATGATGTAGAGCCACAACCCGACGAGCAGCGCGCCGCTTACGGCGAACATCCAGAACCGCGCCAGCACGCCCATCATGGCGAACATGAGCAAAGTGTCGGCGATGATCACCAGAATGAAAAGCGTGATGCCGCGCCGGGGCTGGCCAAGATAGAGATGGCCGAGCCCGGGCGTCAGCACGGTCAGCAGGGCCGTTATCCAGAGCGAGGGGCCGTGTCTTTCTTTTGCTGGATTGTTTGCCTCGGCCGGCGCGTAGTCGGCAAATGCCATCAAGTTCTCCGAATTCGCCCCCGCGCGACCCGACCAGTGGCGAGGGCGCACCCCTACGTGACTGTTAGTCTCATCAGCAACGGTTAAGGTTCGAGCCGGCGTGCCGATTCTTTGAGCGCGCTACAACTCACAGGTATGGTCCAGCCGGATCACTCGACGTATGGTTGCAGTCCCCGGTCTGCGCGACCCGTCAACGTCGCACGGCGACATAGGCTCCCAGCAAGCCTATCACGCCCGCGAGGACAAGGGCCGCCAAGCTCGCCGCCAGGTGCATGCCCGGGCCCACGCCCTCGGGCGCGCCGCTGGGATGACCGAACTGCGCCAGGAGCAGCACGAGCGCGGCACCGGCGACCCATCGCAGCAAGCGAAAGCGACGCCAGGGTGGGGGAAAGCGGCTCAGCGCCGCCGCAGTTATTCCGCTCGTCACAAAGGCGATGCCGGCGATTGCCCACCATGGCCCGGTCGTGCGCAGCTCCCGCGCACTCACGCTGAATGCGCCGTCGCCCCACAGGCTCGCGAATTCGAAGCCGGCGCCGCGCAAATAGATCTGCAGCGCGAGCGCGGCCAGCACTCCGCAGGTCATGGCGGTCGCATAGATCAAGGCCGGCGGCAGCGCGACGGAGGACAGATCTCGCTTGGGCGACTGCATGCGGATGGTGCCGGAATGCTCGGAGCGACAGATGCCCGGGCTAGGCCCGGGCATCACTCCGCGCTAGCGCAGAAAGCTTGAGCGATCAACCGCGGCGCTCGGCTTCCCAAATGCCCGAGCAGGCACCGCCGTTCCAGGAACCCGCGCCGCTTGCGCCGGCGAGACGACCTTTGCCGACCGCGCTCTTGTCGCCGGCGCTGACGTTGACGACCACCGCGCCGTTCTTGGCGACCTTGCCGGAGATGTTGATGGGCGCGGTGCCGGCATTGCCGAGGCTGCCGTTGGTGATGCGCACCGGATAGCGATAGGCCGCATCGCATTGGCCGCTCTTGGTGACGATCACCACGCTCCAAAGCCCGTCGTAGCCCGGGCCGGCGTCGGCTCCAGACAGGGCGGGAAACGCCGCCGCGCCGGCAAGCGCCGCCGCCACCAACAGGCCCTTGGCCCGGTGGCCAATTCGCGAATTAATCATGGTAGCCCCTTCCTGTTTCCGTGCCGGGCGCTGCCCCCTCAATCCCGGGCGATACGGCACCGAATCCAGCGATCCAGAATGCGCCACTCGATTAGTCGCAGCCACAACGCGCTTGGTTCAAACGGGCTGCCAATTAGGTCCGAGACGGGGCCGCGCTTTCCCGTCGGCGCAAATCCTGCTGTGCTCGGCGCACCGTCCACCGGGAGGAGAGCATGCCGGCCGAGCGCTTCGATTTCCCCAATGCCCAAGGGCAGAACCTTGCCGCGCTGCTGGATCGTCCGGCCGGCGAGCCGCGCGCCTACGCGCTGTTTGCGCACTGCTTTACCTGCGGCAAGGACACCCATGCGGCCAAGCGCGTGGCCGAAGGGTTAACCGCGCTCGGCATCGCCGTGCTGCGCTTCGACTTCACCGGGCTCGGCTCGAGCGAGGGCGAGTTCGCCAACACGACGTTTTCCTCCAATGTCGGCGATCTCGTCGCCGCCGCGAACGAGCTGCGCCGCAGGGCGCAGGCGCCCGCGATTCTCATCGGCCACAGCCTCGGCGGCACCGCCGTGCTCGCCGCGGCGGCCGAGGTGGCGGAGGCGCGCGCGGTCGTGACCATCGCCGCGCCCTGCGACCCGAGCCACGTCACCGGTCTCTTCAAGGATCGGCTCGAGGAAATCGCCGCCGAGGGGGAGGTGCAAGCCACGCTGGCGGGCCGGCAATTTCGCATCAGCCGCACCTTCGTCAACGACCTCGCCGAACACAAACTCATGCAGCGCATCGCCAACTTGCGCAAGGCGCTGCTCATCTTCCATTCGCCGACCGACGAGATCGTCGCGATCGACAACGCGAGCCGCATCTTTACTGCGGCCAAGCATCCGAAAAGCTTCGTCTCGCTCGCCGGCGCGGATCACCTGCTCAGCCGCCGCAGCGACGCCGCCTACGTGGCCAACGTCATTCATGCTTGGGCCGAGCGCTATCTCGAGGCGCCGCAGGGCGCATCGCCGGCGGCCGGCGATGCCAAGACGGTGGTCGTGCGCGAAACCGGCCAGGGGCGATTTCAGCAGGAAGTCACGGTCGGCGCGCATCGCTTCCTCGCCGACGAGCCGCGCGAGGCCGGCGGTCTCGACAGCGGCCCGGGTCCCTACGACCTGCTGCTGGCGGGACTGGGAGCATGCACCGCCATGACGCTTCGCCTCTATGCCGAGCGCAAGGCGCTTCCCCTCGAGCGCGTGACGGTCAGGCTCAATCACTCCCGCATCCACGCCGCCGACTGCGCCGACTGCGAGACCAAGGAGGGCATGCTCGACCGCATCGATCGGGCGATAACCTTGCGCGGCACGCTCGACGCCGAGCAACGGCGGCGGCTTCTCGAAATTGCCGACAAATGCCCGGTCCACCGCACGCTGACCTCCGAGATCGACATTCGCACCGTGGAGCAGCCGGAGGGGTGAGTGCGGTCAACCCTCGCCCCACTGCGGTTCGCTACGCGGGGCGAAGGAGCGCGCGGCCCGGTCGCCGTCGGTCGTGTGCTTACTCGCCCCTGATATTCGCGGCCTTGATGATCGGGCCCCACAACTCGGCTTCCGCCTTCATGCGCGCGGCCAGCTCCTGCGGCGTCGAGCTCGCCACGGTCACGCCGAGCGGCTCGAAGCGTGCTTGCACGGCGGGATCGGCGAGCGCCGCCGCGACGTCGGCGTGCATCTTGTTGACGATCTCGGGCGGCGTCTTCGCCGGCACGAACACTCCGTACCACGATTGCACCGCATAACCCGGCACGCCGGATTCCGCGAAGGTCGGAATGTCGGGCGCGTTCTGCTCGCGACGCGGCGACGAGATCGCCAGCGCCCGCACCTGACCCGCACGCACCGACTGAAGGAGCGAGCCCGTGGTGTTGAACATGGCATCGAGGCGCCCCGCGAGCAGGTCGTTCATGGCGCCCGCCGCCACGCCCCGATACGGCACGTGCGTCATGTCGATCTTCGCCATGTGCTTGAACAATTCGGCCGCGAGATGCGGCGACGATCCGACACCAGGCGAGGCGTAGGTAACCTTCTCGCGTCTGGCGCGCGCGATGAAGTCTTCCAGCGTCTTTGCCGGTGAATCGACCGGCACCACCATGAGGTTCGGGTAGGTGCCGATCAGGCTCACCGGTGCAAAGTCGGTCAGCGGATCGAAGGTGAGCCCGGGAAAGAGAAACGGATTGACCGGGACCGAGTTCGTTCCCATCAGCATGGTGTAGCCATCAGGGGTGGCGTGCGCGACCATTTCGTGCGCGAGATTTCCGCCCGCGCCGCCCCGGTTCTCCACGACAACCTGCTGACCCCAGAGCTCCGACAGACGCGCTGCGAGGATGCGCGTGGTCGCGTCGGCGCCGCCGCCGGCCGGAAAGCCGACGACAAAGTGCACCGCGCGCGCCGGCCAAGCTTGCGCCCGCGCCGAGTGCGGCAACGCGGCAAGCGTGGCGGCACCGGCTGTGAGTTGCAGAAACGATCTGCGTCGGAGCTTCATGCTGTCCTCGATCGGCGCCTTTGGGAGTCCCGCGGCAAGGATGCGCGGCAACGTACCGGGCGGCCTAGCAGCTGGAAAGCCGCGCCCGGTTTCGCCGGGCGAGTGCGCCTGCGGCATCATGCCCGTGATCGCAACCGCGACCGATCGTCTCGCCGCGATTGATCCCGCCGTCGCGTCTCGCCGAGTCTTGCAGCCACACAGTCGAGGCATTGGGGGCAACCATGCGCCTGCTGTTGACGTTCATAATTTGCTTGCTGGTCGGTCAGTCGCTCTCGGTCGGTTTCGGTTTGCTGGTCGAGCGCTACTCCACGCCCTACGCCGGGCTCGTGAGCTTCATCACGAGCTATTTCGCGATGTTCTGGCTGGCTTGGCGTGTGGCGGTCCGTATCACCGAACCGCGCCCGCGCCTGGCGGCGGAGGGAGCGGCGCCGGAGTGAGCGGCGGAGCGGCGGCGTACACCGGCCGCTATTGCTGGCTGGGGGAGCCGCGCATGGAAAACTCGGGCAGCGTATCTCCGAACGCGGCGCCCTTTTTTCCGGCCGCGACGCCGACGTCGTAGAGCGCCTGCATATATTTGCCGTCGAACGGCCCCCGGCTCGGGTGGTCGAAGGCCGGGTCGACATGGGCGATGCGCAGCGAGATGCCGTGCCGCTGCGCGCCGACGTAGATGAGCATCAGCTCGGCGCGCAACGCTGCCGTCAACGCGACGCCGATCGAGCGGCCGAGCACGCCGGGAAGGTTACGGTCGGGCATCTTGAACTCGGGCCCGAGCTTCGAGTTCACCAGCACGTAGACCTGGCTGAACGGCAGGCGCGTGGTGCTGTACGCCGAGAGCATCGTTTCCGGCACGACGAAGAACGGCGCGGTCAACGTGCCGTCACCGTGCAGCTCGTGGAATTTCTTGCCGTTCGCCTCGACCTCGATGGGAACGGGCGAGAAAAATCCGGGGATGCTCGAGGACGCGAGCAGGATGTCGCGAAAGAGCTTGAGGCCTTGCTCGCCATGCGCGGCGATCGCGCCCATGTTCCAGATAACGCGACGTCCCGAGTCGAGATTGGTGGTGACGACCAACAGGCGCCGCCCGCGCGCGTGCTCGGCGGCGATCTCGGACAAAAGCTTCGCCGTCACGCGCTGCTCGATGATGCGCTTGAGCGGCCAGTAGTCGAACAGGCTGTCGCGCGTCGAACGATCTTCGAAAATGTCGGCTGCCCCGATCGTGGTGAAATTCTTGTGCAGCTCCTCGTCATAGCGCGAGCCGAGGAAGGCAAACGGAGCAATCAGCGCGCCGATGCTCACGCCGGTCACCATGGCGAATTCCGGCCGCGTGCCGGCTTCGCTCCAGCCGGTAAGCACGCCTGCGCCGTAGGCGCCATCGGAGCCGCCGCCGGAGATCGCCAGCCACGGCCCGTTCACCGGCGGCAACAGCCGGGCAAACTCGCGGTCGGAATCGCCCCAGACGCGCGCGTCGGGAATGCCGGGAACGAGCGCGGCATCTTCGTCCTGCGCCGTGAAGGTCGGCCGCTCTTCTTGGTGCTCTGCAGCGCCTTTGGGCGCGGCAGCTTTTCGCTCGGCCTTCTTCTTGCCGGCGTGCGTCTGAGCCTGCGCCTGCGACGCCTCGAACTGTGGGCACGCCAGCAGGAAGACGGCAATCAGCCCGGCGGCAACGCCCGAGCATTTGCGCAGCTTATGCAAAGGTCATCTCCGAATCGCTCCGGCGCGTCGACGGAGTGGATCGACCGGCGCGCTCAACCTCGCGTCGCGCTCCATACGCCCGAGCAGGCCCCGCCCGAGCCTTGGCCGCGCCAGCTCCCGCGCCCACTGCTGCGCGAAAGGTGCCCCGAGCCGACGGCGTATTGCGGACCGCTCGAAACTCGCACGGTCACGGCGCCGGAGGGCGAGACGCGTCCGGTCAGACTGACGGGTCCGCCGCCCGCGTAATAGACCACTCCACGCGCGATCATCACGCCGTAGCGATAGGATTGATCGCACGAACCGCTGCGGGTGACGACGAGCACGCTCCACGGGCCGTCAAACGAGGCCGCATGCGCGGATGGGGCGGCTGACGACACCACGGCGGCGAAAACCGTGGCCAGCGTGGCGGCGCGGATGGAATGACTGATCATTGGGACCCTCGTCTGGTGGCGCCGGTCAACGGGCGCCGGGTTCGTTCTTGCCTTTCTCCGCCTCCACCATGGCAGAGCGATGGGGATTCGCTCCCAACTCGGCGCGGCATGGTTAGCAGAAGGCGCGCGGGGAAAGAAGGGGCCTCGGCGCGGTGAAAAAGGCGGTACGCCACCCGCCTGACGATCATGTTATTATTGTGTTCGACGCGGTTTAAAGCACGCCATTGGCACGCAAGGAGGCAACCCCATGAAGCACTTCAAGCTTGGTCTCGCCTTTGCCGCAGCGCTTGCGACGTCGCTCGCGGTCACGCAAGCGGCAGCGCAAGGCGCGAAACCCGGGGTCGAGCGCCTCTATATCTTGAATTGCGGCGAGGGCGTTGCCGGCGACATTTCGCGCTGGTCGCCGGGGGTGAATGTGGGCAAGTCGATGGACTTCGTCGACAACTGCTATTTGATCAAGCACAGCCAAGGTTGGCTTCTCTGGGACACCGGCTTGGCCGATGCCATCGCCGCCATGCCCGAGGGCCAGCGGCCCGCCGATCCGCGCATGACGCATTGGCGCCGGCCGAAGACGCTCGCCGCGCAGCTCGAGCAGCTCGGCGTGAAACCCTCCGACATCAAATACGTCGCGATCTCCCACACCCATCCCGACCACATCGGCAACGTGACGATGTTCCCGCAGAGCACGCTATTGGTGCAGAAGGCCGAGTACGAATGGCCTTCGCCGGTCGGGCCGCGCTTCAAGCCCGAGCACCCCGTGACCAAGCTCGAGGGCGACCACGACGTGTTCGGCGACGGCAGCGCCGTGATCATCTCCACGCCCGGACATACGCCGGGCCACCAGAGCCTGCGTGTCAAATTGCCTCAGACCGGCGCCGTGCTGCTCTCGGGCGACGCGGTGCACTTCCGCGAGAATTGGGAGAACCGCCGCGTGCCGGAGGGCAACGACAGCAAGGACAAGACCGCGGCCTCGATGCAGCGCATGGCCGACGTCATGGCCAAGGAAAAGGCGCAGCTTTGGATCAACCACGACAAGGCGCAGCGCGACGGGCTGAAGATGTCGCCCGACTTCTACAACTGAGCATGGCTCGGTGCGTCGGCAGCGCCTGTGGCGCGCTCCTCGTCGCATCGGTCATCGCTGCGGCGCAGGCGCAGAGCGGTTATCCCAATCGCGTGGTGACGCTGATCGTGCCTTATCCGGCCGGCGGCACGGCCGATCTTCTGTGCCGCTTCGCCGCCGACAAGGCGGGCAGCAATCTCGCTCAGCAGGTCGTGGTCGAGAACCGGCCCGGCGGCGCGGGCGGCCGGGTCGGTACCGAGGCCGTGTTGCGCGCGCCACCCGACGGCTACACCCTTCTTTGCGCGGCCCAACTCACGTTCAGCGTCACGCACCTCCTGTTTGCGAAAGCATCCTTCGACACGCGCGCGCTCGAGCCGGTCAGCGTGCTTGCGACCTATCCGTTGATCCTGATCGCCCGCGCCGACCTTCCCTTCAATGATTTGCAGGAGCTCGTCTCCTATGCCCGCGCCAATCCCGGCAAGATCAACTACGGCCACCAGGGCAAGGGCCAGACCGGACATCTTCTCGGCGAACTGATGATGCTCAAAGGCAAGTTCCGCATGACGGAAATTCCCTACCGCGGCAGTGCGCCCGCCATCAACGATCTGCTCGCCGGAAACATCGATCTGGTGCCGGACTATCTTCTTGCCAACAAATCGAACATCGACGCCAGCAAGCTCAAGTTGATTGCCACGGGCAGCCGCGAGCGGCTCAAGGAGTACCCGCGCGTTCCGACCGTGGCGGAAACCTTGCCGGGCGTCTTCGCCGATACCTGGATGGCGGTGGCAGCGCCTCCAGGCACACCCGCGGAGATCGCCAAAAAAGTCTCGCAGGCGATCGGGCAGGGATTCCGCGAGCCGGAATTGCGCGCACGCATCCGTGCGCTAGAAGCGGATCCGCTTGCCAGCACGCCGGACGAGATGCGCGCCTTGATCCGGCAAAGTCTCGAAACATGGGGACCGGTGATCGAGGCCGCCAAGATCGTCGTGGAATGAATGAGAACGGCGGGCGAGTGCGAAGTCGTGAGGAGGCGCTGATGGCGTGCAGCCGAGTCAATGGCCCTCGAGCATTGCGGCGGAGCGGGATCGCCGCCGTGCTCGCGGTCATCGCCCTGGTGGGGGCATTGCCCGCTGGCCGCGCGCAGGACTATCCGTCGCGCACGGTGAAGATCATCGTGCCGTTTCCCGCCGGCGGCACCGCCGATGTGATGCCGCGCATCGTCGCCGACTGGCTGGCGAAGAAGTGGGCACAGCCGGTGGTGATCGAGAACCGCACCGGCGCGGCCGGCAATATCGGCGCCGAGGCGGTCGCCAAGGCCGAGCCCGATGGCTACACGCTGCTCGCGGCGCCGCCGCCGCCGCTCGTCATCAATCAGAACCTCTATCCTCGGCTTGGTTTCGATCCGACCGAGTTCGTGCCCATCGTGATCATGGGCCGCGTGCCGAACGCGCTCGTGCTTAGCGCCAAGCTGCCGCTGGCGAGCGTTGCGGACGTGATCGCCTACGCCAAGGCCAATCCCGGCAAGCTCACTAGCGCGACCCAGGGCAACGGCACCACCTCGCATCTCACCTCCGAGCTGTTCCAGCTGATGGCGGGGGTCAAGTTCCAGCAAGTGCCGTATCGCGGCTCGGCGCCGGCGCTGACCGATCTTGCTGCCGGCAACGTCGACCTCATGTTCGACAATCTCGGCGTCTCGCTGGCGCTGGTGAAGGGCGGACAACTCAGACTGTTGGGCGTCGCCACGCCGAAGCGAATGGCGGCCTTGCCGGATGTGCCGACGATCGCCGAGACGCTTGCCGGTTTCGAATCCGCGGCCTGGTTCGCCATCGTCGCACCCCCGAAGACGCCGTCCGCGGTCGTCGATAAGATCAATGCCGATGTCAACGAGGCGTTGCGCGAGGACGAGGTCCGGCAACGCCTCGCGCAGCTTTCGGCCGAGCCCATCGGCGGCACGCCGCAGGCCACGGCCGCCTATATGCGCGAGGAGATCGAGCGCTGGTACAACGTGATCAAGGCCGCCAACGTGAAGCTGGACTGAAAGGTCGCACGGTTTGATCCTGCCGGCAGTGAACCGCGGCTGGCGGGGCGGGGTTGTGTAACGGTCAACGCATACGCCGTTTTCGCCGCCGGTTCCTGCAAGGTCGTGTTCATGGGCGCCCGCATCGAGGACTACGGACTCATCGGGGATTGCGAGACGGCCGCCCTCGTCTCCAAGGACGGCTCCATCGACTGGCTCTGTTGGCCGCGTTTCGACTCCGATGCGTGCTTCGCCGCGCTGCTCGGGAACAGCAAGAACGGACGCTGGCGCATCGCGCCGGCGCAAGCGAAAGCCCGGATCAGGCGGCGTTATCGACCCGCGACGCTGATCCTGGAGACCACCTTCACCACTGACGACGGCGAGGTGACGCTGATCGACTTCATGCCCTTGCGCGAGCAAGCCTCGAACATCGTGCGCCTTGTCGTCGGCACGCAAGGCACCGTCGCGATGCGGACCGAGCTGGTCATCCGCTTCGATTACGGTCAATCGGTGCCCTGGGTGAAGCGCACCGACAATGGAGATCTGCTGGCGATCTCCGGACCTGACATGCTTGTCCTGCGAACGCCGGTCGAGTTGCGGGGCGAGGACATGACGACGGTCGGGGAGTTCACGGTCTCTGCCGGAAAGACCGTCCCCTTTGTTCTGACGTACGTGCCGTCGCATCTGCCCGCGCCTGAACCGGTCGACGCGGAAGATGCTCTGCGGCAAACCCAACAGTTCTGGGAACAGTGGTCGAGCGTTCACAAAAACACCGGCCCGTACGCGCCCGCCGTCGTGCGCTCCCTGATTACCTTGAAAGCGCTGACCTATCTGCCGACCGGCGGCATCGTGGCGGCGCCCACGACATCGCTGCCGGAGCAGATCGGCGGACCTCGCAATTGGGATTACCGCTTCTGCTGGCTGCGCGATGCCACGCTTACGCTGCTGGCGTTCATGAATTCGGGCTACTACGACGAGGCGCGCGCCTGGCGCGATTGGCTGCTGCGGGCCGCCGCAGGGAGCCCGTCGCAAATTCAGATCATGTACGGACTTGCGGGTGAGAAGCGGCTCGCGGAATGGGAAGTGCCCTGGCTTGCGGGCTACGAAGGCTCAAAGCCGGTACGCATCGGCAACGCGGCCGCCGATCAACTGCAGCTCGACGTTTTCGGTGAAGTCCTGGACGCGCTGCACCAAGCGCGTGTCGGCGGCCTTCAATACCTTGCCGAGGCCTGGGACTTTCAACAGGTCCTTGTATCCCACCTGGAAAAGATATGGCCCTCGGCAGACGAGGGCATTTGGGAGGTGCGGGGAGGGCGCCAGCATTTCACCTATTCCAAGATGATGGCATGGGTCGCCTTCGACCGAACGATCAAGACCGCGGAGGCCTACAGTCTCGAAGGGCCGATCGATCATTGGCGCAAATTACGGGCGCAGATCCACGCCGAGGTGTGCGAGAAGGCGTTCAATCCCAAGCTGGGGGCGTTCGTGCAGTCCTACGGCTCGGAGCACTTGGACGCGAGCGCGCTGCTGATTCCTGCCGTCGGTTTCTTGCCGCCGGGCGATCCGCGCGTGGCCGGCACGATCCAGGCGATCGAGCGCAAGCTCATGACAAACGGATTTGTGCTCCGTTACGACACCGGCGCGACAAAAGACGGTCTTCCTCCCGGAGAGGGGGCGTTCCTGGCCTGCAGTTTCTGGCTGGCCGACGCCTATATCCTGCTCGGTCGGCGCGATGACGCACGCAAGCTGTTCGAGCGCCTTCTGACGCTGTGCAACGATCTCGGCCTGCTCTCGGAAGAATATGATCCCGCCGGCCAACGCCTGTTGGGTAATTTTCCCCAGGCCTTCTCCCACATCGCGCTGGTCAACACGGCGCACAACCTCGATCGGGCGGAGAAGCCGTGCGAGCAGCGCTCCGGAAACGTGTCGCTGGCCGACGCCGCGGAATGAAGTCCCCGTCATGAGAAGTTCATAACCGCTGCCCGGCGAGATTAATGTAGACTCAGCCGGCACTGGGGCATCTCGTTGGATATGTCGATAGCCTTCGGTGCCGCGAGCTGCGTCCCATCACGCGTGAGTTAAACGGAGTCTCCGATGCGCAAACCAGTGCCTGCGCGCGTGGCAGTGCCCCGGGCCTTGCTGGCGGCGGCCGCGGTCGCGTTGTTCTTCGTATCGCCGCACCTCGCCCAGGCGCAGGATCGCGCAACAGGCGTGCAGCGGGTGAAAACGATCGGTTTCACCGTTGCCGATGTCGAGCGTGAAACGAATTTCTTCGCCAACGTGCTGCAATTCGAGAAAATCGCCGATTTCCGCGTCGTCGGCACGGAGTACGACGCGCTGACCGGCGTGTTCAATTCCAATATGCGCATCGTGCAGTTGAAACTGGGCGAGCAAATCATCGAGCTCACGCAATATGTCTCGCCGCCCACCGGGCGCAACATCCCGGTCTGGTCCAACAGCAACGACGCCTGGTTCCAGCACATGGCGATCGTGGTGAGCGACATGGATGCCGCCTACAAAATTTTGCAGGACAATAATGTGCGGCAGATCTCCTCGCATCCCATCACCATCCCGCAGTCCAACGCGGGGGCGGCCGGCATCAAGGCGATCAAGTTTCACGACCCGGAACGTCATCCGCTCGAATTGATCTACTTTCCGCCGGGCAAGGGCGACCCGTCGTGGCAGGCGCCCAGCAACAAGCTCTTTCGCGGCATCGACCATACCGCCATGACGGTGCCCAGCACGGACAAGGGCGTGACGTTCTACCGCGACGCGCTCGGCTTTGCAGTGGGCGTCACCACCTTGAACAGCGGAACGACGCAGGATGTGCTGGACGGCCTGATCAACGATACCTGCCTCGTCACGGCGATGATGCCGCCCGCCGCGCCGGCGCACGTCGAGTTCTTGGAATATAAGAGTCCGCCCGGAGGCCGCTTAATGCCCGCCGAAACCAAGGCCAGCGACCTCTGGCATTGGCAGCCCACGCTGGTGAGCAACAATATCCAGGCCCTCGCCAGCCGATTGCGCCAGTCGGGAGCGCAGTTCGTCAGCGCGAGCGTGGTGACCATACCGCCGGAGGCGCAAGCCAAGTTCGGTTTCAAGAAAGCGGTGATGATCCGCGACCCCAACGGACACGCGTTGCGGCTGGTCGAGGAATAGCGGCGTATCCCTTCTGAAAAATTCTCCCCGCGGCGGAGCGAAGCAATGAGCCAAGCGAACAAGGTCGTCGACTTCATTGCCAGACTGTTTCTGGTGTTCATCTTTCCGTTCAGCGCGCTCGACAAGATTTTCAATCACCAATCGGCCATGGCGCAGGCCGGCCATGGCTTGATCGCGCTGCCGCCCTCGCTCGCCGCGCTGCTGCTGGTGCTCGGCGGCATGCTCGAGGTCCTCGGCCCGATTTGTATTCTGCTCGATTTTTACCGCCGCCAGGCGGCGCTGCTGTTCGTGTTCTACGTGATCGTCACCGCCGTTCTGTTCCACAACTTCTGGAGCTTCCCGTTCAACAGCAACGAATGGTCTCAGAACTTCTGGCCCTTCCTCAAGAATTTCGGGCTCGCCGGCGGCTTTCTCTACGTGGCTGGTTGCGCGGAGATGACCTCGCTTCGTGATGCTTTCTCCTTGAAGCCGCGATAAACGCGACAAGGGCGCACCCCATGAAGGAGCCGGAAGGAAACCGGGGCGAGGCCGCGCCGCCCAAGGCATGGGCGGATGCAGGCGCCGCGGACGGGCCGCGCGGCCGCGCCACTGCGGCTCCGTCTGCGATCCGATTCACGCGGGCGATTTGCGGCGATCTCGCACAAGCGGAGCGACGCGAATGGTGGCTCGCCAACGGCCTCGGCGGCTACGCGGGCGGCACCGTCGCCGGCAGTTTGACCAGGCGCTATCATGGGCTGTTGATCGCGCCGGTCGCATCGCCGCTCGGACGCCGGCTGATCCTCGCCAAGGCCGATGCGACCGTGGTAGCGGATGCGCGCTCCTGGCCGCTGTTCACCAACCGATGGAAGAGCGGCGCTGTCTCGCCGGCGGGTCACATTCGCATCGGCAGCTTTCATCTCGACTATTCCACCCCGGTTTGGATCTACGAGCTCGGCGACCAGCGGATCGAGGCGCGCATCTGGATGGAGCCGGGCGCCCATACCGTCTATGCGGCCTGGCGGCTCGCGCCGCGGCCGCAGCCGCCGGAACACGCGCTGTCCTTGCGCGTGACGCTGCTCGCCAACGACCGCGATCACCATGGCACGATGGCGGTGGGGGGATTTGCGCCCGACATCGCCGTCGAGGGCGAGCGCCTGTCGCTCACCGATAAGGAGGGCGTTGCGCTGAGCGTTCGCGCGCCCGGCGGCAGCATCGTGGCCAAGCGCGAGTGGTACCGGGATTTCGCGCTTGCGCTCGAAGCCGAGCGCGGCCTCGATTCGATCGACAATCACCTGTGCGTGGGCGAGGTCACGCTGCCGCTCCTGGCGGGACAATGGTGCGGCATCGGTGCGAGTCTTAACGGCGAGCCTGTGGCCGATCTCGAGGCGGCGCTTGGGCGCCGTCTCGATCACGACCGGCGCGTGGTCTCAACCGCGATCGCGAGCAGCCCCGCGATGCGGGACGCACCGCCATGGATCGCCCGCCTTGCACTTGCAGCCGATGCCTTCATCTTTGCCCGGCCGCTTGCGAGCGTGCCCGATGGACAATCGGTCATCGCCGGTTATCCGTGGTTCGGCGACTGGGGCCGCGACACCATGATCAGCTTGCCGGGCCTGACGCTGGCGACCGGGCGGCCGCAGGTGGCGCACCGCATCCTTGCGACCTTCGCGAGCTTCGTCAGCGAGGGGATGCTCCCTAACGTGTTCCCCGGTGCCGGCGACCGCGCCGAATACAACACCGCCGATGCGTCGCTGTGGTTCTTCGAAGCCTGGCGCGCCTATTTCGAGGCGACCAAGGATATTGCCGCGTTGCGCGCGGTATTCCCCGTGCTCTCGGACATGATCGATTGGCATGAGAAGGGGACGCGCTACGGCATCGCCGTGGATCGAGCCGACGGCCTGCTCAGGGCCGGGATTGCCGGCGTGCAAGTGACATGGATGGATGCGAAGGTCGGCGATTGGGTGGTGACGCCGCGCATCGGCAAGCCGGTCGAAATCAACGCGCTGTGGTACAACGCCTTGCGCGTCATGAGCACGTTCGCAACAACGCTGGGGGTGCCCCATCGCTTCGGCGACGCGGCGGAGGCGGCAAAACGAAGCTTCGCACGCTTCCTGCGCGCAGACGGCGAGGGTCTCTACGACGTGATCGATGGTCCCAACGGGGACGATGCCAGCATCAGGCCGAACCAGATATTTGCGGTCAGCCTGCCGCACAGCCCGCTCGCCGCCGCCGATCAGGCCAATGTCGTGCAGGCCTGCCGGCGGCATCTCCTCACCGCATATGGCCTGCGCTCGCTCGCGCCGGGAAATCCCGCATACCATCCGCACTACGGCGGCGGCGTCCTGGAGCGCGACGGCGGCTACCATCAAGGGCCGGTGTGGCCTTGGCTGCTCGGCCCGTTCTGCCTCGCCAGCTATCGCGTCACCGGCGACGCAACTGCGGCGCAAGATGTGCTGGCGGCGATGCGCGATGCGCTCGAGGACCAAGGGGTCGGAACGATCGGCGAGATTTTCGACGGAGATCCTCCGCACCAGCCGCGCGGCGCGCCCGTGCAGGCGTGGTCGGTCGCTTGCACGCTCGATGCCTGGCGCTTGCTGCGTCAGGCCGGGCACGGAACGTAGGCTCATGGGCGCGTTGGGAGCGGATCACCGATGACCATGGACCCCGAACGGCGACGTCTCGAGCAAAGTCGCGCCGGGACGAAGAATTGGCGGCGCTGGGGTCCGTATGTGAGCGAGCGCCAGTGGGGCACGGTGCGCGAGGATTACAGCCCCGGCGGCACGGCGTGGGATTATTTCACCCACGACCAGGCGCGCAGCCGCGCCTATCGCTGGGGCGAGGACGGCATCGCCGGCTTCTGCGACGACCGGCAGTTCCTTTGCCTCTCCGTCGCGCTGTGGAACGGCCGCGATCCGATCCTGAAGGAGCGGCTGTTCGGACTGACCAACGAAGAAGGCAACCACGGTGAGGACGTCAAGGAGCTCTACTACTACCTCGATGCCGTCCCCAGCTACGCCTACGCGCGCATGGTCTACAAGCTGGCACAAGGGCCATACCCGTACGAATGGTTGATCGAGGAGAACGCGCGCCGCCGCGGTTCGAGCGCGATGGAATTCGAGCTGATCGACACCGGCATCTTCGACGAGGACAAATACTTCGACGTCGAGATCGAATACGCCAAGGCGGACGCGGAAGACGTGCTTATGCGGCTGACCGTCCACAACCGCGGGCCGGAGCAGGCGTCAATCCACATGCTGCCGCAAATCTGGTTCCGCAACATCTGGAGTTGGTCGCAGGGGGTGAAGCGACCGGTGTTGCAGGAGCAGCGGGGCGGGCGCGTGCGCGTTGAGCACGAGCAGCTGGGAGTCTATGCGATCGCGTTCGAGGGGCCGGATCGCCTGCTGTTCTGCGACAACGAGACTAACTTCGCGCGCGTATTCGGCGTCAGCGGCGCGCATGGCTACTGCAAGGACGCCTTCCACGAGTACGTCATCCACGCCCGCAACGAAGCGGTCAACCCGGCGGGCGAAGGCACCAAAGCGGCGGGGCTTTATCTACGCGCAATCCCGCCCCGCGGCAGCACCGCCATCCGCCTGCGGCTGCGTGCGGGCGAGCCGCGCATGGATTCCTTCATCGGCTTTGACGACATCGTGACGGAGCGCAAAGGAGAGGCGGACGCCTTCTACGCCGCGCTGCAGAAAGAGATTGCCGACGAGGACCTGCGCCGCATCCAGCGGCAGGCCTTCGCCGGCATGCTGTGGAACAAACAATTCTACGATTTCAACGTGCGTCAGTGGCTCAACGGCGATCCCGGCCAACCGCCGCCGCCAGAGGGGCACAAGCATGGCCGCAATAGCGGCTGGGCGCATGTCATCGCCGGCGACATCATGTCCATGCCGGACAAATGGGAATACCCCTGGTTTGCCGCCTGGGATCTCGCGTTTCACTGCGCCACGCTGTCACTAATCGATGCGGATTTCGCCAAGGCGCAACTGCTGCTCCTTTGCGAGGTGCGGCTGATGCATCCCAACGGACAGCTGCCGGCCTACGAATGGGCGTTCGGCGACGTCAACCCGCCGGTGCACGCCTGGGCAGCAATGCGCGTGTTTGAGAACGACCGCAATCAAACGGGCGGCAACGGCGATTTCGAATTTCTGGAGCGGGTGTTCCATAAGCTGCTGCTCAACTTCACCTGGTGGGTGAACCGAAAGGATCCGCAAGGCATGAATATTTTCGAGGGCGGTTTTCTCGGCCTGGACAATATCGGCGTGTTCGACCGCTCGCGGCCGCTGCCCACCGGCGGCTACATCGAGCAGTCCGACGGCACGGCGTGGATGGCGATGTTTTGCCTCAACATGCTGCGCATAGCGGTCGAGCTCAGCCGGCGCGATCGGGCCTATGACGACATGGCGATCAAGTTTCTCGACCATTTCCTGCACATCGCCGGGGCGATGACGGACATGGGTCAAAAAGGCCTCGGGCTCTGGGATGACGAGGACAAGTTCTTTTATGACGTGCTGTTTTTGCCCTCGGGCGACAAAGATCCGTTGCGCCTGCGCTCCATGGTCGGATTGATTCCGCTCTATGCCGTCGGCATCATCGACCGGGACCTCATCGAGAAGCGGCCCGAACTCTGGCGCAAGTTCGAGCTCTATCGCGAGCAACGGGCCGATCTGGTGAAGCTCGTCTCACGCTGGAACGAGTCCGGTGTGGAAGGGCGGCGCCTGATCGCGCTGGCGCGCGTGTTCCGCATGACCAGCCTTCTGCGGCGCATGCTCGACGAGTCCGAATTCCTCTCCCCCTATGGCGTAAGAGCCTTGTCGCGGAGCTACCTCGACCATCCTTACGATTTCGAATGCGACGGCGTCCATTACCGCGTGAAATATGAACCGGGCGAATCCGAGAGCGGCCTGTTCGGCGGCAACTCGAATTGGCGCGGGCCGATCTGGATGCCGGTCAATTATCTGCTGATCGAGAGCCTGCGGCGGTTCTATCTATTCTACGGTGACGGGCTCAAGATCGAATGTCCGACCGGCTCGGGCGTTATGTTGACCCTCGACGAGATTGCCGACGAGTTGTGCCGCCGCGTGCTCAAGCTGTTTCAGCGCGGCGCCGACGGCAGGCGGCCGGTGTTCGGCGGCTACGAAAAATTTCAAACCGATCCTCATTTCAAGGACTACATCCTGTTCCATGAATACTTTCACGGCGACAACGGGCGGGGCTGCGGCGCCTCGCACCAGACCGGTTGGACCGGCCTGGTGGCGAATCTGATCAGTCAGCTCGCGCACGAACACGCTGCTCAGGACACGTCCACGGAACCGGTGGCGGCTGAGCCGGTTCAGGGATGAGGAAGGCCGCTCGAGCGGCTCATTGGTCATCGAGGACACGAACCATGTCGCTGAAGAACAAGGTTGCGATCGTCACCGGGGGCAACAGCGGGATTGGCCAGGCGATCGTCCTGGAACTCGCGCGCCAGGGGGCCAGCATCGTCATCGATTACGTGGTGCATCCGGAGGCGACCGAGCAGCTGGAGAAGCAGATCGCAAAACTCGGCAGCCAGTGCACCGGAGTCGAGGCTGACGTGAGCAAGGTTGCCGAACTGCAGAAAATGGTTGATGCGGCAGTCAGCACATTCGGCCGGATCGACATCATGGTCAACAACGCCGGCATCGAAACGCGCACCTCCGTCCTCGACACGACCGAGTCGCAGTACGACAGGGTCATGGCGATAAACCTCAAGAGCGCATTTTTCGGCACGCAAATCGCAGCGCGGCAGATGATCAAGCAGGGTGGCGGAGGCCGCATCATCAATATCACCTCGGTGCACGAGGACTGGCCGATGCCGGGCAATACGGCCTACTGCCTCGCCAAAGGCGGCATGCGCATGCTCACGCGCACCGCCGGGATCGAGCTCGCCAAGCACAACATTCTGATTGTCGGCGTCGGTCCTGGCGCCGTGGCGACGCCGATCAATCTCAGCACCATGAACGATCCGGCGAAGCTCGCGCAGCTCGATGCCGCGATACCGATCGGGCGCATGGCGCGGCCCGAGGAGATCGCCAGCGTGGTGGCTTTCCTGGCCGGAGACGGCGCCAGCTATCTGACCGCCACCACCATCTTCGCCGACGGCGGCATCATGCACGCCAGCGTCGGGCTCTAGGCGGGAGCGCACATGGATCAGCGCTTCGACGTCATCATCGTCGGCAGCGGCGCGGGCGGCGGCACTCTGGCGAGACATCTGGCGCCGTCGGGAAAGAGCATCCTCGTCCTCGAGCGCGGCGATTGGCTCCCGCGCGAGGCGGAGAACTGGGATGCCGCGGCGGTGTTCGTGAACAACCGCTACGTCTCGCCCGAGACCTGGTACGACGCGCACGGCCGCCCGTTTCAGCCGCAGGTGCACTACTTCGTCGGCGGCGCGACCAAGATGTTCGGGGCGGCGCTCTACCGGCTGCGGCAGCAGGACTTCGGCGAGGTCAAGCACTACGACGGCATCTCGCCGGCTTGGCCGATCGGCTACGAGGAGCTCGAGCCCTATTACGCCCAGGCCGAGGACATGTATCACGTGCACGGATTGCGCGGGCATGATCCGACCGAGCCGCCCGCGAGCGGACCTTATCCGTGTCCGCCGGTTTCCCATGAGCCGCGCATCGCGGAACTGTTCGAGCAACTCACGACGGCCGGCTATCACCCGTTCCCGGCGCCCTGCGCGATCATGCTGAACGAGGCCAATATGGCCTACAGCACCTGCATTCGCTGTCAGACCTGCGACGGCTTTCCCTGCCTTGTGCACGCCAAATCCGACGCGGAAGTCGTGGCAGTGCGCCCCGCTCTCGAGTTCCGCAACGTGACGCTGTTGCGCAACGCCAAGGCGCTGCGGCTGGAGACCAACGGCACGGGCACGGCGGTAACGCAGGTCGTCGCCGAAGTCGCGGGCGAGAGAGAGGTGTTCCGCGGCGACATCGTGGTCGTGTCATGCGGCGCGCTCAATTCGGCGAAGCTGCTGCTGATGTCGCACAACGACAAGCACCCCAATGGGCTCGCCAATGGCTCGGACCAGGTGGGGCGCAATTACATGTTCCATAACAGCCAGGCCGTGCTCGCGATCTCGAGCGAACCCAATCCGACCATGTTCCAGAAGACCATAGCGCTCAATGATTTCTACTTCGGGATGGAGGGGTTCGAATATCCGATGGGCAACATCCAGATGACCGGCAAGTCGCTCGCGCCCATGTATAGGGGCGAGAAGCCGATCGAGACCGCGCTGCTGCCCATGGGCCTATTGAGAAATCTCGCACGCCACGCCGTCGATTTCTGGCTCACGACCGAGGACCTGCCCGACCCCGACAATCGCGTCACGGTGGACGATTTCGGCAAGGTCACGCTGAGCTACAAGCCCAACAATCAAGTGGCTCATCAGAAGCTGTACGACAAGCTCAAGTCGATGCTGAGCCAGCTCGGCATGCATCCGCATCACTTGATTCCGCGCAACCTATATATGAAGACGGACATTCCGGTTGCGGGCTGCGCCCATCAGGCCGGTACCTGCCGGTTCGGCCGCGATCCCAAGAGCTCCGTCCTCGACGTCAACTGCAAGGCGCATCAGCTCGACAACCTCTATGTCGTGGACACGAGTTTTTTTGTCAGCATCGGCGCGGTCAATCCGTCGCTCACCGCGATTGCCAACGCGATCCGCGTGGGCGATCACCTGTTGCAGCGCCTGGCTTGACATGGCGTGAGGGGTTTGGCGATGGCAAGCCGCACCGAGATCGGCGTGGTCTATGGTGCCGCCGTCGCTCAGGGCCTGGCGCTGGTGACGTTTCCAGCCGCGAGCTCGATCTTCACCAGCCCCGACGGTTTCGGTTTCGACAGCGCGCGGTACGGAACGATGTTCGTGCCGCAAGTGGCGTTGGCCATCCTCGCCTCGGCATTCGCTCCGAAGCTGGCGCGGCGATCAAGCTTGCGCCGCGTGCTGTTGGCGGGATTCGCCGGCAACATCGTTTCCATGACGCTGCTGGCGCTGAGCCGGCTGCTCATCGGCGCGCCCGATACGGCCTTCGCAGTTCTTCTCGTCGCCACCGCTGCGCTCGGCTTCGGATTCGGCGCGACCGTGATGGCGCTCAACACCTATGCCGAGGCGTTCTTTCCCGCATCGATCGATCGCGCGGTTCTCGTCCTCAACGCACTGCTCGGGCTCGGAACCGCGCTCGCGCCACTGCTGGTCGCGCTGGTGGTGGCGATCGGCGCATGGTGGCTGCTGCCGCTCCTCGTCGCATGCGCCGTGGTGCTTCTGTCCGGCATTGCTTTGACGCAGCCTCTGCGCGCCTCCGCCGACACCGCCGCCGGTGAGGTGTCCATCGGCTGGACCAACCTGCCGCGACGGTTCTGGCTCTATGCCGCCGCCGTATTCGTCTACGGGATTGCCGAGACGCTCAACGGCAACTGGGCCGTGCTCTACCTCACGACCGAGCGGGGCGTGTCCACCGGCGGCGCCGGGTTCGCGCTCGCCGCCTTCTGGGCGATGGTGACGCTGGGTCGCGTGCTCATCGCCGTGATCTCCCGACTCGTGTCCGCGCGCTGGATCTATGCCGCGCTTCCGGTGCTGCTGCTCTTGACGTTTCAGCTTGCGTCCCGCGTGCAGGGCCAAACCGGCGGGATTGTCGCGCTGGGTCTCGCCGGGTTGGCGTGCTCGGCGTTTCTGCCGCTGAGCATCAGCTTCGGCGGCAAGGAATTTCCGCGTCTGTCGGCGGTGGTGGCAGGGGAGCTGATCGCGTTCTATCAGCTCGGCTACGGCGTCGCCGCATTTGGAATCGGACCGCTGCACGATCCGTTCGGGTTGGCCTTCTCCACGATTTTTGCGGCCGGTACGCTGGTTGCGCTGCCGCTCGTCGCCATTGCATATTTCATCGTCCGCGGCGGCGCTACCTCGGCGCAAAGCTGAATGTTTGCGCCATGCAAGCAAGCTCGACGGTCGCGCCGTCGAGGCAACCCCGCCGCCTGCGGACCGGACGAACGCGCGTGAAGATGATGCCATGACTGCGATCGACGCGCGCCGCTGGCCGGCGGAAGGGCTCACGCGGGTTCCGTACTGGGTCTATTCGGACCCAGCCATCTACGCCGAGGAGCAGGCGCGCATTTTTCGCGGTCCGACCTGGAATTTTCTCTGCCTCGAGGCCGAGTTGCCGCGTCCCAACAGCTACCGCCGCGCGAACCTCGGTGCGATGCCGGTCGTGGTGACGCGCGACGAGGGCGGCAATCTGCACGCTTTCGAGAACCGCTGCGCCCATCGCGGATCGCTGTTGGTGCTCAACGAGAGCGGCGAAGCGCGCGACATCGTCTGCGTCTATCACAATTGGAGCTACGATCTTTGCGGCAATCTCACCGGCGTCGCCTTTCGCAAAGGACTGCGCGGCAAGGGGGGCATGCCGCCGGACTGCCGCCCCGAGGCGCACGGACCGCGCAAGCTCAAGCTCGAAACCCTCGCCGGGCTCGTCTTTGGCACGCTTTCGGCCGATACGCCGCCGCTCGAGCGCTATCTCGGCGTAGAGATCGTGACGCGCATCCGCCGCGTGATGCGGGCGCCGCTGAGGGTGCTCGGCGACTACAGCCAGATGCTACCGAGCAACTGGAAGCTCTACATGGAGAACGTCAAGGACACCTATCACGCGAGCCTCTTGCACACGTTCTTCACTACGTTTCGGCTCAATCGATTGTCGCAGCAGGGCGGGATCGTGGTGAGCGATTCCGGCGGCCATCACGTCAGCTATTCGCTCGCCGCCGACAGCGGCGGTAACGAATACGAGCAGGCCGGCATGCGCGCGGCGCAGGAAGGATTCGGACTTGAGGCGCCGCAATTGCTGGAGGCGGTCGACGAATTCGGCGACGGCGTGGGCCTGCAGATCCTGTCCGTGTTCCCGACCTTCGTGCTGCAGCAGACCCGCAACAGCCTCGCGGTGCGCCGGTTGGTGCCACAGGGCCTCGACAAGACCGAGCTGGTATGGACTTGCTTCGGCTTCGCGAGCGATGACGCCGAGATGACCGAGCGCCGCTTGCGGCAAGCCAACCTGATCGGTCCGGCCGGCTATATCTCGATGGAGGATGGCGCCGCGCCCGGCTTCGTCCAGCGCGCGGTCGCCACCGCCGCGGATATTCTCTCGGTGGTGGAGATGGGGGGCGCGAGCGTCGCCTCCGACGACACCCGCGTCACCGAAGCGGCCGTGCGCGGCTTCTGGAAGGCGTATCGCGGTTGTATGGGCATCTAGATCGTGTGCAGTCAGGCCAAGGCGTAGACCTTGGCCTCCCACGGGAAGATCGGCTCGCGGCCGACCCACTCGAGCGGCACGTCGCGATCCTGCGTGATCTCGCGCCAGCGGCGGCCCGCGGGAATGATCGGCCAGTTCGCGACGCGGTATTCGGACGCGGGGTCGAACGGCCGCGTGGTCTCGAAATCGGAAAAGTTGGCGACGACGACGACGGGGTCATCGACACCGGACCGTCCCCGTTGCCAGGCCAGCACGCGCTTACCCTCATTGAAATCGACATGGATGAACTCGGTGTCGTTGACGGCGAGCGCGGACGATCGCGTGCGAAAATGAACGAGACGGGCAACGTGGTCGAACACGCGCCGGCGCCAAGGCTCCTGCAGGCGATCGAAGTTCACGGGATCGATCTGTTTTTCCGGATGCACGACCGGAAGGTCGTGCTGATCGGCGAATTCTTCGCCGGCGAAAATCATGGGGATGCCGACCGCGGTCATGAGGCAGACGAAGGCGAGCTTGATGCGGGGCTCGGTGTCCGTGACGCCGTTATTGTTGAGCAGATTGTAGAGGCGCTCGTTGCGAAACCCCTCGACGTCGTGGGAGGTCACGTAGTTGATGGCCTGCGCACCGTCGGCGAAGCCGATGAGACGGCAATCGATCAATTTGCGCACCGTCCATTCGAAGCTCGGTTCTTTCGCGTCGTTCTGTCCTAGGATCGCGCAGCGGACCATCCGCTTGAACTCTTCGTTCCAGAGCCCGTCCAGGCGCTGCTGGCGCAAGAGATCGATCGGCACCGCCAAGTCTTCGCCGACGACGAGGAAGCGTGCGTCGGCAGCCTCAGCCGGTAGGCCCTGTGCCGCCCAGCGCGAGCGCCATATCGTCCGCGCAAGGTCCTTATAGTCCTGCACGAAGTCCCAGTTCATGATGTTGGGCACGCTGTCCATGCGAAGGCCGTCGATGCGGAAGTCGAGCATCCAACGCGCGAGACAGGTGAGCATGAGGCGCCGCGCCGGCACCAGGCGCGCCGTTTCGCCCGCGATCGGGTCATAGCCCTCGACCCAGAAGTTGTATTTGAAGAGGTCGCCGCCGAAGTCGTCGCGCGCGTCCTCTTCCGGGTCGCCGGTGCCGCGGTGAACGTGAAAGTCGAGGAAATTGACGTAGCGATACGTGTATTGCGTGGCGAAGGCCATCACCACATCGGCGAAAAAACGAATGCCGTGCTGGTGGCAGGCGGCGACCAGCGCCGTGAGGTCGGCCGACGCGGTCGGCGAGGCGTGCCCTTTGGGAAAGCCCAAGTCGAAGTCCGCGGCGAAATAGTTGCTTGTCGCGTAGCCCCATTCGCGATCGACGAAGCTGTCGGCGGGAGGCAACAGCTCGAGCGCATTGACGCCGAGGTCCTCGAGGTGCGCCTCCCCGACCGCGAGCGCAGCCACTCCCGCGAAGTTGCTCGGCGCCGCGGCGCGCTCCACGAGCGCAAGAACGTCGCGGAACGTGCCCGCGCCGATGCTCAGCGTGCCTTCCGTCTCGATCCGGCTCCAACGCGTCGGCAGCTCGTAGATGACAAGGCGGTTGTTCTCGGCAAGCGCGTCGGGCGGGCCGTCGTTCACCCAGTCCGGCTCCTCGCCGCCGGGGTCGCATGGGATGAGCTCGCCGTCGCGCCATTTGATCACGGCGGCGGGGCTGCGATCGTCATCATTGAAAGGCGCCGGCAGCAGCGGCGCGCGCAGCCGCCAATCCACCGTCGCGGCGGTCGGATCCGCGCATCGGATGCGCGCCGGCGACGGCACCTTCGGATTGGCGTTCGTTACCTCGAACCAATAGTGATAGACGCGGCCGTCGACGAGCGAGCACGCCGCGGCGGACACCTCCCACACATCGGGCGAGATCGGCGAAGGCGCGAGATCGAACCGATTGAGTCCCTCGAAGCTCGGCGGGTTTCCGGTCCTGAACGTGCCGATGACGAGGGCGGGCGGCGGGTTCGTGACCGCGGGTCGCCAGAGCAAAAAATGCGTCCGCTTCCTCTGCAAGAGATCAAAGCGCATCGGCTTTCCTCGGGCTGTCGCGCTCCGGCACGACGTTGCGAGCGGGCCTCCGGCAGATGCTCTCCGCGGTTCTCGAACGCGCCTGCCGTGGCAGACGCGGAGAAAGCCTACTGCATCGGTGCCTGGATGTTGTTGTCGCGCACGACCTGGCCCCAGCGGGCGATCTCGCGCTGGAGCAGGGCGCGCGCGGCGGCGGGCGAGCGCTCGTCCTTCGGATAGGGCGCAACGCCGCTCTCTGCCCAAGATTTCAGGATGGCCGGATCGGCCGCGATCTCCTGCAAAGCCGAATTGAGTTTCTCGACGATCGTTTCCGGTGTTCCCGCCGGAGCGAACAGCGCGTGCCAGTAGAGGATCTCGAGCTTCGGCCCGAGCTCCTGCACGAAGCTTGCGGCGGTGGGAAATTGGGGGGATGGCGCCTTCGCGGTGATGCCGTAGGCCTTCATCTCGCCGGCTGCGACCTGTTGCACCACGGACTGCGGCGTGGCGAAGAACAAATCGACGTGGCCGCCGGCGATGTCTTGCAACGCCGGCGCAGCGCCGCGATAGGGGATTTGATCGACGGTGACGTGCGCCTCCTGCGCCAACAACGAGGTGGCGAGATGGCCGGTGGCGCCGATCCCGGGATGCGCCATCTTCACCACGTTCCTCTTCATGTATGTGATCAGCTCCTTGAGCGTGTTCGGCTCGAGCGTCTTGCGGCCGGTCAGCACCAGCGGATTGTTGTTGATGAAGATGATCGGCGTGAGATCCCTTTCAGTGTCGAACGGCAGGTGGTGGTAGAGCGAGACGTTCGCCGAAATCTGCAGATTATGCAGCAGCAGCGTGTAGCCGTCGTCCGCCGCGCGGGCGACGCGCCCGGTCGCGATGGTGGTCGCGCCGCCGCTGACATTTTCGACGATGAAATTCTGCCCGAGCTTGTCCGATAACGCCGGCGCCAGGACGCGTGCAAGTTGGTCGGTCGGCCCGCCCGCCGGATAGGGCACAATGATGGTGACGACGTGGCTCGGATATTGCTGCGCCGGCGCCGGCCCGGCGCCGGCGAGACCAGCGATGGAAATCGCGAGCACACAGAGAAGGCGCCGCATCGGGTCCCTTTTTCGGTTGGCGAGGCGGAGAAGCTTACGACTGCGGTATCACGGGCAACAAGAGATAAGGCGTCTTGTCGGCGCCAAAGTGGAGCGTGTTTCGGCAGGCAAAAATGCCGGCGGGGCGGTCGTCCCGGTCGGCATGGGTGAAGGGGCCGACGCCTTTCATGGGATAGGGCGCATTGGCGAGCCCGGCGTCCGTGCCATCATATTCGTAATCGCGTCCGCGCACCGTGAGCGCGATGTGGTAGCCGGGGGGCACGACGATCGAGGTCGGCCAGATCTCGACATCGAGCTCGACCGGCTCGCCCGGCGTCAGCGGCCATTCTTCGTCATGGGCGTGCCACGGCCGGTAGGGCAGAGTCCGCCGCGGATCGAGCTTGCGATGCGAGGCACGCAGCCATCCGAGCCCCACCGGCACGCGCAGATCGTTGGAGCCGACGAACACCACTTCGTTGTCGGCAGGATCGAAGACCCGCAGCACCAGGAAGAGGCCCGCGTCGGTCGTCTCCGAGGAGACCCACAATTTTGCGGT
>DASSGH010000020.1:0-49633 GCA_035693615.1 Xanthobacteraceae bacterium
AAATCCGCGACGCCTTCTGCATGACCGCGGGCGAGCAGGTCGTCGATCTCATCAAATCGGGCCTCCGGCCGCGCGACATCGTTACGAGAAAAGCCCTGGAAAACGCGGCCGCGGTGGTGTCGGCGTCCGGTGGCTCAACCAATGCCGCGCTGCACCTGCCCGCGATCGCTCACGAATGTGGCTTGAAGTTCGACCTGTTCGACGTGGCCGAGGTCTTCAAAAAGACACCTTATGTCGCGGATTTGAAACCGGGTGGCCGTTATGTCGCCAAAGATATGTTCGAGGCTGGAGGCGTTCCACTCTTGATGAGGACGCTTCTCGATCACGGGTATCTTCACGGCGATTGCATCACCGTGACGGGGCGTACGATCGCTGAAAACCTCAAGGGAGTGAAGTGGAACGAGGACCAGGACGTGGTCCGTCCCGCCGACAAGCCGCTTTCCGCCACCGGCGGTGTCGTCGGGCTCAAGGGCAACCTCGCGCCGGACGGCGCCATTGTGAAGGTTGCTGCGATGGCGGACTTGAAGTTTACCGGCCCGGCGCGCTGCTTTGACGGGGAGGAAGCGTGCTTCGAGGCCGTCAAGAAGAAGAAGTACAAGGAAGGTGACGTGCTCGTAATCCGCTACGAAGGGCCCAAAGGCGGCCCCGGGATGCGAGAGATGCTGGCGACCACCGCCGCCCTTTACGGCCAGGGCATGGGTGGCAAGGTCGCACTAATCACCGACGGGCGCTTCTCCGGAGCGACCCGCGGCTTCTGCATCGGCCACATAGGTCCCGAAGCCGCCGTCGGCGGCCCCATCGCGCTTGTGCGCGACGGCGACATCATCGCAATCGATGCCGTCAAGGGCACGCTCGAGGTCAAGCTCAGCAAGGCTGAACTCGACGCGCGGGCCAAGGCGTGGAAGCCGCGGCAGGCGGAATTCACCTCGGGATATCTATGGAAATACGCCCAGCAGGTGGGAGCGGCGCGCAACGGCGCCATCACCCATCCCGGCGCGGCGGCCGAGAGGGCGTGCTATGCGGATATCTAGGCTCATCGCAAGCCTAGCTTTGCTTGGCGTTGCCGTTTGGCTCTCGCCGGCTATCAGCTTCGACGGCACGCGCGCGCCTGAAGCAGGTAGCTTGCCGCTACCGGAAAATATTGCCAGCCCCGCGGCGGGGAGCACGTCGCTTGGCAATTCGCCGGTCGCGCCGCTTACGCTGTCGCCGCGCGCGGCCACGCCGCCCACGCCGCTCGAGGCGTTGCGCTCCGGCACACAGGCGCTGCGCCAAGGCAAGACCGAGCAGGCGCTGATGGAGCTCGAATATGCCGCCGAGCAGGGTGTCCCCGGCGCGATCTGGAAGCTCGGGCGCATGTATGCCGATGGCGACGGCGTCGAACTGAACAAGGCGCGGGCCTACGACTATTTCCGCCGCCTCACCACGATGCATGGGGACGACACCGCCGGCACGCCGAACGCCCGCTACTTGGCCAACGCCTTCGTGACGCTGGGCCTCTACCATCTCGAGGGCATCCCCGGGACGCTGAAGGCCGATCCCAACGTCGCGCGGGAGATGTTCCGCTACTCGGCGGCGTATTTCGCCGATCCCGAAGCCCAGTATCAGCTTGGACGGATGTATCTACTCGGCAAGGGCGCATCCAAAGACGCGATCCAAGCGGCGCGCTGGTTGCGCTTGTCCGCGAACAAGGGCGATCACCGCGCGCAGGCGCTGCTCGGCAGCATGCTGTTCAAAGGCGAAGAGGTGTCCCGCCAAGCGGCGCTCGGGCTGTTCTGGCTCATCGTGGCCAAGGATGGCGCCAAGCCGGACGAAACATGGATCACCGACATGTATTCCAGCGCGCTGGCGCAGGCTAATGAGACCGAACGGGCGATGGCTCGCAAGTATCTCGAAGACTGGCTGAAAAGCCGACGCGAGTGAGACGCCCAAGGCGTCGCTCTCCTTGTCATTGTTGGACGGCTAGCGCAGGCGAGTGCGCCCAACTGCGCAAGCTTGGTTGCAGTCTGCCCGGCATCCAATAACCGCGGTAGGTATTCCCGTCCTCGCCGTTATGGAACTCTGTGGCGCTCGCGCCACAGTCGACGGAAATCTGCGCTCGAGCATCGCGAGTTGATGGATCCCCGGGCGGGGCCCGCCTATGTCTTGCGGCCAATGCGGAACGCGTTGAGTTGAGGCTTGGAATGAGGACTTCGCTGTGCGCAAGCACGGCGGCATTAGCATTGGTCGCGGCGTCGGTACTGCCGGCGCCAGCCACGGCCGCTGACCTCAGCATTGCACCGATCTACAAATCACCGCCCATCCCGACCTGGGCCGGCTCATACGTCGGCATCGCCGGCGGTGGCGCCTGGGGCGGCGCGACGCTGCGAAATAATTTGAGCGGGGCGGATCAGACGCCCCGGTTCGACCTCGGCGGGGGCATGGTCGGCGTCACCTCGGGATTCAATCTGCAAGGCCAGAACGGGGTGCTCGGCCTGGAGGCCGACATCTCGGCCGTGAGCAAGAAAGGTAGCGCGTTCGAGTTTCCGCCCAACGCCGCCTTTAGCAATGAGGTCAGCGAGCGGTGGCTCTCGACCTTCCGCGGCCGCATCGGCTACGCCAGGGACAACTGGCTCCTCTATGCCACTGCTGGCGGCGCGTTCGCCAACGTCGCGAGCAATCTCGTCACTCCTGCGGGCACCATTTCGGACCAGCAATGGCATTGGGGCTGGACCGCGGGCGGCGGCGTTGAGGTCAAGCTCAATCAGGATTGGTCGGCGAAGATCGAATATCTCTATGTGGGACTGCAGGACAAATCCTATTTCAACCCGACACCCAGTGCGGTCTTTCCCAGCAATCAGCCTCTGCACCTCGACGACCACATCGTTCGCGTCGGGGTCAACTACAAGCTGCCTTGGAACGTTCTGGACAGCTTCTTCAAGCACTGAGATCGAAATCGGCCCACACCGGCACGTGGTCGGACGGCTTTTCCCAGCCGCGCACATGCTTGTCGACGCCGGCGACGAGGAGCCGGTCGGCGGCTTGCGGCGACAGCAGGAGATGGTCGATGCGGATGCCGTCGTTCTTCTGCCATGAGCCGGCCTGGTAGTCCCAAAAGGTGTAGGGGCCGGGACCGTCATTTCCGGCGCGAAGCGCGTCGGTCAATCCGAGGTGATAAAGGGTGCGGAACTTCCCGCGCGTGCGGGGAAGAAACAGCGCATCGTTCACCCAGCGGTCGGGAAAGCGCGCATCGAGCTCGGTCGGAATGACGTTGAAATCTCCCCCCAGAACCAGCGGTTCTTCCAGTTGCAGGCGTTCGCGCGCATAATGAATAAGTCTGTCCATCCAACTGATCTTATAGGCGTATTTGTCGGTGCCCGCCGGGTTGCCGTTGGGCAGATAGACGGAGGCGAGGCGCAGCGCTCCCTGCGTGGTCGACACCACCGCTTCCAGAAACCGGGCATGGCCGTCGGCGTCGTCGCCGGGCAATCGCGCGGTCACGTCCTCCAGCGGGAATTTTGAGAATACCGCGACGCCGTTAAAGGTTTTCTGCCCGTGCACGGCAACATTGTAGCCCAATGCCTCGAAGGGCTCGCGCGGAAAGGCTTCGTCGACACATTTGGTCTCCTGCAGGAAGACGATGTCGGGCCGCCGCTCCGAGAGCCAGGCGGTCAGGTTGTCCACGCGCTGTTTGACGGAATTGACGTTCCAGGTAGCGATGCGCATCGCGGGCGAGAGGGGCGTTAGGGTAGCGCGAATTGGTCGCGGGGCGGTTGCCGGTGGAATGAACTGCTTATAATGAAGGTTATACCGTTTTTACGGCGGCGCCTCATAGCTATATGTTAGAAGGTTATTCTTGCGCATAAAAAGACTCGTAAAGACTCGTTATGAGCGGTTCACCGATAAACACAGAGGGAGTCCGGGCGGGCCGATCCAAGCCCGGCGCGGCGCGGTAATGCGGTAATGAAGACGCGGACGGTGGTAATGTTGGCAGTGGTGGTGGCTGTGGCGGCCGCCTCTGCCATCGCCGCGACGCGCAGCGGCTTGTTGCCTGGCGGCGCGATTGCCCAAGCCCCGCGCCAGACCGCCCCCCGCGCCGTTCCGGTCGAGGTTGTTACCGCTACCAGGAAAGTCGTTCCGGTCCGGATCGAGGCGCTCGGATCGGTCACGCCGATCGCCAGCGTCGCGATCAAGCCTCGCGTGGACAGCGAGATCACCGGGGTACACTTCCGTGACGGCGCCTTGGTACAGCAAGGCGACCTGCTGTTTACGCTCGACAGTCGCGCCATCGAAGCCCAGGTCAGGCAGGTCGAAGGTCTGCTGGCCGGCGCAAGGGCCAATCTCGAGCAGGCTGAACGCGACGTCGCGCGCTACACCGAGCTTCTCGCCAAAAGTGCGACCACGCTGGTGACGCTGCAAAACGCGCGCACGCAGACCAACATTTGGCGATCCTCGGTCGATTCCAATACCGCGCAACTCGAGAATCTGAACATCCAGCTCAGCTATTGCACGATCCGGACGCCAATTACCGGGCGGGCCAGCATGGCTTCGGTCAAGGTGGGCAACTTCGTGCGCGCCGTAGACTCCCCATTGGCCACCATCATCCAGACTGCGCCTGTCTACGTGACGTTTGCGCTTCCCCAGGGCTATCTGCCGAATCTGCGCCAGGCGCTTGCCAGCGAGAGCGCCACCATCGAGGCGATCATTCCTGGCGAGCCGCGGCGGGCAAGCGGCCAGGTGACAATGATCGAGAACAGCGTGGATGCGCCGACGGGCACGGTCCCGGTTCGCGCCACCATGCCCAACAGCGACGAACTGCTCTGGCCGGGCACACTGGTCACCGTGCAATTGACCTTCCGCCAGGAGGAGGCGGTCACGGTGCCCTCAACCGCTGTGCAGATGAGCCAGACCGGCTCCTACGTTTTCGTCATCGACAACGATGTGGCGACGGTGCGGCCGGTGGAGGTTGTGCGCGTGCTCGGCAGCGATTCGGTTCTCGCCAGCGGACTCGACGGCGGCGAAACGGTCGTAACCAACGGCCAACTCCTGCTTTCCAACGGGACCAAGGTGAGCGTGCGCGCTCCGAAGGTCGGGTCGTAATCCATGGTGCTGTCGGAGACCTGCATCCGCCGGCCGGTGCTGACCACGTTGGTCACCGCCTCGATCCTGGTCTTGGGTATTTTCGCCTACCGGCTGCTCTCCGTCGCGGCGCTGCCGGCCGTCGACTTTCCCACCATCAGCATCCAGGGGCAACTGCCCGGCGCGAGCGCGGAAACCATGGCCGCCTCGGTGGCGGCGCCGATCGAGCGCCAGCTTTCCACCATCGCCGGCATCACCTCGCTCACCTCCTCGTCCTCGCTCGGCATCACCTCGATCACGATCCAATTCGATCTGAACCGCAATATCGACGGCGCCGCGCTTGACGTCCAGACGGCGCTGACCGTCGCCGCGCGCAAGCTTCCGGTGGAAATGACGACGCCACCCAGCTTCCGGAAGGTCAATCCGGGCGACTTCCCGATCATGTACATCAGTTTGATCTCGCCGACGCTGCCGTTGTCCGTCGTCGATGAGTACGGCGAGATCACCCTCGCGCAGCAGATTTCGCAGCTGACCGGCGTCGCCCAGGTGCTGGTGTACGGCGCGCAGAAATTCGCCGTGCGGGTCCAGGTCGATCCGGTGGCCGCGGCGGCGCGCAATATTTCGCTCGACGACATCCGCACCGTTGTTGCCAAGACCAATTCCAATACTCCGGTCGGAACGCTCAACGGCCCTAAGCAGAGCGTGACGCTGACGGCTTCCAGCGCCATGACCAAGGCCGAGGAGTACCGCAAGGTCGTCGTCGCCTATCGAAACGGCGCACCAGTTTACCTCGATCAGGTCGCGCGCGTCATCGACAGCGTCGAGAACGACAAGATCGCGAGCTGGTTCAATAACGAACGCGCCATAGTGCTCGCAATTCAGCGCCAGCCGGACGCCAATACGGTGGCGGTGGTGGACTCGGTCCGTGAGCGTTTGCCGCAGTACCGCGCTTCCATACCGCCGTCGATCCGCATGGAAGTCCTCATGGACCGCTCGGTGTCGATCCGGGAATCGGTATGGAGCGTGCAGGAGACGCTTCTTATCGCCGTGGTCCTGGTCATCATGGTGATCTTCCTGTTCCTGCGCTCGCTCTCCGCCACCATCATTCCCTCGCTCGCGGTTCCCGTGTCGCTGATCGGCACGTGCGCGGCTATGTACGTGTTCGGCTTTTCCATCAACAACATGACGCTGCTGGCGCTGACGCTCTCGGTTGGGTTCGTCGTCGACGACGCCATCGTCATGCTTGAGAACATCGTACGCCATGTGGAAGGCGGGATGCGGCCGTTCGAGGCCGCGCTCAAGGGCGCGCGCGAGATCGGCTTCACCATCATCTCGATCACGTTCTCGCTGATTGCCGTCTTCATTCCGGTACTGCTGATGGGCGGCATGGTCGGCAGGGTGTTTCGCGAATTCGCGGTGACGATCGCGGTCGCCATCGTCCTGTCGGGATTTGTGTCGCTGACGCTTACGCCAATGCTGTGTGCTCGGGTCCTGCATCCGCATCGCGAGGGCGAGAAACAGAACGTGGTGCTGCGCATTTTCGAGGCTGCGTTCAAAAGCTGGCTGCGCGCCTACGAATGGTCGCTTGACCGGGTGTTGCGATTCAAAGCCGTGACACTGATCGTGACGCTGGGAACCCTTGGACTGTCAGTGTGGCTCTACATCATCGTTCCCAAAGGCTTCTTTCCGACCGAGGATACCGGCTTCATATCCGCTTCCACCGAAGGCTCGTCGGACATTTCGTTCCAAGGGATGGTCGATCTGCAACGCCAGGTGGCGGAGATCGTCCGCGCCGATCCGGCGGTCGATTACGTCAATTCCACGGTGGGAGCCGGCGGCCCGAATCCGACCGCCAACATCGGCCGCATGTTCATTGCGCTCAAGCCGCGCAAGGAGCGCCACGAAAATTCGACGGCGGTGATCCAGCGGCTGCGCAACACCGCCAACACCGTTCCCGGCATGGCGGTCTATTTCCAGAACGTTCAAAACATCAATATCACCGGCCGCATCTCCAAGAGCGAGTACCAATACACGCTGCAGTCGAGCGACACCCAGCTGTTGTACGACATCGCGCCGAAACTGCGCGACCGGATCGCCGAGATCGGCGGACTGCGCGACGTCACCACCGATCTCTACATCAAGAACCCGCAGATGACGGTCGAAGTGGACCGCGAGAAGTCGGCCGTTTACGGAGTGACCATCGACCAGATCCGTCAGGAGCTGTTCAACGCCTTTGGCGCGCGGCAAGTGGCGACTATCTACACGCCGACCAACGATTATCAGGTCATCCTCGAGAGCCAGCCGCAATTCCAGGCCGACCCCTCGCAGCTGCAGAACATCTTTGTGAAGACCAACGTGGCCGGCGGGGCGGGGACTGGAACCGGGCCCGGCGCGGGGGTCAACGGCAACGGCATCCCCTCGGGAACGGCGATTCCTCTCTCAGCGGTCACCCGCGTCCTGTCCGCGGTCGGCCCGTTGCAAGTTAATCACCAGGGCAATCAGCCCGCCGTGACCATCTCGTTCAATCTCGCGCCCGGCTATTCGCTCGGGCAGGCCGTCGACGCGATCAAGGAAATCGAACGCGAGTTCCGTCTGCCGATCACGATCAGCACCGGCTTCCAGGGTTCGGCGCAGGTGTTTCAGGACTCGCTCAAAGGCCAAGGCGTGTTGATCTTGGCCGCGATCTTTGCCGCCTACGTGGTGCTCGGAGTTCTCTACGAGAGCTTCATTCATCCGATCACCATTATCTCCGGCCTACCTTCCGCCGGCGTCGGTGCGCTGCTGGTGCTCATGCTATTCAATATGGATCTGTCGGTCATCGCCATGATCGGCATCGTCATGCTGGTAGGCATCGTCAAGAAGAACGCGATCATGATGATCGACTTCGCGATCGACCGCCGGCGCGTCGGCATGGGCGCGCAGGCCGCAATCCGCGAGGCGGCGCTGCTGCGCTTCCGGCCGATCATGATGACGACATTCGCGGCGATCCTCGGGACGCTGCCGATCGCGATCGGCACCGGCGCCGGTGCCGAGTTGCGACAGCCGCTCGGCATCGCCGTGGTGGGCGGGCTGCTTCTGTCGCAGCTTTTGACGCTCTACATCACGCCGGTCATATACATCTACCTCGACCGTCTCGACCGCATGCTGCGGCATCGGCTCGAGCCGCAGCTGCGCGAGCTGCCGGAGCACGGCGAGCGCCCGACCGCGGTGGCGGCCGAGTAAGCCCGAAGCAAATCAGAGCGAGAAGCTTGTCCCGCAGCCGCAGGATGCCGTGGCCTGCGGGTTGTTGATGCGGAAGGACGCGCCGATAAGGTCGTCGACGAAATCGATCTCGGAACCGGCCAGGTATCCCATCGAGATTTGATCGATCAGCACGGTCGCGCCCTCGCGCCGGATGAGGACATCGTCGGCCGCCTGGGCGCGGTCGATATCGAACCGGTACTGGAAACCGGAGCAGCCGCCGCCCTCCACGCTCACGCGGAGCATGCTGCCGGAGGGCTCGCGGCGCAAAATCTCGCCGATGCGGCGTGCCGCCCGTTCGGTGACAGTAATGTCGCTCATTCGCGCACCATTGATTGCCAGCGGGTCTGACGAATAGTTATGTGCGAGCAGGGCTTTGGTCAATTGGCGGTCCGGCATGGCGGTTGAAGCAGCCCTGGCGCGCGCGCCCTACGCATCCGCTCCCGGCAGGAGTCGCGGCCGGCTCTATCCGGAACCGGTGAGCGCAACCCGCAACGCCTTCCGGCGCGACTGTGACCGCATCATCCATGCCACCGCGTTTCGCCGACTCGCGCACAAGACCCAGGTCTTCGTCTTCCACGAAGGGGATCATTTTCGCACCCGGCTGACCCACACCCTCGAGGTCACCCAGATCGCGCGCTCGCTCGCCCGCGCGCTCGGTCTCGACGAGGATTTGGCCGAGGCGCTGGCGCTCGCCCACGATCTCGGCCATCCCCCCTTCGGCCATGCCGGCGAGCGCGCGCTCGATCGCTGCCTCGAAACCTGCGGCGGCTTCGATCATAACGCGCAGACGCTGCGAGTGGTGACGGCCCTCGAGCGGCGCTATCCGGCCTTCGACGGACTGAACCTCTCCTGGGAAACGCTCGAGGGCATCGTCAAGCACAACGGGCCGCTCATCATGTGCAACGGCAGTCCCGCCGAAGCCTATCGTGAGCGCGGGCTGCCGCACACGATCGCCATGCATAACCGGACGCAAGACCTTGAGCTGTGGAGCTTCGCTAGCGCTGAGGCTCAAGTCGCCGCCATCGCCGACGACATTGCCTACGACGCTCACGACATCGACGATGGTTTGCGCGCCGGCCTCTTTGTGCTCGAGGATCTCGCGGGGGCGCCCTTGATCCGCGACATTCTGCGAACGATCCGCGATGAACATTCCGCTCTCGACACCCCGCGGCTGGTACATGAACTGGTGCGTCGCCTCATCACGGCGATGATCGAGGACGTCATCGCGGAAACGGCGGGCCGCCTGCGGAAATTGGCGCCGCGCTCGGCCGATGACGTGCGTCACTGGGGGCAGCCGGTCGCCGGCTTCTCGCCGGTCATGGCGGCGGCCGACCGGGCCATCAAGGGCTTTCTTTACCCGCGCATGTATCGGCACGAGCGCATCATGCGCATCATGGGCGACGCGGAGCGCCTGGTTTGCGACCTGTTCGCCCGCTACCTGGAACGACGCGGCGACATGCCGGCGGAATGGGCGCAGACCGCCGATGAGACCGATGAAGCCACGCGGCTGCGCCACATCGCAGATTTCATTGCCGGCATGACCGATCGCTACGCGCTCATGGAGCACGCGCGGCTTTTTGACTCGACTCCGGAATTGCGTTAGGCGGCGCGACCCGACGCCGATCTGCCGACCATGCGCGACCAGAACATCTTTGCAGCGGTCCTCGACAAAGTGCGTGCCGCCAACGAGGCGTTGATCGCCGACGGCGTGCTCCCTGCCGGGATCGATCAATCCCGCATCGTGGTCGAGCCGCCGCGCGAGAGCGCGCATGGCGACATGGCGACCAATGCCGCCATGGTGCTGGCCAAAGGCGCCGGCAGCAAGCCGCGCGCACTCGCGGAAGCGATCGCGGCAAAGCTGCGCGGCGACGATATTGTGGCGAAGGCGGAGATCGCCGGGCCGGGTTTCATCAATTTGACGCTCCAGCCGGCGGCATGGATCGGCGCCTTGCGCGCGATCCTCGCAGCGGGGAAGACCTACGGGCGCAGCGACATCGGCGCCGGCGACCCCGTCAACGTCGAATACGTCTCCGCCAATCCGACGGGTCCAATGCATATCGGTCACTGCCGCGGCGCCGTGTTCGGCGACGCGCTCGCCAATCTGCTTGCTTTCACTGGCTTCAACGTGACGCGCGAGTACTACATCAACGACGCGGGCGCCCAGGTGGATGCGCTGGCGCACTCTGCCTTCCTGCGCTACCGCGAGGCGTTGGGCGAGCACATCGGTACCATACCGGAAGGCCTCTATCCCGGCGATTACCTCAAGCCGGTCGGGGCGGCACTTGCCGCCGATTACGGCGCGGCATTGCAGGACAGACCGGAGACCGAATGGCTGCCCGTCGTCCGCAACCGTGCGGTCGACATGATGATGGCAGATATACGCAACGATCTTCACGCACTCAATGTCGTGCACGACGTGTTTTTTTCCGAGCGCTCGCTGATCGAAGGCGCACGCGATCAGGTCGGCGAAACCATCGCCGCGCTGCGCCGCGCAGATTACGTCTACGAAGGGCGCCTGCCGCCGCCCAAGGGCGCGCCGATCGAGGATTGGGAGGATCGCGAGCAGACGCTGTTCCGCGCCACCGAGTTCGGCGACGACGTCGATCGCCCGCTGATGAAATCGGACGGCAGCTACACCTACTTCGCCTCGGACATCGCCTATCACAAGAACAAGGTCGACCGCGGCTTCCGCAGCATGATTGACGTGTGGGGCGCCGATCATGGCGGCTACATCAAACGCGTGCAGGCCGCGGTCAGTGCGGTCCGGGCGATCACGCGGGCGGGCAACGCCGACCTCGACATCAAGATCGTGCAGCTGGTGAAGCTGTTGCGCGGCGGCGAGCCCGTCAAAATGTCGAAGCGCGCCGGCGAGTTCGTGACGTTACGTGAAGTCGTGGACGAGGTCGGCAAGGACCCGGTCCGCTTCATGATGCTCTACCGCAAAAACGACGCGGTGCTCGATTTCGACCTGGCCAAGGTGATCGAGCAATCCCGCGACAACCCCGTATTCTACGTCCAATATGGCCATGCCCGCGCGCAATCCGTATTCCGCAATGCGCGCGAGGTCGTCCCGGACCTGCCGAGCGATGACGCGGCGCGCGCTGCCATGCTCGCGGCCGCACCGCTTGATCGGCTCGAGGATGCCGGCGAGCTCGCGCTGATGCGGCGGCTTGCGCTTTACCCGCGTCTCATCGAAGCTGCTGCGGTCGCCCACGAGCCGCACCGCATCGCGTTCTATCTTTATGATCTTGCAAGCGATTTCCACACGCAGTGGAATCGCGGGAAAGATGCGTCATATTTACGCTTCATTATCCAGAATGATCCACAAATGACCATGGCCCGTCTTGCGCTGGTGCAGGGCGTGGTGACCGTTCTCGCGTCGGGGCTAGGGCTGCTCGGCGTTGAGGCCCCCGACGAGATGCGTTAATCCCGCTCGGCGCGAGGGCAGATCGATGCACCGTCGCGAAATCAGCTGAGCGCGATTCCAGTACCGGAAACGGGATGAGTATGGCGGACGACAGCAGGCTACGATCCTACCGCTCCCATGATCCTTACCGCCGCGCCGCCGAGCCTGCTCCACCGAGCGAGGGAGCGGGCGCGCGCGACCCATTGGCCGAGCTCGCCCGTCTGCTCGGGCAGAGCGATCCATTTGCCGAACTCGGGCGAAGTAATCCGCGGCCGCGCGAGGCGCAGGATGCCCCAACGATGGCGCCGGCCGACTGGCGATCCGCTCCGGCGCGTCAGCCGCAATTTGCCGTCGCCGATTCCCTTCGCGCGCGGGCGCAACCGCCGAGCCTCGACTACCCCGATTCGCCCGTGCCGGAGAGCCATCCCTTCGACGAGCCCGTCTATGACGAGCCGCAGGCGAGCGTCGAGCAGGCCGCCTATTACGATACCGACGAGGGCGCGCATTATGATGCGAAACAGGGCGCGTATTACGGTGAGGAGCCGCAAGCGAGCCAGGCCGGCCACGACCCCGAATACTATGCAGATGAGGCGCCGCTCGATCCCCAGGACGAGGCGATGTATGACGATCCGCCGCGCGCGCGGCGCGGCGGCAATCTCACCACCGTGATTGCGCTTGTGGGTTGCGCCGTGTTTGGCACCGCCGGCGCCTATGCTTTCCGTAGCTACTACACGAGCCCGGGCGCGACCCAGCCGCCGCCGGTCATCACGGCTGATACCTCGACGCCGACCAAGATCGTTCCCGCCGGCGATCCGCAGGCGAGCAGGACGGTCCAGGATCGCGTCGCCAACGCGGAGCGAGAACAGGTTATCTCCAAACAGGAGGAGCCGGTCACGCACAAGGAGCTCGCAAATCAGGCCGTTCCGCCAAATCAGGCGGCTCCGCGAGCCGTACTGCCGGCGCCCGTTGCACCGGGGCAGGGTGCCTCCCAACCAGCGGCGGGCGCTGCGAGCAGATCGGATGAGCCGAAAAAGGTGCGTACCCTGATCATCCGCCCGGATGGCGGCGATATGAGCGGCAAGCCGGTGACCAGCCAAGCGGCTGCACAAGCACCCGTTGCACAACCGCCCGCGGCGAGCGCGCCGCAAACACCGGCGCCGGCTGCCGCCAAAGCGGCGCCAGCGCGCAACAGCGGTCCGATCTCGCTCGATCCACAGAGTGAGGCGCCCGCGGCGGCGACGCGGACGCGCACGGCGACCGCGCCGCCGGTTTCAGCTCGCGCCGCGCCTGACGCGACGGAGACCGCAGGCGAGGGCTTCATGGTGCAGCTGTCCTCGCAAAAGAGCGAGGCGGAAGCGCAATCCTCGTTCCGGAGCCTCCAAGCAAAGTTCCCCAACGAGCTTACTGGGCTGCAGCCAATCATTCGCCGCGCGGATCTCGGCAGCAAGGGCGTCTTCTATCGCACCATGGTGGGACCTTTTGCTTCAGCGCACGAGGCCGGCCAGTTCTGCGCGAACTACAAGGCCGCCGGCGGCCAATGCGTCGTTCCGAACAACTGAGTTGCGCTTGACCCTCGCGTCAGGCGCGGGCTAATCCGCGCCAATGGCGGTACGTGCGTTCATCACTGGCCTTGCGGGTACGGCGTTAAGCCCCGCCGAGCACGCGTTCGTGCGCGAGCACGAGCCGTGGGGGTTCATCATCTTCAAGCGCAACGTCGAGACGCCGTCGCAGCTGCGCCGCCTGATTGGCGCCGTGCGCGAGGCGGCCGGTCGCAATGTGCCCGTGCTCGTGGATCAGGAGGGCGGCCGTGTCCAGCGTCTCGGACCGCCGCATTGGCCCTCCTATCCGCCCGGCGCCGCCTATGGCCGTCTCTACGATCGCGATACGGCGGAGGGCATCAGGGCGGCCTATCTCGGTGCGCGCCTCATCGCTGCCGATCTTGCGGCCGTCGGGATCGACGTTGATTGCCTGCCGGTCGCCGACGTGCCGGCAAGCGGCGCCGATCCTATCATCGGCGACCGCGCTTATGGCCAAAGCGCGGACAAAGTCTCGGCGCTGGCGCGCGCGGTGGCCGACGGCTTGCTCGAGGGGGGCGTTCTGCCGGTGCTCAAGCATATCCCCGGCCACGGCCGGGCCACGGCCGACAGCCACCATGCGCTTCCCGTGGTCGAGACCGACCTGGACACCCTTCGAAAGAGCGACTTTGCCGCATTCCGCCCGTTGTCGGATCTGCCGCTGGGCATGACCGCCCATGTTGTCTACACCGCCATCGATCCTATTGCTCCGGCTACCACTTCGGTCACTCTGGTGCGGGATGTGATTCGGGGTTGGTTGGGGTTTGCCGGTCTGCTGATGAGTGACGATATCTCTATGGGAGCCTTGTCCGGCTCGATCGAGGCGCGTGCGCGCACGGCCATAGCCGCTGGTTGCGACGTGATCCTTCATTGCAGCGGCGAGCTTGCGGAGATGCAGGCGGTCGCGTCCGCAGTGCCAATGCTTACCGGCGAAGCCTCGGCACGGGCGGACGCCGCCCTCGGTCGGCGCGGCAAGGTCGCCAAAGATGACCTTGCGGCGCTGCATGCCGAATGGGCGGCGCTGATCAACGAAGCGGCCGCGGCCCGGAGGGCGACCTCATGAACGACGTTCCATTTGAAACCGAGATTGCCGCCGAGCGGGCGAGCGACGAACCGGCGCTTGTCGTCGATGTGGAGGGCTTCGAGGGCCCGCTCGATCTCTTGCTCGCGCTGGCCCGCCAGCAGAAGGTCGATCTCGCCAAGATCTCGATCTTGGCGCTCGCGGACCAGTATCTCGCCTTCATCGAAGAGGCGCGTAAGCTCAGACTTGAGCTCGCGGCCGACTACCTGGTGATGGCGGCATGGCTTGCCTACTTGAAATCGCGCCTGCTGTTGCCTGAGACCCACGCGCCCGAAGGGCAGAGCGCTGAGGACATGGCGGTCGCGCTGGCGCTGCGGCTCAAACGGCTTGAAGCAATCCGCGACGTTGCCGAACGCCTGTTCGGCCGTGCCCAGCTCGATCGCGACGTTTTTCGCCGCGGTCAGCCCGAGCCGATCGCGCATATCAAACACCCGCAATACAGCGCGACGCTCTACGATTTGCTCTCGGCCTATGCGCAGCAGCGGCAAAAGACGGCGCTCGCGCATGTGCGGCTCGCCAAGCGCACCGTCTGGTCATTGGCCGAGGCGCGCGAGGCGCTCGAGCGGCTGATCGGCCAGTCGTCCGACTGGGCGCGGCTCGACGAATTTCTCATCGCCTACGTGGTCGAGCCGTCATTGGCGGCGACGGTGCTTGCATCCAGCTTCGCCTCCTCGCTCGAACTCGTGCGCGAGGGCGTGATGGAGATGCACCAGCAGGGAGCGTTTGCGCCACTTTATGTGCGCAAACGCCAAGCATCTGGAAATGGGGTGGGCGATACCGGCGGCGTGGCGGCGCCACCGGCAGACGGCAAAGGTTAGAGGAGGCCAGCAATGCCTAGGTTGAAAGTGGTTGTGCCGGACGAGGAGCCGGATCATGCGGGCGAGGTGAGAGCGGAGGAGCTTCGGCTGTTGGAAGCGATGCTGTTCGCCTCCTCCGAGCCGCTCGACGAGAAGTCGTTGGCGGAACGGCTGCCGCAAGGGGTGGACGTTCACACCGCGCTGCTGCGGTTGCAGGAAGATTATGCGACGCGCGGGGTCCATCTCGTCCGCATCGGCGGCAAGTGGACGTTTCGCACTGCCGGCGATCTCTCCTGGTTGCTGAGCAAGGAAACCGTCGAGACGCGAAAGCTCTCGCGCGCTGCCATCGAGACGCTGGCGATCATCGCCTATCACCAGCCGGTGACGCGGGCGGAAATCGAGGAGATCCGTGGGGTGACGACGTCCAAGGGCTCAGTCGATGTTCTGCTCGAAACGGGCTGGATCCGGCCACGCGGGCGGCGCAAGTCTCCCGGCCGGCCGGTGACCTACGGCACTAGCGAGGCGTTCCTGTCGCATTTCGGGCTTGACGCTGTGGGCGATTTGCCGGGCCTCGACGAGCTTAAAGGCTCGGGCCTGCTCGACGGCCGGCTGCCGCCCGGCTTTTCCGTGCCGATGCCGTCCGATGACCCGGCGTTGCACGAGGACGAAGATCCCCTGGAACCCGGTGATCTCGATCTGGGACTTGCCCCGCCCCGAGAGCGTACCGGCGAAGAGTAATTGCAACGTTTCGCGCCTCGTTTCGTCATGCCAGGTCAGCCCGGGGATGGCGGCGCGGGTGCTGGTACGCGCGGCTACAAGCACTATCGTGGTTAATGCGGCGAAAGGCCGCCGAACGCGAGCGGTTCCGACGCACCGGCGCGGCGCAACGGGTGCGGTCCGTCGAGACAAGGTGAACGGGCGGAGTCCTTGTTTTTGCTCGGCGCGGAGCCTAGTTTCCTGGGCAAAGCCGAGAGACGAGACGGGCGTGCGATCTCGTCGACGCGGAGGATGTGCGCATGGGTTCACTGAGCATTTGGCACTGGATTCTGGTTCTGGGCGTGGCCCTGCTGCTGTTCGGCGGTCGCGGCAAGATCTCCGAGCTGATGGGTGATTTCGCCAAGGGTATCAAGTCCTTCAAGAAAGGTCTGACGGAGGAGGACAAAGCCGAGACCGAGCCGGCGAAGACCGACCCCAAGACCATCGATCATCAGCCCGCGCCCGCGCCCACAGCGACCGTCACGCAACCGGAGACGCGCAAAGCCGGCTGAGCGTTCGCCGCGGCCATAAGCCGGCGGATTGCATCGGAGAGGCGCCGGAGCGTCGCGCGCCTCTCGGAGTTTAAGCGCGCATGTTCGAAATCGGTTGGGGCGAGCTACTGATCATCGGCATCGTCGCACTCATTGCGATCGGGCCGAAGGAGCTGCCGGGGGTGTTGCGCACGCTCGGGCAGTGGATGAGCAAGCTGCGCCGCATGGCCTCCGAGTTCCAAAGTCAATTCCATGAAGCGATGCGCGAGGCGGAGCTGGCCGACCTCAAGAAGCAGGTCGACGACATGACCAGCCAAGCGCAGGGCTATGCGAATTTCGACCCGGTCAGCGAGGTCCGCCGGGAGCTGGAAAGCACCCAACAGCAGATCGAGAGCGCGATGGTCGAGAAGCCGGCCGCGGAAACGACGAGCCCGCCGGTTGCGGCGCAAGCCAACGCCGCGCCCGTCGGCGGCGAAGCCGGTGCCACAGCCGGCAGCGACGCCGCGGCGCTGTCCGCGGCGGAGGCCGAGCGGGCAAGCATCGGCTCTGATCCAGCCAAGACTGATGGCAAGCCCGCATGAGCCGCGAGGACGAGGAAAAGGAGATCGAGGCGACCAAAGCGCCGCTGATGGAGCACTTGGTCGAGCTGCGCTCGCGGCTGATCAAGGCGCTGATCGCCTTCGCGATCGCCTTTGTGGGCTGCTTCTTCTTCGCCAAGACCATCTACAACGTGCTGACATGGCCGTTCGTTTGGGTCGCCGGGCCGGAAAATTCGAAGTTCATCTATACCGGTCTGCTCGAATATTTCATCGTCCAGCTCAAGCTCGCGATGTTCGGCGCGGCGTTCATCTCGTTTCCCGTCGTGGCGACGCAGATGTACATGTTCGTCGCGCCTGGCCTTTATCGTAACGAGAAGCAGGCGTTTCTGCCTTACCTCATCGCGACGCCGATCTTTTTTCTGCTCGGCGCCCTCGTGGTCTACATTTTGGTGTGGCCGATGCTGGCGCGCTTTTCTTTGAACATGCAGCAGATGGGCGGCGAGGGGCAGGCCACCATCGAGCTTCTGCCCAAGGTCGAGGACTATCTGACCTTGATGATGAAGCTCATCTTTGCCTTCGGCATTGCCTTCCAACTGCCGGTCATTTTGACGCTGCTAGGCCGCGTCGGCATCGTTACCTCGGCTCAGCTCAAGGCCAAGCGGCGCTACTTCATCGTCGGCGCCTTCGTGATCGCGGCGGTGCTCACTCCGCCGGACGTGTTGAGCCAGCTCTCGCTGGCCGTGCCGCTGATGGCGCTCTACGAAGGCTCGATCTGGTCGGTGCGCTGGGTGGAGAAAAAGGCGGCCGTGGAGAAGGCCAAGGACGCCGCCAGCGCCGCCGCAAAGCCCGCGGAATAAATGTCGCATAAGCCTCCCGACTGATACATGTTGATTTGCCATGCCCGGCACGCAGTCTAGCCTTGCGCAGACTGCGTAAACTTGTCTGCGTTGGCGGGCTCCACGTCTTGGATTCTGTGGCGATAAAGACGTGGATGGCTGGGTATAAGCGCGTTCACGCGGGTCTTCCGACGCGCTAAGCCCGGCCGTGGCGTCGGAGCTATAGGCAAATGCACGATATCAAGTGGATTCGTGAGCATAAGGAAGAATTCGACCGCGGATTGAAGCGGCGCGGATTGCCGGGCGAAGCGGAGAAGCTGCTTGCCATCGACGAACGCCGGCGCGCCGCGATCCAGAAGGCGGAGGCCGCGCTCGCCCGCCGCAATGCCGCCTCGCGGGAGATCGGCGCGGCCAAGAAGAGCAATGAGGAGGCGGCGGCGCAGGCGCTCATGGCCGAGGTCGCCCGGCTGAAAGAAGAAATCCCGGCGCTCGAGGCGCAGGAGAAGCAACTCTCGAAGGAACTCGACGATACGCTTGCGCAGATTCCCAACCTGCCGTTGCCGGAGGTCCCGGACGGCAAGGACGCAACCGATAACGTCGAGCACCACCGCTTTGGCACCAAGCGCAGCTACAGTTTCACGCCGCCGCAGCATTTCGAACTCGGCGAAGCGCTCGGGCAGATGGATTTCGATACCGCCGCGAAGTTATCGGGTGCGCGCTTTGTCGTACTCAAGAGTGGGCTCGCGCGGCTGGAGCGTGCGCTCGGCCAGTTCATGCTTGATGTGCATACGACCGAGCACGGCTATACCGAAGTCGCGCCGCCACTCTTAGTTCGCGATGCCGTGATGTTTGGAACGGCGCAATTGCCGAAATTCGAAGATGATCAGTTTCAAGCGCTTCGCACGATGAATCTGAACGAGCGTCTTACTTGGCATGACAAAAGGTCCGAGCAGGGCCGCATACAGACCCACACGGGCGGGATAATCCGCGATTTCGAAGAGGCTCCTTCGCTGCAAAACCTCTGGCTCATTCCCACTGCCGAAGTGCCGCTGACCAATCTCGTGCGCGAATCCATCCTCGAGGAGGATGCGCTGCCGCTGCGCTTCACCGCTGGCACGCCGTGCTTTCGCGCCGAGGCGGGCGCCGCCGGCAAGGATACGCGCGGCATGATCCGCCAGCACCAGTTCGATAAAGTCGAGCTCGTCTCCATAACCACGCCCGAGCAGAGCAGCGACGAGCACGAGCGCATGCTCGCCTGCGCCGAAGAAGTGCTACGCCGGCTCGAGCTGCACTACCGCGTGGTCACGCTGTGCACCGGCGACATGGGCTTTGCGACGCAGAAGACCTATGACATCGAGGTGTGGTTGCCTGGACAGAACATGTACCGCGAGATTTCCTCCTGCTCGCTCTGCGGCGAGTTTCAGGCGCGCCGCATGGAGGCGCGCTACCGCCCCAAGGGTGCCCGCCAGGTGCGCTATGTCCACACGCTCAACGGCTCCGGCGTCGCGGTTGGGCGCGCCCTCATCGCCGTCATGGAGACGTATCAACAACAGGGCGGCTCGATCGCCGTGCCGGAGGTGCTGCAGAGCTATATGCGCGGCCTGAAGACCATCGAGCGAGTGGGGTGACGGCCGCCATGGCGGAGGAGAAACGAGGGGAAGCATTCGAGGCGTGCGCGGAGCATAATCCGTCCTCGCTCGTGCGCCCTGCATCGTCCGAGCGCATGCGCATTCTCATCACCAACGATGACGGCATCCATTCGGAGGGGCTCGAGGTCTGCGCCGAGATCGGCCGCGCGCTGTCCGACGACGTCTGGGTGATCGCGCCGGAGTTTGACCAGTCCGGCGTCTCGCACTCGCTCTCGCTCAACGATCCGTTGCGGCTGCGCGAGATCGGCGAGCGCCGCTTCGCGGTCAAAGGCACGCCGACGGACTGCGTCATCATGGGCGCGCGCCACGTGATCAAGAACCGTTCGCCCAACCTGGTGCTAGCCGGCGTCAACCGCGGCCGCAACGCCGGCGAAGACGTGATCTATTCGGGCACGGTGGCCGGGGCGGTGGAGGGCACCATTCTCGGTATTCCCTCGCTCGCCTTGTCGCAGGCGTATCGGTCGCGAAGCGGCGAGCCGCCCCATTGGGAGACCGCCGTCCGTTTCGGGCCGGATATCATCCGCCGTGTGCTGGCCGCCGGCATTCCCCGTGACGTGCTCATCAATATCAACTTTCCCGATTGCGCGCCCGCGGACGTCAAGGGCGTCGCGGTCACGAGCCAGGGCCGCAATCGGCAGGAACGACTGCAGATCGACCAACGCCAGGACGGCCGCGGCAATGCCTATTACTGGATCGCCTACGTGCGCATGCGCGCGCAGCCGCCCCACGATGGCAGCGACATTTCCGCGCTTGCTGACAATCGCATCGCGGTGACGCCGCTGCGCCTCGACATGACCGACGAGCCGTTCATGACGCGCTTGGCGCAGCTGTTCGATTGAGGCGCTCCCGGGCCGCGGGGCAGTATCAGTTGCTGCCGCCGTCCAACGCGCTTTGCAGCATCTGCTTGAGGCCTTCCAGCTGGAACGGCTTCTTCAACGTCGGGCGGTTGCGATAAGCTTCCGGCAGGCCTCGCTCGCCATAGCCGGTGGCGAAGACAAATGGAGTGCCGCGAGCGACGAGGGCTTCGGCGACGGCCAGAACCGGCTCGCCCTCTAAATTGAGGTCGAGAATTGCGAGATCGAAGTCGGCGGTCTTGGCTGCGTGTAGTGCCTCGTCGATGCGCCCAGCCTGGGCGGTGACGGTGTAACCGAGTTCACCCAACATGTCCTCGAGCAGCATGCGAATCATCAATTCGTCTTCGACGACGAGGACCCGCTTGCTCGGCGGTGCCGGCGCAACCGGCATGGCGGCGGTCATCTGTCTCCCCGTTTGCGATCCGAGCACGCAGGGGGCAGGAGAGCAGAGCGTCAAGGCGAAGTTGAGGCACCCCTCCCGGTGCCTCCCGGGTCGGCCGCGCGGGGGCCGTAATCCCGTGTGGCGCGTCGCCAAGGCTTTGGATTTGTGTCCGTTTCGCCGCGCGATGGTCGACTGCCGGTTTTAGGTTAAATTCAGCGAGGAGGCTCGGCGTGCCCAAGCAACCGCCCGGCGACGACAGTGTCGGCCGCATGCAGTTCCTGCTCGGCCTGCGCAGGCGCGGCATCAGCGATCCGGCGGTGCTGCGTGCGATGGACGAGGTGCCGCGCGAGCATTTCGTCGAAAGCTCGTTCATGGACAAAGCTTATGCCGACCAGGCGCTGCCGATCGCCTGTGGTCAGACCATCAGCCAGCCCTACGTGGTCGCCTTCATGACCGAGCATCTCGACGTGCAGCCGAGCCATCGCGTGCTTGAGGTGGGCACCGGCTCGGGCTATCAGGCCGCCGTTCTCTCCCGCCTCGCGCGCAACGTCGTGAGCGTCGAGCGATACCGGACGCTGGCGGACGCGGCGCGCCAGCGATTATCGTTGCTAGGCTACGATAACGTCGACGTCGTCGTGGGAGACGGTCTCGCTGGCGTTCCGGAGCGCGCGCCCTACGACCGCATCATCGTCACCGCCGCCGCCGAAACCATTCCCGACGCGCTTGTCGGCGAACTTGCCGACGGCGGCGTGATGGTGTTGCCGCTCGGGCCGCACGCCGGTCCGCAGCAACTGGTCAAGCTCACAAAGGGTGAACAAGGAATTAAGCAGGAGGATTTGATCGGGGTGCGCTTCGTGCCGCTTTTGCCCGGAAAGGCGCGCGAATTGTAACGATTTTGTCCGCGCCGCGGCGAGGTTGCGGCGCGCAAGCCCTTAAAGGCGTATTAACCCGCAACGTATTAACTCGATACGCGTGTCGCGTGCGAGTATGTGCGATGTGGGGCGTTGGGGAAATATTGCGTTCGCGGCGATTTCCGCGGGCAGCCGTGCTGGCGCTGACAGCTGCCAGCGTAGCCGCCTGTAGTTCGGATACATCTCGATTCAACGAAAATCCGTTCGCTTCGCTGAGCCATTCCGACGCCACCGCATCCATCTCGCAGACGCAAGCCGCGCAAGGCCCGCAGCCGTATCCGACCACATCCGCCACTCCCGCCTCTAGTGGCAGCGGCAAAGCCGTGGCTTTGAACAGCCCCGCGCGTCCGGCTGGGGGAGACGCAGCGGGATCGGTGGTGCGCAAGTCATCGCCCAATTGGAGCTGGGACGGAGGTACGGCCGTCACGGTCGCCCCCGGCGACAGCGTTGAAACGATTGCGCGGCGCTATGGCGTGCCGGCCTCCGTCATCATGCAGGCCAATAACATTGCGGCGCCAGCGACGCTTCATCCCGGGCAGCGATTGGTCATTCCGCGCTACACTGCGACGCGGGTTGCAACTGCGGCGGCGCCGCGGTCCGCTGCTCCAGCGCCGACGCCGGCCGCGGCGGTGAATGCTGCGGGCAATGCCGGTGTTCATGTCGTCGCTGTCGGCGACACGCTCAGCAAAATCGCGCATCACTACCACAAGCCGGTGAACGAGATCGCCAAGGCCAATAACATCCAGCCGACCGCGACCCTTAATGTCGGAGAACGCCTAATCATTCCGGGGGCGCAGGCCGCGGCGGTGAAGACCAGTGCGCCAACCGCCACTGCGCAACCCAAGTCCGTCGTTGCTTCCGCCGCGCCGAAGGAGCCCGAGCCGGTGCAAAGCGCGAACGTCGTCGCGCCGACGGATCCGCTTGACAAGGAAGCGGCGAAGCTCGCGGACGGAAACGGCGCGGTACCCAAGTTTCGCTGGCCGGCCAACGGTCGCGTCATCGCAGGCTACGGCCCCACGACCAACGGCCAGCAGAACGACGGCATCAATATCGCGGTGCCGGAGAACACGCCGGTGAAAGCCGCCGAAGACGGGATCGTGGCTTATGCCGGCAACGAGCTCAAAGGGTACGGCAACCTCGTTCTCGTGCGCCATCCCAACGGCTACGTCACCGCTTACGCCCATACCAAGGAGCTCTTGGTCAAGCGCGGTGACCAAGTCAAACGCGGCCAAGTCATCGCACGCTCGGGGCAGACCGGCAACGTCAACACGCCGCAGCTGCATTTCGAAATCCGCAAGGGTTCGTCCCCGCTTGATCCGACGCGGTTCTTAAACGGCGCCTGACACTAAAAACAACGACCATCGCCATTGCTTGGCGCGATGCCCGGCCATGACGACAGGGTGGATCAATCCTTACGCCGATTGAAAAGAGCAGGCGTGCCGCTTTTGGCGAAGGACGCTCCCTGAGCATGCATTGTTGCGGCAATTGTTCTGGCGGAGGAGAGGGAAGATCCGTCGCAAAATCGGTTTGTACACCCGAGCCCGTGTTTGGTTCCGCGTTGCACCCCTCCCCAGTCGCTTCTTTTTTTAGCAAAAATGTTCGCCGTTCCAAAGGGTTAGTTGGGAACGGCGGGGCTAGATAAACGTTGGTATGGGCAAACTTTGGGGTGGCGGTCTTGAGCAGATTGGACAGAGTTCGGAATGTGCGGTTTTTGCGGCCTCATCAGCAACAGGGCGGAGGTCGATGTTTCCCTCGTCTCTGCGATGCTCGAGCCGTTGGCGCAGCGTGGGCCTGACGCGGCAGGACTGTACGCGCAACAGAGGCTGGCTCTTGGCCACCGGCGACTTTCAATTCTCGATCTCGCCCCAACCTCGCAGCAGCCGATGCTCGACTCCGAATTGGGAATCGGGGTCGCCTTCAACGGCTGCATTTATAACTTTCGAGAGCTTCGCAAAGAACTCCAAGCCAACGGCTATCGATTTTTCTCCGATGGGGACACCGAGGTCATTATCAAAGCGTACCATGCGTGGGGCGCAAAATGCGTCGAACGCTTTCTGGGCATGTTCGCGTTCGCGCTCTGGGAGCGCGATACCGGTCGCGTAGTCTTGGCCCGAGATCGGCTCGGAATAAAGCCGCTCTACTATTCCGAAACGCGTGACGGATTTCGATTCGCGTCGAGCCTCCCCGCGCTGCTGGCCGGGGGTGACATCGATACCAGCATCCATCCCGCCGCCCTTCACCACTACATGAGCTGGCACTCGGTCGTTCCGCCACCGCTCACCATTCTCAACGGGATTCGAAAGCCCGCGCCGGCATCCCTGCTCACCATCGAGCCAAACGGCGCCAAAAGCGAGCACGTGTATTGGCGCGTGGAGATCGGCTCGTACCGGAGCGATCGGCGTCTGTCCGAAGCCGAGTGGAGCGACAAGCTCCTTTCGGCATTGGAGCGCGCCGTCGCGCGGCGGCTTGTCGCCGACGTGCCGGTCGGAGTGTTGCTCTCTGGAGGACTGGACAGCTCGCTTCTAGTCGGGCTGCTCGCGCGACTGGGCCAGAACAGTATCAAGACGTTTTCGATCGGCTTCGAACGCGTCGGTACTGTTGCGGGCGACGAATTTAAGCATTCGGATCTGGTCGCACAGCGGTTCGGGACCGAACACCATCGCATCAGCGTCGCCGCTAACGACGTCCTCGATGCGCTGCCAGGGACAATTGAGGCGATGTCCGAGCCGATGATGAGTCATGATGCGGTGGGCTTCTTCCTGCTCGCGCGGGAAGTGTCTCGGCACGTGAAAGTGGTGCAGACCGGCCAGGGAGCTGACGAAATTTTCGCTGGGTATCATTGGTACCCGCGGCTGGCTCACTCAAACGATCTGACCGACGACTACGCGCGTCTGTATTTCGATCGCGACCATGACGAAATGCGCGAGACCCTTGCGCCACGCTTCATGAACGGGGATTACAGCCGCGAGTTCGTCGGCAGCTTCTTTAGCGGGGCACAAGGGGTCCGACCCGTCGACAAGGTTCTGCAGCTCGATACGGACATCATGCTCGTCGACGATCCGGTCAAGCGCGTCGATAACATGACCATGGCGTGGGGCCTGGAAGCTCGGGTCCCCTTCTTGGACCATGAAGTTGTCGAGCTCGCTGCACGCATTCCCGCAGACCTGAAAGTCGCGGGTGGCGGCAAGCACATTCTCAAGCGGGCGGCGCGGACTGCCGTCCCTTCAGAGGTGATCGATCGGCCTAAGGGGTACTTCCCAGTGCCTGCACTGAAATATCTGCGCGGACCGTTTTTGGAATTCGTCAGAGAAATCGTGTCCGACCGCCGCGCGCGGGAACGCGGGCTGTTCAAGCCGGCATACGTGGCGCAGCTGCTGGACGGTCCGGAAGAGGCGCTTACGCCAAAGGGACACTCAAAGTTGTGGCAGATCGCCGTTCTCGAAGCGTGGCTGCAGACCCACGGAATTTAAGATAGCACCGGCGCGAACGCGGCGACGCAGCCGCGACCAACTTCGACATCGAGGAAGATTACTTCTTTGCGAGGATAGCTCGCTGCGCCCGGCGATGCGCACGCGGGACGATCGTTTCACATATCGCAGCCCGCAAAACTGGGACCGGGCCAATCATGTCGTCACCGTGGGCTCCACACGGAACTGGCAGGAGCGCAACGGACCCAGCCGCTCCCATGAGGTCCGACGATGTGGCATATGCCACGCTCTGTGCGATAGGTAACGGTGTATTTTCCCGGCCGGAGGACATTGCGGCCCTCGCAGCCGACCCCGGTCGGCGTGCCGCACGCCACGGTTGGCGCGCGCAGTACGTACGACTGAGCGGCGCATGGGCTGATGGCGAGAAGGCTAAGGGCGAGGAATAGTCGGGTCATCGAAAGCGTCACCTGGCGTTTGCCTTGCGTCCTTTGTCCTCAAGCTTCACCCCGAGCCGGCCGGCGAGGTCCTGCACGTATTGCCAGGCGACGCGTCCCGAGCGCGCGCCGCGCGTGGTCGCCCATTCGAGCGCCTCGCGATGCGTCTTCTCGCGCGCATGCGCGATACGGTAATGGGCGACGTAGCCGTCCACCATCGCCAAAAACTCGTCTTGGCTGCAGCGATGGAACCCGAGCCACAGGCCGAAGCGATCCGATAGCGACACTTTTTCCTCCACGGCCTCGCCGGGATTGATCGCGGTCGAACGCTCGTTGTCCATCATGTCGCGCGCCATCAGATGACGACGGTTTGACGTGGCATAGAAGACGACGTTATTCGGCCGGCCCTCGATGCCGCCTTCGAGCATGGCCTTGAGCGATTTGTAGCTGGTATCCTCGGCTTCGAAGGAGAGGTCGTCGCAGAACACGATGAAGCGGTACGGCGCGCCGCGCATCAGCGCCATCAGATCGGGCAGGCTTTCGATATCCTCGCGGTGAATCTCGATCAGCTTGAGCTGCCCGTCGCCTCCCTTGCGCCGCGCATGCGTCCCATTCACCGCCGCATGTACCGCCTTGACCAGCGATGATTTGCCCATGCCGCGCGCCCCCCACAGCAGCGCGTTGTTGGCCGGTAGCCCGCGCGCGAAACGTTCGGTGTTTTCGAGCAGCATGTCGCGCATTCGATCGATGCCTTTGAGCAGCGACATCTCGACGCGATTGACGTTTTCGACTGGGACCAGCCGTCGCGCGTCCGGATGCCAGGAGAATGCGTCGGCCGCGGCGAAGCGGGGCTTCTCCGGCGCGGCGGGGGCGAGCCGCTCCAGCGCGCGGGCGACGCGCTCGAAGGCGGCTTCGGAATCGGCCTCTGGCGCGGCGCTGCGCTCACGCGAGGAGGGTTTTTGGACACGTTTGGCCATGGCATGCAGTGGTGCGCGCCGCACCCTTACCGGGGCCCCGGCGCCGCTGCAAGATCGCCTTGCGGGAGGGCGGAATCGGCCGGATTCCTACGGCAAACCAGCGTTGCAATTGAGCCGCCGGCCGTTATAGTCCGCGCCGATTTCGTTGCTGCAATCGACCGTAGCGGCGCCCGCGCGCGGCGCGTCACAAGACGCACGCTAGACCTGGACATAAAGGACCAAGCGATGTTCGTGACGCCCGCTTTCGCCCAGGCGAGCCCGTTCGGCGGCGACAGCATCTGGGTGCAGTTGCTGCCTTTCGTTCTGATCTTCGTCATCATGTATCTCTTGATCCTGCGGCCGCAGCAAAAGCGGGCGAAGGAACACCAGGAGCTGATCAAAAACTTGCGCCGTGGTGATACTGTCATTACTTCCGGTGGGCTCGTCGGCAAAGTCACCAAGGTGGTGGACGACGAGCAGATCGAGGTCGAGATCGCCGACGGGGTACGGGTGCGCCAGGTGCGCGGGATGGTGTCGGGCGTGCGGGCCAAGGGCGAGCCGGTCAAGGACGAGGGCGGCTCCAGCTGAGGACCGGCCAACGCGTCAACCGGGATGAGCCATGCTCTATATTTCGAAGTGGAAAGCGACGGCGATCCTGCTCACCGCGCTGGTCTGCTGTTTGTTCGCCGTGCCCAATTTCTTTCCCGAGAGCACCGTCAAGCGTTGGCCGGAATGGGCGCAGCGCCACATCGTGCTCGGCCTCGATCTGCAAGGCGGCTCCCACATCCTTCTCGAGGTGGACGCCAATGATGTGCGGCGACAGAAGCTCATGGCGCTGCAGGACGACGTCCGCCGCGTCCTGCGCGAGGCACGCATCGGTCTCGCCCGTGCTCCCGTGATCCGCGGCAATTCCGTCGAGGTCGCCATTCGCGAGAACGATCTGCAGCAGGGAGTGGCCAAGCTCAGGGAACTCGCGCAGCCGCTCGGCGGATTTCTCGGCAGCACTGGGGCGCGCTCGATCGATATTGAGAATGTCGGCGGCGGAGTGGTGCGCCTCAGCCCCACCGAGCCCGCGTTGCTCGAGCGCGTCCGTCAAGTGGTCGACCAATCGGTTGAAATCATCGGCAAGCGCGTGAACCAGCTGGGTCTCGTCGAGCCATCGATTCAGCGTCAGGGAAATGATCGCATCCTGGTGCAGGTGCCCGGCCTCGGTGATCCGCAGCAGCTGCTCGAAATCCTCGGCAAGACCGCCAAGCTGACGTTTCGCCTGGTCGACACCTCGGTGCCGGTCGAGCAGGCGCTGCAGGGGCGTCCGCCGCCGGACTCGGAAATCGTCTACGGCTCGAAGGCGGAAAATCGGCAGCCCTATCTTCTGGAAAAGCGGGTGATCGTGTCCGGCGACGAGCTGATCGACGCGCAGCCCGGCTTCGACCAGCGCTCGAGCGAGCCGATCGTCACGTTCAAGTTCAATACTTCCGGCGCGCGCAAATTCGCGCAGGTCACCCAGGAGAACGTCGGCCGGCCGTTCGCCATCGTGCTCGACGATGAGGTCATCTCCGCTCCCGTCATCCGCGAGCCGATCCTGGGCGGGAGCGGCCAGATTTCCGGGAATTTCACCGTCGAATCCGCCAACAATCTCGCCATTCTTCTGCGAGCCGGCGCGCTTCCGGCCAAGCTGACCGTGATCGAGCAGCGCGTGGTGGGTGCGGGCCTGGGACAGGATTCCATCGAGAAGGGCAAGCTCGCGTCCTATTTCGGCGCCGCCCTCGTCGTCGTATTCATGATAGTGACCTACGGGCTGTTCGGCGTGTTTGCCAGCATCGCCGTTGCCGTCAACGTCGGCATGATCTTCGGCATTTTGTCGCTGCTCAATGCAACCCTGACCTTGCCGGGCATCATCGGCATCGTGCTCACGATCGGAATCGCCGTCGACAGCAACGTGCTGATCTATGAACGCATCCGTGAGGAGGTTCGAACCGGTCGTACTCCCATTACCGCGATCGATGCCGGGTTCACGCGCGCGCTCGCGACCATCCTCGATTCGAACATCACGACGTTCATCGCGGCGGCGGTGCTGTTCTTCTTCGGCAGCGGACCGGTACGCGGCTTCGCCGTCACGCTCGGCATCGGCATCGTGACGACCGTCTTCACCGCCTTCACCTTGACGCGGCTGATCGTCGCCTGGTGGGTGAGATGGGCGCGTCCGCGGCAGCTGGCCATTTCATAGGCGGTGCCGACGTGCGGCTGCATCACTCTATCCCGCTGCTGCGGATCGTCCCCGACGACACCAAATTCGACTTCATGCGGTTTCGCCGCATCAGCTTCCCGGTATCCGCGGCGCTGTCGATCATCGCCATCCTGCTCTACTTTTTTCACGGGCTGAACTTCGGCATCGACTTCGTCGGGGGCACGCTCATCGAGGTGCAGTCGAAGAGCGGGCCGGCCGACCTCGCCAAGATGCGTGCGACGTTGAGCGGCCTCAGCCTAGGGGACGTGCAGTTGCAGGAATTCGGCGGCCCGACCAACGTGCTGATCCGCGTTGCGCAACAGCCGGGCGGCGAACAGGCACAGCAGACGGCGATCAACAAGGTGCGCGAGGCCTTGGGCAATGAGGTCGATTATCGCCGCGTCGAGGTCGTCGGTCCGCGGGTATCCTCGGAGCTCTTGGCCAAGAGCACGATCGGGCTAGGGCTCGCGATCTTCGGCATCCTGATCTACCTCTGGTTCCGCTTCGAATGGCAGTTTTCGCTCGGCGCCATGATCGCCAACGTGCACGATTTGGTGCTGACGATTGGCTATATGTCGCTGACCCAGATCGATTTCGATCTGTCGAGCATTGCGGCGCTGCTCACCATTCTCGGCTACTCGCTCAACGATACGGTCGTCATTTACGACCGCATCCGCGAAATGTTGCGCCGATACAAGCGCATGTCCATGCCGGACCTGCTCAACATCTCGGTGAATTCGACGTTGTCACGCTCGATCATCACCCACGTCACCGTGACGCTCGCTTTGCTGGCGCTGCTTCTGTTCGGCGGGCATGCCATCCACAGTTTCGTGGCGACCATGATCTTCGGCGTGGTGCTGGTCGGTACCTATACCTCGGTCTTCATCGCTGCTCCGATCCTGATCTATCTCGGAGTCGGCACAACGCGCATGGAAGCCGAAGACTCGCCAGCGAAAGAGAAGGCGTCGACCAGAGAGTCATAGCTAGCCGGATGCTGACAGCGCGTGAGTTCGCGCAAAGCTCCGTCGCGCCATGACCGACCCCATGCAGGATGCATTCGCCCATTGCGAGGGGCTCGTCCGCGCGGCGGATAGGGATCGCTTTCTCACTACGTTGTTTGCACCCGCCGAGCATCGGCCAGCGCTGCTTGCGCTCTATGCGTTCAACCTGGAAATCGCCCGGGTGCGCGAGGTCGTCCACGAGCCGCTTGCAGGAGAGATTCGGCTGCAATGGTGGAGCGATGTGCTTGAGGGGGAAGAACGGGGCGGGGTGGCGGCGCATCCGGTGGCGGCGGCGCTGCTCGCAAGCGTGACGCGCTACCGCCTCGACCCCGAGCGGCTGAAGGCGCTCCTGGCGGCGCGCAGGTTCGACCTCGACAACGGGCCGATGCGCAGCCTTGCCGATCTCGAAGCCTATGCGGAGGGGGCGTCCACCGGCGTCATCGCGCTCGCGGCGCAGGTCCTCGCTGGCGGGTTCGATATCGGCGCGCTGAGCCATCATGCCGGCCTCGCCCACGCGTTTGCCGGTCTGCTCGCCGCATTTCCCATCCACGCAGCGCGCGGAAAAGTGTTCGTTCCGCTGGACATCCTGGCACGGCACGGAGCCGCCTGGGAGGATGCCGTGGCCGGGCAAGCGACGCCGCAACTGCACGCGGCCTTGGCGGAATTGCGCCTGCACGCGCGTGGGCATCTGCGCGCGGCAGAACAACTGCTCTCCGCGGCGCCGCCCGCAGTCATCCCAGCGCTGTTGCCGGTGGCGCTCGCCGGGCCGACGCTCGTCCGCATGGAGCGACGCGATTACGACCCGTTCAGGCCAATTGAGATTGCGCCCTGGCGGCGGCAATTGCGCATTTGGCGCGCGGCCAGGTGGCCGCGCCGCATCGTCCGCTGAGCCTAGAAGGCGAATCGGTCGCGCAGGTTGCGACGATCGGCCACGATACGCGCGATAAGGCCGCGCTCGTCCTCGTTTGCGATCAGCGGCTCGATCAAATCGACCTGGTTCATGGCCACAAGCTCGAGGATCTCGCGACGCACCTCGCCCGAAGCCGACCGCGGCAGCCGTCCGGTCACCTGCAGATGCTCGGGCAGCTTGGGCATCGCTTTCGCCGCCGTCTCGGCGCCAAGAAATTCGCGCAAGGCGCGCTCGGTCAGCGCAGGGTCGCCTTCGACAAAGGCATAGAGGCCGGTCCCGGCCCTGCGATCGGGAAAGGCCACCACCACCGCCTCGCGCACCTGCGGATGCGCCTTGAGCCGCGTGGCGATGCGCGGCGCGTCGTGTATGAGCCGCGTCCCGCCACCCTCGCGGTCGGCGACGTGGAGCACATCGCGGGTGATCCAGTAGTAAAGCTTCTTCCCGGTGGTCATCCAAACACGCGTCAACAGGCTTTTCTTCGCCAGCACGCGCCGCTCGGCGGCGGTAAGCGCATCGGGTGCATAGCGCCGCTTGTGCTTGAGCAAGTGCCGCAGATCCTCATAGGCCGCGATGCGGAAGAGAAAGGACCTGCGCGGGAAACGGGCGGCAAGCTGGAAGTCGGTGAGATAGGCGCGCCCGTCGCGTCCGCGCAGCCAGTTCTGCTCCTTGGCAAGATCGTTGTGGCAGATGCCGACGCGATGAAGCTTGCGCAAGCTCGCTTTGGCCGAGCGGAAAAAGGCGCGCTCGCCGTGCGGCTTGGCGATGTGCAGCGGCAGGCCGTCGATCCATCCGCGGATCAATGCATTGCGACCAGCGAATAGGAGCGCCGGCGCAATCCCGAGTTCGCCGGCGACCGCGAGCGCCCGCCGCTCGCGTGCGAAGAGATGGCGCGCCAGGCCAAAACTCCACCACGGGACTTCATCGATTCGGCGAAGCACTGCCTCGACCTCGCCGGAGCCGCTAGCAAAGCGCCCGCGTTCCACCGTCGAAAGCGGGTCGCGCTTGAGCACCACGCCCGCCGTCCAGCGGCTCTCGATGTCGCGCGGCAAACCCATGGTCCCCTATTCGGCCGCGACGGCGCGATCGTCGCCACTGATCCAGCGCGCGATATCGGCGAGAGCACGCCGCGTGAACGCGCGCTTTTTCGCGAGCCCCTTCTCCGAGCCGCGCAGTCGCTGCCCCTGCTCACCCCTGAGGGGATGCGCGAGCGGTGGAAACAGGCCGAAATTGACGTTCATCGGTTGGTAGGAGCGCGCACCGGCGGTCTGCGCGCAGGCGGCGGTCTCGATATGGCCGGCGGTGATATGCGCGAGCAACGCGCCATGCGCCGTGGTGGGCGGCGGCGGCATGAGCAAGCGGCCGAGCCGTTCGGCGGCGGCGAAGCGGCCGGCGAGGAGGCCGACGGCGGCTGATTCCACATAGCCCTCGCAGCCCGTGATCTGGCCGGCGAAACGCAGGCGCGGCTCGGCCTTGAGGCGCAACCCGCCATCGAGCAACTTCGGCGCGTTGAGGAAGGTGTTGCGGTGAAGCCCGCCGAGACGCGCAAACTCGGCGCGCTCGAGGCCGGGAATCGTGCGGAAGATGCGCGTCTGCTCGCCGTGCTTGAGCTTGGTCTGGAATCCCACCATGTTGAACAGCGTGCCGAGCCGATTATCCTGGCGCAGCTGAACGACGGCGTAGGGCTTGATGTTCGGCGCATGGAGGTTGGTCAGGCCGAAGGGCTTCAGCGGTCCGTGACGCAAGGTCTCGCGGCCGCGCTCCGCCATCACTTCGATCGGCAGGCAGCCGTCAAAGTAGGGCGTTTCCCAATCGTGGAAAGCGACTTTCTCGCCGCCGAGCAAGGCATCCACAAACGCCTCGTATTGTTCGCGCGTAAGCGGACAGTTGACGTAGGCGGCGTCCGAGCCGCCGGGGCCCGCCTTGTCGTAGCGCGACTGCAGCCAAGCGCGCGACATGTCGATCGTCTCGCGGTGGACGATCGGAGCGATCGCATCGAAGAAGGCCAGCGCGTGCTCGCCCGTGAGCTTGGCGACGGCGTCGGCCAGGGCCGGTGAGGTCAGCGGTCCGGTGGTGATGATGACGCTGTCCCAATCGGCGGGAGGCAAGCCGGCTATTTCTTCGCGGCGGATCTCGATCAGCGGCTGCGTGGCGAGGGCGGCGGTGATGGCCGCGGCAAATCCGTCGCGATCCACCGCCAACGCGCTGCCGGCCGGAACCTGGTGGGCGTCCGCCGTGCGCATGACAAGCGATCCCAGCCGGCGCATTTCCTCGTGCAGAAGGCCGACCGCGTTGAGCTCCTTGTCATCGGAACGGAAGGAATTGGAGCAAACCAACTCGGCAAGCGCGGCGGTCTTATGCGCCGCGGTCATGCGCTTGGGCCGCATCTCGTGCAGCACGACGGGAACGTCGCTCGCGGCGATCTGCCAAGCCGCCTCGGATCCGGCGAGCCCGCCGCCGATCACATGCACTGCTCGAAGGCGCTGCGACATGGGCCCAAGCTATGCGCCTCGGTCGGCCCCGACAATCCCTCGAGCGCGAAGCTCGGGCTGAGTAAATTGGCCGGAGGATGAAGATGGATGTGCGAAAGCACCAGTCCAAAAGCAAAGCGCCCGCCGAAGCGGGCGCCTTTGCGGTTAGAGCCTTCCGCGGTGGGCGCTGTCCCAGGCGATGCGCGGAATGTCCGACCGGGTGATGCCGATATCGGCCAATTCGCGGTCGCCGAGCTGAGTGAGTTCCCTCAGGCTCGCGTTGTAGCGCCTCCACGCGCGGAGGAAGTTGATAATTGCAACCAACATGTTCATTGCCTTTCCGCCCGATCCGAGGTCGGGCAATTCGTTTCTTGATCTCTAAATAAGGTTCCATGGTGCAGTGCATCAGAGGCCATGTTGCGGTGCAGCTATGCAAGATATGCATAGCATAAGCCGCTGGCAAATCGAAAAAATTCAACGATTGGCGCGACCGGCGGCGCGGTCGATTCGAGCGGAATGGGCCCGGGCTCCCCGCGGGGGGGGTCAAGCCGGGGTCGCGCTGGCGCCACCGAAGCGTTCCTTCCAGCGCGGGATGACCTCTCGGTTGTAGACGTTGTCGGGAATGCCGCCCTTGAGAGCGGTGACCACGGAACGCGTGGCCCAGGCCACCCCCTGCCGCAACTCGCCACCCTCGGTGTAGGACGCCGAATGCGGCGAAAGCAGCACCCGGTCACCAAGCTTGCGCAGCGGCGAGTCCACCGGCAGCGGCTCCTCCTCGAAGGCATCGATGGCGGCGCCGCGGATGCGCCCCTCTGCGATCGCGCGGGCGAGCGCCGTTTCGTCGACGACCTTGCCGCGTGCGGTGTTGAGAACGATGGCGTTCGGTTTCATCAGCTTGAGTTCGGCTTCGCCGAACATGTAGCGCGTCTCCCGCGTGAGCACGACGTGGAACGACACGATGTCCGATTCCCGTAGCAGCGTTTGATAGTCGACCGCCGTGACGCCGTGGGTGAGGAAGTGCGAAGGCGGCACGTATGGATCGTAGGCGATGATGCGCGCGCGCCAAGGCGCGAGCAGCTGGGCAACCCGCGTTCCGATCCGGCCGAGGCCGACCAAGCCGATGGTCTGGCCTGGGAATCCGTCGGAAGCGCGGCTGCCGACGTAATAAGCGAAATTGTCGGCGGTGCGCCATTTGCCTGCCCGCACGTCGGCGTCGCGCTCGGCGACTTTCTTTAGCAGGGAAAGCATGAATGCGACGGTCGTCTCGGCAACGCCGAAGCAGTTGGACTCGGTCGGCGCGTGGCACACCATGATGCCGAGTTCGGTCGCAGCATCGGTGTCTATGTCGTCGACGCCTACCGTATATTTCGCCACGATGCGCAGCCGCTGCGACGCCTGCATGATCCGTCGGCTGATCGGAGTGTGGCGTATCGACGTGCCCATGAGCGCCACCGTGCCGCGCGCCGCCTCGACGACTGCATCTTCATGCGCGGTCCGGGGCAACTGCCAAGCGCGGTCGCCGAAGACGACCTCGCAGCCCAGCCCTTCAAGCGCGTCGACAGTCTCCGGCGGCTCTTCGCGCGGGGCAAAGATCAGAACTTTCGGTTTGGGCATGCAGCCTCCGGGGCAAGTAAGTGCGTCTTTGGCGGGGGAGAAACACGGATAAATCGGGTACGCGAAGTGGTCAACGCGGACCATTGATCGAGCCACTCTCACCGGTCGTGAGGTTATGAGTACACGCCCCTAGTTCAGCTTGATGTTGGCCCTCTCAATAACGGGGGCGAGCGTCTCGCGCTCCTTGCGGGCGAAATCTGCGAAGGCTTGGCCGGAAAGCCCGGAGAACTCGACTGTAAACGTATCGAGGCGCTTGCGTACCTCCGGCTCCTGGCCGACGGCATTCAGTTCGGCGGTCAACTTCTCAACAATCAGCTTCGGCACGCCAATCGGAGCGACCCACCCGAACCAGGCTTGCACCTCGAAGCCCTGCAACGTCTCGGCGACGGTCGGAATGTCCGGCCCGAAGGAGTAGCGCTTGGCCGAGGTCACGGCGAGTGCACGGATTTTCCCAGCCTGGACCTGTTCCCAGGCGGATGAGAAGTTATCGCAAGCGATTCTAATCTGGCCGCCGACGAGATCCTGCATCTGCTGGTTCGACGCGCGGTAAGCCACGGCATTCATCTTAATACCGGCGGCCTGGATCAGCATCTCGCCGCAAAGGTGTTGGCTCGAACCGTTGCCGGATGTCGCGTAAGCCTGGTCGGGATTGGCCTTAACCCAGGCGATGAAGTCCGGCAGGCTTCTTGCCGGGACCGAGGGATGCACGACAAGCAAGTTGGGCTGAATGGCCATCAGGTGAAGATAGGCGAAGTCTTTTTCGGCGTTGTAGCCGAGGTTTTCCTTCATGATCGCCGGATTGATGGCAAGGCCAGCGGATGTGCCAATGCCGATCGTGTAACCGTCCGGTGCGGCCTTCGCTAGGCTCGTTATGCCGATTATGCTTCCGGCACCCACTCGATTTTCGATCACGAACTGCTGGCCGAGACGTGCGGATAGCCGCGCTGAATAAATTCGAGCGAGGCTATCGGTATTGCCGCCGGCGCCGAAGGGGACGATTACGGTGATCGGCTTGGACGGCCAGTTGTCCTGTGCCGCGGCCGGGTACCCGCTTAAGGTGACGACGACAAGTGCCAGGACGGCGAAGGGGCGCAGCATGTGATCCCTCCGTAACGGCAAGTTCTTCATGAAATGATCGCCAAAGGTTGCTCGCTGCGCAACCCCCGCGAAGTTGCCCGCCGGCCGGAATAAGAGCGGACGATCAGCCTCTTCGCCACGTTCCAATGCGTGACGGCCTCTTCACGAATTTAGAAGTGCAAGCCTAACTAATTCAGCTGGATACCACTGTCCTTGAACACTTGGCCCCATCGATCCAGCTCTTTGCGCACGAAGGCGTCGAATTCTTCGGGTGTACTGCTCACCGCGCTAATGCCGGATTTTTCCAACTTCTCGGCGATGACCGGATCGCCATACATCTTGGCGATTTCGCGCTGAATCTTGTCGACGACGAGACGCGGCGTGCCGGCGGGTGCAACGAGCCCGACCCAGGTCGAGATATCGTCGAGCTCCGGAATGCCGGCTTCCACGGCGAGCGGCCTGACCTCGGGCAAGGCCGGCAGCGGCCGGCTGTTGAGCTTGGCGAGCGCGCGTAGCTTACCGTCGTGCACGAGGGGAAGGCTGGTGGCGGCGCCGTCGATGATGTAGTCGACCGCCCCGGTCAGCAGACCCTGCACCGTCGGCGCGCTGCCGTTGAACGGGATATATTGCACCTCGAGCCTGGCCTCGCGATTGAATAGATGGCCGGCAAGCCGCGTCGTGAGGATCCCCGCGCCGTAGTTGAGCTTGCCGGGATTGGCCTTGGCGCGCGCGATCAGCTCCTTCACCGTGCGCGGGCCGTCCTCCGCGCGAACGCTCATAAGCGACGTGTTTTTGGAGGCAAGCGAGATCGGGAGGAAGTCCTTGAGCGGGTCATAAGCGAGATTGCGGGCGGTGATGGGATTGAGCACCAAGGTGACATCCATCGCCGCGAGGAGCGTGTAGCCATCGGGCGGCATTTTGGCCACGCGCGCGGCCGCGATTGCGGTGTTGGCCCCCGGCTGGTTCTCGATCACCACCGGCTGGCCCCACACCTCGCTCATGCGTTGCGCGAGCACGCGAGCGAGGATGTCGGTCGGCCCGCCGGGAGGGAACGGCACAATGATCCGGACTGCTCGGTTGGGATAGGTTTGGCCGTCATCGATGCGTTGCGCGCTCGCGCCGGGGGTCGTCAGCATGCCGATAAGAGCCGCGGCAAACAGGACGCCCAAGCAATCAGCGAAGCGGAAGACAAGCCGCGACACGAGCACGCTCGGAATCCATCGAGGGCGATCAATCGTACTTCATTCCGGTTTCTTTCACGACCGCGGACCAGCGCTGTGCTTCCTTGCGGATGAAGGCGGAAAATTCCGCCGGCGTGCTGGTGGCCGGGAACAAGCCCGACGCATCCGCCTTCGCCTTGATGGCGGGGTCGGCCAGGATCTTAGCCACTTGCGCCTGCAGCTTGTCGATGATGGCCGCCGGGGTACCCTTGGGCGCAACAAGTCCGAGCCAGACGGTGATCTCGTCCATGTTCGGCACCTCGGTGGTGATGATCGGCAGATCGGGCACCGGGGGGAACGGGCGCGGATCGAACTTGGCCAGCACGCGGAACGCTCCGCTCTGAATGAGCGAGAGCGACGCGGAGGGCCCGTCAAAGGAAAAGTCCACACTCTTGGTGAGCACGGCTTGCGCCACTTCGGCGCTGCCGTTGTAGGGCACGAGCACGGTGTCGATCCCCGCCGCCTTGTTGAGGAGATGGCCGGTGAGCTTGGTGGTAATCGTGCCGGCGCCGTAGTTTAGCTTGCCGGGCTGTTGCTTCGCCTTGGCGATCAAATCCTTCACCGATTTCACGTCGCTAGTCGCATTTACGATCAGCAGCTGCATCGTCTTTGCGGTGAGCGTGATCGGGGCGAAGTCGTTGAAGGGATCGTAAGGAGGGGTGCGGTAAAGGTACTGGTTCATGGTCAGCGTCGAGTCGATCGCCATGAGCAAGGTGTAGCCGTCGGGCGCTGCCTTGGCGACCTGCTGCGCGCCCAGCACCGTATTGGCGCCGGGACGGTTCTCGACCAGAACCGGCTGCCCCCAATCCTCGTTCATCTTCTGGCCGATCATGCGCGCGAGTACGTCAGAGGGGCCACCGGCGGGGAACGGCACGACGATCTTGATGGACCGGCTGGGAAATGCATCCGGCCGTTCTTGCGCGGCAGCGCTCCCTACGGCTAGGGACATGAAGATTGCAAGCGCGATGCAACGAGCAGTCATGGCGTCCCTTTCTCGATAGACTAGATGCCCGGGATGTTCGTTCGCAATTCTCACCGCGACCCGCTTCCATGGCAACGGACTTCTAGTGTCCCGATTCCGAAGTTCGCATCATTGTGCCGCAGCCTCGTTTGCGAACTTCGGAATCGAAGGACTCTGAACCGCCACACTAACCCGCCCTCCCATTCAAAACGCGACCGCGTTGAGCTAGCTTCCCTGCGGTCTGCCAGCTCGAACGAAGCTCCAGGAGAAGCCGTGCTCGCTCCCGCTCCATCCCGAAAAGACCGTATGGCGATGCACAATGCGAATAAGCTCAAGATCGGCCTGTTCGGGGCGAACTGTTCGTCGGGACGCGCGGTCACGCTAGTGCCGGAGCGCTGGTCCGGGAGCTGGCCGGACAATCTCAAGCTTGCGCGCATGGCAGACGAGGCGGGCCTCGACTTTCTCCTCCCGATCGGGCGCTGGAAGGGTTATGGCGGCGACACCGATTACCAGGGCGCGACGCTCGAGACCATCACCTGGGCGAGCGGCCTGCTCGCGCTGACGACGCGCGTCACCGTCTTCGGCACGGTTCATGCCCCGCTGTTCAACCCGATCATCGCCGCCAAGGAAATGGTGACCGCCGACCACATCGGCGAAGGCCGCTTTGGGCTCAATATCGTGGTCGGCTGGAATGAGGGCGAATTCGCGATGTTCGGCGTCAAGCAGCGCGATCACGAAGCCCGCTACGAATATGCGCAGGAATGGATCGACGTGATCAAGATGATCTGGTCGGACAAGGAGGATTTCGATTTCACGGGAAAATATCTCGACATGAAGGGCATTCGCGGCAAGCCGAAGCCGTATGGCGGCTCGCGGCCGGTGATCATGAACGCCGGCGCCTCGCCCGTTGGCCAGGCCTTTGCCATCCGCAACTGCGATGCCTTCTTTCTGCAGGCGTCTCGCACCTCTCTCGACGAGACCGCGCAACGGGTCGCAAACGCCAAGGAGCAGGCGAAGGAGCAGGGCAGGGAGCTCGGCGTCTATACCGTGGGCGTGGTCACTTGCAGGCCAACCAAGAAAGAGGCCGAGGATTACTTCCACTATTCGATCGTGGAGCATGCGGACTGGAGGGCGGTCGACGACATCCTCGCGCTCAAGAACATCACGGCGCAGAACACGCCCCCGGCAAAGTTTCAGGAGATTCGGACCGGCTATGCGCAAGGCATGGGTGGCTTGCCCATCGTAGGCGACCCCGACCACGTGACGCGCCAACTTGTCGATCTCAGCAAAGCCGGCCTGACGGGGGTTGCCGTGTCGCTCGTCAACTATCTCGACGAGCTTCCATTCTTCTGCGAAGAGGTTCTGCCGCGTCTGCAACGGGCGGGGCTGCGCGAGAAACGCTGATTAGCGACAAGCGGCTCAGTCGAGCTTGAGATTGCCGCTCTCCTTGAGGACCTTGGACCAGCGGTCCGTCTCACGGCGAACAAAGGCATCGAACTCGGCGGGCGAGGCGCTGACGGCGAGCTCGATCCCGACTTTCTCGAGCTTCGCTCGCAACGTGGTGTCGGCGTGGATGCGCGCGACTTCGCGATGGATTTTGCCGATGATCGCGGCGGGCGTTCCGGCGGGCGCCACCAACGCCACCCATGTCGAGCTTTCCTCGAGTGAGGGCAGCTCCGCCGCCGCGCTCAGACTCGGCAGATCAGGTAGGATGGGCAGCGGCCCGTTCGTGTATTTGGCGAGCGCGCGGTAGCGGCCGCCCTCGATCAGCGGCAAGCTCGTGCCGGTGCTATCGAGGGCAAAATCGACCGTCCCCGCCAGCACCGCTTGGCCGATCTCGGCGCTGCCCTTGAATGGAACGAGCTGTACGTCGATCTCTGCGGCTTTCGCAAACTGCAGCGCCCCGAGGCGCGAGGTAATGGTGCCGGCGCCCATGTTGAGCTTGCCGGGATTGGCTTTGGCCTTGGTGACCAGCTCCTTGATCGTCTTGGGGCCGTCGCTTCGCACCACCACCAGCGCTACGGTCTTGATCAACAACGTGATCGGCGCGAAGTCGTTCAGCGGGTCATACGGCAGATTGGGCGTGACCAATGGGTTGAGCACCATGGTCGTGTCCATCGCCGCGAACAGCGTATAGCCGTCGGGCGGCGAGCGCGCCGCGGCTTGCGCGCCGATCGCAGTATTGCCGCCGGCTCGATTCTCGATCAGCACCGGCTGACCCCAGTCCTCGCTCATGCGCTGCCCGACCAGTCGCGCGATCATGTCAGCCGGGCCGCCAGGCGGGAACGGCACGATGATACGGATCGCCCGGTTGGGGTAGGTGTTAGGCTCCGCGCCAAGGATGGCTTGGGCTTGCGCGTATCCAAGCGTCAGGGCCAAGCCGATCACGGCGACGAGGATGCGAGGCGCCATGAGCGTGACCCTCAGTCGAGCTTCATCCCGATCGCCTGAATGACCTTGGCTCGCGTATCGGCCTGCGCGCGGATGAACGCGGCGAACTCTTCGGGCGTATTGCTGCTGGCCGGTTCGATCCCGGCAGTGAGCAATTTTTCGCGCACCTCCGGCATCGCCAATACCTTCCTGATGGAGCCGTGTAGCTTGAGCACAACCTCGCGCGGCGTGCCCGCGGGCGCAACGAGGCTTTGCCAGATGCCGAGATCGTAGCCCGGAAACGTCTCGGCGATGGTGGGAATTTCCGGCGCGAGCGAAAGGCGCTGCGCGCTGACCAGGCCGAGAATTTTGACCTTCTTGTCGCGCCAAAGCGGCAGCGCCACGTTGATGCTCTCCATGCCGAAGGGAATGTCGCCGGCAAGAATGCCGGTGATTTGCGTGGTCCCGCCACGATAGGGAACGATGCTGAAATGCGTGCCAGCCATCATGTTGAGCAGGCCCACATTGACTTGCGAGGTCGGCGTGCTGATCCCGATCTGGAAGGTGCCCGGCTTCGCCTTCTCCTGCTCGACCAGCTCGCGTATGGAATTGACCGGAACATTGATGTTGCCGACCAGCGCGGAAGGAACGAGCGCGATAAGCGAAATCGGCGCAAAATCCTTGAACGGATCGTAGGCGAGCTTGCTGTAGAGGAACGGATTCATGACGAGCGTGCCGTCGATCGCCATCAGGAGCGTATAGCCATCGGGCGCGGCCTTGGCGACCGCCTGGGCGCCGATGATGGTGTTGGCGCCGGGCCGGTTGTCGACGACGATTTGCTGGCCCAGATCGTCGCTCATCTTTTGGCCGATGAGCCGCCCGAGGAAATCGGCGGGGCCGCCCGGCGCGAAAGGGATGACGAGCGTGATCTGGCGCGCAGGATAGGTCTGGGCGGCCGCTGCCGAAACGAAAAGCGTGAGCAATGCCGCCGCGCAGGCAAGCCGTCCGGCATTCACGCGCTTGGATGATTGGTGCATCGCTTTGTCACGCATCCATGTGCTGCATCAACCGGCCAAGCCGCGGCATCGCCGGCAACGGAGCGAGCAGCGGCTGAAGCCGCTTGAGGCAACCCCACAGCACCGCCTGGTTGCTGTTGACGACAGGCTTGCCCAGCGCGCACTCGATCTCTTCGATCGCTTCGATCTGGGTGGTGTTGGTGCAACTCAGAAAGATGCCGTCGGCGTCGCTTCGATCGTGCCTACGCGCAAGCTGCGCCCATTCGTCCGGGGTGACGGCGGCGAATTCGAGCCCCTCGAGCCCGAGCGCCACGTCGTGGACGACGGTAAAGCCGGTCGCGCCAAGATACTCGATGATGGGCTGATTGCTCTTGTAGGGACTAAGCAGAATGAGGCTACGCAGGCCGAGCGCTTGCAAGGCTTCCACTACGAGACGGCTCGTCGCCAACGCGGCGATCCCGGTTGCGTCTTGAATGATGTCGAGAATACGGCCCTCTCCCTGCGGGCCCTGGGTCATCGACGTATCGGTACAATGGAAGACGATCAGATTGGGCGCCACGTCGGCGAGCAGCTTTGCCGAAGTCGCGATCTCGTCGGCCATCGCCGGGAGCGGGCGTTTCCATGGGCCAGCAACGCGGGCGCGCGCAACGTGCACGCCGAGGCCACGCGGTGCAAAATGGTTGAACTGCGGCTCCGCCATGCTGTTGACGGAGGGAATGATCATTCCGATCCGAGCCCGCCGCGCTGGCAAGGTGTTCTCGGCTTGTCCTCGCTCGAGCGTTGTGACGGTAGCCATGACGTGCACTCCGCATGGCCGGCGATTGGCGGCTCCCCGGGTGCCGGCCCAGCGCGGGGCTAAGGATAATCGCGCTGCGCTCAACGCAAAGCTAGCCCGCGGCCGCGCGTTTTTGGCATGAAGCCGCTACCAAAGGACGTGCGGTTTGGAAACGCGAGGGCGTGCATGAATGGCAATGAAATCGACATGCGAATGTTCGCGCAGCGGGTCGGCGCAACTGTGACCTTTAGCGCCGGAAGCGTTGTCTTCAATAAGGGTGATCTTGGCTCCTGCATGTATATTGTCCAGTCCGGTCTGATCGAGATGCTGATAGGCGACAAAGTGATCGAGATCTGCGGACCAAATGAAGCGATCGGATTCATGTCCATGGTCGACGGCGCGCCGAGAAGCTCGACCGCGCGCGTCAAAGAGGCGTGCGAACTCTCTCTGATCGATCAACGCAAGTTTCGCTTCATGGTCGACGAGGTGCCGAACTTCGCCCTCTACATCATGGGAGCCATGGCACGGCGGATCCGCGGTATGAGCCAGGCGATGTGAGTGTCCGTGCCGAGTGGGTGGCGGCTGTCACGGAATGGTAAACTAGCCAATGCCATGCGCCGCACGCCGAGCAGAGGCGGTGATATTGAAGTAGCAGCGCGTTAATTAGAGCGGGATATCAGCAAGGGTTGTGCGGATATGTGGCCGGATCGCCGCCTGATCGAATTGTTCAAGATCGAGATTCCGATCGTCCAGGCGCCGATGGCCGGAGCCGTCGACTGGGAACTGGTAGCAGCAGCGGCGGAAGCGGGCGCGCTCGGTTCGCTGCCGTGCGCGATGCTCAATGCGCAGCAGATCCGCGAGCAGATGGGGAAAATTCGCGCCCGCACGAAGAAACCTGTAAACCTCAATTTCTTCTGCCATTCGCCCCCGGTGCCCAGCAACGCCCGCGAGGCGCAATGGCGAGAACGATTGGCCCCGTATTATCGCGAGCTCGCAATCGATCCCGCTGCCCCGGTGCCCTCGAGCAATCGCACCGCGTTCGATTCCGCCATGTGCGACGTCGTCGAGGAGACGAAGCCTGAAGTCGTAAGCTTCCATTTTGGGCTACCTGAGCCGGGGCTCCTGCAGCGGCTCAAGGCGGCAGGGTTCCTGGTGATGGGCTCGGCGACGACTGCCGCCGAGGCGCAATGGCTCGAAGCGCGCGGCATCGACGCGATCATTGCGCAAGGCTACGAGGCGGGCGGCCATCGCGGCATTTTTCTGAGCGATGACATCGCGAGCCAACCCGGCACCTTCGCACTCGTCCCGCAGATCGTCGACGCAGTCACCGTCCCCGTTATCGCCTGCGGTGCAGTCACCGACGGGCGCGGCATCGCGGCTGCCTTCGCGCTAGGGGCTGCGGGGGTCCAGCTCGGCACCGCGTATCTATGGTGCCCGGAGGCGAAGATTTCGGCACCGCATCGCGCCGCGCTCAAATCGGCGCGCGACGACGCGACGGCGGTGACGAATCTCATGACCGGCCGCCCGGCGCGCGGCATCATCAACCGAGTGATGCGGGAGATCGGGCCCATGTCCGATGTGCCCCCCGAGTTTCCCCTCGCGGCAGGCGCGCTTGCGCCGTTGCGCGCGAAAGCCGAGGCACAGGGTTCGGGCGATTTTTCGCCGATGTGGGCCGGACAGGCGGCATCGCTCGGCCGCGCAATGCCCGCCGGTGAACTGACCAAGACCCTCGCCGCCGAGGCGCTCAAACTCATGCGCGCGCTTGCCTCGTCGAGGGGGTAAGGACTTAGGCCTGGGTGATGCGTAGATGCGTGCCCCAAGGATCGGCGGTGGCGATGCCTGCGGGCATGGCGGCGACCTCGACGCCGGCTTGCGCCAGCCGGGATTTCGCGGTGTCGAAAGCCGCCGCATCCGCGGCCTCTAGCGAGAGCCAGGACAATCCCGCGAGATCCGTATCGCGCGCCGCAGCGCCGGCGCTGTGCCAGACATTGGCGGCGATGTGGTGGTGATAGCGCCCCGACGACAGGAAGGTTGCGCCGTGCCGCCGCCGCGTCACGTCGAGGCCGAGCGCCCCGCGATAGAACACCTCCGCGCGTGCGACGTCGCCGACGCGAAGATGCACGTGGCCGATGCGCAGTCCCTCGGGCGCGGCCGGATACGTGGCGGAGGACGCAACTTCTCGCAAGATGCTGTCGACGTCGAGCGGATCGGTGGTGATCTTCAAATCCGGGCCCGCCCATTCCCAGGTGTCCGCCGGCCGGTCGCAATAGACCTCGACGCCATTGCCTTCGGGGTCGTCGAGATAGAACGCCTCGCTCACCGCGTGGTCGGAGGCGCCCGTAAGAGGCACCCTGCACCGCGCCACGTGCAGGAGCCAGCGCGCGAGATCGGCGCGCGTCGGCATGAGGAACGCGGTGTGGTAGAGCCCTGCCTCGCGCGGATCGTCGGATTTGGCGCTGGGTTCGTGCTCGAGGTGCACGAACGCTACGCCGCCAGCGCCGAGCGCGGTGCGGTCCTTGTCGCGATCGAGCACAGTGAGGCCGAGCACGTCGCGGTAGAAGCCGGTCACTCGATCGAGATCGCGTACCTTGAGCCCGACCGCGCCGATATGGACCGGAGTGCGGTTCGCGAAGGTCGGGGTGGCAGACGGGTTCGGGGCGTCCATGGCAAAGTATATCGAGACTTCCGGCCGCTCGCGCAATAGCGTGCGCGCCGCCGTTGGCGCCGCACAAGCCGCTCTGCTATAGGCTCGCCCACCCTGATCGGCCCCAGGAGCAGCCATGTCCGCCGACGCCGATACCGTCAGCCGCATCGCCCAGCTCGCGCGCATTGCGGTTACCGAGGACGAAATCAAGCACCTGCGCGAAGAGCTCAACGCCATCCTCGCTTTCGTGGAGCAATTGTCCGAGGTCAACGTCGATGGGGTCGAGCCGATGACCTCGGTCATGCCCATGCAGATGAAGAAACGGGCGGACCTGGTCACCGACGGCGGCATTGCCGATGAGATCCTCAAAAATGCGCCGGCGGCGGAGGACCATTTTTTTGCTGTCCCGAAAGTGGTGGAGTGAGCCACCTGGGGCAGGGTAGCGAGGCCCAGTCCGTACGAATGACCGATCTCACGTCTCTGACGCTTGCGGACGCGCGTGACCGCCTTCGCCGGCGCGAGTTCTCCGCCGCCGAACTCGCCGACGCGCACCTTACCGCCATGGAGGAGGCGCGCGCGCTCAATGCTTACCTGCTGGAGACGCCGGATCGGGCACGGGCGATGGCACAAACGGCCGATGCGCGTCTCAAGGCGGGTGACGCGCGCCCGCTCGAAGGCCTTGCGCTCGGTATCAAGGACATGTTCGCCACCAAGGACGTGCGCACGACGGCGGGCTCGCGCATCCTCGATGGTTTCCTGCCGAGCTACGAGTCGACCGTCAGCGCCAATCTCTGGCGCGACGGCGCGGTGATGCTCGGCAAGCTCAACAACGACGAGTTCGCCATGGGCTCGTCGAACGAGACCTCGTTCTTCGGGCCGACCATCTCGCCGTGGCGGCGCAAGGGAGCGAATACGCCGCTCGTGCCGGGCGGCTCCTCGGGCGGCTCGGCGGCGGCGGTGGCGGCGGGCCTGTGCCTCGGCGCGACCGGAACCGATACGGGCGGCTCCATCCGCCAGCCGGCGGCCTTCACCGGAATCGTCGGCATCAAGCCGACCTACGGGCGCTGCTCGCGCTATGGCATCGTGGCGTTTGCGTCCTCGCTCGACCAAGCGGGGCCGCTCGCGCGCACGGTGCGCGACGCCGCCATCCTGCTCACTTCGATGGCGGGACACGACGCCAAAGACACGACCTCGGTCGATCGGCCTGTTCCCGACTACGAGGCGGCTATCGGCAAATCGATCAAGGCCATGAAGATCGGCATTCCGAAGGAGTACCGAGTCGACGGCATGGCGGCTGAAATAGAAAATCTTTGGGAGCGCGGTGCGCAATGCCTCAAGGCCGCCGGCGCTGACATCGTCTCGGTGTCGCTGCCGCACACGAAATTCGCTTTGCCGGCCTACTACATCGTGGCGCCGGCGGAAGCCTCCTCCAATCTCGCCCGCTATGACGGCGTGCGCTACGGCCTGCGTGTCCCCGGGCGCGACATTGCCGGCATGTACGAGAACACGCGCGCAGCCGGTTTCGGCAAGGAGGTGCGCCGCCGTATCATGATTGGGACCTACGTGCTCTCGGCCGGATATTACGACGCCTATTACTTGCGCGCACAGAAGGTGCGTACGTTGATCAAGCGCGATTTCGAGCAGGTCTTTGCCGCCGGCGTGGATGCGATCCTGGCGCCGGCAACGCCGTCCGCCGCCTTCGGCATCGGCGAGAAGGGCGGGGCCGATCCAGTCGAGATGTATCTCAACGACGTGTTCACCGTCCCGGTGAACCTTGCGGGCCTGCCAGGAATTTCCGTTCCGAGCGGGCTGTCGGCGGAGGGCTTGCCGCTCGGGCTTCAGCTCATCGGTCGCCCCTTCGGCGAGGAGACGCTGTTTTCGCTTGCCCACGTGATGGAGCATGCGGCGGGGCGCTTTTCGCCGCAGCGATGGTGGTAATTGTTTTCGGTGGGACTGCCGGCGATGGATCTAGCTCAGTTCAAGAATTCTCTTGCCCATGCCAAGCCACCGGTTCGGCTCGCGCCGGCGCTCGTAGCGCTGTGGTGGGCGGGCAAGGACGAATGGGACAAAGCACACATCGTCGTCATGGACGAGGGCGGCAAGGATTGCGCATGGGTTCATGCCTATTTGCACCGCGTCGAGGGTGATCTCGACAATGCGCGCTATTGGTACAACCGCGCGCAACGGCCGCTCCCGAGCAAACCGTTCGCCGCGGAGTGGGACGCGATCGCCGAAGTTTTATTGATAGAGCAGCCTTGACCGAGCAATGCCATCGCGCTTTCGGGGGCGTCGAAGCGGCGTCGTTCGGTCGTCGCGCTCGCCTCACCGCGTACGGCGCGGTGGGTTATCATTCGCGCATGCTGATGCCTGCATCCTTGATCAGCGGACCCCATTTCTCCATTTCCGACTTGAGAAATCGTCCGAGCTCGGCCGGCGTCGAGCCGATCACGAACAAGCCAAGTTCTTGCAGACGGCCCCTGATCGCGGGATCGGCCAGTGCGTCAGCGGTGTCGGCGTGGATTTTCCGCACGATCGTCGCCGTCGTATTGGCCGGCACGAAGAAGGCGTACCACCCCGCGACATCGAACCCGGGCAAGCCGCTCTCCTCCAGCGTGGGCACGTCCGGTGCCGCCGGGGTTCGTCGGGCGGTCGTTACCGCCAGCGCCCGCACTTGGCCTTGCTGCATGAGTGCCACAAGCGGGGCGATATTGTTGAAGAAAACATCGACCCGTCCGGCGATCACGTCGTGGATTGCGGGCGCCGCGCCGCGATAGGGCACGGTCGTCATGCCAATGCCGGCCGCGCGCTTGAACAGCTCGCCGGCAAGGTGGGGTGACGTGCCGTGGCCTGGAGTTGCGAAGGTGAGCTTGCCGTTGTTCGCCTTGGCGTGGGCGATGAACTCCGCGACCGAACGCGCCGGCGAAGAGCTCGGCACGACCATGGCACTGGGATATTGCACAACGAGGGTGACCGGTAGGAAGTCGGCGACCGGGTCGTAGCTGAGTTTCGGATAGAGAAATAAGTTGACCGCTTGGAAATCTCCCGCCAGGAAAATCGTGTACCCATCCGCAGCGGAGCGCGCCGCAGCCTCGGCCGCGATATTCCCGCCTGCTCCTCCTCGGTTCTCAATCACCACCTGCTGGCCCCACATTGCAGCGAGCCGGGCCGACAGGATGCGGGCGATCGCGTCGGCTCCTCCGCCCGCTGGGAACGGCACGATCAGGCGGACGAAGCGGCTTGGCCAAATCTCCGTCGGGACCTGGGCGAATGCGCTCGACTCGAGAAGCGCGAGCGCTGCAGCGAACGTCAAAGCCGCGGCTCGGGAAGTTCGTCGTTGGCTGTCCGCGGCGGCCCTTTGGTCAAGGCCTTCACGCAGTCTCACTTGCGGATCGTGATGCCGGCTTCCTTGATGACCGGTGCCCATTTGTCCATCTCTGCCTTGAGAAAGGCCGCGAGCTCCGCCGGGCTCGAGCCCACCACCACCACGCCCAGCTGCTCGAGCCGCTCCTTGGTTGCCGGATCGGTGAGCGCAGCCACCGTGTCGGTATGCATTTTGCCGATGATCTCCGGCGGCGTCCTTGCCGGTGCAAAAAGCGCATACCAGGAAGACACGTCAAAGCCGGGAACACCGGCCTCGGCGATCGGCGGCAAGTTCGGGACTGCCGGCGTGCGCTTAGCGGTCGTCACCGCGAGGCCGTGCAGCTTGCCGCCCTGAATGAGCGGCAGCACGGCGCCGATATTGTTGAACATGACGTCGACCCGTCCGGGCAGCAGATCGTTGAGGGCAGGTCCTGCGCCGCGATACGGCACATGCAGCATCTCGATTCCGGCCATGCGTTTGAACAGCTCGCCGGAGAGATGCACGGAGGTACCGTGACCGGACGAGGCGAAGGTGACCTTGCCGGGGTGGGCCTTAGCATAGGCGATGAATTCGGCGACCGAGTGGGCGGGCGAGTTCGTCGGCACCGCCATGATATTGGCGTACTCGCAGAGAAGCGACACGGGTGCGAGATCGGCGATCGCATCGTAGCTGAGCGAAGGAAACAGGAACCGGTTCACCGCGAGAGGCATCGATTGCAGCAATATCGTGTAGCCGTCCGCATCCCCGCGCACGACCGACTCGGTGCCGATGTTCGTCGCGCCGCCGCCGCGGTTCTCCACTACCACCTGCTGTCCCCAGAGCTCCGACAGCTTGGCGGCCACCACGCGCGCGATCGCGTCGGTTCCTCCTCCCGGCGGGAACGGCACGACCAGTCTGACAAAACGGCTCGGCCAACGCTCTGCGGAAGAATTTTGCGCCGCGGCGGTGCAGCCGCCGAGGACGGGCGCTAGCACGGCCGCGGCCGCCAGCCCGGTGACGCGGCGGCGATCAAGCACGGCGGCGCTTGCCTGGGATCTCACTCGTCGGCCTTGATTTTCGCTTCGCGGATGACGGGCCCCCATTTATCCATTTCGGCCTTGAGAAACGCAGCAAGTTCTTCCGGCGTCGAGCCGACGAGGGTGGCGCCGAACTGCTCCAGCCGCTCCTTCACCATGGGATGGCCGAGCGCCGAGACTGCGTCCGCGTTGATCCTGGCGATGATGTCATGTGGCGTCTTGGCCGGCACGAACAAAGCAAACCAAGTCGAGACGTCGAACTCGGGGAGGCCGGCTTCCGCGATGGTCGGCAGCTGCGCCGCCGCTGCCACGCGCCTTGCGGCGGTCACCGCCAATCCGCGCACGGCGCCATTCTGCACCTGCGGCAAGCTCGCCGTGATGTTGTCAAAGATGACGTCGATGCGGCCGGCAATGACATCCTGCAATGCCGGGGCGGCGCCGCGATAGGGCACATGCGTCATCTCGATCCCGGCCATCCGTTTGAACAGCTCGCCGGAGAGGTGCACCGAGGTGCCGATTCCGCCGGAGCCGTAGCTAGTCTTGCCGGGATTGGCCTTGGCCTGGGCGACGAACTCGAGCAC
>DASSGH010000021.1:0-24858 GCA_035693615.1 Xanthobacteraceae bacterium
GTGAATTCCGGCGGGCGCGGCTTCCATACCTTGGCGCGCGCCTCGAACTCAGCCTTGCTGAGCTTGACGTCGAGAGTACCCTTGACGGCGTCGATGGTGATGATGTCGCCGTCGCGAACATGCGCGATCGGCCCGCCGACGGCGGCCTCCGGACCCACATGACCAATGCAGAACCCGCGGGTCGCTCCCGAGAAGCGCCCGTCGGTCAGGAGCGCAACCTTGCCGCCCATGCCCTGACCGTAAAGGGCCGCGGTGGTCGCCAGCATTTCTCGCATCCCGGGGCCGCCTTTGGGCCCTTCGTATCGGATCACGAGCACGTCGCCTTCCTTGTATTTCTTCTTCTTGACGGCTTCGAAGCACGCTTCCTCCCCATCAAAGCAGCGCGCCGGGCCGGAAAACTTCAAGTCCGCCATCCCAGCAACCTTAACGATCGCACCTTCCGGTGCGAGGTTGCCTCGGAGCCCGACGACGCCGCCGGTGGCGGAGAGCGGCTTGTCGGCGGGACGGACCACGTCCTGGTCCTTGTTCCACTTCACTCGCTTGAGGTTCTCGGCGACCGTGCGCCCAGTCACGGTCAAGCATTCGCCGTGAAGATACCCGTGGTCGAGCAGCGTCCTCATCAAGAGTGGAACGCCGCCTGCTTCGAATACATCTTTGGCAACAAAACGGCCGCTCGGTTTCAAATCCGCGATGTATGGTGTTCTTTTGAAGACCTCGGCGACATCGAAGAGATCGAACTTCACGCCGCATTCGTTGGCGATCGCGGGCAGATGCAGCGCGGCATTGGTCGAGCCGCCGGTCGCCGACACCACCGCCGCCGCGTTTTCCAGCGCTTTTCGGGTGACGATATCGCGCGGGCGGATGCCGGCCTTGATCAGCTCGACGATCTTCTCGCCGGCGGTCATGCAGAAGGCGTCGCGGATCTCATAGGGCGCCGGAGCGCCCGCCGAATAGGGCAGCGCCAGCCCGATCGCTTCCGACACCGTCGCCATCGTGTTGGCGGTGAATTGCGCGCCGCACGCGCCCGCCGACGGACAGGCATTCTGTTCGAGCGTCTCGAGGTCAGCGTCGGAAAGTTGGCGAACCGAATGCTGGCCGACCGCCTCGAACACGTCCTGAATGGTCACCGGCTTGCCGCGGAACGTGCCGGGCAGGATGGAGCCGCCATAGATGAAGATCGAGGGCACGTTCAGGCGGCACATCACCATCATCATGCCGGGGAGTGACTTGTCGCAGCCGGCAAGGCCGACGAGCGCGTCATAGGCGTGGCCGCGCATGGTCAGTTCGACTGAATCGGCAATCACCTCGCGCGAGGGGAGCGAGGACTTCATGCCCTGATGCCCCATGGCGATGCCGTCGGTGACGGTGATGGTGCAGAACTCGCGCGGGGTGCCGCCGCCGGCGGCCACGCCCTTCTTCACCGCCTGAGCCTGGCGCATCAGCGAGATGTTGCAGGGGGCTGCCTCGTTCCAGCAGCTCGCCACACCCACGAAGGGCTGATGGATCTGCTCCCGGGTGAGCCCCATCGCGTAATAGAAGGCGCGGTGCGGCGCCCGCTCGGGACCCTCGGTCACGTGGCGGCTGGGCAACTTCGCCTTGAGGTTTGCCTTCGCATCCATCACTTCGCGCCTTCATCTGGGTGGGTCACGTGCCCGCCTGCGCGTAGCTCTCGTGGTCGCGTATGGCCAAATCGCGGCGCGGCCGGCCGGGATTCCCATTCGGATGTCAATGTTTTAGCCGTGTTGCGGACAAGCAACATGATTAAGTGTCGGTTAACGCCGAATGTCACACCTTGGCCACAACAGCGTCCCGCTTTGGCAAAAAACGTTGCCGGCGGGGCGGAGTTTCATTGCAGCCGAAACTGCGGATCGAAGCCGAGTTCGGCGCGTGCCTTGGCGATCGAGACCACGCTATCGTCATCCGCGATGTTGTAGATGCCAGCCCGGCCGCGCGTGAGCGCGAGCAACGTGGCGTGCGCGGCGGCATCGACGTGCAGCGCAGGCCTGCGGACGGGCTCGTCGTGCCAGGTCCCCGGCCCATAGAAAAGGCCATAGCGCAGGATGACGGCATCGAGGCCAGCGGCGAGCACCTGTCGCTCCATATCGGCGGTGGCTTTGATCGTGACCGCCCGCGCCGGGTCGGCGAGATTGAGCGGATCGGTCTCGGGATGCGGCTCGCCGCCTGGTGCATAACCAAATGCGATGCTCTGAACGATCAAGCGCCGCGCCGCGGCCGCCTGCGCCGCCGCAATCAGGTTGCGCGTGCCTTCGGTGCGGATGCGGGCGTTGTTGGCGTAGGAGGCGGCGATCCGCGCTTCGTCGAATTCGCGCGGCAAATCGGTGAGCTGGTGGATCACGACCTCGGGCTTGGCCGCGCGCATCGCCGCGGTCACCGCGTGCGGATCGAAAACATCGAGCACGGCGGGGAGGACGCCGGAGCGTGCAAGCTCGCGCCCCTTCTCGGCCGAGCGCGTGGTCCCCGTGACCTCGTGGCTGTCGCGCAGAAGGAGCGGCACCAACCGGCGGCCGATGGCGCCGGCGGCGCCAGCGAGGAATACGTTCATGTGGTACTCTTCCGTCATGGCCGGGCTTGTCCCGGCCATCCACGTCTTTGATCCTGCCATACAAAACAAGACGTGGATGCCCGCGACAAGCGCGGGCATGACGATATTTCGTTCTGCTGTACCGCCCGCGCCGTTTCCCGTTGAGACGCGTCGATGCCCAAGCGCCGCCTGCTTCGCCGAAGCTTCTTCGCCCGCAGCGTGCACGTCGTCGCGCCAGATCTCATCGGCGCGACGCTGCTGTACAAGGGCGTCGGCGGCATCATCGTCGAGGCCGAGGCCTACCACCACACCGATCCGGCGGCGCATTCCTTCGGCGGGCAGACCGCACGCAATGCCGTGATGTTCGGCCCACCGGGCTACGCCTACGTCTATCGCTCCTACGGCATCCACTGGTGTCTCAACTTCGTATGCGAGGCGGAAGGCAGCGCTAGCGCCGTGCTGATCCGCGCGCTGGCGCCGACGCAGGGACTCGCCGCGATGCGACGGCGGCGCGGCGTGACCAATGAGCGGCTGTTGTGCTCGGGGCCGGGACGGCTGTGCCAATCGCTCGGCATCACCGACGCGCAATACGGGCTTGCGCTGGACCAGCCGCCGTTCGAGATTTTCGCGCGCAGTGAAGCACTCGATGTCGACGTCGGTCCGCGCATTGGGCTGACCAAGGCGGTCGACCATCCCTGGCGCTACGGCCTCAAAGGCTCGCGTTTTCTCAGCAAACCGTTCAGGCGCTGACCGCTTCGCGCAGCCGCGTGGGAATCGTCTGCCCGGATTTCCGCTCGCCTATTTCGCGTCACGCGCTGGAGTTGCACAGCTCCCTGTAAATAACAGGCCGGAAACAGGGACCCGCCCTGAGCCCTCTTTTTCTACAACCACAGGTTCGTTCTCCCTTCGCTCGACGCACCCGCACCGCCCTCTTCCCCGCCCTCATGCTGAGGAGCCGCGCAGCGCACACAAGCTGCGCCCGCGCGCCAACCCGGCCTCGCTGCGCGGCGTCTCGAAGCATGAGGAGGAGCCAGCGCAATGTACTATAGTTTCAATTCGTAGTCAAGCTATAAATTCGACATGAAGTCGACGGCCGTTATGCTGTCGGCAACGGCATCGATGGTTCTGCGAACTTGGCAATACATCGGCTCACTCGACGCCGGGTGCGAAGAGTTCGTCCGCGCTCACCACGCGCGGCGAGAGACCCTGCTCGTGGACGTAGCGGCCGATCGCCGCCAGGGCGGGACGGTTCGGCTCAAGGCCGTAGGCCCAGAAATCGGCGCCGAATACGCGCCGCGCCTCCTCGACATGCTCGATCAGCCAAGGCAGCGCGACGCGCAGCGCATCGGTGTCATAGAGGCCGCCGACCGCGAGGTCGCGCGCTTCGACGAACGCGCGGTAAATGCTACGCGCCGCCCACGGGTGCTGGCGATAGAGGTCCTCGCGCAGCGCCACGGTATGCATGATCGGCAGGATACGCGTGCGACGGTAATAGTCCTGTTCGACCTCTTTATAGTTCGGAAACAACCGCGCGATCGTGGGCGCGCCGTCGAGAAACAGCTTCGGGATATAGAGCGACAGCAGCACGTCGAGCTCGCCCGCCGCGAACATCCGCTCGAGCGTCTGCGCGCCGGAGAGAAAATCGAGCCTGATGTCCTTGGGCAGATCGAGGGCAATCAGCGGCGGTTCGACGAAGGTGTTGAGCCCGCCCATGAACCAGTGCATGTCCTGCGGCTTGACGCCGTAGTCGTGCTGCAACATGCCGCGCATGAACACGAGCCCGGTCGAGCTCCATTGCGAGGTGCCGACGCGTTTGCCTTTCAAATCCTGCGGCGTGGCGATGCCCGCGCCGTCGCGCACGTAAATGCAGGAATGGCGGAACATCTTCGACAGCGCCACCGGCACAGCCACGAACGGACAAGCGCCGCGGCCTTTGAGCGCCGTATACGAAGCGAGCGAGAGCTCGCTGACGTCGAATTCCTTGTTGTCCAGCATGCGCTGGAACGCCTGGCGCGGTCGCAGGATCTCGATCTCGAAATCGATGCCCTCGGCCTTCACCCGTCCGTCGATCAGCGGACGCGTGCGGTCATAGTCCCAGCAGGCGAGCCTGAGCTTGAGATTGGGCATGGTGCGACCTACGAGGTCGGCTGCGATCGCCGAAACCGCATCAGCGGCGGAAGGAATAAGAGCGGAAGCGAGTTGACCACCATCGGCAGGAAAGCGAAGCGCGGACTGCCGCCGAGATCCCAGGCGGCGCCGCTGAACACGCACGCGAGCAGCGCCTGGGTGTAGCTGACGGTGAACACCGCGGCCGAGACGCGCGCGACGTCCGCAGGCGCGCTCAACAGTGGCGGCAGCGCCAGCGCCAGCGTGAACACCACGGCGCCGATGCAGCCCAGTACGCCGGCATAAATGACGGTCCACAGGCTCGCCGTCATCGCCATGCCCGCCACGCACACCAGGAAGAGCGCACCGCAGACGATGAACGGCGTCGGGCGCCGCACGAACCTGTCCACGGTCACAAGCAGCACAAACGATGCGGGGAGCTGGCCGAAGTTGAGCGCGGTCAGCGCGGCCGCGATCAGGTCGGGCCGCCCGGCGTCGGTGAGATGACCGGGCAGGAAGGTATTGCTGGCGAAATAGACGCCGTTGACGCTGCCGAGCAGAACGCCGATTTGCCAGGTCAGAGGATTGCGCCAGTCGGGCCACCAGTTATGCCGAGGCGCCGGTGCGCTCGCCGCCGACGGCTTGGGCCGCGGCGCCAGCACTGCGGTGACAAGCGCGATCAGCACCAGCGGCAGGCCCCAGATGGCCAGCGACCCGCGCCAAGAGCCGTCGACGAGCGGCAGGACGAACGGGATCGTCACCATGACCGGCAGCGTTTCACCCACGAGCAATCCGTTGGTGAAGAGGGCGGTGCCGAGGCCCACGTGCCGGGGCATCCATTGGCGAACCAGCGGCGGCAGCGCGGGCTGCATGATGGCGATGCCCGCGCTCATCACCACCGTCGCGGCATAGAGCGCGATCACATCGCGTACCGCGCCACGCAGCGCCGAGGCGACGCCGGCGATGAGCAGGCCCGCGACCAGCGTCGAGAACGCGCCCAGCCGGGCGATGAACAGCGAACCCGGCAGCGCCGCCAGCGCGAACAGGATCATGGGCAGGCCGGAAAGGATGCCGACCTCGGTGCCGGAAAGGCGCAGATCGGACTGGATCAGCGCGATGACCGGCGGCACCGCGAGGATGCTCAGCCGCAGCGCCACCCCGGCAAGCCACAGCAGGCCGCCGGCAACCCAAAGTTCACGCATGGCACTCCCGGCGGCCGGTTCTTCTGCTGGTCATGCGCGGGCAGAAGCGCGTCGCAGACGCGCTAAGCCCGGCAATGACGACCTTTTTGTCACGCCGCGCCTTTCAGGCGCTCCAGCGCTTCGTTGATCTTGAGCCGGCGCCCCTCGGCTTCTTCGCGCTTCTCGCGCTCGCCCTCGACCACGTCCTCCGGCGCGCGGGCGACGAAATCGGCATTGGCGAGCTTGGCATCGATGCGGGCGATGTCGGATTTGACCCGCGCCATCTCTTTCTCCAAGCGCGCTTTCTCGGCGGAAAAATCGATCACACCCTTGAGCGGCAACGCCGCGACCTCCCCGCGCACGATCAGCTGCACCGCGCCGTGGGGCGCGCGCTCGGCGAACGAAATCTCGGAGAGGCGCGCGAGCCGCCGCACGAACTCGCCCCACCGCCCTGCCCTCGCCTGCGTCGCCGGCGATCCCGCCAGCACCAGCGGAATCTCGGTCGCCGGTGCAATGTTCATTTCCGCGCGCACGGAGCGGATGGCGGTCACGAGGTCGATCACCCAGCCGATCTCCGCCTCGGCTTCGAGGTCGTCGAGCCCCTCGAGCTTCGGCCAAGCCGCGAGCGCGAGCAAACCCTCGCGAGCGAGGCCGTCCTGCGCCGTCACTTGCCAGAGCTCTTCGGTGACGAATGGGGTGAAGGGATGCAGCAGCTTGAGGATCTCGTCGCGCACCCACGCCGTCATCGCCCGCGTCTCGTCCTTGGCGCGCTCGTCGGCGCCCTGCAGCACCGGCTTCGCCAGCTCCAGATACCAGTCGCAAAAAATATTCCACACGAACCGGTACGCCGCCCCCGCCGCTTCGTTGAACTTGTAGACCTCGATCGCCTCGGTGATCTCGCGCACCACTTTGCCGGTCTCGTGCGCGATCCAGCGGTTGAGCGTCTCTTTCGCCGATCTCGGATCGAAGCCCGACACCGTGACGCAGCGGTTCATCTCCGCGAACCGGCAGGCGTTCCACAGCTTGGTCGCGAAGTTACGGTAGCCCTCGACGCGCTGGGTGGAAAGCTTGATGTCGCGTCCCTGCGCCGCCATCGCCGCCAGCGTGAAGCGCAGCGCGTCGGCACCGTATTCATCGATCAGCTCGAGCGGATCGATCACGTTGCCTTTCGACTTCGACATCTTGGCGCCGCGCTCGTCACGCACGAGCGCGTGGATGTAGACGGTGTGGAACGGCACCTCGGCCATGAAATGCAAGCCCATCATCATCATGCGGGCGACCCAGAAGAAGATGATGTCGAAGCCGGTCACCAACACGTCGGTCGGGTAGTAGCGCGCGAGCTCGGGCGTAGTGTCGGGCCAGCCCAGCGTTGAAAACGGCCAGAGGGCGGAGGAGAACCAGGTGTCGAGCACGTCCTCGTCGCGCGTGAGTAAGGTCGAGTTGCCGCGGCGAACCCCGGCCGCGGCTTCGCTGGAGATCGTGCCGTCGGCGCCGTAATGGGCTATGGCCTGACTTCGCGCCTCGTCCTCGCTCTCGGCGACAAACACCTTGTCGTCCGGCCCGTACCACGCCGGAATCTGGTGCCCCCACCACAGCTGACGAGAGATGCACCAGGGCTGAATGTTCTCCATCCAATTGAAATAGGTGGCCTCCCAATTGCGCGGCACGAATACGGTGCGAGCGCCGCGCACCGCCGCGATGGCGGGTGCTGCCAGCGCCTTGGCGTCGACATACCATTGGTCGGTGAGAAAGGGTTCGATCACGACCGCCGAGCGGTCGCCGTGTGGCACCGTATGCGTGTGGGACTCGATTTTCGCGAGCAGCCCCGCCGCCTCCAACCGTTGCACGATCTCCTTGCGCACGACGAAGCGATCGAGACCGTCATACGCCAAGGTCTGATCAAGCTCCGGCGAGCTCGGCACCTCGCGCAGAAATGCCTCGTTGCCGGCAAGCTTGAGATGCGCTTGCGCATCGAGCACGTTGACGAGCGGCAGGTCGTGCCGCCGTCCCACCTCGAAGTCGTTGAAGTCGTGCGCGGGCGTGATCTTCACCGCGCCGGTGCCTTTCTCCGGATCGGAATATTCATCGGCGATGATCGGAATGCGCCGGCCGACGAGCGGCAGCACCGCGCACCTGCCGACGAGATGCAGGTAGCGCTCGTCGTCGGGATGCACCGCGACCGCGACGTCGCCGAGCATGGTCTCCGGCCGCGTGGTCGCCACGGTGATGAAGGTCGAGGGATCGTCCGGATCGAAGGCGGCGCCTTCGAGCGGATAGCGGATGTGCCACAAGTGTCCCTTTATCTCGACCTGCTGCACTTCGAGGTCGGAGATGGCGGTGACGAGCTTCGGGTCCCAGTTGACCAGCCGCTTGTCCTTGTAGATGAGGCCGGCGCGATAAAGCTCCACGAACACTTTGCGCACCGCGCGCGAGAGCCCCTCGTCCATGGTGAAGCGCTCGCGCGACCAGTCGCAGGAGGCGCCGAGCCGCCTGAGCTGCTGCGTGATGGTCCCGCCGGCCTCGGCCTTCCACGCCCACACCTTCTCGAGGAATTTTTCCCGCCCGAGCACGCGCCGCGGCGGCTCCTGCCGCTCCATCAGCTGCCGCTCGACCACCATCTGCGTGGCGATGCCGGCGTGATCGGTGCCGGGCTGCCAGAGCACGTCGCGCCCGCGCATGCGCTCGAAGCGGGCGAGCACGTCCTGGAGCGTGTTGTTGAGCGCATGCCCCATGTGCAGCGAACCCGTGACGTTGGGCGGCGGGATGACGATGCAATAGGGCCGCGCGCTCTTGCGCTCCGGCCGGCCGCAACGGAACGCACCCGCCTCCTCCCATGCGGCGTAGATGCGCCCCTCGACCGCGGATGGCTGGTATGTCTTGCCGATCATTGTTGTATCGTTCCGCAAATTTCGCGGTAAAAAGCCCGCCGCGCTCCGCCCTGTCAACGCCTAGAACCGGATGCGCGTACAACGAAGTCCTGTGATGATCCTGACCCATCCGCGTCATGGCCGGACTTTTTCCGGCCATTCGTCTTTGCCGTCTAAGGAAAGAAACGCGCGGATGAATAGAAAATCCGCGCCATTCCTATGAACTCGCCGCCAGCCCGAGAGGTGCCGACGCGCTCCATCATCCTGTTGGCGGGCGCGGGGTTCGCGAGCCAGGCCATGGTGCGGGTCACCGACTCGCTCCTGCCGCAGATCGCCGCCGATTTCGGCACCACGGTGGGAGCCGCCTCGATCGTCGTCGCTGCCTATGCCGTGAGCCACGGCTCGATCCAGCTCGTCATCGGCCCGGTCGGAGACCGGTTCGGCAAGTATCGCACCGTCGCGGTGATGTGCGCGCTCGCCTCGATCCTGGTGGCGTTGTGCGGCACGGTGCAATCGCTGTCGGCCCTCGCCGTTGCGCGCTTCGCATCGGGCGCGGCGGCGGGATGGATCATTCCCCTCTCGATGGCCTATGTCGGAGACGTCACACCCTACGAGCGCCGCCAGCCGATCCTCGGGCGCTATCTGACCGGACAGATTTCCGGCCAGCTGTTCGGCCAGGCGGCCGGTGGCGTGCTCGGCGATCTGTTCGGCTGGCGCAACGTATTCTTCGTGCTCGCGGCCATGTTCGCGCTCGCGACCGCCGGGCTCGTCTTCGAGCTTCTCGTCAACCCGCGCACCCGCGCTGCCCGCCACTCGGCCGAAACCACGCCGGGATTCAGGGCCGGTTACCGCGCCCTCTTCTCGAATCCGTGGGCGCGTCTCGTCATCCTCGCGGTATTCATCGAGGCGAGCATCGCCTGGGGCGCCTTCGCCTATGTCGGCGCGGATTTGCATCTGCGCTTCGGGCTCACATTCGGCGCGATCGGGCTGATCGTCGGCACGTTCGGGGTCGGCGGGCTCCTTTATGCCGCCTGCGTGTCGCTGCTCGTCAACCGCTTAGGTCAGGCGGGACTCGCGATATTCGGCGGGACGCTTCTGGGGCTCGCCTACCTGACCCTGGCGATCAGCGCGCACTGGTGGCTCGCGCCCATCGCGGTCACCGCGATCGGGCTTGGCTTCTATGCGCTGCATAACACGCTGCAGACCAACGCCACGCAAATGACGCCGCAAGCGCGGGGCACGGCGGTCGCGATCTTCTCCTCGGCGATCTATCTTGGCCAGATGATCGGCGTCGCCGCGGGCGCGTTCGTCTTCGACCGCTTCACCGCCGTGCCGCTGTTTGCGGGAACCGCCGTTGCGCTGCCCGCCCTGGCATGGTGGTTCGCAAGAAAACTCCGCCAACACACGATGCACGACGAAGCGAAGGCGAAGGCCGCGAGAGCGTAAGGCTGCGCCAGGCGCCGAGGTTGTCGCGCGACCGACAATTATGACAGCTGTCCTGAACATGTTGATGCCTCGCCGGCACAACGGCAATCAGGTCATCGGAACGTGATCTAACTCACCTCGGTCTCGGCCGTGAACGGAGGATAATGGCGAAGCCGCTACCACGGCGGGTTCGCCTCGCCGGTGTGTCATGTCGGCGATGCAGCAAATGGAGAGATGGCCATGGCCAAGAAGCGATCCAAGCGCGCCGCGAAGAAGTCGGCCGCGCGAAGCAGTGGGCGCAAGGCCCGCGCGGTCTCTACGGAACGCGGGGCGCAGCCGAAGGGAGTGATCAACGGTTGGGAGGACGATCCCGGCGCCGGCGCCCAACCGAGCGGGGGTCAAGTCCTTCAACGGCCCGTTCCGGTTTTGCGGGATCAGCCGTTCTCGACCCGGATCGTCAACCCGTCCTCTGCACCGGAGGCGAAGCCGCATCCGCCCGGAACCGCGGAGTTTCGCTACTGGGCGGCCGCCGAAGCATTGCGCCGCGGCTCCGATTTCTGGGGCGCATTGGTCCCGGGGACATCGTGGGAAGTGGGCGCGGTCCTTCCCGTGGACCTCGATTTCGGCGTCGATCTCAACGCGTTTTATGACCGCGAGGGGCTGAAGTTCTTCCATGGTTCGGCCGCCGGACGCACGGTCTTTTCCGGCGAGAGCCCCGACATCGTGTGCCACGAGCTCGGGCATGCGCTTCTCGACTCCTTCAAGCCGCAGCTGTTCGATGCCGCGAGCATCGAGGTTGCCGCCTTCCACGAGTCTTTCGGCGACATGAGCGCGATACTCTCGGCGCTGCAGCTCTCGAGCGTGCGGGAGGGAGTATTGGCGGAAACCGGTGGTGTGCTGCGCCGGTCGTCGCGGCTCTCACGCTTGGCGGAACAGCTCGGCTGGGCCATCCGTCAATCGGTTCCCTCGGCGGTCGAGCCCGACTGTCTGCGCAACGCGGTGAATACGTTCTTCTACCGGGATCCCGACACGCTTCCCACCACGGCGCCCGCCACGTCGCTGAGCTCGGAGCCGCACTCCTTCTCCCGCGTCTTCACCGGCGCGTTCTTCGAAGCACTGGCCGGCATGCTGGCGACGACGAGCTCGAGAGACGAAGCCGCGCTGCTGCAAGTGAGCAAAGACATGGGCGCGATACTGGTGCAGGGCATTCGCGCCGCATCCGTCGTGCCGACCTTCATGAGCCAAGTGGCCGCCAGCATGCTCGCGGTCGCGGCGGCTCGATTCTCCGCGCAAGGCTATGAAGCGCCGCTGCGGAGCGGGTTCGTCCGTCACGGCATTCTGCCGCCGTCGATGGCGGTGGCGGCGACGCATGCGACCGCGCGCATCGCAGCCCTGGCGGCAACTCCCAGCCAATCGAAGACGCTGCCAACCCTGCAACTTTCCGTCGCCGAATATGGCCTCGGCGTCCCATCAATCGTGGTCTATGCCGCCGCGGAGCCGAAACGCCTGCAGGTTACCGGCGCGGCGCTCGCCGTCGGCGCGGCGCCCTCGCCGGGCGAAGATCAAGCGGCCAAGTCCTTCTTCGAGGACTTGCTGCGGCGAGGCCGGCTCAAGATCCCTCGCGCCGGCAAAGGAGCGGCCGAAACCGTACGCGCGGCGGCGCCGCAGACCCACGAGACGCATACCCACGAGTTGCGGCGGGAAGGAAAACATATGGTTCTGCGCCGCGTCCGTATCGACTGCGGGTTCGCTCACCATTGAGCGCAGGGGTTATGCGCCTGTATGATGCGCGGCGGAAATTCGGGGGCCACACATGGCTGACCAATGCCGCGCATCAACCAACAGGCGCTGAAGACGGAGCTTGCCAAGCGCGGCTTCGAGTCGATCTCGATCAAACGCGAGTTGCCGGGCGGCCGCGTCGAGGTCGACGCCAACAAGCTCCACCCCGTGCATGATGAAGGCGGCGAAGCCGTTTACGCGCCGGTGCCCGTCTCGTTATCCGTCGAGCTTGACGGGCGCGGCAAGGTGAAGTCGATCGCGGGCGACACTCCGAAACCGGCTGCGGTCGCCGATGCCGCCCGGTACATGAAGACGCTGCGCGACAGCGGACAACTCGCTATCGCCGGAGAAGGCACGCCGGCGCGCGGGGCCACGCATCAGATCGAGCGCGATGCACAAGGACGGCAAGTCCTGCGGCGCAAGCGTTTTTCGATAATTTAATGGCGTAGCGGGACAAAGCGCGTTGCGCTGGGGGTGCGCTGTCGCCGCTCACTCCCTGCGAAGCGTTCGATCGTTCTCTACCGACCGTCGGGCACGCGGACGCCGCCCCAGGCGTCACGCACCTGCTGGTAGTGAACCACGGGGTCGTAGACCTCGATCTTGAGCCCGAGGATTTGCGGCGAGAGCGCGCCGGTCGCCGCCAGCACGGTATAGGAGGCCACGACGCGGTCGCGTTGCGCGGTGACCAGGGCCACGCGGGCGTTGACCAGATCCTGCTGGGCGTTGAGCACGTCGAGCGTGGTGCGCTGGCCGACGCGGGCTTCCTCGCGCACGCCGTTGAGCGCGACCTCGGCGGCGGTGACCTGCGACTGGGTGGCATCGATCTGCGCCTTGGCGGCCTCAAGCTGACCCCAGGCCTGGGTCACGGTCGCCTGCACCTGGTCGCGCGCGGTGTCGAGATCGAGCCGCCGCTGACCGAGCGTCTCCTTGGCTTGCCGGATGGCCGCGTATTCGGAGCCGCCCTGATAGAGCGGCACGGTGAGCTGGGCGGCGATCGAGGCCTGCAACTGCTCGAGCACCGCCAGCGACTGGGTCGAGCCGAAGTTCTTCTGCACGTTGCCGACGGCGGCCAACGTGGGGACGAGCGCGCCCTCGGCGATCTTGACCTGCTGCAACGCGATGTCGACGTTGTACATCGAGGTGGTGATCAACGGGTGCTCGCTGCGGCTGCGGGCGATCGCGCCCTCGAGCGTACGCGGCGAGAGCCGGTCGACCGGCGGCGCGGGGGCAAGCCGCGACGGCGGCGGCACGCCGATCACTTGCAGGTATTGCGCCTGCGCGGTCACGTAGTTGGACTCCGCCAATGACAGCTGCGACCTGCCGCCGGCGAGCCGCGACTCCGCCTGCGCCACGTCGGTGCGCGTCACTTCGCCGGCGGTGAAGCGGTCGCGCGTCTGCCGCAGCGTCACTTCCAGCACGTTCACGTTGCTGCGCTGCAGCTCGAGGATGGCCGCCGTCTGCAACAGGTTCATGTACGCGGTGGCGGCGCTGAGCAGCACGTTCTGCTCGGTGGTGCGCAACGTCTCGCGGGCGGAGAAGACTTGCCCTTCGGCTTGGCGGGTGCGGGTCGCCGTCTGGAAACCGTTGAAAAGCGTCTGGGTCGCGGTGAGCCCATAGGATTGGACGGCGACGGCGCCCACGGCTTGGTTGTAAATCGCGCCGCCGCTTCTCGGGTCGTTGCCCCCCCTGGTCAGCTGATCCAAATACTGCTCGGTCAGGCTCGCCGTGCCCGCGACGCGCGGGCGATAGCCGGCGAGCGCGGTCGGGACGTTTTCGTCGATGGCGCGCGTGGCGGCGCGCTGGGAGTTGAGCTGGGGATTGCTTTGATAGGACGAGACCAGCGCACCTTCCATGGTGCCGGCTCCGGCGCCGCTGCCCACCAGGTGCCAACCATTGTTCGCGGGCTCGGCCAAAAGCGGCGCCGTCGCGAGGGCCGCCGACGCGGCAAGCGCTGCAATCTGCGCAAATCGCGCAATCGCCCGCTGGCTTCGAGCCCCCCGCAGCATGCGCAGATTCCACCCCCCGCCGTCCCGCCCCTCGCGGGCCGCGCCCATCATGGACTCGCTAAAGGCCAATGTTAGCCATAATGGGGCTGGCAACCCCCCATGATGGCAGGGAAATCAGGAGTTCTACGAAAAGAAGCGGCTTTGGTGCTTTCGCGCCACACCCTGTGGAAAATTGGGCATAAAACCGGCCTAGAACACGAAAGCCGGGGGTGCGGCAAATCCCGGCAGCACGGGCGCGGCGGCGTCGAAGATCGGCCAGCCGCTGATATCCCCGCCCACCCGGCGGTAGAGCATCGCCTGCCCCGCGGGTGATCGGCCCACCACGGCAACGAGTCGGCCCCCCGCCTTGAGCTGACGGGCGAGCGCGTGCGGCGCGATCTCGGTTGCCCCATTGACGAATATGACGTCGTACGGCGCGGTGGCCGGCCAGCCTTCGGTCAACGCGCCGGTCACGACGGTGACATTGGCGGCCCCGAGGGCCTCGAGGTTCGCGCGCGCGAGGGGGCCCAAGCCCTCGTCCTCCTCAAGCGCGACCACCGAGGCGGCAAGGCGCGACAATAGCGCGGACGAATAGCCGGTGGCGCAGCCGAGATCGAGCACGTGGTCGCTCGCGTCCACCTCCGCGGCTTGGACCATCTTCGCCAGCACCATGGGCTTGAGGAGCCGCCGGGCCGGCGCACCGGCGGCCGCCTCTTTGACCACGATGTCAAAATCGAGATAGGCCAGATCGGCCTTGGCTTCGGGCACGAACCGTTCGCGCGGCAGCTCCAGCATCGCCGCGACGATGCGCAGATCGGTGACGTCGCTGGTGCGCACCTGGCCATCCACCATCATGCGGCGCGCCGCGGCAAAGTCAGTCATATCGCAATTCCGCGGGTTTGAGCGGCGTCCTCTTAGCGGCAACGGGCGCGCAATGGCAAGGCGGGGCCGTCGAGCGTCCAAAGCGGGTGGCTTATACACCCGACTTTAGCCTCACGCGCCGACTAAATTTCGCTCAAAGTCAGTGACAGTTCACGGGACGACACACCTAGAGCGAGGCGGCGGTCGATGGTGCATAGACCTGCAATGATCAGGGATCAGGACAGAGTCGAGATCCGGCTGACGCACGAGGCCGAATACCGGCTTCCCTTCACCTTCATCGAAGCGCTGAACGAGGGAACGCTGTTCGACCGTCCGGCGCATGTATTCCGTGATGCGGCACGGCAGCACCGGTTGTTTCACGTCGTGAACCGCAGCACTGAGACCATTCTCGGCACCGGAGTCGTTCAGCCCGCACCGAGCGGGCCCCCATCGGCCACCCAGGCCGAGGTCGGCGGCCTGATGGTTCACCCGGCCGCACGCGGCTTCGGGCTCGCTTCGCTGCTGCTGAAGGTGATGATGGTCTACGCCATCAAGGAAAGCGGGCGCGATTCGCCTGACGAGCAGTATCTCGCCCACGTCGTCGATGGGAATGGCGCCCCGATCCACGCGCTGCTCGAGGCGGGCTTCAAGCCTGCTGGACATGTCGACGTCCATCGCGGCGACGTCGACGCGGTGTTCGATCATATGCTCATCGGCGGGGCGTCCGAGGTTCGGATGCAGGCGTTCATGTTCGACCGGCAAGCGGTGGGAAACCTGGTTCGGTCGCTTTGGATGTTCGTCCGTCAGGAGCGCGGCCTGATCGCGCGATCCGGCGAAGCAGGTGAGACTCGCTTGGCGGTCGATTTCTCGCACGTGATCCCGCACGCTCATCTGGACGCGCAGGTCGAGCGGCTCAAGCTCGATCAAGCGGGACGCGTTTGAAACGTTGCCCGCTGCAGGCGGTACGCCCACCGGGCCGCGATGCCAGTGCCGGCGGCCAAAGGCGCGCGCTATTTGACGACCCGCAGCCGTTTCAAGACCTCGCGAAAATTGATGGTCCATCCGATCCCGACGCGCTTGGGCGGAAACAGGCGGTGGTCTTGCGCATTCCACACGCCCTTGTTCCAGTTTTTCCAATCCCAACTGACTGGGATTCCCGCCCAAGTTCTTTCCGACGAAGCCCTTTGCGGATCGTGGCTCGGCTCTTGTTCTGGATGGGTCATAACGATGCTCCCAAACCAGCAGATCGCTGGTCAACTCTGCCGCCAATCTGTGACATCCCTCACAGGGATGGGTCGAACAACCTGCTATGGATGCGATCGGGGACCTAGAGAGCCTAGGAGGCTTTCATGATGACCAAGAACATAATCATCGTCGTTGCCATGTTCATGTTCGCTTTGACGGTTGGCATTCTGACCGCGGATAGCGGCAATGACAGGGCTAGTGCTCCCACAATCAGCACGCTTCCGTTGCAATACTAGGTGACGCGGCTCCGACGGCAGAGCAACCGCTCGTTGGACTTGTGGTCCCGGCCCTGGGCGTTGGTTGACGACGCGATGGCGAAGGCTTTACAGAAGCGCGCAAGCTAGGTTGGGTAGCAGTCGGGTAGCAAACGAGGGGTGGCGACCACCCGCCCCTCTTACTATTTCAAAGACTTAGGCCACGTGGCGGAGTGGTTACGCAACGGTCTGCAAAACCGTGTACCCCGGTTCAATTCCGGGCGTGGCCTCCACCAGTACGCGAGCGCACGCGAGTACAGTCGCGAGAAGGCATTAGGAATCCTGACGACACGTCAAGCCACCGCAACCGTGGTCTGACGGTACTTCAAATCGCGATATTCACCCGATCTCACGGGTGGATATTTGGCCTGGCCCCGTGCTGCAATACATTCGATGAGAGCGTCGTAGTTGGGTTGCTGAAAGAAGGCGATTGAGAGCCGCTTTGCCTGCGATGCGACCGATGCCGGCGGATTCACCACCCGGTGGGTATTGGAAACCCAGCGATCATTCGTCCAACGCATCAGAAGATCGCCGATGTTGATGACAAACGTTTGCGGATCGGTTTCCACGTCGATCCATTGCCCATTCTTGGCAAGCACCTGCAACCCACCAGGTACGCTTTCGCCATTTAAGATTGTGAACGCTCCATAGTCGGTGTGCGCTCCGGCGCGCAACTGCCCTGGTTGGGGCGCGCTTGTCTGCTCTGGATAAAAGTTCAGCCGCATTGCACTGACGTGCTTGTCGATCTTGTCCTCAAAAAAATGTTCTTCGAGACCGAGCGCAAGGGCCGTCAGTTGCATCATGAACGCCGCAAGCTTTTCCATTTCTGCGTAGTAAGCTGCGGCGGCGTTCGCAAAGCGCTCCGGCGTCGCCGGCCAGAAGTTTGGTATGAAATAGCGTCTGCCCTCGGGCCCTGTATAGTACGTCTCTTCCGGCCAGCTTTCGCGGCCGAAATGATAGAACTCTTTGAGATCGGGCGGCGCCGCGCCTGCATTCGCCTGCGCCAGCGACTCCAGCCCTTGCGCGCGATAGCCCCGCGGCGTGCCGGGAACTGGATTGATTGCTTTACACTTCTCTTCCAAAGGCAGAGCAAAGAAGGTGTGCGCCTTGGACCGCAGCTCATCCATTGCCGCAACAGGCACGCCGTGACCGGTAACGGTGAAGAAACCGATCTCACGGCAGGTTGCGTCGATCTCGCTTGCGATAGCTTGTCTGGCGGCGAGCCCGCCGGTGCGCGCCGCGGAAAGGTCGATTATGGGGATCCGCTGCATAGTCCCTCCTGGTGCGCGTACTACTCAGTGATCATAAGCGCCGCCGTGGTCAGGCACCAGCACGTTGAAAAACCTTTGTCGCCGGGGGTGGGCGAAGCCCGCTTTTTGACTCGGAGACTCATGTCTTGGGACGATTGCGGGGAAGATCCCGGAACTCTTTCGGCCCCTTGATGAGCCGCCGCTTGCGCAGTTGCCGTTCTTCATCGGTTGCCGACGGGTCGCTCAAGCGGTCGATCTCCTGACTTGCCAATTCTGCCGCTTTCGTAGCTCTGCGGGTGTGCGCTCCTGCGCGTTGAGTGACCGTAAGTCCCAGCTCGACAAGCCGGCGGATCGCTTCCGGGCGCGATGGATCGTCCTGTTGTGACGCCGCCCATCGATCGACACGCGCGAGTAGTGCTGAGGGAAGAGGCGCGCCAATCGGCGCGCGTTCGCTCGCAGCACGCGGCCCCCTCTGCTTTTTCCGTGTCATAGATCGACGTCCCCATCGAAAACGACGTGCGACTTGAGTCGAGAAATGTAAGTCGCCGCCGTCCCGCGTTCCGGTGTGACGGTCATCCCATCACGATTGGTGAGTATGGCGCAACAAGCGAAGCCCATCATTTATGCCCCGGCGAATTCACCCACCGCCTCGCATCGGCCCGCCAATCATCCGGAAATCTTCCGGCCGCCACGTCGCGGTTTGGCTAGCCCCCGAGACTGTCGGGCTCCATCATTTCGCGAGGCTTGCCCAAAGGGTCGGACGTGCGCGGATGCTTCTCATGCAGGAAGACCGCAAGCCGCGGTCTTATGGATTCACCCTGGGAGGTCACCGCCTCTTGAAACAAGCAATTTTGCACTCCTTTAGGCAAATGGCTCCAGCTCCGGATAACAGCCTCGCCCAAGGCACGCGTAAGCTGCTCCGCCATCACGCTGGTGATCGGCTCCATGGCTGCCACTCCTCAAGGAAAAATCCCACATGCCAACGCGCAACAGAATGCCAAGTTCCGGTAGGCCGGCCAGCGCCTTCGAGGGAAGAGGGAGCAGGCCGGCCCATGGCGCGCGAGGAGTTCCAAGGAGTCCCGTGCCTTGAAACCAACGCATCTATGCCCTATATCCGTCGCGCGATCAGTTTCTGATCCTGGCGAGCCGCGTGTACGGATCCCCGTCAAACGGTTTCTGGCTTGCCCGCTCACTTTCACTGACAACCCAAATCACGCGGGGGTGTCTTATACCATCCGCGATATGGGGCTGCGGCGTAGGTCGCCGTGGCCGTCTCGCACAATAGAAAGCTTGCTCATTGACCTCTTTTCATGATTTCGGCCTTGCCGAACCGATTACGCGCGCACTCGCTGAAGAAAAATATGCCACGCCTACCCCGATCCAGGCCCAGACCATTCCCGTCGTCATGTCGCGCCGCGACGTGATCGGGATTGCGCAAACCGGCACCGGCAAAACCGCAGCGTTCGCGGTGCCGATCTTGCATCATCTGTTCACGAATAGGCGGCGCCCGGCGCGCAAGACCTGCCGTGTGCTGGTACTGAGCCCGACACGCGAGCTGTCCAGCCAAATCCTCGATAGCTTCCGCGCTTACGGTCGCCACGTCGGCACCAGTGCTGCGCTCGTGATCGGCGGCGTCTCGATGGGCGCGCAGGTGCGCGCCGTGCAAAACGGCGTCGACGTGCTCGTCGCCACGCCCGGGCGCCTGCTCGACCTCGTAACGAGCAACGCGCTGCGGCTCGGCGAGGTAGAATTCCTCGTGCTGGATGAAGCCGACCGGATGCTCGATATGGGCTTCATCCACGACATTCGCAAAATCGTCGCGAAGCTTCCTGCGCAACGGCAAACGCTGTTGTTTTCCGCCACGATGCCGCGCGCCATCGCCACGCTCGCGCATCAAATGTTGCGCGACCCGGCGAGGGTTGCCGTAACGCCTGTGGCCTCCACCGTCGAGCGCGTCGAGCAGCGCATCATCCGTGTGGATCGCTCTGCGAAGGCCGCGGTCCTTGCCGAGATCTTGCAACGCGAGTCGATCGGCCGCGCGCTTGTGTTCACCCGCACCAAGCACGGTGCCGACAAAGTGGTGCGCGGCCTCGCCAAGGCCGGCATCTCGGCTCACGCCATTCACGGCAACAAGTCGCAGAACCAGCGCGAACGGGTGCTCTCCGCATTTCGCAAGGGGGACGTGCTCACGCTCATCGCCACGGACATCGCAGCGCGCGGTATCGATGTCGACGGCATCAGCCACGTGGTGAATTTCGACCTGCCCAACGTGCCGGAAACCTATGTTCACCGCATCGGCCGCACCGCGCGAGCCGGGGCAGCAGGCGTCGCGATCTCGCTGTGCGACGGCGAAGAGGCGGCGTACCTGCGCGACATCGAGAAGCTGATCCGCATGTCCATTCCGGCGACGGACCATCGAACGTTTCCGCGACAAGGTGCGCCGTCGACAGCCCGCGGGGCCCCATCGCGTGCCTTGGCGCATGCCGGGGCCAAACAGCATTGGGCTCGCGGCAACGCGCCGCGCCCGCAAGATCGGCAGGGACGGCCGCAGACGCCTGCAAACGGGATTGCCGCCGTTGCTTTCCTTAGCCGCGAGATTCGGTCAGGCGCCAACTCTCGCCGCCGTCAAGACAGCAAGCCGAACCGATAAAAAGGCCAAGAACTGATCCATTCGAAACGAGCGACCGGGCAACCTCCACGCCGGAAGCGTGTGTGCGCGCCGTACGACAATCGCTCGTCGCCAGCAGCAGGCTTTTAATACGCACCGACCTCAAGGAGATCATCAAATGGCAACGACGACGCGACAGCCTAACAAGACCATAAGCATGCCATCCGCGCCGGAGGAATCCGTCCCGGAGCCGATCACGCAGCGCAAGCGGGCGGACGACGGGCGATTTCGCCTCCAGGTCGATCGGCAAACGAAAGGCTCCTATCCGAGCTATGAAGCTGCCGAAAAAGCGGGATTGGGGATCAAGAAAGAGCACCCGATCCTTCACGTCGCGGTGTATGACGGCGTAGAGGGCGTGAACAAGATTCTCGAATTGCCGTAAGTCCTCGCGACTTCACGCGAGTGGTCGCGCCCTCACCCGGGAATATGTCGGAGGCAGGCCAGGACCAAGTTCCCTACGATCTCAACCTTGGATGATTTCTGCTGGATAGGGTCGAAGAGGGCGTCCAGCACAAGCATTGTTGCGAGCCTGTACCGCCTCGCGGTGGTACCCCTCCACTTGGTTCAGCAATGGGACAGAAATGTCGCATGACTCGTGATCGTTATTCGCGTAATTGAGTGTCGCCTCCGTGGCTAAGGAGGCCTGATAAAGCGCTCCGCAGCGCTGCGATGGCGGAACTCTCATCGCCTGTTTCCAAGCCTCCGACGCCGCATTGCGCAGCCGCACCAACTCCTGGCACGGTGCTTTCGCTTCCGCCTGACCTCCGAGCCCAACTATTGCTCCCCCAACTATTGCTATTGTGAAGGCGAAGGCCGCGGTTCGTCTCAGCGTCATAGGACCTCCGTCCAAGCGTTCGTGCCACGAGCACGACAGCACCGGCCGATCATTCCGGCTTGATGTTGGCGGCGCGGATGACCTTGCCCCAGGTCTGCGTCTCAACCTTGATGCGCATCGCGAATTCCTCGGGCGTGCTTGCCACCGCTTCGAGGCCGAGCACGGGCAAGCGCTGCTTGACGTCCGGCATTGCAACGATCCGCGCGATCTCGCCTTGCACCGCGGCGATGATCTTGTTCGGCGTTCCGGCCGGAGCGAGGAGCCCGATCCAGCTGTCGCCTTCGATCTGCGGGTAACCGGCCTCGGCGGTGGTGGGGACGTCGGCGAGGAGCTGCGAGCGCGTCTTGCTCGCGACCGCGAGCGGACGCAGTTGCCCCGCTTCGAGCGCCTGGGCGGCCGAGGCGATCGTGCCCCAGGTGATCGGAGTATGGCCCGCCACCGTCGAGGCGATCGCCGGCGCTGCGCCGTTGAACGGGACGTGCACGATGTCGAGCCCCTGCGATAAACGCAGCATTTCACCCAAGAGATGTCCTTGCGTTCCCAGGCCGCCCGAGGTGTAGGAGTATTTTCCCGGATTGGATTTGATCAGCGCGACGAGCTCTTCGAGATTGCGCGCCGGCAGCGCCGGGTTCACGGAGACGAGGTTGGGCGCGGACACCGCCAGCGTCACCGGCGCAAAGTCCTTGTCGGGATCGAACGGCAGCTTGGGGAATAGCGTGGGATTGACGACGTAGGAGCTGAACGCAATCAAGAACGTGTAGCCGTCGGGCGCCGATCGCGCCGCTTGCGCGGTGCCGACGTTGCCCGTCGCGCCGGCGACGTTCTCGATATAGAACTGCTTGCCGAAATGGTCGGTGAGCTTTTGCGCGGCAAGGCGCGCGAAAATGTCGGTCGAGCCGCCGGGCTGGAACGGAACGATGATGCGCACCGGCCGGCTCGGCCAAGCCTGCGCCCATGTGCCGGAGGTCCTGGCCACGAGCGCGGTCGCACCCGCGAAGAGATACAGACATCGCCGGCGTTGCGGGTTCATTGTGAAAGCTTAGCACGGCGCGCCGTCGCCGGGTATCGCGTGGCCCGACCCCCTGCGGCCGCGGGTTTGGCTGCTGACCGCTATGATGGCCCTAGTGACCCGATTCCGAAGTTCGCATCGTTGTGCCGCAGCCTCGTTTGCGAACTTACGAATCGAAGGACACTAGCAACTTATTGATCTAGTGTGGCTTTGGTTCAGAAGTCCGCATTTCGGACTTGCTGCAAGGATGATGCGGACTTCTGAACCGCCACACTAGTGCGGGCTACCCTACCAACCGAGATTCTGACTCTTTGTAGAGAGGCCCGCTCGTTCGGAGGCACCCATGTCTGACCTTTCCTCTCGCATACTCGTTGCGCTTGACGAGGCCGTCGCTCAGGAAGTCGGCGCTCGGCTGCGACAAGCGGCACAGAACGTCCCCTCGGGAACGAGCGCGCCGGCTTTGCCCAAGCAGTTCGAACAGAGCCTTCAGCGATTGAGGACGCTCCACGCCCAGGTAAAGGCAATCGTCGGAAAGACTTTTGCAGATGCCGTAGACCGCAAGATCTCCAACAACGCAGGACTCAGCTTGACCGCGCCTCGGGACTTGCCGGCGCTGAAGATGCGCGATGCGTCGGCTCCGGGACGGAGACCGCGCCAGCGCATCCGGAAAAAGAAGCGCGGGCGCCGATCGTAAGACAGATCGAATCGATAAAGCTCTTGAACGCCGCCGACTGCCACCTGAGCACGATACGACGGCGCCTCCATTTTCCTGTGCGCTGAGCCGCACGTTGCAATTGCGGGGAGCTTGGCATGAGCCGCTTGGCAACGAGTTGGAGCCGCCTGCGCGCATGGAGCGCAAGCCACAGCGCGGAGCTGCGGCTGTGCGTGCGCAGCACGACCGCCGCGGTTCTCACGCTGGCGGCCGCGCAGGTGCTGCATCTGCCCATCGCGCTGTGGGCGGTGCTCACCGCCGTGATCCTGACGCAAATCAGCGTCGGCCGCTCGCTCAAGGCGTCGATGGACTATTTGGTCAGCACGCTCGGCGGCGCGATCTACGCGGGCGCGATCGGCGCCTTCATTCCCCATGACAATGCGTTGGCGGTGTTTGCGGGGTTGGCGCTGGCCCTGGCGCCGGCGGTTCTGCTCGCCGCGCTCAATGCGCGCTTCAGCGCCGCCCCGTTCACCGCGGTGATGGTGTTCTTCGGGCCCACCATCACCCATACCGGACCGATCGCGGCGGCGTTCGAGCGCGTGATCGAAGTCGCGGTCGGCTGCGTCGTCGGGCTGTTCGTATCGCTCGTGGTACTGCCGGCGCGGGCGCACGATTTCGTCATCGAGGCCGCGACGCAGATGCTCGCGCTGATGGCGCGCTTTCTGCCCGAACTGTTCGCGGGCTTCACCGGAAGCCTCGACCGACAGGCGCTCGCGGACATGCAGAACCGAATCGGCGAAGACCTGGGGCGGCTCGACCGCCTTGCGGGCGAAGCCGTGCATGAGCGGATCACGCGGCTTGGCGCCGAGCCCGACCAGCGCCCGCTGTTGCGCACCATGGTGCGGCTGCGCCACGACGTCATCCTGATCGGGCGCGCCGCGCTTTCGCCGCTCCCTGACGCGTTCCTGCCGCGGCTGCGGCCGCACGTGAGGCGCATCAGCGAGGCGTGCGCCGATTATCTGCGCGCGAGCGGCGCGGCGTTGTCGGCGCGAGAAGCGCCGCCGCCGTTCGAAGCGGTCGAAGCCGCGCTCGACGGCTACGCCGCGGAATTCGCGGCCCTGCGCCGCCAAGGCCTGACGCGGGAACTGCCGGACGAGGCGGTGGAACGCATATTCGCGTTCGGCTTTGCGCTCGATCAGCTGCAGCTGCATCTGCGCGATCTCGCCCGCTGCGTCGCCGAGCTTGCGGCCGCGGGCGGCGCTCCGGTTGCGAGCGTGGCCGCGACCTCGGGAGGTGTGTCGCACTGAGGATGCGGCACGGGCATGCGGCGGTGGTGCAGGAGCCCTTCCTCGCGCCGCGCGTACGCATATATGTCGCCGGCGCCGATTTCCTGCTTTGCAAGGGCGTCGCGGCTTTGTTAGAAGCAAAGGCGCGCGAGCGTGGTCCCCGGTAGCTCAGCGGTAGAGCAACCGGCTGTTAACCGGTTGGTCGCTGGTTCGAATCCGGCCCGGGGAGCCAAATAAAATCAGTTATTTAGGCTAGTCGGCTCCACGCGCTCAGAACCCCAAAGGTACGGCATAGGTACGCCAGGCACTGGCCGCCCTTTTGCTTGCGCTCGATTATCGCACCAGCGGCCTCGCTACAGGCTGTGCCGCACCGTGTAGCGGGCTATTGCCGCCGCCAGCTCTTAGCGAAGGCGGCCATCGCAGCCTCGCGGGTCGCGGCATAGCCGTGAGTTGGCTTACGGTCGTAGTGATAACCGTAGGCAAGCGTCCAAAACCAAGGTGATTCAATCGGAGCAACAATCGCGCGCATAATTCGGCCAACCACAGCGCCGTCGGCTAGGACGTCATAGTCGTCTTCGCCTCGGTCGGATGCACGCTTGAGAATGAGTTGACCGCGGGCGCTCAACGCCACTTCTGCCTGCCCCAGTCCTCGTCCGCCTCGCGCTTCACCGCGGGCGCGTTCGGGTTCTTCATCTTCAGCTAGTCCCGCGACCGCCCCGACCAAGCCGCTTGCTCACGATCCCCTCGAAGCCGAGCTTGCAGGCGTGGCGAAAGACGGTCGCGCCGTCGTCATGCTCCATGTGCGGGGCATGCTGAGTCGGGTCGCGAGCAGACAGATCATCTAAATTTTCTGCGTCTGTGAACTACCTCACACTCCGGCGCCAAAAAATGTGCGCCCCTCTCGCCGACTCTC
>DASSGH010000022.1:0-11710 GCA_035693615.1 Xanthobacteraceae bacterium
CGTCGCCACCAGGAGGTCGAGACAGGTGTTGCGCAGCGCGCGCCGGCCAGCGTCGGCGGCATCGGGCCGGTAGGGCCGGCTTTCGGAGAGCCGGCGATAGTGGTCGAAGAGAGAGGCGGCGAGATGGTCACCGATTCTCGCGCGCAACTCGCTGCGGGCGGTGAACACGGCGTCCGGGTCCACCTCCTGGCCGATCTCACGCGCGATGTCCGCCTCGCCCGGAAGCGTCAGCGCAAGCGCGACAAAGGCGGGTTCGAGGGTGCCGTCGCCCAGCGTCGTGCCGAGTCCCTCCAATAATCCCGGATCTTGCCGCGCCGCACGCTCCGTGCGTAACGCGGCTGTGTTGTCGACAAGCAAGCGAGTGGCCAGCGTCTGCAGCGCCTGCCAGCGGTTGAACGGATCGGTATCGTGCGCGGCGAGAAAGCGCAGATCGTCGGCGGACAAGTTGGTGGAAAGCTTGATCGGCGCGGAAAATCCGCGGTTGAGCGAAGCCACCGGCGGCGCGGCGATGTCCGCGAACACAAAGGTTTCCGCGGGCTTGGTCAAACTGAGCACACCATGCTCGATCGCGCGGCCATCGCTGAGCTTGAGCGGCAGGTCGCGACCGTCGCGCCCGACCAGACCGACGGCAAGGGGGACGACGATCGGCTGCTTCTCCGGCTGGCTGGGGGTTGCGGGAATGCGCTGGGCAACTTCCAGCCGATAGGTTTTGCCGCGGCCGTCATAGCTGCCGGTGGCGACGATCTCGGGGGTGCCCGCCTGCGAGTACCAGAGCATGAATTGCTTGAGATCATTGCCCGAGACATCGGCAAAGCACTGCACGAATTGCTCGACGGTCGCCGCCTCGCCGTCGTGTCGGTTGAAATAGAGGTCCATGCCCTTGCGGAAATTCTCGGGGCCGAGCAGCACTTTGAGCATGCGCACGACCTCGGCGCCCTTCTCATAGACGGTCGCCGTATAAAAATTGTTGATCTCGCGGTAGACAGCGGGCCGCACCGGATGCGCGAGCGGGCCCGCATCCTCCACGAATTGATGCGCGCGCAAGCTGCGCACATCGGCGATGCGCTCGACCGCGCGCGAGCGTTGATCGGCGGAAAACTCCTGGTCGCGAAACACCGTAAGCCCCTCTTTGAGGCAGAGCTGGAACCAATCGCGACAGGTGATGCGGTTGCCCGTCCAGTTGTGGAAGTATTCGTGCGCGACGATCGCCTCGATCCGTTCGAAATCGTTGTCGGTGGCGGTCTCGGGCGACGCCAGGATGTACTTGTCGTTGAAAATATTGAGGCCCTTGTTCTCCATCGCGCCCATGTTGAAATCGGAGACCGCGACGATCATAAAAATATCGAGATCGTATTCGCGGCCGAAGGCGGTCTCGTCCCAGCGCATCGCGCGTTTGAGCGAGTCCATCGCATAGAGACAACGCCGCTCCTTGCCTGGCTCGACATAGATGCGCAACGTCACCTCGCGCCCCGACATGGTGCGGAAGCGATCCTCCACGCAAGCGAGCTTGCCGCCGACGAGGGCGAAGAGGTAGGACGGCTTCGGAAACGGATCGTGCCACACCGCGAAATGCCGCGTCGTGCCCGGCACGTCTCCCGACTCGACGGGATTGCCGTTGGCGAGCAGCACCGGCGCTTCGGTCTTCTCGGCCTCGACGCGGGTGGTGTAGATCGCCATGACATCGGGGCGGTCCGGGAAATAGGTGATGCGGCGGAAGCCCTCGGCCTCGCACTGCGTGCAATAGATCGCGCCCGAGCGGTAGAGGCCCGAGAGCTGCGTGTTGGCCGAGGGGTCGACGACGGTTTCGATCTCTAGGCGGAACCGGCGTTGCGGCGGCTGCGCAATGGTCAGCCGGTCCGGCGTTGCGACGAACTGTTCCTGCGGCAGCGCCGCCCCGTCGAGCTTCAGCCCGCGCAGGTCGAGCGCGTCGCCATCGAGGACGAGCGGCGCTGGCGTCGACCCATTGCTGCTGGGCCGCAGCGTGAGCGCCGCCCGTATGCGGCTCGCCGTCGGGTCGAGCATCACGTCGAGTTCGACTGTTTCGACCAGCCAATCGGGCGGGCGATAATCCTCAAGGCGGATGGGGCGGGCCTCTTCCGTGCGCATGTCGGTTCCATTCTCCGGGAGCATTCTACTTGCCGCGACCGCAGGGCACCTTCCGGCACGGCCTCGTGACGTTTTTACCCATATCGGGGAGCAGCTTCCTGCTTTAACCTCTTTCGCGAAAGCCGCAAGGCGCTGTATGGGTGTGCCGACAATTTGGGAGGAATGTGATGACGTTGCGTGCAACTTCGGTGGTGTTGGCGGGGATCGTGGCCTCGCTGGTCGGCGCGTCTACGGCCGCCGCCGAGCAAGCGTATCCCAATCAGGTGGTGCGGATCGTGGTTCCCTTCTCCGCCGGCAGCATCACCGACGGGCTCGCGCGTATTCTTGCCGACAAGCTCGCCGAAGTGTGGAAGCAGCAGGTGATCGTCGAGAACCGCCCCGGACTGCCGGGCACGACGGGCGTCGCCAAGAGCCCGCCCGACGGCTACACGCTGATGCTGACCTCGAACGGTCACGCCATTGCCGGCGCCATCAACAAGAACATTCAATTCGATCCGGTGAAGGATTTCGCCGGGGTCACCCGCGTCGCGTCGGTGCCGCTGGTGGCGATCGTGCCGCCCGAGTTTCCAGCCAAGACGCTCAAGGATTTCATTACGCTCGCGAAGGAGAAACCCGGCCAACTCAACTTCTCCTCGGCTGGCGTCGCCAGCACCTCATATCTGTCCGCCGAGATCTTCAAGCAAGACGCCAAAATCAACATCGTGCACATCCCCTACAAGGGCGCGCCCGAGGCCACCACCGCCGTGATCCGTAACGACGCGCAGATGTATTTTGCGCCCATTCCCGCCACTCAGGAGCTGAGCTCGACCGGCAAGGTGCGCGCTGTCGCGATCAATTCCGCCAAGCGCGTTCCGCAGCTCCCGGAGGTGCCTACCATCGCCGAGACTTTGCCGAACTACAAATACGAATCCTGGTTCGGCGTGCTCGCGCCCGCCGGAACACCGCAGCCGATCCTCACCAAGGTGAGCGAGGACATCGCCAAAGTTCTCGAGATGGAAGACGTCAAGGAGAAGCTGCTGGCGCAAGGATCGATCCCGGCGCCGACCACGCCGAGCGAGTTCGATGCCATCAACAAGTCCGACACCGAGCGCTACGGTAAGATCCTCAAGGACGCCGGCATCACGCCGCAATAGCGGTCGGCAACAACGTCGGGCAGCGGCGGAGGCGCGATCGCAGCGGTTTTCGCTGAGCGGGAGACGAGGCATGCGCGCCATGGTGCTGGAGCGGCCGCGCACTCCGCTCGTGCCGCGTGAGCGCGCGGCGCCCGCACCAGCCACCGGTGAAATCCTGATCGAGATCGCGGCCTGCGGGGTGTGCCGCACCGATCTGCATGTGGTCGACGGCGAGTTGCCGAACCCGAAGCTTCCGCTCGTACCCGGCCACGAAATCGTCGGCCGCGTCGCGGCGATGGGGGCAGCGGTCGAGGGACTGGCGGTGAGCGAGCGCGTCGGCGTGCCCTGGCTCGGCGCCACCTGCGGTATCTGCCCTTACTGCCGCAGCGGTCGGGAGAATCTGTGCGATCGAGCGCTGTTTACCGGCTACACGCGCGATGGCGGCTACGCCACCCATGCGATCGCCGATGCACGGTACTGTTTTCCGCTTCCGGAACGGCGCGACGATGCCGAGATTGCGCCGTTCTTGTGTGCGGGCCTGATCGGCTGGCGCAGCTATCGGATGGCGGGCGCAACCGCATCCGACGGCGAAGACGCGGGTCCACGCGCCCTCGGTCTCTATGGGTTCGGCGCCGCTGCGCACATCCTGGTGCAGATCGCGACCTGGCAGCGCCGCCGCATCTACGCCTTCACCCGCACCGGCGACGAGGCGGGGCAAGCATTTGCAAAATCGCTCGGCGCGGTCTGGGCCGGCGGCTCGGACGACGTGCCGCCCGAGCCGCTCGATGCGGCGATCATTTTTGCCCCCGTCGGCGCGCTCGTCCCGATGGCCCTCAAGGCGGTCAAGAAGGGCGGCCGTGTCGTCTGCGGCGGCATCCACATGTCGGACATTCCAAGCTTTCCCTATCGCCTGCTGTGGGAAGAGCGGCAGGTGCTTTCGGTTGCCAACCTCACGCGCGCGGACGCGCTCGAATTCTTGGCGCTGGTGCCGCAGGCCGGGGTCAAGACCGCGGTGAGACGCTACCCGCTCGCAGCCGCCAACGACGCGCTTTCTGATCTCCGCGTCGGCCGACTGCAAGGCGCAGCGGTGCTGACACCTTGACCGTCGCGGACCGGCGGCCGGCACAATGCGCTCGCCTCACGGCGACGCGGGCGGTGCCGGTTCTGCGTGGCCGACCGCGCGCTTGATCGAGGGGAAGCGCAGCCGAAGCGCCCGCTCCACCTCATCCACCTTGTCGTGCACGTCCGCGACCTTGAGCGCCGGATCGACCAGGCAATGAAAATTGACGATCTCGCCGTCGCCAGCCGCGCGCACGCGCACGTCGTGGATCGCGCCGACGAAATCGACCTTGGTCGCGATCTCGGTCAGTGCCTCGCGCACCGCGGCGATGCGTTGGGCCGAGGCATCGCGACCCGGCTCGTCGAACGGTTGCAGCGGCTCGATGTGGGTCTCGACCTCGACCCCCGGTCCCAGCTCCTCGCGGATCGCCTCTTCGAGCCCGGTTGCGACATCGTGCGCTCCGCCGAGCGAGAGAGCGCCGTCGACCTCGAGATCGAGCGAGACCGCGAGCCGCCCTTCGATCGCGTGCGCGGTCACGTGGTGAACAGCGAGCGAGCGATTGCGCGCGATCACCATCACGCGTTCGAGCACGCTTTCGTCGTCGAGCGCGCGCGGCTCGGTGGTGACGGTCACCTCGGCGGCGGGACTGTCGGCGCGCACTGCCTCGACGATGCGCTGCTTGACCGCCGCCAGGCGGTCGAGCGGCAGCGTGCGGCTGACGGCCACGACCAGATCGACGAACGCCACTTCGCCCACCTGCCGCACGCGCAGCCGCTCGATCGCGACCACCCCGGGGACGTGGTTGATGGCGGCGGTGATTTTGTCGGCGACTCCGGGCGGGGCGGTATCGGTCAGCGCATCTATGGTGCGCCGGCCGAGCCGCCAGCCGGCGATGCAGATCAGGATCGACACCGCGACCGCGGCTACCGAATCGGCGGAGGCAAAGCCGAGCACGATGCCGAAGAGCCCGACCAACACCGCCAACGAGGACCACATGTCGGAACTGAAATGCAGCGCGTCCGCTTCGAGCGCCTGGCTCGAAGTTTCTTTCGCGGTGCGGTGGAGCGCCCGCGCACGCCAAAAGTCTACGACGATGGAGAGCACGATTACGGCAAAAGCCCAGGGCGTCGCCTCGACCTCCGGCGGCTCTGCGCTCATGAGCCGTTTGGCTGCTTCCCAAATCACCACGCCGGCGAGACCGAACAGCAGCGCGGTCTCGGCGAGCGCGGTAACGCTCTCGACCTTGCCGTGGCCGTAGTGATGCTCCGCGTCAGCGGGCTTGCCGGAAAGCCGCACCGCGAAATAAGTCATGACCGTGGCGCCGAGGTCGATCAGCGAATGGGCCGCCTCGGACAGAAGCCCGAGCGAGCCGCTCATGACGCCGGCAACGGCCTTGGCCACGGTCAAACTCGCCGATGCGGCAATCGAGGACAGTGCAACCTTCTGCTTGACGTCCCACATCTCGTGCCTCTGCGTGGCGACGTAGCGATCATGGTCGTGGGCGTCAATGCAGCGGAGACTGATCCGTCGCATGTTTTGGGTCTGGAAGTGCAAATGAGTTGCATGTGAGACCCTGCGGCTGCCGGCGTGGCAAATCAAATTGCATTTTTCTCGACCTGCCTGGCGGCAGTTCAGGGAGGCGCCGAAATCACGGTCTAGCATCGGCGCATGAGCTGCATGCATGGCGAGCATGCGACTTCCCATGTGGGGCGGTATGGTCGTAGAAGGACCAAGCAACGGGCTACGCACGCCGAAACTGGATCCCTCCTCGGGCGCGAACGAAACGGATGAACTTAGACCGCAGATTCTGCATCGCCCCGATGATGGAGTGGACGGATCGGCACTGCCGCTTCTTCCACCGTCTGCTCACGCGCCGAGCGCTGATCTATACCGAGATGATCACCACCGGTGCCGTGCTTCACGGCGACCGCGCGCGGCTCTTGGCCTACGACGCGGCCGAGCATCCGGTTGCGTTGCAGCTCGGCGGCTGCGATCCAGGGCAGCTCGCGCAATGCGCGCGCCTCGCCGAGGAGTTCGGCTACGACGAGGTGAACCTCAACATCGGCTGTCCCTCCGAACGCGTGCAGGAAGGCCGCTTCGGCGCCTGCCTCATGGCCGAGCCTGCTCTCGTGGGCGAATGCGTTGCGGCGATGAGGGCCGCGGTCAAGCTGCCTGTGACGGTCAAATGCCGCATCGGCATCGACGATCAGGATCCGGAGGAGGCGCTCGAGGCGCTGACTTCTTCCGTCGAGCGCGCGGGCGTCGCCGCGTTGATCGTGCATGCGCGCAAGGCCTGGCTCGAGGGCCTCTCGCCGCGCGAGAATAGGGAGGTCCCTCCGCTCGACTATGCGCGCGTTTATCGGCTCAAAGCGGCGCATCCCGATCTTTGCGTCGTGCTCAACGGCGGCGTCGCGGACCTCGATCAAGCGCTGGCGCATTGCGCGCGGGTCGACGGCGTGATGATGGGGCGAGCAGCGTATCAGGAGCCGTGGCGGCTTTTGGGCGTGGACCCTATGCTGTTCGGTGAGCCGGCGCGCTTTGCGTCGGCGAAGGCCGCGGCCGAAGCCCTCATTTCCTATATCGAGCAGGAGCTTGCACGTGGGGCCCGGCTCCACGCCGTGACGCGCCATGTGCTCGGCTTGTTTCGCGGGGTCCCAGGCGCGCGCGCCTTTCGCCGGCACCTGGCGACGGAAGCGATCAAACCGGCCGCGGGCGCAGCCGCGTTCCGCGCGGCGCTCGCGCTCATTGCCGACATCGACGCGCACACCGTCGCTGCCGCTTGATCCGAGACGATCCTTCGGAGCAGACCATGATCTTGGGCGTCCCCGTGAGCGAGCTCTTGCTGCTTGCGGCGCTGATCATCGTCGCCGGATTCATCACCGGCATTCTCGCCGGGCTGTTCGGAATCGGCGGCGGCGCGCTCATCGTTCCCGTTCTTTACGAAGTGTTCCGGGTGCTCGGCGTGCCGGACGAGGTCCGCTTCCAGCTGTGCGTCGGGACCTCAATCGCTATCATCGTTCCCACCAACGTGCTCTCTTACTTCACCCATCGCGGCAAGGGGGCGGTGATGATGGAAGTCGTGCGCGCTTGGGCAATCCCTGCGGTGGTGGGCGTGGCGGCCGGCTCGGTCATCGCAGCCTTCGCACCCGGCGCGGTGCTCAAGCTCGCTTTCGTTCTGGTCGCAAGCGTGATCGCTTTCAAGTTGCTGGTCGGCCGCGATAGCTGGCAGATAGCCGACGATCTGCCCGGTCGTGCCGGCATGACCGTCTACGGCGTGTTGGTCGGGCTTGCCTCCTCGCTCATGGGCATCAGCGGCGGGTCGGTTTCCAACATGATCCTGACCCTCTATGGCAAACCAATCCACAAGGCGGTCGCGACCTCCGCGGGGCTCGGCGTGCCGATCACCGTCGCAGGCACGATCGGCTACATCCTCGCCGGTCTCCCGCAGCAGTCGCTGCTGCCGCCGCTCTCGCTTGGCTTTGTGTCGCTGATCGGCTTTGCCCTGATGGCCCCAGTCTCCAGCCTCACCGCGCCCTATGGCGCGCGGCTTGCCCACACGCTGTCGAAGCGCCGGCTCGAGATTGCGTTCGGCTGTTTCCTGCTGGTCGCCTGCATACGCTTTGCGGTGAGCCTGATCGAATGATGCTTTAGGGATAACCCCGCATCATGAGCTTGTCCCCGCGCACCTCCCAGCTCTCCAGCCGGTTGAGAAAGGTCATGCCGAGGAGGCTCGTGCGCAGTTGCCCGGCTTGGGCGACGAGCGCGGGGACCGAGCGCTCGGTGATATCGCCGATCGACAGCCGGTCGAGCGTGACCGGCGCGGCGCGGGCGCGGCCGTTGGCGGTGTCGACGCTGACCGAGTAGTTGAGCACTTCGAGCGGCAGACCCGCGGCCTTTGCCGCATCCTGCGTGAGCACGACGGCGCTCGCGCCGGTGTCGAGCACCATGGGGACACGCGCGCCGTTGACGTGCGCCGCCACCGAGAAACCGCCGCCACTTGCGCGCGCAATTTCGACCGTGCGTCCCCGGGTTATGGGACGGCCGGGAATGAGTTCGGCGAGCACCCGGTCGGCCACCTCGCGCAGCTCGAAACGGTAGGTGTATCCAAGCGCGAACAGCGTCGCGAGCATCACCCAAATGAGCGCGGATTCGAACACATGAGAAAACCGTTGGCGAAACAAAATCAGCGCGATCAGCCCGACGAGGGCTGCCGCCATGATTTTCGTTTCCCACGACGCGCTATCGAATCGCGAAAGTTCGGCCAGCGCCGTTTCATTCTGCTGCAGCACCAGCACGAGGAGCGCGACGGTGAGAACGGCGAGCAGGATCCAGAGCAGGCGGCGCACGGCGGTGTCCTTCAGCCCACGCTAAATCATATTCCGTTCATGTCGAGCTAGATGCGGCGTGTCCGCCGGCCTTGGCCAGCGCCGCAAGCGCTTTCGCCGGTGCATTGGCAGCGTCGGCCTCCCCCGTCGAGCGCTTGACCTCCGCACGAGGAGCATGATGGGGTGTAGACGAAGGAATAATACAACCGATCGGGTGTATCATCCAAGGTAGCGGGCGCGCCGCCAATGGCAGCGAGCTTCTGCACTCATTCCCGCGCACGGGACTCCGGCCGGCGTCCGGATTGCTGCTTGCGGGGAGGACGAGCGGAAGAGAGCGTGGGCCGGCGCGCAGCACGGGTGCCGAGATGAAGCTTTACGACGGAGGTCGCGCGCCCAATCCGCGGCGCACGCGGATCTTTCTGGCCGAGAAGGGTGTCACGCTGCCCATGGAGCAGGTCGATCTCGGCGCCCTGGCGCAGATGTCGGCGGACTATGCCGCGATCAATCCGCTCAAGCGCGTGCCGGCGCTCGTTCTCGACGACGGCACGGTGCTCACGGAATCCATCGCGATCTGCCGTTATTTCGAGGCGCTCAAGCCCGATCCACCGCTGTTCGGGCGAGGTGCATTGGAGCTTGCCCGCGTCGAGATGTGGAATCGCCGTCTCGAGCTGCATTTGCTGTTTCCGGTATCGCACGTCTTTCGTAACTCGCACCCGGCGATGAAGGAAATGGAGGTGCCGCAGGTGCCGGCCTGGGCCGAGGCCAACAAGCCGCGCATTCAGGAATTCATCGCGTTCTTGGACGGCGAGCTGAAGAATCGCCCGTTTGTCGCGGGCGACGCATTCACCGTCGCCGACATCACCGGTCTCGTCGCGGTCGATTTCATGAAGCCGGCAAAGCTCGCAGTGCCGGACGAGCTCAAGCATCTCAAGCGCTGGCATGGCGACGTCGCCGCCCGGCCGAGTGCCTCGGCCTGACCATGCGCCTGACAATTGTCGGATGTGGCGATGCCTTCGGCTCCGGCGGTCGGTTCAACACGTGTTTCTTTCTCGAAACGGCCAAGGGCACGCTGCTCGTTGACTTCGGGGCCTCATCGCTGGTGGCGCTCAAGGCGCACCGCCTCGATCCCGACCGCATCGACGCCATCGTGCTTTCGCATCTGCACGGCGATCATTTCGGCGCGTTGCCTTTCCTGCTGCTGGATGCGCAGTTTCTTGCGCGGCGCGAGCGGCCGCTGTTGATCGCCGGCCCGCCCGGCACGCGCGCACGCATCGATCAGCTTCTCGAAGTATTCTTTCCAAAGTCGACCACCAACAAGTGGCGGTTTTCATGGGACGTGATGGAGATCGAGGTCGGCCGCCCGACCGACGTGCTCGGCCATTCCGTCATCACCACCGAAGTGCTGCATTACTCGGGCGCGCCCTCGACGGCGATCGTGCTCAGCGATGGGGTGAAGCGCTTCGCGTATTCCGGGGATACCGAATGGGTGGATGCGCTCCTCTCCGTCGCCGACGGTGCGGATCTCTTCATCGTCGAATGCTTCGCGTATTCCGGCGAATTGCCCGGCCATATCACCTGGGATGTGCTCAAGCCCCGCCTTCCCAGTCTGCGCGCGCGGCGGATCATGCTCACGCATATGAATCCGGTCATGCTCGCCCATCTCGATGAGGTCCGCGCCGCCGGCGTAGTCCCTGCCGAGGACGGCGCGGTGATCGAGATCTGAGATGGATGCTTTCTGCGGGCGTGAAGTCGCTATCGCTCCAACCGGGCGATGAGGCTCGAAGTGTCCCAGCGCCGGCCGCCCATCTTCTGCACCTCGGCATAGAATTGGTCCACCAGCGCGCTCACCGGCAAGCTCGCGCCGTTTTTGCGCGCCTCGCCAAGGCAAATGGACAGGTCCTTGCGCATCCAATCGACCGCGAAGCCGAAATCGAACTTGCCCGCCGCCATGGTCTTGTAGCGGTTCTCCATCTGCCAGGACTGGGCGGCGCCCTTGGAGATGGTCTCGATGACGGCATCGACGTCGAGACCTGCCTTTTTGGCAAAATGAATGCCTTCGGACAGCCCCTGTACCAAGCCGGCAATGCAGATCTGGTTCACCATCTTGGTGAGTTGACCCGCCCCGGCCGAGCCGAGGAGCTTGCACATGCGCGCATAGGATTGGATCACCTTCTCGGCGCGGGCATAGGGCTCAGCGTCGCCTCCGCACATGACGGTGAGCACGCCGTTTTCCGCCCCGGCCTGTCCGCCCGAGACGGGAGCGTCGACGAAGCCGAAGCCGCGCTCTTTCGCCTGGCCGTAAAGGTCGCGGGCGATCTCGGCCGAGGCGGTGGTGTGGTCGACGAACACGGCGCCCTTCTTCATGCCGTGAAAGGCGCCGTTCGCCCCGAGCGTCACCTCGCGCAGATCGTTGTCGTTGCCCACGCAGCACATGACGAAGTCCTGGCCCTCGGCAACGGCCTTGGGCGTTGCTGCGCTGCGCCCGCCGTACTGTCCAACCCACTTCTGCGCCTTGGCCGCGGTGCGGTTGTACACGGTGACGTCATGGCCGCCCTTGTTCTTGAGATGCCCGGCCATGGGATAGCCCATGACGCCGAGACCGAGAAAAGCCACCTTCGCCATTCTGTCCTCCTCGATCACTGCCATGCGACGGCGCGGATACCTATATGCGCGATTGATTGCGACGGCGCGGCGCTGGCGTCAACCGTCATCGCGTTGACCAGACCCGCGCGGCGATTATGGTGCGCAGGGAAACGGACGCATCGGGTCCGGCGGAGAAGGTGCGATGGCAGTCAACAAGGAGCAGGTGCTCGCGGCTCTCGAAGGCGTCGCGAGCCCGAGCGGAACTCCGCTGCCAAGGACCGGCGCGCTTTCCGACGTGGTCGCCGGCGACAGCAAGGTGTTCTTTTCAATTACCGTGGATGCCGCCGAGGTGAAAGCGTGGGAGCCCGTGCGCAAGCGCGCGGAAGAGGTGGTGCGGGCGTTGCCGGGCGTGCAATCAGCCCTCGTTGCCTTGACGGCGGAGCGCAGGGCGGGCGCGGCACCGCCTCGCCCGCCGCAGGGACGGGCCATGCCTGCGCGGGGCGCGCCGCGCGGAGAGGCGATGC
>DASSGH010000023.1:0-2718 GCA_035693615.1 Xanthobacteraceae bacterium
ATCGATCCCGGCGCGCGCGCATTGTCCGCCGATCTTGATGGCACGCTGGCTTTCGAGGCGCGGGCGCCGCGCTTCGAAGGCGCGGTCGTTTTGGCCGTTCCCCCCGGGCTCAAGGCTGACGGCGACGTTCCGATAACGCCGTGGCGAATAGCGGCCAGGGTCAAGGCGGATCCGGCCGCGGCGCGGTTCGAACAGGTTGAAGCCAGCTACGGCACGGAGGAAAGCGCGCTGAAATTCGCAGGCACCGGCGAGATGCGCTTTGGCCTGTCGCCGCTGCTCCGCGCCGCGCTCGCGGCGCGCCAACTCGATGCCGACAGGTTTGTCGCCAGGGACAACAACGCCGCCGAGCCGGTGCGCGTATTGCCGGCGTTGCGGGCGCTGATGTCGGGAATCCCACAACCGCCGATCGCGGCGCAGCTCGAAGTCAATTCCGACCAGGTCATGCTGGGTGGGCGTCCGCTGCAGGACGTTGCCGCCGAGCTTCATGCCGACACGAAATCCTGGACCATCCGCCGGCTGGATTTCCGCGCGCCGGGCGCAACGCGGGTGTCGCTGGGCGGCAACGGCGCGCAAGGCAATCCGTCCGGCGATTTCAAGGCCGCGCTCAATGTCGTATCGTCCGATCCGGATACGCTGATGGCGTGGTTGCAGGGACGGAGCGAAATTACCTATCGCAGTCAGAAACCGCTCCGCCTGCGCGGCGATGTCAGCGTGGCTTCGGATCGCATCGCGATCGAAGCCATGAAAGCCGAAATCGATGGCGGCGCGGTCGAGGGCAGGATTGCCGTTTCGCATTAGGCGTCACGTAACGGCTCGCGGCTGGAAGCGGAGCTCAAGGCCGAACGTCTCGATCTCGATGCCGCGACGGTCTTGGCGCGTTCACTGGCGGGACCGCAAACGGAGTGGCCAGACGAGGCGCAGTTGTCGCTGGATATCGGCCAAGCCATTTCGGCCGGCCAGGAGTTGCGTCCGCTGGTGGCGAAGTTCGGCTACGGCCCGAAGACGATCACGCTGGATCAGCTGAAGATCGGCGGCGCCGGCAACATAATGGTGGAAGGGGCGGGGAGTTTCGACCGCGTCAATACGACCGGAAGACTGGCGCTGAATTCAAGTGCCGCATCGCTCGGCCAGATCACCGCCTTGATTGCGCCGCTCGCGCCGGCATTGGCCTCTCGGCTCAATGCGATGGAGCCGGGCCCGGCGCGTCTTAAACTGACGCTCGATGTCGACAAAAGCGCCGAACGGGCCGATCGCGCCGACGCGCGCGTCGGGCTCGAGCTCGACGCGGCGCAGCTCAAGGGCATTGCCACGATCACTGCGAAGCCCGAAGTCGCGGCGATGCGCGGCATAGATCTCGATGCGCTCCAACGCAGCGAATTCAGCATCGAGTCGAAACTGTCCTCGGAGCGCGGCCGCTCGTTGCTTGCCTTGCTGGGGCTCGACCGCGTCATCGCGGGCGGCGAAGGCGCGGCGCAATTCGAGGGATCGGTGGCCGGTGTGTGGCGCGCGCCGCTGCGGCTGAAGGCCAAAATGTCGGGAGCTGGATTCGATGCTGACGCGCAGGGTACGGCCGAACCGTGGGGGGCCGAGCCCAAGGCCAATGTCAACCTCGCCGTTCGCGGCGTCAATCTCGCCCCGCTGTTCAACCTGCAGCCTTCAGATTCGCTCGCGCAAAATATCAGCCTGTCCTCGCGGGCGTCGCTGACCGCCAACAAGCTGACCTTCGACGACCTCGGCGGCACGATAGCCGGCTCGCAGCTGCGCGGCCGCATCGCCTTGGCCCTTGATGACGAAAAGCACTTCGAGGGTGAAATCGGCCTCGACACGCTCGATCTCGCGCCGGCATTTGCGCTCGCCATCGGCGCGGCCGGACACGACGCGGCTGAGCCGCTCGGTGCCGGGCTGTTGAAGGGATGGCGCGGCCGCATCGCATTTCAGGCGCTGCGCGGCGCGCTTCCCGGCGGCGGCGAATTGCGCCCGGCCAGCGGTACCGTCAAGAGCGACGGCCAATCGCTGACCTTCGATGCCATCAAGGGCGGAATCGGCGGCGGCGAGGCGACCGCTAGTATCGACGCCAGGCCGGGCGCGAACGGAATTGCGCTGAACGCGCGCGTTCAATTTTCCGATGTCGATGGCAAGGCCCTGCACTATCGTGCCCTGACGATGCCCGCAGGGCGCGTGTCAATGCAGATGACACTGGCAAGCCAGGGCCGCAGCGCCTCGGCGCTGACAGGGGCATTATCCGGAAGCGGAACGCTCACGCTGGAATCCTCCCGCGTTGCCGGTCTGGATCCGCGCGCATTCGATGTCGCTATCCGTGCCAGCGACAATGGGCAGGCGACTGACGACAACAGACTAAGGCAGATCGTCGAGCCCGTGCTGTCGGGCGGCTCCTTGTCGGTCGCATCGGCGCAAATTCCGTTCAATATCAGGGATGGCCGGATTCGCGTCGGCGCGACCACGCTCGATGCCGAAGGCGCGCGCGCCATCATCTCGGGCGGATACGACATTACGGCCGACCAGGCTGACATTCGCGCCAGCCTCGCCTCGACGGCAACCGGATCCGTGACCAGCCGTCCGGAAATTCAGCTGTTCGCCGCCGGTTCGCCCGATGCGCTCGATCGCACCGTCGACGTCGCGGCGCTATCGTCATGGCTGGCGCTGAGGGCGATCGACCGCGAAACCCGAAGGCTTGATTCGATCGAGCGCGGCGAACGG
>DASSGH010000024.1:0-43199 GCA_035693615.1 Xanthobacteraceae bacterium
ATCAACAAGGGGTTCGACCTGATGCACGAAGGCAAGAGCATCAGGAGCGTTGTTCTCTACTGAGCGCGCCAGCAGCATCGGCAACCTTCGCTGGACGACCCGATCGCAGGCGCCGATAGACGTAAGGCGCGTCGGTCCGAATCGCCGCAAGTCGGGCGAGCTGCGCGTGGTCGGGCGCGAGATGGCATACGGGATCGGTTGCGCTAGCGTCACCGGTGAGCGCGAAGGCCTGGCAGCGGCAGCCGCCGAAATCCAGCTCGCGACGCGGGCAGCTAGCGCACGGCTCCTTCATCCAAGCGGTGCCGCGAAAGGCATTGAAGGCCGGCGAGTTCGACCAGATGTCGGCGAGCGAATGCTCGCGCACGTTCCAGAATGTAAGGCCGGCGATCGACTCGGCGGCGTGACAAGGCAGCACCTTTCCAGCCGGCGTCACGTTCAGCGAACGCCGGCCCCAACCGCCGACGCACGGCTTCGGGTAGCGGGCATAGTAGTCCGGAACCACCGCATCGATGACGATGCGACCATGCTGACGCGTGCGTAACTCCTCCACCACGGCCGTTGCCCGTTCGACCTGTTCGCGGGTCGGCATCAAGGCGGCGCGGTTCTTGAGCGCCCAGCCGTAATACTGCACGTGCGCGATCTCGACGCGGCCCGCGCCAAGCGCGAGCGCGAGATCGACCATCTCGGCGATCCTATCGATGTTGGCACGATGCACGACCGCGTTCACGGTAAGCGGGAGCTTGTGCTGCAGAACCTCGGTCGCGAGTGCCCGTTTTCTTGCAAATGCGCCGGCGTAGCCGGCGATGTGGTCGACGGACGCAGCATTGCTGTCTTGGATCGAGATCTGCACATGGTCGAGTCCGGCCTGTGCCAAGGCTCCGAGCGTCTTTTCCGTGATGCCGACCGCCGACGTAATGAGATTGGTGTAAAGACCAGCCGCATGGGCCCCGGCGGTGATGTCCACGAGATCGCGCCGCGCCCCCGGCTCGCCGCCCGACAAATGCACCTGCAGCACGCCAAGCGCGGCCGCTTCGCGGAAGACACGCAGCCAGCTCGCGGTATCGAGTTCGTCCTCTCTGCCGTCGAGCGCGAGCGGATTCGAGCAATAGGGGCAGCCGAGCGGACAACGATGAGTGAGCTCGGCCAACAGGCCGAGCGGCTTATGCACTATTGCGGAACTCGATAACGCCACGGGGCTGTTGGTCCGAATGCTCTGTCCGGGCTTGCGCGGCATCGTTCCCCAAGCCCGGCAACAGCTGACGTCCGCGGAAATCTTCTCACGCAGCGCCGCATAGGCTCGCGAGATCGATGAAATCCCGCCGAAGCGACCTCACCGCCGCACGGCTTGATAGGCCCGGCAATTTGAACAGTGGCGCCGCCTCCCCGCCCGAAGCGCCGGCGGTCGCAGCGACTTGTGAGCTGCCGGCTCAAAACCCCCGCAATGCGGGCGGATCAGAACTCAGCCGGCAGGTACCCGTTGATCTCGAGGCCGATGCAGATCTCAACGAGGGTCGGAGTTGTCCAGGCCATTGGTCGTCTTCCCTAACGTTTCATCGCACAGGTTAGATCGGGGCGGGCCGCCGCGCAAGCGCTCCACAGGAAAGCGGAAGAAAAGCAGAGCTACCGAGCAATTCAGAACCCCGCTACAATTCACATCAGCATTCGTGGAATGTCCGCAAGGATAAGGGAGGACATGATGCAATCACGTCTTTGGATCAGCGGTGTCCTGCTGGTGTTGGCCGTTTCGATGCAAGGCGCCGCGGCGGGCCCGCAGGAAGACGTCGCGGCTGCAGGGCAAAAGTGGGCCACGGTCTTTGCCGAGAATAACCCGGATGCCATTCTGCCCCTTTATGACAAAGATGCCGTCTTGTGGGGCACGCTGTCACCCACGGTACGGTCGGACCCTGCCGCGCTGAAGGCCTACTTTGTCGGCGCCTTCCAAGCCTTGCCCAAGGCCACCGTGAAGTTCGGCGACCAGTTGATCCGCGTCTATGGAAACACTGCCGTCAACACAGGCTATTACACGTTCTCCTACACCAAAGACGGCGAAACCAAATCGATTCCGGCGCGCTATAGCTTCACCTATGTGAAGGACGGCAACGACTGGAAGATTGTCGACCACCATTCGTCGGCGGTGCCGGCCCCGCCCAAGTGACCCGCCCAAGTAGACCCGCTTGAGGGAGCGTGGGCTCCAGTCCACCCTTCCGAGAAGACGCGCCGATGTTTCATTTGCTTCGGGTGAGGTTGCCTCCTCCGGTCCGCGTCATGGCGGGGATACTTCTCCTGCTGGCGGCGTTGGCAACGCCAAGTGCGACATCGCGTGCCGAGGGCGAAGCGAATCATGTCCAGCCGGTCCGCACCGCTAAAGAGCGGCTCGGCGGTAAGGCGAGCGACGAGCAGCGAGTCGACAATTGCAAGGTGCCACTCGACCTGCGCGGCCCGAAACCGCGTCCAGACCAATGCAGCAGTGACGCTGCAAGCGCGGAGGCGAAGCACTAAGAACGCTACGCTGGCCCCACGGTTCGTAGATGGTTGGAAGGGGCCAAATATTATCCGAAACGATGAAATTGATGAGAGCGATACTACGTATTCATAGAATTGGCGCCACCGGAGAATTGTAATGGGCCTAATCGAATTGGTCGTAACCGTCTGTGCATTGGCGCTACCTAGTCAGTGCGAAGATGAGCACCTTTCGTTCTCAGCTGGCATGTCGCTCAATCAATGCGTCATGAATGCGCAACCTTACATCGCGCAGTGGATCAACGAACATCCGAAGTGGATTGCCGTGCGATGGCGCTGCGATTATGGCGGCACAAAGGAGAAAACCTAGTTGACCGTTGAGTCCGCGAGGTTGGATATCAGTACGGCCATTGTATCGGCGGCCGGTTCGTTCGAATTGGTGACGTTCTTCCGTTGCAAATATTTCCGGCGACTGATGGCAAGAGAACGCCTGTCGCGTTAGAGACGAAAGCAAGCGATCATGCGGGTCAACGCCGACTTCACCAAGCGTGCCTCGGTCCATGCGGGAGCGTCGGGCTGGGTACAGTCGCCAATGCCGGGCGTCGAGCGCAGAATGCTTGACCGCATCGGTGACGAGGTCGCTCGCGCAACGTCGATTGTTCGATACGCCCCCGGTACCGCCTTTTCGCCGCACACCCATCCCGGCGGCGAAGAATTCTACGTTCTCGATGGAACATTTCAGGACGAACGCGGTGACTATCCGGCGGGCAGTTACGTGCGCAATCCGCCGACCTCGCGCCATACTCCGCGTTCGCAGGCTGGCTGCACGATCTTCGTGAAGCTTTTTCAGTTCGATCCCGCCGACCGCTCGCACGTCACCATCGATACGACGCTCGTCGACGCTGTGCCACCGGCGGGACGGCCGGGTGTGACGCTCATCCCCCTGTTTAGCGATGGTCGCGAAGACGTGCGCCTGGAAGAGTGGCGCGCAGACGCCAACATTGTGCTCGACGTTCCGGGCGGTTTTGAAGCCCTTGTGCTTGAAGGAGGGTTTCAAGAAGGAGGCGAGACGTTCGTTCAGCACTCCTGGCTACGGCTACCGAAAGGCTCCCATCTGACGGCCGTCGCCAGCACTGCGGGCGCGCGGCTCTGGATCAAGACTGGACATCTGCAGCATGTCGTTGCGCACGCATAATCATGGTCTAAGGCACGCCAGAAGATTTCCGTGCGCAACGCACTAGACGAGCCGATTTCGGGCGGCGACTTCCCGGTAGAACGATGCGCTCAATTTCGGCGTGCGTTGCTGGGTGGCATAGTCGACGTAGATGAGCCCGAAACGGGTGCCAAAGCCGTCGGCCCACTCGAAATTGTCCATTAGGCTCCAATGGAAATAGCCGCGTACCGGCACGCCGTCGGCCGTCGCGCGCTGCAATTGCGTCAGATAGCTGCGCAAGAACATGATGCGGTCGGTGTCGTAGACGCGGCCGTCCGCCGCCGGCACGTCGGTTGCTGAGCAGCCGTTCTCGGTAATGTAAATGTTGCTCGCATTCCACACCCTGGCCACGTTGCGCGGCCCCCAGTAGAGCGCCTCGGGGGCGATCTTGAGCCATGATGAATTCATCGTCGGATACTTGGCCGGGAATGGCACCGAGACGAAGCCGGGGGCCGCGTCGGACGCGCTGACATAGCTGCCCGGGAGATAGACGTTAATGCCGACGAAATCGACCGGAGCACTGATCGTTTTCATGTCCTCGGCGGCGACCCTCGGGGCGTCCGCACCGGCAGCCGCCAGGAACGATTCGCGGTAGCGGCCTTCCATGATCGCGGTCAAGTAGGGCGCATTGAGCTCGCGGGTGGCGAGCTCGGCCGCCGCGATATGCTCAGGCGTCTCGATGACGGGCACGCAGACGCTGAGGTTCTCCGCCGGGCCGGTTTGCGTGCCCGCGCGCGAACGTGCACGGATCGCAAGGACGGCAAGCCCATGCGCGAGCAGCGCATGATGCCGAACCTGGTTCAGCCGGCCGGGCGGCAGCTTCAACCCCGGCGCGAATACGCCGGTCGCATGGCCCAGCTCGACGAACGTCGCGCACTCGTTGAGCGTGAAGAAATGCGTCGCCCGGTCGCTGAGTTTTTCGGCGACGTACCCGGCATAGTCCGCGAATGCCTCGGCGGTGTCGCGGCTTTCCCACCCGCCGCGATCCTGCAGTGCCTGCGGCAAGTCCCAGTGATAGAGCGTCGGGAACGGCGCGATACCGTTGGCGACGAGGTTGTCGAGGAGCCGGTCGTAGAAGTCGAGGCCCTTCGGATTTGGCGCGCCGGTGCCTTGCGGGAATATCCGCGGCCACGAAATCGAGAACCGATACGCAGTGGCGCCGAGCGCCTTCATCGACGACACGTCGTCTCGGTACCGGTGGTAGTGATCGTCGGCAACGTCGCCGTTCTCGTCGTTGCGGATCTTTCCGGGCGTGTGCGTGAACGTGTCCCAAATCGACGGGCCGCGCCCATCCTCGCTGACGGCGCCTTCGATCTGATAGGCGGCGGTGGCAGTCCCCCAGAGAAAGCGCGGGGGAAAAGCGCGCGAGGGTTCGCATCCGGCAGCTGCACCGTCGCGCGGCTGAGCGAGCGAGGGGTCGGCGATCGCGGATGCCCCTAGGGCTGACGCACCAATCATGGGGAGCTGGCGTCGGGTGAACCGTGTGGGCATGGCCGTGGGACTTTGTCGTCTCGTGACGACCTCCATCGAACTTACCAAAATTGGCGATGAATGCCTGGCATTCTGAACTCTACTGCAATCCTAATGGCGCCTGGATATGCTCTTGCCGGCATCGAGTTACTCCGTTCACGTTGTCGCTGAGGGGCTCACGGATGAAATTCGGCTCGATCTTAGAACGGCTGCGTAACTCATTTAGAAATTCAGCCGGCACCATCGTCTTTGGAATGGAAGACGGCACTGTTTCCATCTTCGGTTTGATCTTTGGCGTCGCCGCTACGACCACCGACACAAAAACCGTGCTGATCGCCGGCGCGACGGGTGCCGTCGCAGCGGCCGTCTCGATGATGGCTGGCGTCTATCTCGACGCCGAGACGACACGAGACGAAACCGCGGCACTCCGCTCCTCGTACACTGCCGCGGACTCCGTGAGGTCTCTTTGCAATCGGCTTGCGAAAGCCGGTCTCACCTCTGAACAATCCAATGCCGTCGCCGTCGCCATGCAAGACGATCCCGTCGCCACGCTTCGGCTTTTGCGGGCCTTGCAGGGCACCCCGGAAACGCCGCTAAATCCCTTGGAGCAGGCACTCTGGATGCTGCTTGCAGACTTTCTCGCCGCCGCAGTCCCGATTCTGCCGTTCGTCTTCTTTCCCATATTGCAGGCAAGGATAATTTCCGGGGCACTCACGGTAGCCCTGCTCGTCGCTCTCGGTGTCGGTCGAGCGCAAATCGCAAGGCGCAACGCAACTCGCACCGTGCTTGAGACCGTTTCAATTGGGATCGCCGCCGCCCTCGCCGGTGTCGCAATCGGGGTGCTTATCGACCGTTTCTTCTCCGGCTAGCGGGGCGCGGCGTGCGGATGGGTGCTCCCCGATGCGGGTAGCCCCACGCTGCTACCGGACGCAGTTGAAGCGGTAGACCACTCGACTACCCTTGAGGAGATCCTTCTCGGCGACTTCGGAGTCCTTGATCTGCGCGTTCCTCCCATCCCTTTGACAATACTGTTGAGCCATCTCGGTCATCGCCTGCTTTGAGTAAGCCTGTGTCCAGGCCCACGCTTCGATACCCTCCGGGGTGGTGGCCAGAACTTTCATCTGATCATCGGCAGCGCAGCCGCACAGAGCAATGGACAGAAGCAGTATCGCCCGCCTCATGGCAAATCCCCCTCCGTTACCGCCAATCGCACTTTGACCGTTCGATCTCCTTATAACGCAACACGCGCCCGCGAGCATGCTCACATTCCGAGCTAAGCCCGCCGGATTCCGGCATTTGCTGCGAGTACCGCAGGTCAACTCAGCTGATAGACCAGCACCGGGCGAGGCCTAGCGATATCTCGTCGGGCCAAAGGACGCCGGATCACTCGCCTTGATGGGGCAGCTAGGCGCCCGTTATCCGACGGCGCGCCTGCCCGCTGCTGGCATCGCATCCGCACGGCGCTTCACATCGGGATAGAACTGCGGCGCTTCGCGGTGATCGGACATCCCGCTCTCGAAGACCTCCTGATCGATGAGCCGTCCGTGCCGGCGCGCAGCCCGAGATGGGCACCGGGCTGATCGGCCTGCGCGCCGAGTGCGCGCTTTTCCCGCGGCTCGAGTTCCGTAATGGTGACAACCTTGACCTTGCCAACCTCCGTTGCGTCGAAGCGCTGCTCGCTGACGGCGGTGCCCTTGGGCGGGCCGGTGTCGGCAGTGATCTCGCCGACCCGCAGATGATAGTCCTCGAACACCTCGAAGCGGCCTTTCTCCTGCACACCATGATGCTCGCCCTGGGTCCGCCAGCGGATCACCGCCTTCTCGTCGGCCCAGGTCGAGAGCGACAGGACGCGACCGTTGCTGCGCTTGCTCTCGAAGCGCTCGTTGTCGATGAAGCCCTCGATCGCTTCGAGCTTGGGCTTCAGAAACTTGGCCAGATCGAGATGGTCGTTGAACTTCTCCGCCCTCGGCTGCACCTCGAAGATCACCGCAAACATCGCTCGCGCTCCTGTTGTTGCGTTCCCTCGCCAGCGCTTCTTGCGTTCCCCCCATGCGCCGCCCGACGCGCACCGGCGCAATCGCGGCTCAGCGGGCCGGCGCTGGCTGCCGCATCGGCGGACGGTCGCCGCCGAGCAAGAAGCTGGTGCTCTCGCGGTAGAGCGCGTAGCGCATCGCCTCGAGATGCATCAGATGGGTCGCGCGGCCGAGCTTGATGTCGCGCTTGATCGGTGCCGCCGTGAAGGCATCGAACAGCCAGCGCGCGTCCTCATCCGGGATCACGCCGTCCCACTCGCCGCGAATGATCGCGACCGGCGCCTGAACGAGCGTCGGGTCGTAGGCGAGCTCGCCGTGCCACGCATGGATGATGTCGTTGAACGGGCCGGTCGGAACCTTGACGCCGACCGGATCGTACCGATGGCTGTCCGGATCGCTGTCGAGGTAGCGCTCGCCCCACGCCTCGAAATGCGCGCGCGAAAGCACCGGCGGCTCCTGCGCAGGGACGTCCTCGGTAAAGCGCGCCCATTGCGCCTCGAGCGTCACGATCTGCCAGGCCGGCGCGCTTGGCGGCTTTTCGTAGCGCCGCGGCGGCCGCCTCGCCACCGGACCGAACAACACGAGACGATCGACCAGCGCCGGATTCGCACCGGCGAAGCGCCCGGCGGGAATGCTGCCCCACGAATGCGCAATGATCGAGAGCCGCGGCACCGCCTGCTGGTCGAGGATGAAGCGCACCACCGCGGCGATTTGCTCCGCAGCCTCGGGGGCGCGGCAGAGCGGCGGATTCTTCACCGCCGGCTCGCGCATCTCGGGATAGCGGTCGGACGCGCCGAAGCCGTAACAGTCGAATGCCCAGACATCGAAGCCCGCGGCACACAGCACGTCGCGCCACGACTCCCCATCGAACCGATGCGCGATCGACAGCGCCGATGGAAAAGTTCCGCCGTGCACGGAGAGCACGATGCGGTCCTTCGGCGCAGGCTGCGCCGGCGACAGGCGGCGGAGGAAGAGCTGCATTCCGGCGCGCGGGCCGCAAACCCAGAAGTGTTCCTCGCGTCGATCGAGCTTCGGCACGTTGGGTTTGAGCATGTCGCTCCTCTCCGGCGGGAAGAATTCTTTTGTCTTGATAACGCGGGAAGCGGCCGAAGGTCGCCCGCGAACCTTTCGACCGCGATCGAACCGTCAATGCAACGATCCGAACTAGGATCTGTTACATTCGGAGGAAGGTTCGAAGTTTCACCAGATCAGGAGGGCCGAATGGGCGCCGGATTGCATATTGCCGAGGTCGCCAACCTGGTGGGAGATCCCGCGCGCGCAAACATCCTCGCCGCGCTGCTCGACCAGCGCGCACTCACGGCCTCCGAGCTCGCCTACGCGGCCGGCGTTTCAGCGCAGACCACGAGCTCGCATCTCGGCAAACTCGCCCAGGCGCATCTTCTCGAGGTGGAAAAACAGGGGCGCCACCGCTACTACCGGCTCGCTTCGCCGCTCGTCGCACAGATGCTCGAATCGGTCATGGCGGTCTCGGCGCATGGACCGCGGCGCGGCCGGCCGGTGGCACGCTGCGACGAGGGCCTGCGCACGGCGCGGACCTGCTACGACCATCTTGCGGGTCGCCTCGGCGTGGGACTGGCCGACGCGCTGACGCAGCGCGGCATCATCGCGCTCGACCACGACGGCGGAGAGGTGACGGCCACAGGCCTCACCTTCTTTTCCGAGCTCGGCGTTGATCTGACCGCGCCCGCGAAGAGCCGCCGCGTCTTCTGCCGGCCCTGCCTCGACTGGACGGAACGCCGCTACCATCTCGCAGGCCATGTCGGCGCCTGCCTGCTGCGCCTTTGCCTCGACCGCGGCTGGATCACGCGCCAGCGCGACAGCCGCGCTGTAACGATCACGCCGGCCGGCGCGGCGCAGATGCGGGCGATTCTTGGAGTTGCTTTGGCTGAAGCGGAAACCACTGCGGTGCCCGCGTCCCTCTAAACACGGAGGGCTCGCTGTTCTCGCTTGCGGGACGCAATGACGCAGGCCGCCCGCGGCTGGCAAGGGGTCCATCCGAACCTCTGATCGCACTAAGCAAATATATTCTTTGCCAGAAGCGTTGATCTCTCCGACCCGAGATGGCGCAATGGCAAAGCCGGCTGCGGCTTCCTGCGACCATCGTCATCACCGATGACGGCGCGCCCCCTCGTTTACCGCACACCGGCAAGGATCGAGAAAATGACCGCGTCCGCACCGCTCGACCAAGCCTGGACCTATCCGCTGTTCGAGGCGCTCTACCACCGGCGCTCCCGTCGCTTCGGCCTCGGCTTCGAGATGCCAGAGGGCCCTTTCCGCTACAAGTCCGCGCACGCGCCGGTGCCACTGACCGAACTCGAGGAAGCACTGCTGGTCGGCGCGGGCGCCGGATTCAGTGGGCTCGCGTTCTGGGATCTGCCGACGCCGGCGCCCTACCCTCGGCTAAGCGGCCGCACCTTTCCGACGACACGGGCCGGCGGCCAAACCGCGCTGTTCTTGACCAACGACGAAGGGTTTTATGTCCTCGACGACAAGGTCGCGCCCAGCAAGCTGCGCGAGGTGGAAACCGGGGAGGACCGCAGTAAGCTCCTCGACATTTACCGTGCCCGGCGTCGCACGCTTAAGTCTGGTCGGCTCGACATTCCCCGCCGCGTGCCGCCGATGAGCGGCCACGACCTCTGGGACTCGAACCGCCCGGGTTCCACCCTGTTCCTACCCGTCTGCGATGTCAGCGCATCGCTGATCTCGTTGATCGCACAATTTGTCGATCCGACGTTGCGCCGTTATGCATCCGAAAGGGGCGGCAGAAATATCGTCGATGACCGTCACGGCTGTCGCCCAGCAGGTACCGAACCCTGGCTCAAAGACGGATTTCTCAACGCCGAACAAGTCCTGCCACTCTCTATCCTCGAGCGTCAGGCCTGTTACTACGTCTTCAGCGAGCCCGCCGCGATCTGCCAGAACATGTTTCTCGCGACCGAGGCGCTCGGGCTCGGGGGATGGCAGCATTGCGGATTCCTGTCGTTCGAAACTTTTGAGCGCATGGGCTTTCGCATCGTGGCGGCTGAGGCAGGTTCGGGATTCGGCAATCCGATCGGCCTCGACGGTGTGTGCGAGGCAAGCTGTCCACCTTACTATCCGACCATGGATGCGGCGGTCGACGCGGTTTTTTCGCGAACGCCGCGCGCGGCGACGGCACCAGTGCCGCATCGCGTGTCGGACGAGGAGCATCGCGCCGGTACCGTCCGCATCAGCGCCGAGGGGATCGCCTGCACCAAGGCGGTCTGCAACTATATCTACGACACTTATGGTCGCTTTCCCGGCGGCACCGATGCGATGCATCTGATGTGGGTGATGCAGGCGCATCACATCGATACCGATTACTACGACCGATTCTTCGGCGGCGGCGCCTATGGCCCGACGCACGCCGAGCACATGGCGACTTGGCATCGATGAGATCTGGCACGGTGCGGCTTGGCGAGACCCGCACCAGCGGACTTCCAGCGGTTGCCGACTTAGACTGCGCCGTCGCCGGCCCCGCCTACGGGCACAGTGCTCCGGTGTCGATCCACGCCTGGACCAATTCGCCGAGCAGCGCCTGCGAGCCAGGGGCGGGATCGCGTCCGGCGCCCGGTTGCCAGCCCCATGCAACGAGATCGTCGTGCGCCAGATGCTCGTGGAGGAGCGAAAGGTTACGACCGCCGTTGCGGTCGGGATCCTTGACCTGGCGACAAATCTCGCCCACCGACTTGCCTTCCCATGCCATCTCGATCGGGGCGGCCATCCAGCGCGGATGGCCCGGAATGCTGCGATACGATGCCTCCTCGTGCAGCGTGAAATTCCTGTCGGTGTGACAGGTCACGCATGGCGTGTCACGCGTCGCCAGCGGCTGATGCGGATGCTTATCGTTTCCCTGCGTTGGACGATTCGTCGCGGGATGACAGTTCATGCAGCGGGGATGCGTCAGCACCTTGGCCACCTCGGCAAAAAGGGCGCGTGAACGCTCGCCAGGATCGGAGATCCCGGCGAATGCGGACGGCGGCTGCAATGGGTTGGCAGGTTGGGCGGAGCTAGAGACCGATGCGGCCAACATCATGCAGCACAGCAAAGCAATGGCTGATTCCGACCGCATGAGTCTGACATCTCCGACCGGATATAACTTTTCGAGGCTGCAAAAGTTCAATTCGCTGACGCAATATTCGGAGAAACTGCAATCCCCATGCCGACCGCTGCTCAAGGGAACCGACCATGACTGACCCCTACCGGCCCAAAGGGCTGTCAAGCGCTGTGTGCTATCGAGATGCGAAGGCCGCCTTTCGCTGGCTCGAAAAAGCGTTCGGCTTCGAGCCACTCTTCGTTCTTCTCGACGGCGACGGCAATCTCGCGCACTCTGAGATGACCTTCGGGAATTCCGTCGTCATGGTCGGCAACGAGTGGAGCGCCGATCACAAGAGTCCGAAATCTGTCGGCGGGAAGAACACGCAGACGGTCCACGTGCAGCTAGCGCAAGGCGAGGACATCGACGCCCATTGCCAACGCGCGCGCAAAGCAGGTGCTGAGATCCTGCAGGAGCCCCAGACTCAGTTCTACGGCGACCGCACCTATCGCGCCCGCGACCCGGAAGGCCATATCTGGACCTTCGGCGTCACCGAGAAAAGGATGACGCCGGACGAGTGGGACAAGGCGAGCGGCCTCACCACGAAGAAGCGGCTTGATTGAAGTCCCGCGTCTGCTTGCGGGCTTCGATGCCCATCTCGAGGAGAAACGAAAATGAGCGCCGGTCCCGCCTGACAAGCTGAACTCTGGCAGGCGCTGCGTGCTCTCTTGACGCGAAGTGCGTCGCGACGGCGCTTTCGCTATATGGGCGAGTTATCGCATCAATTCGCCCGGGCCATATAATCGCCCGCGCTCCGACAGGCTCGGACGCCGCCCGTAAATGTTTCCGACAACATCGGAGCTGCCCTCAAATCCCCAATTGCCGTTGGGCTGAAGCCAGTAATAACCGAAGGGCAAGCCCCTCGCCGCCATGACCTGTGCGATGTCGAGCGAAGCCGGCTGGCGATTGATATAGTACCAACCCTCTGCGCTCGCGGCAGAAACCATCGCTACGTATCCGAAAGCCAGCGCCAAGCACGCCAACAGGTTTGCGCGTCTGCTTGTAATTTTCATAACGCCTCCACTCCGAAGGGGCATCGGTGAAAGCATGGCATGGAGTAGCACGGGGCGTTTGTGATCCGCGTCACATCCCCCGAAATTCCCAAATTTCGTCGCAGTGCAGCGTCATTCGACCACAGGGTTGCCGACCTTCCGGGTCAGCAAGAAGGCGTGGTGGCGCTCGAGGGTCTACTCCTGCAACTGATCAAGCTTTGGAAGCGATAATGAAAGAGGCCTTGCAGCCGGCGCTCATTCTTGTGGTTTGGATCGTGTTTTGGCTTGCCGGTACACTTGGCGGTGCCGTGTTGCAGGCCTGGCTGATCGACATCGGGGTTTTGTCCGAAATAGATCCGCCGTGGATCATCACGATCGGTTCTAGCTTCGTCGGCTTCTTCGCCGGCGCATACGCCGCAGTCAAGCTAGGCGATTTGAGAGTCAGGCAAAAATGATCGCCTGCTCAAGCGCTCAGCGCGGCGCACCCCCGTTCTCTGTAGACGTTGAGATCTGCGCAGTTCAGACCGACCCGGCAGGTTGGCGTCGGGATCGACTCCACAGAGTTTTTGGCGCGCCCGAAGAGATTCGAACTCCTGACCCCCAGATTCGTAGTCTGGTGCTCTATCCAGCTGAGCTACGGGCGCGTCTTGCGCATCGCGCGGGAAGTGTTCCCAGAGCGGGGCAAATCCGGCGGGAACGGGCTCTAGCTATAGGCTTCGGCCGGCATTGGCAAGTTGGCCGGCCTTTGTTCGCGGGTTGAAGGGGACTCCGGACCGTCACCCGCGGGCTTGACCACGCAAGTCGGATATCCGACTTGCGCACTTGAAGTACCTGAAATCGGGTAAACCCGATTTCGGGTGGTCCATCGCGCTTGTGAAGAATCTTTGCCAAGAGGATGGATTGCCGGGTCAAGCCCGGCAATGACGCAGCGCGGCCGGGATTGTACGCGCTCCTGTGCGCATCATTCCACCGAGGATCCCACGCCCGCCGCCCCCCTCACGCGCTCGCGCGCTCGCGCCGCGTGTCGAGATCGACCGCACGGTCGGGGATGGAGACACGGAAGGTCGCGCCGATGGTGCCCTCGACCAGGCGGACCTCGCCGCCGTGCGCTCGCACCAGTTCGGCGACGATGGCAAGCCCGAGCCCGACGCTGCCGGTGCGGGTCGAGCCCTGGAAGGCCTCGAACAGATGCGCGCGCGCCTTCTCCGAAAGCCCCGGCCCGGTGTCGGAGACCTCGATCACCACCACCGCGCCCTCGCGGCGCCCGGTGACGCGGATCTGATCGTGCCCCGGGTCCTTGGCCTCACGCGTCTCGAGCGCTTGCAGCGCGTTGCGGGCAAGATTGAGCAGAATACGGAAGAGCTGATCCGGATCGGCATCGACCGTGACGCCGCGCTCGATCGCGGTGACCCAGCGCACGCGCGAGGTGGAATCGAGCCCCAGCGTCTCGCGCACGTCCTCGACCGGGAGCTCGAGCGAGATCAGCCGCCGCTCGGGCGGCGCCTCCTGCACGCGTCCATAGGACAACGTGGACTGGCAGAAGGCGATGGCGCGCTCGAGCGCCACCATGAGCTTGGGCGCAAACCGCTGCACGTGCGGGTCGGAAATCTTCGCCAGCCGCTCGGAGAAGAGCTGCGCCGAGGAGAGAAGGTTGCGCAGGTCGTGGTTGATCTTGGAGACCGCGAGCCCCAGCGCGGCGAGGTGGTTCTTCTGCTGCAGCAAGGTGGCGAGGTTGAGCTGCATGGCGGCGAGCTCCCGCTCGGCGGTGCCGATCTCGTCGCTGCGCTGGGAGGCCGCCATGATGCGCGCGGGATTCTCCGGATCGGCGCGGAACGCCACCATGTTGGCGGTCATGCGCCGCATCGGCCGAACCAGCATGCGGTGGAGCGCGAAATAGACGAGCGTGGCCGTGATCGCGGAGATGATCAGCGACAGGATCAGGATGCGGATGGAGAAGTCCACCATCGCCTTGCGCAGCGGCGCCTCGTCGAGCACGATCTCTACGAACTCGCCGCCCATCGGCGCCGGGCCGACCACTCGCATCACGTCGGCGTCGGTGCAAATGAGCGTGTCGAAGGCCTCGATGATGGCGCGGTGCCAAGGCATGTCGCGCATGTCGATGTCGTGGGTGACCGCGCCCGGCATGTTCCCGGCTGCGAGCAGCCGGCGCTGCTGCCCAAATTTCAGGGCGACCGCGTGCGCGCGGATGCTCTCGAGGATCTGCCGCGCGACCGGCTCGGGCACCTCCCCACTCGGCGCAGTCCCGAACACGAGCGCGGCGGTATAGGCGGCCGACAGGCGATCTTGCAGCCAGTTGAGCCGGAAGTTGGCGATCGACGGCACGTAGATCAGCACTTCCGCGATCATCACGAACAATAGCGTGAGAACGAGGAGCTTGCCCGAGAGGCCCATGCGCGCGCGCGGGCGGCCCGATGCGTCCGCCGCAACAGGTCGACGGATCATGTCCATGAAAGCCTCGTGCCCCGGCTCAGCCCAAACGGCGCAGCAAAGCGATGACGCGCCGCACCCAAACACTGGTCACAGTAGGAAGGAAATATGTAACCGCGGCGCGTTTTCCAATCTCCGCCAAGGTGGGGTATGGCACTATCATACCGGCCAGCGCCCGGATATTCAGTCCCCGGCCGATCGCCAACGTCCAAGTGGTGATCAGCTCCCCGGCGGCGGCGCCGACGATGGTGGCGCCGAGGATCTTGCCGCGTCCGTCGGTCAAGACCTTGATGTGCCCCATGGTCTCGCGCTCGGTCTGAGCGCGGTCGTTCTCGTGATACGGCCAGCGCAGCACGCGGAGCGTGATCCCCCGCGAGCGTGCCTCACTCTCGGTCAGCCCGACATGAGCCAGCTCGGGGTCCGTGAAGGTCACCCGCGGCACGAGGTCCGCGTTCACCTTCACCGGCAGCCGAAATAGCGCGTTCCGGATGACGAGTCCGGCCTGGTAATTCGCGAGATGGGTGAACTGGCCCCGACCGGCAACGTCGCCGATGGCATAGACGCGCCGGTTCGATGTCTTGAGGCCGTTGTCGACCACGATGCCGTTGCGGTCGCAGGCGATGCCGGCGGCCTCAAGCCCCAGGCCCTCGATATTCGCTTTGCGCCCGGTCGCGATCAGAAGATGGCTTCCTTCGATGGCCGGCGCGCCGTCGCCGAAGACGACCTTTATCTTTCCGGCCGCCGCTTCCAGACGCGCGACCACGACATGGCTGCGAATGGCGACGCCCTCGCGCGCGAGCGCGTCGAGCACGATCGCGGCGCACTCGTTGTCCTCGCGCGCGAGCGGCTGCGCCGCTTCAAGGACCGTGACCGCGCTGCCGAGGCGGCGAAACGCCTGCGCCAGCTCTAGGCCGATCGCACCCGCGCCGATGACGATGAGATGCTCCGGCCGCGTGGCGAGATCGAAGACGGTTTCGTTGGTGAGATAGCGGACTCCGTCGAGCCCGGCGATCGGGGGAAGCGCCGGCGAAGAGCCGGTGGCGACGACGAAGCGCCGCGCCGCGATCTCGATTGTGCCGACAACGACGGTTCCGCGATCCTTGAAGCGCGCGGCCCCTTCGACCACCCGCACGCCGAGGCCGTTGAAGCGCGCCTTCGAATCGTTCGGCGCGATCGCGGCGATGACGCCGTGCACGTGCCGCTGAACCTTGGCAAAGTCGATCTCCGCCGCTTGCGTCGACACGCCGAACGCGGCGGCATCGGCGATGGCGTGCGCACGCTTGCCGGCGGCGATCAGCGATTTGGAGGGAACGCAGCCGGTGTTGAGGCATTCGCCGCCCATCTTGCCCCGTTCGATGAGCACGACCGGCACGCCAAAGGCGGCCGCGGCGGCGGCGAGCGAGAGGCCTCCCGAGCCCGCGCCGATCACGCAGATGTCAGGGGTGAGACGTTCCGCCATGCGATCTCCTGACGACGCCGATTACTATCGCTCAATTCTTTACTCGTCATGGCCGGCATGACGAGCAGGGACCGGGAAGGCCCGGCCATGACGGCGGCGGACGGAGTCGGACATGACGCGGAGCAAAGATCACGCATGATCCGCGCGCTCGCAGGCGGCCGCCGGCGAACGCGCGCGCAGCCGTCGCATCAGCACGGGGACGAGCGCGAGCACGCCGAGCCCCGCCAAAGCCGCGAGAAGCTCGGGCGTGAGTGCCGTGTCGATGTGGAACGCGAGCCGGCAATCGGAGCGCGCCGCTGCGAGGCAGGATTGGTAGGCCGCCTGCTGCGCGACGATGACACTGTCGAGTCCTGCACCGACGAAGGCGAATACGAAGGTCGCGGGAATGATGCCGAGCGCGGTCGCGGCGGCGAACGTCCTGAGCTTGACCCCGGCCAGCGCTGGAACGAGGTTGACGATCCAGAACGGGAAGATTGGCACCAGCCGCAGAAACAGGAGATAGCTGAACGCGTCGGCGCGAAAGCCTCGCGCCAGCTTTTGTGCCAACGGACCGGCGCGGCGCAGGAGATAGTCGCCGATCGCGCTCTTGGCGATGAGGAAGATGCAAATCGCGCCGATCGTCGCGCCCACGACCGACGCGGTCCCGCCGAGAACGGCGCCGAAGAGAATTCCACTGGCCAAGGTGAGATAGACGCCGACCGGGATCGACAGCGCGGCTGCCGCGATATAGAGCGCGACGTAGGCGGCGACCGCTGAAACTTCATGCGCGCCGACGAACGCGCGCAGCGCCTCGTAATGACGCACGAACGACCCGAACGAGAGCTGGCGCTGCCAGCCCATCGCCAACACGAGTGCCGAGGCGGCAACGACGATGACCAGCGGCACGAACCGCCGCAGCGGAAATTTCGACCGTCCTGCGCTCGCGGCCGCGGGTGACGGATGCTTGTCGTCGCTCATGGTCGGTTCCAAGACCGTGATCCGGCCGCGGCGACATTCGGCGGCAGGCCCGGCGCAAGTGGGTGCGATCTTAGCCGACCGCGAGCCTCGAAACGGCGGTTTCACCGCCTTGTGAGGCGCGCTCACGCGCTTGTGGCGTCGCGGCGGCGGTCGCATTGACGAATACCGGCGCTCTCCCGTATAAGCCCGCGAGTTTCTGCACCCGGCGAATCCCGCCAAATCCGGGGCGAATGCAAGGGCCAGGCCCAACGCCGCGCGGGCGGGCGATTCCAGCGGAGAACGAGCCGTGAAGCGGACCTTTCAACCGAGCAATCTGGTGCGCAAGCGGCGCCACGGCTTCCGGGCCCGCATGGCAACCAAGGGCGGGCGCAAGGTGGTTGCCGCGCGCCGCGCGCGCGGACGCAAGCGGCTCAGCGCCTGACCGCCCGCCGCGGCGCGCTCGTGCCATGCAGCGGCTCAGGCATCGCGCCGATTTCCTGGCCGCCGCGACGGGAGTGAAGGTCCCGACGGCGGCTTTTGTGTTGCAGGCGCGCAAACGCGGCGACGACGGCCCGATCCGCGTCGGCTTCACCGCATCGAGAAAGATCGGAACCGCCGTCGAGCGCAATCGGGTACGGCGGCGGCTCAAGGAAGTGGTGAGGCTATCAGCCGCGACTAGTCTTTCCCGCGGCCATGATTATGTGCTGATCGGACGGCGTGCCGCCCTCTCGCTGCCGTTTGAGCAAATGACGCAAGATTTCGAGCGCGCGCTGCGGCGAGTTTACAAATGACCGACCAGAAGAACACCATTCTCGCCATTGTGCTCTCTGCGCTCGTCCTGATCGCGTGGCAGTTCTATTTCGGCCTGCCGCAGATGGAGAAGCAGAAGCAGATCCAGCAGCAGCAGGCGCAGGACCGTTCGCAGCAGCCGCCTCCCGTTCCCCAGCAAGGCGGCACGACGCAAGCCCCTTCGGCGCCGGGCGCCGCGCCGCAAGCGACGCAGCCGGGCGCCGTGCAACCGATGACGCGGGAGGCCGCGCTCGCCGCCTCGCCGCGCGTGCGCATCGAGACGCCGAGCCTTTCCGGCTCGATTGCGCTTAAGGGCGGACGCATCGACGATCTGTCGCTGGTCAAATATCGCGAGACCGTCGATGCGAACTCGCCGCCGATCATCCTGCTCGCGCCGTCCGGCAGCCCAAATCCGTTTTACGCCGAATTCGGCTGGTCCGCCCCGAGCGGCACGCCGGTGAAATTGCCGGGGCCGGATACGCTCTGGCAGCAGGAAGGCTCGGGCGCGCTTTCGGTCGGCCGACCGGTGACGCTCGTCTATGACAACGGCGAGGGCCTTCAATTCCGGCGCACCATCGCCGTCGATGAGAACTATCTCTTCACCCTTAAGGACGAGGTCAGCAACAAGGGCGCCGCGCCGGTTACGCTCTACCCGTTTGCGCTGATCTCGCGCCACGGAACGCCACACACGCTCGGCTACTACATCCTGCACGAGGGCCTGATCGGCGTGTTCGGCGACAAGGGGCTGCAGGAGGAGACCTACGCCAACATCGAGAAGCAGAAGGAGATGTCCTTCAGCGCGACGAATGTGTGGCTCGGCATTACCGACAAATACTGGGCTGCGACGCTCCTGCCCGACACCAGCATGCAGGTGAATGCAAAATTCTCGACCGGCACGATCGGCAACATCAAGACCTACCAGACCGACTATCTCGGCCCGGCGCAGACCATCGCGCCGGGCGGGAGCGCCGCTGTCGACGGGCGGCTCTTTGCCGGCGCCAAGGAGGTATCGATCGTCGACGGCTATAACGACCGGCTCAAGCTCAACAAATTCGACCGGCTCATCGACTGGGGCTGGTTTTATTTCATCACCAAGCCGCTGTTCCTGGCGATGGACTGGATCTATCGCCTCGTCGGAAATTTCGGCGTGGCCATTCTCATCGTCACCGTCATCATCAAGGCCTTCTTCTTCCCGCTCGCCAACAAATCCTACGCCTCGATGGCAAAGATGAAGGCGGTGCAGCCGGAGATGATGGCGATCCGCGAGCGCTTCGCCGACGACAAGATGAAGCAGCAGCAGGCGATGATGGAGCTTTACAAGAAGGAGAAGATCAATCCGATCGCCGGCTGCCTGCCGATCGTTATCCAGATCCCGGTCTTCTTCGCGCTTTACAAGGTGCTATTCGTCACCATCGAGATGCGACATGCGCCGTTCTTCGGCTGGATCAAAGACCTCGCCGCGCCCGACCCGACGACGGTGTTCAATCTGTTCGGGCTCATTCCTTGGGATCCATCGCACGTCCCGCTGATCGGCACGTTTCTCTTGCTCGGCGCCTGGCCGCTGATCATGGGGGTGACCATGTGGTTCCAGATGAAGCTCAATCCGGCGCCGCCCGACCCGACGCAGGCGATGCTCTTCAACTACATGCCGATCATCTTCACCTTCATGCTGGCGAGCTTCCCGGCCGGGCTGGTGATCTACTGGGCCTGGAACAACACGCTGTCGGTGATCCAGCAGAGCGTGATCATGCACAAGCACGGCGCCAAGATCGAGCTGTGGGATAATCTCAAGGGAACCTTCGCCAAGAAGAAGGCGCAGGGGTGAGGGCCGAGTAAACCCGACCTGCGATGACAAGCCCGGCCATGACGGCATGGACAGGTCAGCGTCAATGGCCGTTCATTTCACCTCCGCCGACATCGAGGCCGGGCGCAAGCTGTTCGCCGGCGACTGGCGGTTCATGGCCGCCGCGGCCTCGGCCGAGTCGCTGCCGCGGATGCGCGGCATCGAGATCGCCGTTGCCGGCCGCTCCAACGTCGGCAAGTCGAGCCTGATCAATGCGCTCACCGGGCGGCGCGCGCTCGCGCGCATTTCGCATACGCCCGGCCGCACCCAGGAGCTCGTTTTCTTCACCGGGCCGTCGCGGCTCACCCTCGTCGACATGCCCGGCTACGGCTACGCCGCCGCGGCGAAGACAAAGATTGACGCCTGGACCGCGCTGATCCACGCCTTTCTCCTCGGACGGGCCAATCTCGCCCGCGTCTATCTCCTGGTCGACGCACGCCACGGATTGAAGACGATCGACACGCACGTGCTCGAGACGTTGGACAAAGCGGCGGTCAACTACCAGATCGTGCTGACCAAAGCCGACGCCGCGAAGGAGGACGAGCGCGCGGCGCTCCTCGCGGCGACCGAGGCGGCGCTCGCCATGCACCCGGCGGCGCATCCGCAGGTGCTCGTGACGTCGGCGCGCACCGGCGCCGGCATCGCCGAGCTGCGCGCCGCCATGGCGCAGCTCGTTAACGAGCGCGGGGCATAACAAGTCGAAAACACGACGGTATCAGCGGCGCAAGCCTCTTTCGCGCAGGTCACCGGCTCGCTAAAAGGCGCAAGCGACACATTCATGTCCGCGGCGCGAGCGCCGGAGCCGGGAAATTCCGTGATGACCATTTCGCCCCACGATATCGCGCGCGTCCTGTCGGAAGCGCTTCCCCACATGCAGCGCTATGACGAGGAGACCGTGGTCGTGAAATACGGCGGCCACGCCATGGGCGAGGAGGAGATGGCGCAAAGCTTCGCCCGCGACATCGTGCTGATGGAGCAGACCGCCATCAATCCGGTGGTCGTGCACGGCGGCGGCCCGCAGATCGGCGAGATGCTCAAGCGGCTCGGCATCAAGTCGGAATTCGCCGGCGGGCTGCGCATCACCGACGCGGCGACCATCGAGATCGTCGAGATGGTGCTCGCCGGCTCGATCAACAAACAGCTCGTCGGCTTCATCAACGCGGCCGGCGGCAAGGCGGTGGGCCTGACCGGGAAAGACGGCAACATGGTGCTCGCGAAGAAGCTCAACCGCACCGTCGTCGATCCCGAGTCCCACATCGAGCGAGTGGTCGACCTCGGCTTCGTTGGCGAACCCGAGAAGGTCGACACCACCGTGCTCGCGCAGATCCTCGGACGCGAGCTCATTCCCGTGCTGGCCCCGGTCGCGGCCTCGGCCCAGGGCGGCACGTACAACGTCAACGCCGACACCTTCGCCGGGGCCATCGCCGGCGCGCTCAGGGCGAAGCGATTGCTGTTGCTCACCGACGTGCCGGGCGTGCTCGATAAATCCAACAAACTGATCAAACAGCTGTCCCCCGACGACGCGCGCGCTCTGATCGCCGACGGCACCATTTCCGGCGGCATGATTCCCAAGGTTGAGACCTGCATCTATGCGCTCGAAGCGGGGGTCGAGGGCGTGGTGATCCTCGACGGCAAAGTCCCCCACGCGGTGCTGCTCGAGCTGCTCACCGACCACGGCGCCGGAACGCTGATGATGCGGTGACGCGCCCTGAGGGGGCCTAAAGCCCTCACGCGCGTCCTCGGCGATGCGCCATGGAGCCGAGCTCCATTCGCGAACCCCTGGAACCACATAGCACTCACTCGTCAGTTCCCTGTCAGGCGATCCTGAACAGTTGGTCATCGAACGATCGTGCGCGTGGGCCGCGCGGTGCGAAACTGTCCCGCCGTTCAGACGTTATTTGACGACGGACGACTCGAGAGGTGGTGCCATGTTCCAGCGCAATATTCGCATCGCGGGACTGTTCATCGTCTGCGCTGCCATGGCAACGCCGGGCGCGGCGCAAGCGCAAAAGCCAGGCGGCGGGCACGGCGGCCCTGCAGCTGCCGCGCCGCACGCGGCGGCTGCGCCGCGCGCGGCCCCTGCCCCGCATGTTGCGCCTGCTCCACATATTGCCGCGCCAGCGCCACATGTCGCGGCCCCGCGCATCGCCGCGCCGCATGCCGCACCCGCCCCACACATCGCCGCGCCCCGCCGCGCGCCCGCGCCACATGTCGCCACACCGCGCCAGGCGCCACGTGCTGCGCCACATATCGCCTCGCCGCGTGCCGCGCCCACGCAAGCTCCCTCGCCGCGGCACGTGCAGCAAGCGCCTCGCACAGCGCCGCACCAGGCGACGCGTCCCGCAGCCGGGCCGGGCGGTGCGTTCGCCGCAGCCCCTTCCGCGCATGGCGGCCGTAACGCCGGACCCCGGCAAAACCCGGCCCAGCCAACCGCAGCTGCACGAAAACCAAACGCAGCCCCGCGACAGGGCGTGATGCAGCCGAACGAGGCGGCGCGCACCATCCCACGCTCCGCGACGCGCGCCCGCGCGGCGATCAACCCGCGCGCCTTCTCCGGCGGCGCGTTGCGCAACCAGAGCTACGCCAATCTCGCCACCGCGCGCGATGCCGGCGCGCGCACGCTCGCGCGCTCGACGTTCCAGGGCCGCTTCTTCGATCCGCAATGGCGGCGGCGCTTCAGCCATCCGATCGTGATCGGCTGGGTCGGACCGTTGTTCTGGCCATACGCCTATTCCGACTTCGTCGATTACACCTTCTATCCCTATGCCTATGACACGTTCTGGCCCTACGCCTACGACGACGTCTATGAAGGCATGTTCGGCGCCTACGCGGTCGGCTATGGCGGCACCTATGCATCGGTCGGCCCGAGCGGCCAGGGCGGCGATTACGCTCGCGAGGGCTCCGCGCGTGGCCGCTCCGCGGCGCGAGGAATTGCCGGCGGACGAAGCATCGAAGCCGATCTCTGCAGTGGGCAGACCGCCGGGCTGACCGATTGGCCGATCGAGCGCATCTCGCAGACGGTCGAGCCGAACGACGACCAACGCGCCATTCTCGACGAGCTCAGGGATGCCACCGCGCAGGCGCTCGGCCAGCTCAAGGCGGCGTGTCCGACCGCGCTGCCGAGCACACCCGTAGGGCGGATCGAGGCGATGGGTCAGCGACTCGATGCGATGTTGGCGGCGGTGCGCACCGTGCGCCCCGTGCTCGAGAAATTCTACAACTCACTCAATGACGAGCAGAAGGCCCGCTTCAATGCGCTCAACCCCGATGCGGCGGGTCAGCAGCAGGGACAGCGCAACCTGACGCAAGTTTGCGGCCAGCACGCCTCGGGCCTCGCCAGCGTCCCCTTGGACCGGATCGACCGGGTGGTCGAGCCGGACGAAACGCAGCGCGGCGCGCTCAAGGAGCTGCAGGACGCCACGGCCGAGGCGGCCAATTTCTTGAATTCGGAATGCCCCAGTGACCGGGCGCTCACAGTGGTTGGCCGGCTGCAAGCGATGGAGCAACGGCTCGATGCCATGCGCCGGGCGGTCGAAACCGTGCAGCCCGCGCTCGAGAGATTTTATGGCTCGCTCAGCGACGAGCAGAAGGAGCGCTTCAATCGCCTCTCGCCGGCGCAGGGCTAAATGCCGGCGAGGAAGGCCTGCGTCATGGTCGGGCGGAGACAAGTTGGCAGTCTGCGCAAGCTTGACTGCCTGGCGGGCATGGCGAGTCGAAAGTAACTGCTCTTGAGATCACTCCGCCGCGATGCGCGCCTCGGGTGCGGCGGAACGCACGTCGGCGTCGACGTGCTGTTCGTATTTGACGAAATTCTCCTGAAACATGCGCACGAGCTTGCGCGCGGTTTCGTCGAACGCCGCTTTGTCCTTCCAGGTCTTCATCGGATAGAGAAGGTGCGGCTCGACCCCGGACACCGATGTCGGCACCGCGAAACCGAAATAGGGATCGGTGCGGAAGCCAACTTCCTTGAGCGAACCGTCGAGCGCGCCGGTGACGAGCGCGCGCGTTGCCTTGATCGGCATACGCCGGCCGACACCGTAAATACCGCCGGTCCAGCCCGAGTTGACCAGCCAGCAATCCACTTTGTGCCGGGAAATGTACTCGCGCATCAGCTTGCCGTATTCCGCCGGCGGGCGCGGCAGGAACGGCGCGGCGAAACAGGTCGAGAACTCGGGCTCGACGCCGACCAACCCCTTCTCGGTGCCGGCGACCTTGGCGGTGTAGCCGGAGAGGAAATGGTACATCGCCTGCGCCGGCGTGAGCTTGGCGATCGGCGGCATCACGCCAAAGGCGTCGGCGGTCAAAAAGATGATGTTCTTGGGGTGTCCAGCGCGCCCGCTGCGCGAGGCGAGCGGCATGAACTCGAGCGGATAGGCCGAGCGCGTATTTTCCGTCTTGCCCTCGTCGTCGAAGTTCGGCATGCGCATATCCGGATCGAACGCCACGTTTTCCAGCACCGCGCCGAAGCGGTTGGTCGCAGCGTAGATTTCCGGCTCCGCCTCGGCGCGGAGTTTGATGCATTTGGCGTAGCAGCCGCCCTCGAAATTGAACACGCCGTCCGGTCCCCAGCCGTGCTCGTCGTCGCCGATGAGAACGCGGTTCGGATCGGCGGACAGCGTCGTCTTGCCGGTCCCGGAAAGGCCAAAGAACAGCGCCACGTCTCCATCCTTGCCGACGTTTGCGGAGCAGTGCATCGGCATCACGCCTTGGGCGGGCAAATAGAAGTTGAGTGTTGTGAACACCGACTTTTTCATCTCGCCGGCATACGAGGAGTTGCCGATCAGAACGATCTTGCGGCTGAAGTCGATGGCGATGACGGTCTCGGTACGCACCCCGTGGCGCTCGGGGTCGGCCTTGAACGACGGCAGATCGACGATGGTGAGATCGGGGACGAAATCGGGAAGGTCGGAGCGGTCTGGGCGTATCAGCAATTGGCGAATGAAAAGGGAATGCCAGGCAAGCTCGGTGAAAATGCGCGTTTTGATGCGGTATTTCGGATCGGCGCCGCCATAGAGGTCCTGCGCGTACAACGTTTTGCCGCGCGCGTGCGCGATGAAATCGTCATAAAGCCGCTGGAAGTTCTCCGGCGTGATCTTGCGATTGCCGCCCCACCACACCGTGTTTTCGGTCAATGCATCGACGACCGTATGCTTGTCCTTGGGCGATCGGCCGGTATGAGCGCCGGTTTCCGCGCACAGCGCGCCACCGTCCACGACCGTGGCTTCGTGCCCGCCGAGCGCGCGCTCGTAGAGGAACGGCGCGGTGTGATTCCAATGGACTGCGGTGAGGCCCTTGAAGCCAAATCGGTCAGCGCCATAGGCGCGGTTCCGCAAACCCGTTTCCTGCACGAAAGACCTCCACGACGCAGCCGGCTGCCGCCGAACCTAGTCCCCGCCGCACATGTATGTAAGGATCAATGATAGCGCCCGCCGCCCGATCCCGCGACCTATAATTAGCACCGCGCAACTGTCAATGCTGCGCCGCAACAGCACGGCTCAGTCCGCCAATCCCTTGCCGACAAGCCATTTCTGGATGAGATCGGCAACGACATCGCTGTTCTTGTCCATCATGACCATGTGCGAGTTACCCTTGATGCCGACGTCCGGCAGATCGACGACATCGATGCTGCCGCCTGCGGATTTGAGAGCGGCGGCGTAATCGACGCCGCCCTGGCGGATCTTCGACCAGCGCGGATGGTCTTTGGCATTGTCGCCGTAAACCATCAGGATGGGCGTCCCCTTGATCGCATCAACCTTATTGCGGTCGCCGCCGAGCGTCGGCTCCACGGCGACCAGCGCCTTGACCTTCTCCGGCCGCGCCTCCAGCACCTTGTAGCCGAACGAGCCCGACTGACTGTGCACCAGGACCACGCACGGGCAGACCTTGTCGACGAGTTCGATATAGGCGGCCACAATCTGCTCGTCGGTGGTGAGCCAGCGCGGCACGGCCTGTTTCATGAACTGCGCGTACGCCTCGATCGGAAACTGGACGCCGGGATAGCTCGCGCGTTTGGCTTTGTCCTCATTCCATGAACCGGGCGGGCCGATGCGAAAGCGCTCCCACGGATCGCCGACCGGCAAGAACAACGGATCGCCCTTCAACGTGTTGGTCCAGCCGGCGCGGCCGCGCTCCACCGCGTCGGAGATGTAGGTGTCCCAGCCCTTGCGGATGAAATAGGTGAGCCAGCCCTCGCCGCCGTCGGGCTTGGTTTCGTAGGTCACGCCGGTCAAGCCGCCGCCGTGCCACAACAGCAGTGGCAGCTTGCCCCTGCGGTTCTGCGGCAGGAAGTACTGCACGTACATCTGCTCGACCTGGTACTTGCCGTTGGGATCCATCTTGGCGGGCACGCCGCCGGGCGTGAAGACGACCTCCTTGGTCGGCTCCCCCGTGATCTCGATGACCCGTCCGCCGATGTGGAACGAACCCATCCCGCGTAAGAGAAGTGGCTCGTTGCTCTGCGCACAGGCCGAACCCGCGACGAGCCCGAGTGCCAAGACCATCATGGAACGCCGCATCGCGCCCTCCCTTCTTCATCCGCAACGGCGCGCTCACGCGGCGCGCCGCGCATCCTCCGCCATTTGCTTGAGCACGTGGCGCAACGCGTCCGGTGCGCGCACCCGCTGAGGGAACGGCAGCCGCAGCGCGGTGCGCTCGAGCTGCAGCTCGAGCCCCTCCGGGTCGCACCCCACGCAGCGCCAGTTGCCGTCCGGCGCGCCGAGCAGTTTGGTGGCGTAAAGCCGCACCGCGTCGGCATGGTCGCCATTCATGTGGGCAATGATCGCGGGCTCCGCGGCAACGAGCTCGGCGGCGTCGCCGGTCTCGGTCAGAACCTGCTTCGGCGCGAGATCGACGATGCGGCCGAAGCCGGCAACGAGATGCACCGCCTGGAGCGACATCCGGTAGAAGGCGAAATCGGCAAAGCCCGCGAACATGTCCGCCTCGGGCTGACGGTCGAGATACCGCCGGCGCACACCCGGATCGTCGCTCGTCGCCGCGGTGCCCATGAGCATGACACGGGCGCCTTGCAAGGGATCACCCGGCTTGCGCTCGTCGAGCATGAGCGACACGCGCGGATCGGCGAGAATGTTCTTGGTGTGGACGGCAAGGCGCGAGATCAGCAACAGCGGCGCGCCGTCGGCGGCGGTGGCGACATTTACCAGCGAGCAATAAGGGTCGCCCGAACCCGGCATCAGGGTCGCCAGGGCTCCCGAGCGGCCCTCGCGCAACAGCTTCTTGGCGGCCATGACAGGGTCGAAATCGGGGCTCGGCTGCATTTGGCGTCTCCGCCAAAGGATGTTACCAAGCGCCGCCGGCTCAGCGAAGCCGGGAGGAAAAGCTCGATTTTCGGCGCGCCAGCTTGAGCGGGGGGCATGATCGCCGGTGCGCTATGCTAGAAACTCCCTGACGAATCATGCCTTTGCCAGGGATTCGCCACATTTCGGCCGTGCTTTGGGGGCTTCAGAGTCGCCAGGGCGAATTCAGGGATTAGGGGCTCATGCCGACCATCGCTCTCGTCGATGACGATCGCAACATCCTGACCTCGGTCTCGATTGCGCTTGAGGCCGAAGGCTACCGGATTATGACCTACACCGACGGCGCGTCCGCGCTCGACGGCTTCAAGACGTCGCCGCCCGATCTCGCCATTCTCGACATCAAGATGCCGCGCATGGACGGGATGGAAACCTTGCGGCGGCTGCGCCAGAAGTCCGACATGCCCGTGATCTTCCTCACCTCCAAGGACGAGGAGATCGATGAGCTGTTCGGCCTCAAAATGGGCGCCGACGATTTCATCCGCAAACCGTTCTCGCAGCGTCTCCTGGTCGAGCGGGTCAAAGCCATCCTGCGCCGTTCGGCGCCGAAGGACGGCAGCGCGCCGAAGGAGACCGATGCCGCCAAGGTGCTCGAACGCGGCCTGTTACGTATGGACCCCGAGCGTCACACGTGCACGTGGAAGAACGAGCCGGTGACCCTCACGGTCACCGAGTTCCTGATCCTGCAAGCACTGGCGAGCCGGCCCGGCGTGGTGAAGAGCCGCAACGCGTTGATGGACGCGGCTTATGACGACCAAGTCTATGTGGACGACCGCACGATCGACAGTCACATCAAGCGACTGCGCAAGAAGTTCAAGGGGACCGACGACGATTTTGACATGATCGAAACGCTCTATGGCGTCGGCTATCGGTTCAAAGAAATGTGACGTCAGGAGCGGTTTGGCGACCGGGCTCGACCGCCTAGGATCGGCGCCGGCGGGGCCCGCGGTGGGGGCGCGTAACCGACAGACCGACTGTGCTCAATCGAACGCCGGAGAGTTTCAAGACCGACGTCGCGGCACACCGCGGCGACGCCAAGTCGTCGCTCGCTGAAAGCGCACGCTATCTCGGCGAGCGGTTGAAAGGCTGGTCGCGCTCGGTCCGCGGGTTTTTTTCGCGCGCCTCGAACGAAAGCAAGATCGGCCCCGAGCCGCAGGCGCCGGATGACGCGGCGTTCGCCGAGCGCGGGCGCGGGCTTCATCGCCTGTGGTTGCAAAGCCGCACGCTTTTCCATCGCCTTTCACTCTCGAGCCTGCGCGGCCTCAAGCAGGGGGACGAGAGCCCGCTTTCGCTGGCAAGCACGGCATTGCGCCAATCCGTCGACCTCGTCTCGCAACACTGGCAGCGCTTTGCTCGCGCGGCCGCGTTCAATCTGAGCCAACTCGATCGCACGCTCGAGAGCCTCAAGGTCGAGCTGGAGCGGCGCGATGACCGCGCCTCGCTCGCGACAACCGGACGAAGGCGCTTCGCCGCGCTGTTGTTGCGCGGGTGGCAACTGTTCGCGCGCGTCACCTTTTCGAGCCTGAGCCGGCGCATCATCTTCCTCAATGTGACCGGGCTGCTCGCGCTCGTGATCGGCATTCTCTATCTGTCGCAATTCCGCGCCGGTCTGATCGACGCGCGCATCCAGAGCCTGCTGGTGCAAGGCGAGATCATCGCCGGCGCCGTCGCCGCCGCGGCCGCGGTGGAGACCGACACCAACACCATGGATCCAGAGCGGCTGCTCGACCTGCAGGCCGGCGAAAGCTACGGCCCCTCGGAGGAGGCGCTGTCCGGGCTCGAATTCCCGATCAACCCCGAGCGCGTCGCGCCGGTGCTGCGGCGCCTCGTCTCGCCCACCAATACCCGCGCGCGCATGTACGACCGCGCCGGCGTTCTCATTCTCGACAGCCGCAACCTCTACGACGTGCTGCGCTTTGATCTGCCGCCGCCCACCCGCAAGCCCGGCGTTCTCGAGCGCGTCTACGTCACCATCCGAACTTGGTTCAGCCGCGGCACGCTGCCGCTCTACCGCGAGCTCGAGCCGCAGAACGGCAAGGGTTACGCCGAGGTCGCCAACGCACTCAAGGGCTTCAAGTCCAGCATGGTGCGCATCAACGAACGCGGCGAGGTCATCGTGTCGGTGTCGGTGCCGGTACAGCGCTTCCGCGCGGTGCGCGGCGCGCTCATGCTCTCGACCCAGGGCGCCGACATCGACAACATGGTAGGGGCCGAGCGGGTCGCCATTTTCAAGGTGTTCCTCATCGCCGCCGGGGTGATGGTGGTACTGTCGTTCCTGCTCGCGGGGACGATCGCCGGCCCGGTCCGGCGACTGGCCGAGAGCGCGCAGTTGGTGCGGCGGCGCATCCGTTCGCGCGTGGAAATCCCCGATCTGAGCCACCGGCGCGACGAGATCGGACATCTCTCCGGCTCGCTGCGCGCCATGACCGAGGCGCTCTACAACCGCATCGAAGCGATCGAGAGATTCGCCGCCGACGTGTCGCACGAGCTCAAGAACCCGCTCACATCGCTCCGCTCGGCGGTCGAGACGCTACCGCTTGCCAAGACCAACGAAAGCCGCGACCGCCTGCTCGCCGTCATCCAGCACGACGTCAAGCGGCTCGACCGGCTGATCTCCGATATTTCCGACGCGAGCCGGCTAGATGCCGAGATGCAGCGGCAGGAGGCGCAACCGGTCAATGTCGGCAAGCTCCTCACCACGGTCGTCAGCGTGGCCAACGAGCGGCATGATGACGGCGTCAGCGTCACCTTGAATTTTGAGGGCGGGCGGGGTGCCGCGTTCATGGTGTTGGGAAACGATTCCCGGCTCGGCCAGGTGATCGACAATCTGATCGACAATGCCCGCTCGTTCTCGCCGCCGGGCGGCACCGTGCGCGTGACGTGCCAGCGATTACGCAACGAGATCGAGATTATCGTCGATGACGACGGGCCCGGCGTGCCGGAAGAAGCCAGGGAGAAGATCTTCGAGCGCTTCTACACGCACCGGCCGCATCAGCCGTTCGGACAGAATTCGGGCCTCGGACTGTCGATCTCCAAGCACATCATCGAGGCGCATGGCGGCCGCATCCGGACCGAGAACCGGGAACGTGCGGCGGCTGCGGGCGAGGCGGCTGTCGTGCTCGGAGCGCGTTTCATCGTGCGGCTGCCGGCCATGTGAATGGCGGCCCAAACTCCGACCGTGCATGCCTCCGCGGTGCTGGCAGGTCGACGCGCCGTGCTTATCCGCGGACCGGCGGGTGCCGGCAAGTCGCAGCTTGCGCTCGGCCTCGTCCAGGCGGCAGACACGGGGCTGTTGCAGTTCGCGCGCCTCGTCGGCGACGACCGCGTCCACCTCGAAGCCCACCATGGCCGGCTGCTGGTGCGCCCCGCCGCGGCGCTGGCGGGACTGATCGAGGTGCGCGGCCTCGGCGTCCGCCGCCTCGACTATGAGCCGGTTGCCGTCGTCGGTCTCCTGGTCGATTTGGCGGCCGAGGACGCGGAACGCATGCCGCTGGCAAGCGAGGCGGTGCTGCTTGGGGTGCCGTTGCGACGACTGGCGCTCCCGCCCGGCACCGCCCCCCTCGCCCCGGTGCTCGCCCTGCTGCGATCACCGGACGGTGACATTAAACCTCCGTCATGAGTCCTTGCGGCCCCGGGCGGCGGCACAAAATTAACCGGCCGGACGGAACATGCCGTTCCTCCCAGGCGCCCGGACGGGCGAGAATTCCGCGATGCAACACGACCCCAAAAGCCCCAGAAAGGCCCTTGCGTACGGGCTTCGGATGGTGATGATGGGCGCCCTTTCGTGCGGTGCAAGCGGGACGCGCCGGCGGGGAGTTTGATGATCGGCCTCGTACTCGTCACGCACGGGCGCCTTGCCGCCGAGTTCCGGTCGGCGCTGGAGCATGTGGTCGGCCCGCAGAAGCAGATCGAGGCGGTCACCATCGGGCCCGACGACGACGTCGAACAGCGCCGCAACGACATCATCGAAGCGGTCAAGCGCGTGGACAGCGGTCAAGGCGTGGCGATTCTCACGGACATGTTCGGCGGCACGCCCTCCAACCTCGCTATCTCGGTCATGGGGCGCCCGAAAGTCGAGGTGCTCGCGGGCATCAATCTGCCGATGCTGGTAAAGCTTGCGAAGGTCCGGGACGAATGTCCGCTGACCGAGGCGGTCGCGGCCGCCCAGGACTCCGGCCGCAAATACATCACCATCGCCAGCCGCGTTCTCACCGGCAAATGAGCGAACCTGGGGGCGAGCGCTCCTCCGCCGAGCATCCGCCGGACGAGGCGCTGGTCGTGCGCGTGCTCGAAATCTGCAACAAGAAGGGCTTGCATGCGCGCGCGTCGGCAAAATTCGTGCAGACGGTGGAGAAGTTCGATGCCGAGGTGAAGGTCAAACGCGGGAACGAGGTCGTCGGCGGCACCTCGATCATGGGGCTGATGATGCTTTCCGCCGGCCCCGGCACGACGATCACCGTCGAAGCGAGCGGACGCGATGCGGCCGCGGTCGTCGATGCGCTGGCGGCCCTCGTCAGCGGCCGCTTCACCGAGGAAGAATAGCTCCTCGCCGCACCGCGTTCAGGCGACTTTTTTTTCCAGCACCTTCGCCGCCGGCCGCAGGTCGGCGACGAAATTCTTGTACTCGCGCTCCTTGTCGGCCTCGTCCTCCATGCGCAGCAGCCAAGAGGGATGGATCGTAACGAAAGCGGCGGTGCCGTCGGCAAGCCGCAACGTCTGTCCTCGCACCTTGGCGATGGTAACCGCGCGTCCCAGCAGGCTGCGCGCCGCCGTGGCGCCCAGCGCGACAATGACCACCGGCTTCACCAGCGCGCGCTCGGTCTCGAGCCAGATCTTGCAGCGCTCGATTTCGTAGGCATTGGGCCGCTTGTGCAGCCGCCGCTTGCCCCGCATCTCATGCTTGAAGTGCTTCACCGCATTGGTAACGAAAACCTGGCTGCGCGGAATTCCAGCATCCGCGAGCGCGCGGTCGAGCACCCGCCCGGCCGGGCCGACGAACGGCTTGCCCGCGAGGTCTTCCTTATCGCCTGGCTGCTCGCCCACCAGCATGACGTGCGCGGACTTGCGCCCCTCGCCCGGCACCGCCTGTGTCGCGTCCTTGTAAAGCGGGCAGCGCGTGCATTCGTGCTCGGCCTTGGCAAGCTCCGCGAGCGAATTGATCGCAGGAGAAAGCTCGAGATCGAGCTGCTGCTTGGCTCGCATCGGCCGCTCCTTGCCGGCCCCCGCGCGGTCAACGCGCGGCCGCCGCCGGCAGTTCGAGAGGGCCCCATTTTGCGTCGGTTAAAGACATAAAGAAGTCTTTATATCCTCGTTGCAGCAGGGGGCAGGCCCTGCTATAGCCAGCGCCGACCGGCGTGCCGGCGGGCACGCTGCAATTCCCAACAAGCCAAGGACCGACATGAGCGCTGCATCGAAGGCCGCCAAGACTTCCCGGGCAGAGCCTGCCCGCGCCCAACCAGCCGACTACGTGGTCAAGGACGTGAGCCTTGCCGACTGGGGGCGCAAAGAGATCGCCATCGCCGAGACCGAGATGCCCGGCCTCATGGCCGTGCGCGAGGAGTACGGGCCCGAGCAGCCGCTGCGCGGGGCGCGCATCTGCGGCTCGCTGCACATGACCATTCAGACCGCGGTGCTGATTGAGACGCTCAAGGCGCTCGGCGCCGACGTACGCTGGGCCTCGTGCAACATCTATTCGACCCAGGACCACGCCGCAGCGGCCGTGGCGGCGGGCGGCACGCCGGTCTTTGCCATCAAGGGCGAGACGCTCGAGGAGTACTGGGACTATCAGCACCGTATCTTCGAATGGGGCGACGGCGGCACACCCAACATGGTGCTCGACGACGGCGGCGACGCCACGCTTCTCATCCATCTCGGCCTGCGCGCCGAGCGCGGCGAGACGAGCCTCATCAGCAAGCCGACCAACGAGGAAGAGGAAATCTTGTTCGCCGCTATCAAGCAGCGGGTCAAGGACAACCCCGGCTGGTACAAGCGCAATGCCGAAGCCATCCGCGGCGTGACCGAGGAAACCACGACCGGCGTTCACCGGCTCTACGAAATGCAGAAGAAGGGCACGCTGCTGTGGCCGGCGATCAACGTCAACGACAGCGTCACCAAATCGAAGTTCGACAATCTTTACGGCTGCCGCGAGTCGCTGGTCGACGGCATTCGCCGCGGCACCGACGTCATGATGGCGGGCAAGGTGGCAATGGTCGCGGGATTCGGCGACGTGGGCAAAGGCTCGGCCGCCTCGCTGCGGCAGGCCGGCTGCCGCGTGCTCGTCTCCGAGGTCGATCCAATCTGCGCGCTACAGGCGGCGATGGAAGGCTACGAAGTCACGACCATGGAGGACGCGGCGCCGCGCGCGGACATTTTCGTCACCGCGACCGGAAACCTCGACGTCATCACACTGGAGCACATGCGCAAGATGAAGGATCGCGCGATCGTCGCCAACATCGGCCACTTCGATAGCGAGATCCAAGTCTCGGCGCTGCGCAACTTCAAATGGCACAACGTCAAGCCGCAGGTCGACGAGATCGAATTCCCCAACGGCAACCGCATCATTCTGCTGTCGGAAGGCCGCTTGGTGAATCTCGGCAACGCCATGGGCCATCCGAGCTTCGTGATGTCGTCCTCGTTCACCAACCAGACGCTGGCGCAGATCGAGCTGTGGACCAATCCAGACAAATACGAGAAGAAAGTCTACACCTTGCCGAAGCGTCTCGACGAGAAGGTCGCCCGGCTGCATCTCGCCAAGGTCGGCGCCAAGCTCACGAGAATGTCGGACAAGCAAGCGACGTATATCGGCGTGCCGGTCGAGGGGCCATACAAGCCGGATCAATACCGATATTGAGCTGGCCGCGCGGGGCGAGCCGCGCCATGGCGCGCGCGGCTTTCCCCTGCGATTGAGTTCGGCACGTTTGACCGCTAGCTTGGACGGGAAAGAGGAAAGCGGGGGTAAAGCCTTGCGCCGCCGGGTCGTCCTTGCCGTTGTCTTCCTGGCGGCGTTCATCCTCTTGTTCCGCCTTATTCTACTCGCCAGCGAATTCGACACGGTCGTGACCGCGGCCCGCTTCGCGGCGGCGCGCGATGATCACACCACGTTGCGCGCGTTCCTCTATCGCATGCCGAAGGGCGGCGATCTACACACTCATCTCGCCGGCGCGGTGTACGCGGAGCGCTTCCTCGCTTGGGCGGCGCAGGAAAATCTTTGCGTCGACCTGCAGAGCGTCGTGGTGCCCAAGACGCAGTGCGACCGCACGGGAACGCTGCCGGTCGCCGACGCCATGCGCGATCAAAAGCTCTACGACCGCCTCGTCAATGCGCTCTCTATGCGCGACTTCCTGCCCAGATCGGCCGTGCCCAGCGGGCATGACGAATTCTTCGCCACCTTCGATCGATTCGACGCGGTGTCCAGCTCGCGTTTCGTGGATATGACCGTCGACCAGCTCAAGCGCTACGAGGCCGAGAACGTGCAATACGTCGAGTTCATGGTCTCGGCGTGGTGCAAGAGCGAACGTGCGAGGTTCGCGCAGGCGATCGGCGAAGCGACGGAGGATGCCGCCAAGCTCGCGGCGCTGGAAGCGAGCGGGATCGCCGATTGCGTTGCGACGAAACGCAACGATCTGGCGTCCGCCATCGGCAAGATAAGAGCCGAGCTGGGCTGCGACGCGTCCGCACCGCAACCCGGCTGTAGCGTCACCTTCCGCTACATCGTCCAAATCTTCCGCAACAATCCGCCTGATGACGTCTTCGTTCAGACGGCCACCGCGGTGGCGCTGATCCGGGCCGAACCGCGGCTGGTCGGGCTCAACCTCGTCGGGCCCGAAGACTACCTGGTGGCGCGCCGCGACTATACCCGCCACATGCAGATCATCCGTTTTCTCGCCGCGGACGTGCCGGTCGCGCTGCACGCGGGCGAGCTCTGGCTCGGCCTCGTTCCACCCGCCGACCTCGCCTTTCACATCCATCAAGCGATCGAGATTGCCGGCGCGCGGCGCATCGGCCATGGCGTGAGCATTGCATTCGAACGCGACGCGGCGGGCTTGCTCGCGCAAATGCGCGCGCGGCCGGTGGTGGTCGAGATCAACCTCACCAGCAACGACGTCATCCTCGGCGTGCACGGCAAGGACCACCCGCTCCCTGCCTATCTCGCGGCCGGCGTGCCGATCGTGCTGTCGAGCGACGACGCCGGCATCGCCCGCATCGATCTCACCAACGAATATTTCCGCGCCGCGCGCGATTATGGGCTTGGCTATCGCCAGCTCAAGACGATCGCCGGCAACGCGCTACGCTATTCCTTCCTCGACGAGCAGCAAAAGCGCGCCGAGCTCGAGCGCTTCGAAGCGAGCTGCGCCCAATTCGAGCGCGCCGTGGCGGGCGCCCAATCGCCGCTCGAGAACGCTGTCGCGCTGATTAAGGCCGCGCTCACCCTCCCGCCTGAAGATGACGCGCCCGGCAATCGGTTGCCCGTTCCGCCGGCGGCGCCTGCGCGCCCCGCGGCGGGATGGCGATGACGAGATAGCGCGCTGGCTCCCCGTCCATCCCGAGGTAACGGCGCGAGACCTCGATCTCCATCTGCTTGCCGGGCGGCGAACAGTGCGCCCGCGCGAGCGCGACTTTGGCGCACCAATCCGCCCCGGGCGCGGACGATGCCGGCGCGGGACAGAGCAATACGATGCCGTCACGGTCTATGCGCTCATCCGTCGCGGGCGAGGCGATGCCGTCGAGCACGTGCACGGCAAGCGGATGGCTTGGCATGTAGAAGGTGACACCGTCGGTCAATGCGTCGAACCCGCTGAGAATACGAAGCGGACGGTCGGTGGTCTCGCGCCACAGCCGTTCGATCGGCTCTGCCAGCACGGAGGCATGGGCAGACGCGGGCTCCGGACCGGCGCGGTGGATCAGCAACGCGATCGCCGGCGCGACCGCCAGCATGATCAAGGGAAAGGCGAGCGCAAGCGTGAGCACGCCGGCGGCGTCGCGGCGCGCGAGCGCAACGCCCGGCGAGGACAGCAGCATGACCGGCAACAGCGTGAAAGCCGACATGGACCAGAGCGAGACCAGCCGCAGGCCGGCCAGGGGGGCGATCAAGGCCGGCGCCAACAGCACCGCCCAGAACGCGGCTGCGGCGAGGCGGCGAGGCGGCGAGGACGGCCACGCCATATCCTTGACCGCGGCGCGGCTCGGCCGCGCGGTGGTGAACACGATGACTAGCGGCAGCGCGACGTAGGCAGCGCTGCCCGCGAGGTAACCCAGCGAGTCGGCCAGCGTGGACGCGAGCGAGCCCGCGCCGTGCAGAACCATCGCGTAGGAGAAGGGCGCAAAGTCGTTCGCGATCAACCACGCGACATGCGGCGCGAGCGCGAGCGCACCCACTGCGATGGTCACCCACGGCGCCGGCGAGCGGAAATACGCCGCGCGGCGAGAATCGCTGAGCGCGGCAACGCCGAGCCCGAGCAGCAGGAAGATCGACCAGTACTTGCCGTACATGGCCGCCGCCGCGAAAAGCCCGGCGAGCGCCGCGTCGAAGCTCCGCCGCGTCTCGGACGAGCGCAGGAACCACAGCGTGGTTGCCGCCCACAGCGGGAGCAGGATCGTGTTCACGTTGAACTTGAGACCGTGGAAATTGAAGAACGGCACCAGCGTGAGCAACGCGAGCCCGACGGCGCGCTTTTCGCCGTGCAGGAACCGCGCCGACAGCCGCCATGCGATCCACAGCGCAAGGGCGACGTTAACCATCGCCAGCAGGTAGTAGGCCCAGTCGGCGGTGGGGAACACGCTGAACCAGGCGCGCACCACGAGCATCGCCAGCGGCGGATGCTTGGGATAGCCGAGCGCGAGCTCCCGCCCGAGCGCGAACTGCTCGGACATATCGGCGTGGATGTCCTGGCTGGCCTTGGCGATGGCGCCGTAAAGCGTCCAGAGCGCCACATATCCGAGGAGGACCGCGACCACCGTGCGCTCGCGCCGGGCGGGGTCGGCGAGCGCGTCGAGCAGCCGCTCGACGCGCGCGAAGGCGCCGCGGCCCCCCTCCGTCTTGGCCGGCATTGCAAGCACCCGGTTCGCCCCTATCCGGGCGGCAGCCTATGGCACGACGTCCAGGAGAGGTCCATATCAGGATTGCCATGGCTTTGCCGCATCCGGCGGCGATGCTAGACGACTCGAAGGAGGCAGGAACACTCCATGTGCCGCTGGATTGCCTATCGCGGCGAAACGATCCCGCTGGAACAATACGTCACCGCCCCCGCCCATTCGCTGGTGGTCCAGAGTCAGCGTGCCTTGGAATCGACCGCTGCCACCAACGGCGACGGTTTCGGGATGGGTTGGTACAGCGAGCACCCCGAGCCAGGCCTTTATCGCGAGGTCCGCCCCGCCTGGTCGGACGAGAATTTGCGCTATCTCTGCCGCCACATTCAATCGCATCTCTATTTCGCGCATGTGCGCGCATCGACCGGAACGCCGATCACGCGGCCGAACTGTCATCCCTTCGCCTGCGGGCGCTGGCTATTCATGCACAACGGCATGATCGGCAACTGGGGCCGGTTGCGGCGAAGGGTCGAAGCGCTCATCCCCGACGCGTTTTACGGGTCGCGTATCGGCACGACCGACTCGGAGGCCGTCTTTCTCGCCATTCTCGGCGCCGGCGGCGACAAGGATCCGGTCGGCGCCACCGCGCGCGTGCTCGCCGCGCTGACCGAGATGGTCAGCAGCAACGGCTATCACGAACCGCTGCGCTTCACCGCCGCGCTCACGAACGGCCACGACCTCTACGCCTTCCGCTACGCCGCCAATGACAACGCCAACTCGCTCTATTACCGCGTGTCGGGAGGCAACCTGGTGATCGTGTCGGAGCCGCTCGATGCCGAGCGCGCGCATTGGAACCCGGTACCGCCCGGCCACGCCGTCGTGGCGCGCGAGGGAGAGCGCGTCGCGATGGAGCCGATTCTGGCGGAGCAGCGGGTCGCGGCGGAGTGAGCCGCGCTCCCTCCCCGCGGCGACACGCGACAAGCTTTGGAGTCCTTGCCGCTTGCGGACGCGAGTGCTAATCCGCGCGCCATGAACGCGGCCATCAACAACATCCGCAACTTCGCCATCATCGCCCATATCGACCATGGCAAGTCGACCCTGGCCGACCGGCTGATCCAATCGACCGGCGGCCTCGCGGAGCGCGAGATGGTGGAGCAGGTGCTCGACTCCATGGACATCGAGCGCGAACGCGGGATCACCATCAAGGCGCAGACGGTGCGGCTCAACTACCGCGCGCGCGACGGCAAGGAGTACGTCCTCAACCTGATCGACACACCGGGCCACGTCGATTTCGCCTACGAGGTCAACCGCTCCCTCGCCGCATGCGAAGGATCGCTCTTGGTGGTGGATGCCTCCCAAGGCGTGGAGGCGCAGACGCTCGCCAATGTTTACCAGGCGATCGACAACAACCACGAGGTCGTGCCGGTCCTCAACAAAGTCGACCTGCCGGCGGCTGAACCGGACAAGGTGAAGCAGCAGATCGAAGACGTGATCGGGCTCGACGCCTCGAATGCGATCCTCATCTCGGCGAAGACCGGGCTCAACGTGCCGGAGGTGCTCGAGAGCATCGTCACCCGCCTGCCGCCGCCGAAGGGCGACCACGATGCCCCGCTCAAGGCGCTGCTGGTCGACAGCTGGTACGACAGCTATCTCGGCGTCGTCGTGCTGCTACGCATCGTCGACGGCGTGCTCCGGCGCGGCCAACGCATCCGCATGATGGGCACCGGCGCCGCCTACGAGGTCGACCGCGTCGGCGTGTTCACGCCGAAGATGGTGGACGTCGACGAGCTCGGGCCTGGCGAGATCGGCTTCCTCACCGCCTCGATCAAAGAGGTGGCGGACACCCGCGTCGGCGATACCATCACCGACGACCGCAAACCGGTGAGCACACCGCTGCCCGGTTTCCGGCCGGCCATTCCGGTCGTGTTCTGCGGCTTGTTCCCGGTCGACGCCGCGCAGTTCGAGGACTTGCGCGCGGCCATGGGCAAGCTGCGGCTCAACGACGCCAGCTTCACCTACGAGATGGAAACCTCGGCCGCGCTCGGCTTCGGTTTCCGCTGCGGCTTTTTGGGACTGCTGCACCTCGAAATTATCCAGGAGCGGCTCGAGCGCGAGTTCAACCTCGCCCTGATCGCCACCGCACCCTCAGTCATCTACAAGATCACCTTGACCAACGGCAGCCAGCTCGAAATCCACAATCCCGTCGACATGCCGGATCCGGTACGCATCAAGGAGATGGAGGAGCCCTGGATCCGCGCCACCATCATGACCCCGGACGAATATCTCGGCAGCGTGCTCAAGCTCTGCCAGGACCGGCGCGGCGCGCAGATCGAGCTGACCTATGTGGGCAGCCGCGCGATGGTGAAATACGACCTGCCGCTCAACGAGGTGGTGTTCGACTTCTACGATCGGCTGAAATCGGTGTCGAAGGGCTACGCCTCGTTCGATTACCAGCTCACCGATTTCCGCCTGGCGGACCTGGTGAAAATGCAAATTCTGGTCAACGGCGAGCCCGTCGACGCGCTCGCCATGCTAGTGCACCGCACGCGCGCGGAGAGCCGCGGCCGCGCGATGGTGGAAAAGCTCAAGGAACTCATTCCGCCACACATGTTCCAGGTGCCGATCCAGGCCGCCATCGGCGGCAAGATCATCGCGCGCGAGACCGTGCGCGCGCTGCGCAAGGACGTCACCGCCAAATGCTACGGCGGCGACGTGACGCGCAAGCGCAAGCTCCTGGAGAAGCAGAAGGAAGGCAAGAAGCGGATGCGCCAGTTCGGGAAGGTCGAGATCCCGCAGGAGGCCTTCATCGCCGCGCTGAAGGTCGACGTGTGAGCAACCATACTCCGCTCGGATCGATCACAATGGGCCGGGCATCTCAATAGAAACATCCAACGCATCACAACGTCATTCCGAGGCCGAAGCCTGTCCGGTCACTTACGCCCTCCCCGGTCGAACTCCTGATCCGGCAGCGCCACGAAGATCAGCACGGCGATAATGATCATGGCAAAGCGAAACGCACTGGGCACGCCGTTCCACTGTTGCGACTGCCACATCCCGAACCACTCGCCACCGATCGACATGAACCCGACCTGCCACAGCAGGAAACCGAGGGTTAGGCCGGAGACGGCCGGGCTCTTGGCTCGGTTGAACGCACCAGCATCGGCATAGAGCCGGCGTACCAGCGCGGCTGCGCCGATCCAGCAGAGCAGCGCGATCGCGGCCTCAGCCGCGATGATGATGGTGTAAGCCGCGTGCTGAAGCGTCGGATTGGTAATTGCCCGGTAGCCGATGGTGGACCACGGAAAGATCGTGTCCATGGACAGGACGTGCTGAATAAAAGCGAGATTGGTCCCGTAATCGGTCAAATTTCCGAAAGTGACGAGGCTGGCGAAGAGGGCGATCGCCGCGACCGTCGCCGCCTTCGCCGCGCGAATGGCGATCATCGGTATCTCCAAATTTCGGCATGGTGGCGGACGAAAGACGTATGCCCGGATCAAGTCCGGGCATGACAACGATAACCAATCGCCCGATCATTTCGCGAACAGTGCCAGGGCCTCCTCAGCCAAGACGCTGCCGGTAATCGCGATCGGCGCAAACGGCGCCTTCGCCGGGAGCTCGGCGCTCGAGATCATGATCTGATCGATCTTGGTGGCAAGCTGCGCGACCGAGGCAGCAAAGACCAGGCGCCCCATATGGCACCACAAGATGGCGCCCATGCACATCGCGCAGGGTTCACCCGAGGTGTAGAGCGTGCTGCCGCGCAGCCCCGCGGCGCCGTGATCGGCTAGACAGCGGCGGATCGCCACCATCTCCCCGTGTGCGGTCGGGTCATCGGTCGTTCGCCCCAAGTTGCGCCCGCGCGCGAGGACCGAGCCGTCCCGCACGATTACCGCACCGAAAGGGAAATCGGCGTGGCGGGCCTCATCGATGGCCATGCGCATGAAGCGCACGTCATCGGCGCTCGCCGCGCCGCTTTGCGCCTGCGCGCCGCTGCCAGAGATGGCGGCAGAGGCAACGCCGGCGAGGAAAGCGCGCCGATTCGGCGCAACAATCGCGCAGTCGCAGTGCGGCTTCATATGATGAATCCCCTCTTTCACATGCACGCAGCCAGGCGGCGAGCCTATATCGGCGCCCGGTCATGCTATCCTGCGGGAATCGTCCCCCGACTTGCGAGCACCCATGACTCCGACATCGAACACACGCCGCGTAGCCGCGGCCGTTGCCTTGCTGCTTGCCGCTGCCTCGCCGGCGCGCCCCGAGGATATCGTGCTCAAAGACGCCGCGTCCATGAGCGGCGGGGTGATGTGGCTCAGCTCCGGCGCACCCGGCCTCGTGCTCGCGGCCGTGCGCGGGGACAACTCGGTCGTGCTCGGTTTCGGGGAGACGCGGCCGGGCAGCAAGGTCGAGCCCACCGGCCGTTCCATTCTGCGCATGGGCTCGATCGCCAAGGTGATTGCGGGCCAAACGCTCGCCAGCATGGTGGCTGATGGCACGGTGAAGCTTACCGATCCGCTCGCCAAATACGCGCCGCCCGGCGCCAAGGTGCCGGCATTCGCGGGGCGCGAGATCACGCTGCTCGATCTCGCGACCTATACTGCCGGCCTGCCGCGGGAATTACCGGATGTGCCCGACCCACGGCCCGGCGAAAATCCATTCGCGCACTTCCAGGCCGACGCCTATTGGCGCTGGCTCGCGGGCGCAACGCTGCCGTATGCGCCGGGCTCGGGCGCGATGTATTCCAATCTCGGCTTCGGGCTCCTCGGCGAGGCGCTCGCAAAGGCCGGCGGCAAGCCCTACGGGGTGCTACTGGCCGAGCGTGTTGCCACGCCGCTTCGCATGTTCGACACGACGACCAAACTTTCGGACGCGCAGACGCCGCGCGCCATGACCGGGCTCGATCTCGAGGGCAAGGAAGCGCCGCTGTGGGAGACGCCGACGGCAATGGATGCTTCGGGCAACGTCTTCACCACCGGCGACGACATGGTCGAGTGGATGCGCTGGCACCTTGCCATCAACGAGGCTGGGGGCTCCGAGGTGCGCACGATCGCTCACGCCCCTTACCGCTGGCATGACGGGCTCAAGGCCGCGGTCGGCGTCAACGGCAACGACATGGACGCGCTCGGTCTCGGCTGGATCATCTCGCTTCCCAAGGCAAACCGCCCGCTGATCATGGCCAAGAGCGGCGGGCTGGTCGGTTCCATGACTTACGTGGTGCTGGCGCCGACGCGCGGGGTCGCGTTTTCGTCGCGGTCAATAGGCTCAACTTTCCGATGTTCGAGGGGCTCCAGAACGGAGCGAACTCCCTCCTCTCCGATTTGGCTCCGCGTTAGATCCGAAGCTCGTTGCCGGGCACATCAGCATTCGTTGTAGCCACCGGGCGAGTATTCTCGCTCGAGCTGGGTCCGAATATTGGGATCGGGGTCGCGAGCGACGATTTCCCCGTTCTCGACAACGTCCCCTGGCTCAACACGAACGGGCGGACCGTATTTTCCCGTCTCGCAGGAGTCGTCGGCGTAGGCGGGAGCTGCGCTGGCGGGCGCGCCAGGCTCGTCGAAACCCTCCCTCGTTTGAGCATAACCACTCCCGGCGGTCACAAGCGCCGCGACCAATGCGCAACTGCTCAGGGTCGTCGTGATCAGCCTCGTCACGTCGCATCTCCATTCACGCCTGCAGCACCATGCCGCTCGAGCGTTTTGCGAAACCGGGGGAAGTAGAGGCCCGGACGCCCCAGCCCGAGCGTCTCCCCAGACTATCAGACATGTTACAGGAGATTTGGTGCCGACGCTTGCCGCAGCTTGTTCGTGTTTGTGAATTCTTGCTCGGTCGAGCGGCGAAGGACACGTGTAGACAGCGCCTGGTGAGCCCGTTGCAGCTAATGTCGTTCGATCTCCTGACCATCGGCCACTCGAACCTTCCGGCCGAGCGCTTCATGGCTTTGCTGACGAGCGCCGGCGTGACCGCAATTGCCGACGTGCGCTCGGTCCCGTTCTCGCGCTGGTGCCCATGGTTCTCGGGCAAGGCATTGGCAGAGCGGCTCGCCGGCCAGCGCATCGCCTATGTCGCGCTGGGGGACGCGCTCGGCGGC
>DASSGH010000025.1:0-26244 GCA_035693615.1 Xanthobacteraceae bacterium
GAGGGGGCTATCCGGAACCGCATGGGTCGCGGCGCGGTGGGACCAAACATCGCGGGCGGGACGTTTGCGCCGGCCGCTTGTTGGCGGCGCGCATAGATATCCGTTCACCGTCGCTCAACCAGGTTCCCTCAGCAAAAAGTCGAACTGGCCACTACGGGCTAGCAAACGCCCCATTCCAGAGCCATTGTTCGCACCGCATCAGATCCCGTTCGCGCCGTCCGCTGCCGAAGGCGCCGCATAGGCGAGGGATCAGGAGATTCCCATGGAACAGACCCCCGTCGCCGGCACCGGCAACACCAATGGCTCAGCCGTCGACGCACGCGATCAGGCGCGGTTGCCGGAAGTCAACTGGAGCGAAAACGGGGAACTCCGCCAATTGCTGCAGGCGCTGCAGTCCATGCGGGTCGGCGACTTTTCCGTGCGCATGGCCGGCGACCAGGTCGGCATCATGGGCAAGGTGGCCGACACCTTCAACGAGATCGTGGCCGCGAACCAGCGCATCGCCCAGCAGCTCGAACGTGTGGGACAAGTGGTGGGCCGCGAGGGCAAGACGCGGCAGCGCGTGCGTTTCGGTTTCTCCGAGGGCGCATGGGGCGAGATGGAAGCTTCGGTCAACACGCTCATCGACGATCTGTTGTGGCCGACCACCGAAGTGACGCGCGCGATCGCCGCCGTGGCGCAGGGTGACCTGCTGGAGACCGTGCAGCTCGACGTCGACGGACGCCCGCTGCAGGGCGAATTCCTGCGCTCGGCCGAGATCGTCAACCGCATGATCAAGCAGCTCAACGTGTTCACCTCGGAAGTGACGCGCGTTGCGCGCGAGGTCGGCACCGAAGGCAAGCTCGGCGGCCAAGCCGTCGTGCCCGGCGTCGCCGGGACTTGGAAGGACTTGACCGATACCGTCAACGTGATGGCGGCCAATCTGACCGAGCAGGTGCGCGGCATCGTGAAGGTCGTGACCGCCGTCGCCAACGGCGACCTCAAGCAGAATCTGACGGTTCAATCCAAGGGCGAAGTGGCGGCCCTGGCCGAGACCATCAACAACATGACCGATACGCTTGCCACTTTCGCCGACCAGGTCACCACCGTCGCCCGCGAGGTGGGCGTGGAAGGCCGACTCGGCGGGCAAGCCAACGTGCCGGGCGCCGCCGGCACCTGGAAGGATCTAACCGGCAACGTCAACCTGTTGGCCGCCAACTTGACCACGCAGGTACGCGCGATCGCCGAGGTCGCGACTGCGGTGACGAAGGGCGACCTGACGCGATCGATTCAGGTCGACGCGCGCGGCGAGGTGGCGACGCTCAAGGACAACATCAACACGATGATCGACAACTTGCGGCTCACCACCGACCGCAACACCGAGCAGGATTGGCTGAAGACCAACCTCGCGAAATTTACGAACATGCTGCAGGGCCAGCGCGACCTGGTCACCGTCGGGCGGTTGCTGCTCTCAGAGCTCACGCCGCTGGTGAACGCGCAACTCGGCGTCATCTATCAGGCCACGAGCGAGGACGCGCCCAACCTGCACCTCCTCGCCGCCTACGCGGATGACGCCACCCGCGGGCACCCCGAGCGGCTTTCGCTCGGCGAGGGATTGATCGGCCAATGCGCCGCGGATAAGCGGCGAATGCTGATCAGCGAGATGCCGCCGCACGCCGTCGCCATCGGCTCGGCGCTGTTCAAGGCACTTCCGCGCAACGTCGTGGTATTGCCGGTGCTGTTCGAAAATCAGGTCAAGGCGGTGATCGAGCTGGCTTCGCTCAGCCAATTCACGGAACTGCAACTGACCTTCCTCGATCAACTCACGACCAATATCGGCATCGTGCTCAACAGTATCGAGGCAACGATGCAGACGGAAGGATTGCTCAAGCAATCGCAGCAGCTCGCCGGCGAGTTGCAGACCCAGCAGCGGGAGCTGCAACAGACGAACGACCAGCTCGAGCAGAAGGCCGAACAGCTCGAGGAGCGCAACATCGAGGTGGAGCGCAAGAACCGGGAAATCGAGCAGGCGCGCCGTGCGCTGGAGGAGAAGGCAACCGAGCTGGCGCTCACCTCCAGGTACAAATCGGAATTCCTGGCCAATATGTCGCACGAGCTGCGAACGCCGCTCAACAGCATCCTGATTCTGGGACAGCAGCTCGCGGACAACCCGGAGGGCAACCTTCAGCCCAAGCAGATCGAGTTCGCCCGCACCATTCACGGCGCCGGCACCGACCTTCTGAACCTGATCAGCGACATTCTCGATCTCTCCAAGATCGAATCCGGCACCGTGACGGTGGATGCGGAAGAAATCATATTCGCCAATCTTGTCGACGTCGTTGCGCGCCCGTTCCGCCACGAGGCGGAGACGCGTCAACTTTCGTTCGATGTCAATCTCGATCCCAATCTCGGACGCAGCCTCACCACCGATTCCAAGCGCCTGCAGCAGGTTCTCAAGAACCTGCTTTCGAACGCCTTCAAGTTCACCTCGCAGGGCGGCGTGCGCTTGAGCGTTTCCGACGTGCAGAGCGGCTGGAGTCCCGAGCATCCCGTCCTCAAGCAGGCGCCCACGGTCGTGGCTTTCGAAGTTTCCGATACGGGCATCGGTATTCCGCACGAGAAACAGAAGGTCATTTTCGAGGCCTTCATGCAGGCCGATGCCAGCACCAGCCGCAAATATGGCGGCACCGGGCTGGGGCTCGCCATCAGCCGCGAGCTCTCCAACCTGCTGGGCGGCGAAATTCAGCTGCGCAGCGCGCCTGGCACGGGCAGCACCTTCACGCTGTATCTGCCGCTGAGATATGTCGGACCGAGCACCGCGCCGAAGCCGGCCGCCTCCAGCTCGGCGCAGCCGGTGCACGTGCCCATCGTGCCCGCCTTGCCGGAGCGGCCGATCGAGCAGATTCCCGACGATCGGCTCGAGATCCGGCCCGGCGACTCGATCCTGCTGATCGTCGAGGACGATCCGCACTATGCCCGCATCATGGTCGACCTGGCGCGCGAGAAAGGCTTCAAGGTGCTTGTCGCGGCGCGCGGCACCGACGCGCTCGAGCTCGCGAAGCAATACCAGCCGACCGCCGTGTCGCTCGACGTGTTCCTGCCCGACATGCTGGGCTGGAGCGTGCTCAGCCAGCTCAAGCAGAACCCGCTGACCCGGCATATTCCGGTGCAGATCATCACGCTCGACGAAGACCGCCAGCACGGCATGGCGCGCGGCGCGTTCGCCTTCGTCACGAAGCCCGCCTCCACCGAAGGGGTCGAGGCGGCATTGGCGCGCATCAAGGAATACGCCCAGCCGCGCCGTAAGCGTCTACTGGTCGTAGAGGACGACCGCACCGAGCAGATGAGCATTACTGAGCTGCTAGGCCACGACGATATCGAGATCGTCACCGCGGGAACGGGGGCGGAGGCGTTACGCGTCCTGCGTCGGGACCCGTGCGATTGCATCGTGCTCGATCTACGGCTGCCCGACATGTCGGGGTTCGAGGTGTTGGAAGAGTTGCGCGGAGACGCCAAGCTGTCCGACGTGCCGGTGGTGGTATTCACCGGGCGGGAATTGTCGGCGGAGGAGGATGCCGAGCTGCACACGATGGCGCGCAGCATCGTCGTCAAGGGCGTCGAATCGCCCGAGCGTCTGCTCGATGAGACCGCCTTGTTCTTGCATCGCGTTGTCACCGAGCTTCCGGCCGAGAAGCAACGCATGCTCGAGCGGCTCAACAGCTCGGACGAGGACCTGGTCGGCCGCACCGTGCTGCTGGTCGATGACGACGCCCGCAACATCTTCGCTTTGTCGAGCGTGCTGGAGCGGCGCGGCATGCGTGTGCTCACCGCCACGACCGGCAGCGAGGCGATCGCGCTCGCCGACGCCACGCCCGATCTGGCGATCGTGCTCATGGACATCATGATGCCGGAAATGGACGGCTATCAGACCATGCGCGCGATCCGGCAAAAGCCGGATTTCCGGCGACTGCCGATCATCGCGCTCACGGCAAAAGCCATGAAGGGCGACCGCGAGAAGTGCATGGAAGCAGGCGCGTCCGACTATCTGGCCAAGCCCGTGAATACCGAGCAGCTGCTCTCGGCGCTGCGCATGTGGTTGCACCGCTGAGCTGCGGAGACGCGCGATGGCCTCGGACGACAAGGTTAACATTCTGCTGGTCGACGATCAGCCCGCCAAGCTGCTGAGCTACGAGACTATTCTTGCCGGGCTGGGCGAGAAGCTGATCAAGGCTGCTTCGGCCAAGGAAGCGCTAGAGCACCTGCTCAAACACGAGATCGCCGTCATCCTGGTCGACGTGTGCATGCCGGAGCTCGACGGGTTTCAACTGGCCGGGATGATCCGGGAGCACCCGCGGTTTCAGCGCACCGCCATCATCTTTATTTCCGCTATCCATTTGACCGACGTCGACCGCTTGCGCGCCTATGAAATGGGGGCCGTCGATTACGTCCCGGTGCCGGTCATTCCCGAAGTGCTGCGCGCCAAGGTCAAGATCTTCGCCGAGCTCTATCGCAAGACAAGGCAGCTGGAGCAGCTCAACCAAGAGCTCGAGCATCGTGTCGCCGAGCGAACCGCGGAATTGGAGGCTTCGACCGCGCGGCTGTTACAGAGCGAAGAGCGACGCAGCTTGGCGCTGGCCGCGGGGCAGATGGGATCCTGGGAATGGGATCCGGTCCATGGGCGGTTTGTCTGGGACGACGGTCAGTATCGGATTTTCGGCGTCGATCCCGCCAATTTCGAGCTCTCTGTCGACAACGTCCGCGCGCTCATCCATCCCGAGGACTGGAAGCATCTGCAAAACGCCATCAAGCCCGCCGCTCCCAATACGCCGAGCTTCCAGAGCGAGTTTCGCGTTTGCCGTCCCAACGGCGAGTTGCGCTGGTGCATTGGAACGGCGGTGGCAAGCGTCGATGCGACCGACAACGTCGTGCGCATCAGCGGCGTAACCGTCGACATTACCGAGCGCAAGGAAGCAGAAGAGCGTCAGGCGCTGCTGGCGCGCGAGGTCGACCATCGCGCGCGCAATGCCTTGGCGCTGGTGCAATCCATCGTGCGTTTGACCCGCTCCGACAACATCAAGTCCTATATCACCGCAGTCGACGGGCGGATTGGGGCGCTGGCGCGCGCACACACGCTGCTCGCCCAGAGCCGCTGGCAGGGAGCTGATCTCGCGCGTCTGGTGAACGAAGAGCTCGCCCCGTTTCGCACGGACGGCCCGGAAAGGATCACGATTGCCGGCCCCGACGTGTCGCTCGAGCCGCGCACCGCGCAGACGCTCGCCCTGGCGCTGCACGAGCTCGCCACCAATGCCGCCAAGTATGGCGCGCTATCGGTGCAGTCGGGGCAGGTCGCGGTGGACTGGGACTTGCAGCCGCACGGCCTTCTGCTGGGCTGGACCGAGAGCGGAGGACCGCCGCCGCAGCCGCCGGCGGCGCCGGGTTTCGGCATCCGGCTGATCAGCGCCAGCATCGAGCGGCAGCTTGTCGGCGAAGCCGTTTTCCATTGGCGCCCCGAGGGGCTGTATTGCACGCTGCGGGTGCCGTGCCCTGATCAGATCGAGGCGCTCTCCCACCGTGCCGGCGCGCATGCGAGAGCGGGCGAGGAGAGGCTTGATCTTCCGCTTCGCCTCGACACCGGCAATCGCGTGCTTTTGGTCGAGGACGAAATTTTAGTAGCGATGATGATGAAGGATATCCTGACCGAGCTCGGCTTCTCCGTGGTCGGGCCGTTCAGCCGGCTCGGCGAGGCCATGGTCGCCGCGGTGCACGAGGAGATCAATGCCGGCATCATCGACGTCAATCTCGGGGGAGAATTCGTCTACCCCGTCGCCGACGTGCTGGCGGCGCGGAAAATTCCCTTCGTCTTCATCACCGGCTACGGCGTCGAGAGCATCGACAGCAGGTTCGGCTACGTGCCGATCGTCAAGAAGCCGGTGCAGCGACAAGTGCTGCAGACGATCTTCGTGTCTCCCGAGGCGGCCGAGGCCACGAGATTGTCCAAGCGGCGATACGGCGGAGAACGGATCGGCCGCGCCGCGTCCGCGTCTCAGTCCTGAGCGGCCGAACCAGGCCGCCGCGGCGCATAAGCGGGCCAAGATCGCCTCGAGGCGGCTGCATAGAATTTCAACCTGACGCGCCCAGGCAGACGGCGGAGCGGTGGGGCGGCGGCCGCCCGAACAGGAAATTCCTCAACAAAAACAAGGCCAAGTGCTTTGGCACGGTCTTTGCTGCTTTGCAGCAAACCGGGCCGGCAAGGCCGTTTGCGCGGGTGCTTGGCATGCGCGCGCTGCTCAAGAAAGAAGCCGCAACAGCAAACCATGTCCGGCGATTTCAGCCCCGAACAAAAGCGTTACCTCGAAGGCTTCGTGGTCGGCCTGCAGATCGCCAAGGCCGCGCGCGTCCAGGGCGGCACCGCGAGCCCCGCGCCGGCGGAGCCGAGCGGCCCCGACGCCGCGCATTTGCGCGCGCAGGACCGCGTCCTCAAGGCCGGCGGCAAGCTCTCCGAGCAGGAGAAATTCAAGCGCGAACTGCACCCCTTCGACGGCTACGACCGGCTCAAGGCGCAGGCGGCGAGCAACGAATATCCCAAGCCTGCCGATAATTTCCGCTGGCGCTTCTTCGGCCTGTTCTACGTCGCGCCGAACCAGAACTCCTACATGTGCCGGCTGCGCATGCCGAACGGCATCCTCGCGCACTGGCAATTCGCCGGCGTCGCCGATCTCGCCGAGCGCTACGGCGGCGCCTATGCCCATGTCACCACCCGCGCCAATCTCCAGGTGCGCGAGATCGCGGCCAAGAATGCCGTCGCCATGGTCGAGGCGATCCAGGATCTCGGCCTGTGCTCGCGCGGCTCGGGCGCCGACAATATTCGCAACGTCACAGGTTCTCCCACCGCGGGCATCGACCCGCAGGAGCTGATCGACACGCGGCCCTACGCCCGCGAATGGCATTTTCACATTCTCAACGAGCGCGCGCTTTACGGCCTACCGCGCAAGTTCAACGTCGGGTTCGACGGCGGAGGCATCATTCCGGTGCTGGAGGACACCAATGACATCGGCTTCCAAGCTGTCGAGGTGAAGCCAGGATCCGAGGTTCCTCCCGGGATATGGTTCCGTCTCCTCCTCGGCGGCATCACCGGGCACAAAGACTTCGCGCGGGCGACCGGCGTGGTGGTCAAACCGGCCGATGCGACCAAGGTGGCGGACGCCGTCGTGCGCGTATTCATCGATCACGGCGACCGCACCGACCGCACCAAGGCGCGTCTCAAATACGTCATCGACCGCCTCGGACTAGACAAGGTACTCTCGCTGGTTGAGGACAAGCTCGGCGGCAAGCTCGATCGCGTCGGCAGTGACGCGCTGGCGCCGCGAGCGCCTTTCGATCGCGCCGCGCATATCGGCGTGCATGCGCAGAGGCAGCCCGAGCGCAATTGGATCGGGGTCGTCCTCCCGGTCGGCAGGATGAGCGCCGATCAGATGCGTGGGCTCGCGCAGGTCGCCCGCGACCTCGGCGACGGCGACATCCGCCTCACGGTTTGGCAAAACCTGATCATCTCCGGAGTGCGCTCGGAAGACGTGGCGGCCGCGCAAGCACGTGTCGAAGCGCTCGGCTTGTCCATCAGCGCCACCTCGATTCGCGCCGGTCTCGTTGCCTGCACGGGCAATGTCGGCTGCAAATTCGCGGCCTCCGACACGAAGCGGCATGCCGAGGAGATCGCGCGCTGGTGCGAGAGCCGCGTCGCCCTCGACTCGCCCGTCAACATCCATCTCACCGGATGTCATCACTCATGCGCACAACATTACATCGGCGATATCGGGCTGCTGGCCTGTAAAGTTCAGACCTCCGAGGACGGTGATGCGGTCGAGGGATATCACGTCCACGTCGGTGGCGGATTCGGTCCCGATGCGGCAATCGCGCCGGAAATCTACCGCGACGTCAAAGCCGAGGAGGCGCCGAAACTTGTCGAGCGTATGCTCAAGGCCTATCTCGCGCACCGCGCCTCGCCGCAGGAAAGCTTCCTCGCTTTCACGCGCCGCCATGAGATCGCGGCGCTACGCAACCTGATCGACGCCGGGGCAGTGGAATGATCCTGCCGCCGCAGGGGCCGCTGCCGTCGCTGATCCCGGAGAGCGCGCCGTTCAGCGCCGAACAGCGCGTCTGGCTCGACGGCCTGTTCGCCGGGCTGCTCTCGCTCGAAGGCGGCATTACCGCGCTGTCGCCGGAGCAGGCGGCGGCATTGCTGCCGGACGCGATCGATCTCGCCGCAGCGGGCAAGCCAGCCGCCGAAGACGACGATGGCGCGCCGTGGCACGACCCCGCGCTGCCGCTCGTTGATCGCATGAAGCTCGCCGAAGGCCGTCCACTGCGCCGGCGCTTGATGGCGGCAATGGGACAACAGGACTGCGGGCAATGTGGATACAACTGTCAGGATTATTCGGACGCCATTTTCCGGCAAAAGGAAGAGCGGCTGAACCTGTGCGTGCCAGGCGGCAAGGACACCGCCCGCATGCTCAAGGCGCTACACGCGGAACTTGGCAACGGACCGGCGGCCGAGAGCCGGACCCTTACGCCTGCCGATGCTACGGCTGCACCGGCGACCGCGCCGGGATATTCGCGCGAGCATCCGGCGGAGGCGGTGTTTCTGTCGCGGACGCGCCTCAATAAGGCGGGCTCCGAGAAGGAGACCTGGCACGTCGAGTTCGATCTGACAGGGAGCGGCATCGACTATGCAGTCGGCGACGCCTTCGGGATTTTTCCGAGCAACGACCCGGCGCTCGTCGATGCCGTGATCGAGGCACTCGATGCGCCACCGGATTTCCCGATCGGCGGTCGGAGGCTGCGCGATGTGCTGATCGACGGGGTCTCCCTCGGCGACGCCCCCGACATGTTGTTTCAGCTGTTCTCCTACGTCACGGGCGGTGAGCGGCGGCAGAAAGCAAAGGCGCTCGCGGCCGGCGAGGACCCCGACGGCGATGCGGCTGCGCTCGACGTGCTCGCCGCGATCAAGAAATTTCCCGGCGTGCGACCTGATCCGGAAGCCTTGGTCGAGGCGCTCGACCCGCTGCAGCCGCGGCTCTATTCCATTGCTTGCTCACCCAAGGTCGGTCGAAACCGAATGGCACTGTGCGTCGACGCAGTACGCTATCCAATCGATGGCCGCACGCGGCTCGGCGTTGCCTCCACCTTCCTCGGCGAACGGGCACGTCCGGGCGATCTAATCAAGGTCTACGTCCAGAAGGCGCAGCACTTCGCTCTTCCCGCGGATCCAGCGACGCCCATCATCATGATCGGGCCAGGCACCGGCATCGCGCCGTTCCGCGCATTTCTGCACGAGCGCATGGCGAGCAAAGCGCCCGGCCGCAATTGGTTGTTCTTCGGCCATCAACGCCGCGACTGCGATTTTTTCTACGAAGACGAGCTTAGCGGCATGAAAGCCGCCGGCGCGCTGACGCGACTCTCGCTCGCGTGGTCGCGCGACGGCAGCGAGAAGTTCTACGTCCAGGATCGCATGCGCCAACTCGGCCGCGAGCTCTGGGCTTGGCTGGCCGATGGCGCCCACGTCTACGTTTGCGGCGACGCCAAGCGCATGGCCAAGGATGTGGAGCGCGCGTGGGTCGAAATTGTCGCCGCGCACGGTGCGCGCACCACCGATGAGGCGATTGCGTTCGTTGCCAACCTGAAAAAAGTCGGCCGTTACCAGCAGGACGTGTACTGATGCGAGCGCTCGAGGCCCAACGGCGGCCGCGGCAAGCGCGTACGCCGCGCATGCAGGCGCTTGCGCGATTACCGATTTTCCTCGATCTCGAGGGCAAGCGCGCGCTCGTCGCCGGCAACGGCGCGCCGGTGGCGTGGAAAGTGGAACTCTTGTCGGCGTCCGGGGCCGATGTCGAGGTCTTCACCGAGTACCCCTGCGAGGAGCTACGCGCGCTGACGGCGGACGCGCCGCGCGCATCGGTGACCGTGCGCGAGCGGGGATGGCGGACGGGAGACTTCACCGACGCCGCCGTTGCGGTCGGCGGCTTCGACAATGAGGCGGACGCCGAACGTTTTACCGCCGCGGCGCGCACAGCCGGCGTTCCGGTCAATGTCATCGATCAGCCGGCGTATTGCGATTTTTCATTCGGCGCCATCGTCAATCGCTCGCCGCTCGTGATCGGAATTTCGACGGAGGGCGCGGCGCCGGTGTTTGCGCAGGCGATCCGCGCCAAGCTCGAGGCTGTGCTCCCGCGCGGCTTTGCGCGCTGGGCCGATGCCGCGCGCGGCTGGCGCAAATGGGTGCAATCGGCAGGAGTTTCATCCGCCGCGCGGCGGCGGTTCTGGCAGCTGTTTGCGGCTTGCGCGATGAACCATCCGGCACATGAGCCGGCGCCAAGCGATTTCGACGCGCTTTTCCAGATCGCCAAGGGTCAAGCCGCGCAGGCCGGCGCCGTGACGCTGGTAGGCGCCGGCCCTGGCGATCCAGAGCTGCTCACGTTGCGCGCGGTGCGCGCCCTGCAAACGGCGGACATTATCCTGGTCGACGAGCTGGTCTCGTCGGACATTCTCGACTTTGCGCGACGCGAGGCGAAGAAAATGCTGGTCGGCGCCACCGGCGACGGTTCCGCTTGCGAGCAGGACGAGATGAACGGGCTGATGGTCGCCCTCGCCAAGGCCGGCCGACGGGTGGTGCGGCTCACGGGCGGCGAGGCCACGACGTTCGGCCGCGCCCGTGAAGAGATCGCGGTCTGTCGCGCGGCGGGCATCGCTGTCGAGATCGTCCCCGGTATCGGCGTGGCAGAGGCGGCGGCTGCACGCCTCTTGCTTGGCTCTATTCCTGAAATGCCTCTTCCCGCTTGCTGCGGATCGCGGGCAGCGCCACCAGGAGACAGAGCGCGAGCGAGGCGATCAATAGACCGAGGCTGATCGGCCGCTCGACGAAGATCGCGGGGTCGCCGCTCGAAATTCGCATGGCACGCCGAAGGTTCTCCTCCATCAGCGGGCCCAGCACGAAGCCGAGGATCATCGGCGCCGGCTCGCATTCGAGTCGCGTGAAGAGGTAGCCGAGCACGCCGAAGAACGCCGCCAGCAGCACCGCCGTCGCGCTGTTGCCGACGGTGTAGACGCCGATGCCGCAGAACAAGAGAATCGCGAGATAGAGAAAGCGGTACGGCACCTTGAGCAGCTGAACCCAAATGCCGATGAGCGGCAGATTGATGATGACCAGCATCAGGTTGCCGATCCACATGCTGGCGATCATGCCCCAGAACATGAGCGGGCGTTCGCCCATGATCTGCGGACCGGGCTGGATCCCGTGAATGGTGAGCGCGCCGATCATCAGCGCCATCACCGCATTGCCCGGGATGCCCAAGGTCAGCATGGGGATGAAAGAGGTCTGTGCGCCGGCGTTATTGGCGGATTCGGGTCCCGCCACGCCTTCGACCGCGCCGTGGCCGAATTGCTCCGGATAGCGCGACCAGCGCTTCTCGAGGGCATAGGCGGCAAACGCGCTCAAGGTCGCACCGCCGCCGGGAAGCACGCCAAGGATGGAGCCGAGCGCGGTGCCGCGCAGCACGGCGGGAAAGGCGCGACGGAAATCATCGCGCGTCGGCCACAGGCGCGTGATCTTCTTTGCAGCGAGGGCACGCGTTTCCTGCGGCTGGGTCAAATTGGTGATGATCTCGCCGACGCCGAAAATGCCGATGGCGAGGGTGGCGATATCGATCCCGTCGGTCAGCTCGGTGATACCCAGGGTAAACCGCGTTCCACCCGTATTTCCGTCGGTGCCGACGAGGCCGAGCAGCAGGCCGAGCACGATCATGGCGATCGCCTTGATCACCGAGCCATGGGCGAGCACCACCGCGGCGATGAGGCCGAGCACCATCAGCGAGAAATATTCCGGGGCGCCGAACGACTGGCCCACCTTAGCGAGCGGTGGCGCAAAGGTGGCGATCAGCGTCGTCGAAACGCAGCCCGCAAAGAACGAACCCAGCGCCGCTACCGCGAGCGCCGCGCCGGCGCGGCCTTGCCGTGCCATCTGATGCCCGTCGATACAGGTGACGACGGAGGAGGTCTCGCCCGGCAGGTTCACCAGAATGGCGGTGGTCGATCCACCGTATTGCGCTCCGTAGAAGATTCCGGCGAGCATGATCAAGCCCGACGTCGGTTCGAGATGAAACGTCAGCGGCAACAGCATCGCGATGGTCGCAATCGGGCCGATGCCGGGGAGAACACCGATCAACGTGCCGATCAGCGCGCCGGCGAGCGCAAAGAATAGATTCGCCGGCGTCAGCGCCACGCCGAATCCGGTGGCGAGATTGTGGAGGAGCTCCATCTACCACTCCGGCCAAACCGGGATGGTCAATCCCAGTCCGAGAATGAAGATGCCCCAGGAGAGGAGGATGAGCGCCAGCGCCGCCAGGAGGGTCTCGAACGGCCGCAGCCCGCGCGCCGCCACCGCACCGACGCCGATCAGCAGGAGGATCGAGATCACGAGCCCGAGACGCTCGATGCTGAGCCCAAAGATCACCAGGCTTGCGGTGACGAACACGAGGGGCCGTAATGCCGAGACGTCGCCGGACGAAAGCGCCCGCGCGTCTTGGGCCTCGCGCAGCCCCTGCACGAGCACGACGGCCCCTAGCCCGAATAGGACCCAACATAACAGCCGCGGCACATAGCCGGTGCCCATACGCAACGCGGTCCCGATCGGATAGTCGCGCGAGAGCCACAGTCCGAACACGGCCACGCCGATGAACAGCAAGCCTGCGAGCACGTCCCTGCGCGCGAGCATGCGCGAGAACCGATGGGACGATCTCGTTTGTTCCCGTTCGAGGCTCAATCGGCGCTCCTCATTCGCATTTTGGGCCCGCGCAGTCGAGTAAACACCGGATAGTCCGCACGGCCAATCGAGCCGTGCGGTGTTTCCCTGATCACTGGATCATCCGCATTCGCGGACAAAGGCATCGGGGAATTCGGAAACTCTGCTACTGGTTCGCAAACGCTAGGCGGCCGGGATCACGGGCAATAGAAGATAAGATTCGGTCTCGCCGCCGCCGTAAATCGTATTCGTTCCGGTGTTGTAGTCGGCGTGGTAATGCATGTAACCGGCGCTACCGATGCCATCGCGGGGCTGGATATCGAGGCGGATGCGATGGCCGCGGCGAAACACCATCGAGGTGGGCCAGATCTCAACCTCGACCCGCACGATCTCGCCGGCCGAGAGATAAAGCCGCCGCTGGTGACGATGATAGGGCCGGTACGGCAGCGACAGCTGCGGATCCAATTCGCGATGTGAAACGCGCAACCATCCTTTGGCCACCGGCACTGGCGTTCCTTGCTGGCCGGTTTCCAAGACGTCATTGCCGTCGGCATCGATGTTGCGGATGGTGAGAAACAGATCCATGTCCTCGGTCGAGCTGGCGACCCAAATGACCGCCGCGGCCGGGCCGGTGACCTCGAGGTCTTGCGCGAGCGGCGGCGTCTCGAGCGTGATCCCCATGCCCACTGGAATGGCGCCGCCCATGACCTGCGATGAGGCCGCGGATGTTGAACCCATTGAGCCGAGGTTGGTCGCGGGATAAGTGCACGAGCCGGACGCGGACGGATTGGCCTCGACGAGTCGCCCAGCGATGCTGCTCCTGCCGGGCGCCGGCTGCGACAGCTCGAAGTAGAACTTGGTCCAGCGCGTACGCGCGAGCGGCCACTCATGCTCGAAACGCCATTGCGCCTCGTCCCGGCCCTTGCGGACGGCGAGCTTCACCGGCGGCTCCTGCATGACGCCGTTGTCGATGCCTTTGAGCCAATAATCGAAAAACCGGAGCTGATCGCGCCGCCCTTCCTCGGAGTAGAACGGGTGGACGTGCGTGCCTGCGTGGATGCGAAGCTTCTTATGCGGCGTCGCGGCGCGCATGAAAGCCTCAGTGTTGCCGCGCAGATGCAATCCCATTCCCGTCCAATTCCCCACGCTGAGCATCGGCAAGGTTATCTTGTCCCATTGCGCCTGCGCCCCGCGGAATGCGCCGCTATCGAGCGTGTTGCTGAGCCAGAACTGCAGCGTATCGGACTGCCACCTATTCGGATCGTGCCGCGACGCGCGGCCAACGACGTGATGCATGAGATGCGCCAGGTACCAGTTGGGCATGAACAGGCTGAGCAATCCGCCGTGGAACAGCGCATCGCGGTAAAGGTCGGCAAAACCCTCCCATGGAATGATCGCCTTCAACGACGGCGGCTGGTGGTTGGCGACGAACCACTGGTTGATGGCGAAATAGGATATGCCTGATAGTCCGACCTTGCCGGTGCACCACGGCTGCGCCGCCGCCCACTCGATCGCATCGTAGAAGTCGATCGACTCCGCGAGCGACCACGGTTCGCATTGGCCGGGGGATTTACCGCTGCCGCGCCCGTCGACGCGCACCGCCGCATAGCCCTTGGGCACCCACCATTGTGGGTTGACCGTCTCCCAGTTCATCAGCGGATTCGGTTCTTCCTCGAGATTGCTCGGCGGAATCCACAGCTTGTCCTTCTGGTAAGGACCCAAATTGAGGATGGCGGGAAACGCCCCGGGAGCATCCGGCCGAAACACATCGGCTTTGAGATGGGCGCCGTCGCGCATGGACACGTCGACGTCCTTCTCGACGACGATGCCATAGTCGAGCGCGACGGACGCCGGCTCCATCTTCATTTGCCGCTCTTCCCCGCTGCCCGGGCCCGGTTTCAATCCGGCAGCTCGATCTTCACCTCGTCGGTGACCTTCTTCCAGTATGCCACCTCGGCCTTGTTCCATGCTTGCGCGTCGGCGATGGAGGCGCTGGGGACTGCCCGGATCATTTGCTGCTTGAAAGCCGTCGTCACTTGCTCGGAGGCGAGGGCCTGCACGGCCGCCGCGCGCACGATCTCGAGCACGTCGCGCGGTGTCGCGGCCGGCGCGTATAGCGCAGACCACAGGCCCTTGGCGTTGGGATAGCCGAGTTCCATCAGCGTTGGCACATCGGCGTATTCGCCCACGCGCTGGTCGGACATGACCGCCAACGCCCGCACTTGCCCAGCCTTGACGACGCCCATGGAGCTCGCGGCGTTGAGCAGCGCGACGTGGGCGTCGCCAGTGACGAGATCGTTGGTGATCGCGGCTCCGCCGCCTTTGTTAGGCAGGTGGACGAGCACGAGGCCGGCCCATCGGGCAAATGCCTCCATGTCGTAGTGATTATTGCTGCCTACGCCGACGCTGGCATAGCGCACCTTGCCGGGATTGGCTTTCGCATAGGCAATGAACTCTGCATAGGTCTTGGGCGGAAAGTCCTTGGTCGTGGCGCCGAGCACGAGCGGCACTTCGCTCAGCCGCGTCACCAGCGTCACGTCCTTGTCGTAGTCGATCTTGAACTTCTTCTTGTAGATGATGGGGGTGAGCACGTTGGTGCCGGGATTGCCGATTTGCAGCGTATAGCCGTCAGGCTTCGAACGGGCCATCTCCTCGATCGCAAGGATGCCGAACGCCCCCGGCTTGTTTTCGATCAGCAGCGGCTGGCCCAGAATCGGCCGCATCTGTTCGCCGACGATGCGCATGACGATATCGGTGGCGCTCCCCGGCCCGAACGGCACGACGACCTTCACGGGCTTCGCGGGATATTTGTCCTGTGCCGCCGCGTCGGCGCCGCCGAGTGCAAGGACGAGCAACAACAGGGTGGTCAGGCGCTGCATGTAGGCTGATCCGGCGCGGGCGACGTCAGGCTCACGCTAATCGGTCAAATCGATCTTCACCTCAGCGACCGTCTTTCGCCAGGCGGCGAGCTCGCTGTCGAGCCAAGACTGCGCCTCCTCCAATGAGGCGTTGGGCTTGACGCTGACGAGCTGCTTCTTGAACGCCTCCTGCAGCTGCGGAGCATCCGCGGCCTCAACGATCGCCTTGTGGAGGGTCGCCAGAACCGCTTTTGGCGTATGCGCCGGCGCCAGCATGCTTTGCCAGTGAAGCGTGCCGACGCCGGGAAAGCCGGCCTCGGCCAGCGTGGGGATATCGGGATAGTCCGCGAGGCGCGTCTCCGCGAGCACCGCGATCGGCCGCAGCTTGCCGGCCTTGATCATGGAGGCAGTGCTGGCGGCATTGATGAACGCGACCTGGGCGTCGCCGACAACGAGATCGTTGATCATGCCGGCGGCGCCGGTCTTGTTGGGAATGTGCAACATTTCGATGCCGGCCCGCCTGGAGAAGACCTCGCTATCGAAATGCGGAAAGCTGCCGACACCGGCGCTTGTATAACGCACCTTGCCCGGATTCTTCTTTGCATATGCGATCAACTCCGCCACCGATTTGGGCTCGAAATCATGCGTGGTGGTCAGGAGAAAGGACGGATAGATCGCAAGCCGGGAAACGGACACGACCTCTTTCTCGAAGTTGATCGAGAGCTTCTTCGGGAAGAGGACTGGCGTGATGGCGTTGGTCGTGACGTTGCCGACCATGAGCGTGTAGCCGTCGGGCTTGGAGCGCACCATCTCTTCGATCGCGAGAATGCCGAACGCTCCCGGCTTGCTCTCGACCACAAACTGTTCGCCGAGACTTTGGCGCATCTGCTCACCGAATAGTCGCGCCGTAATGTCGGTCGCCCCGCCGGGGGCATACGGCACGATGATCTTCACCGGCCGCGTCGGATATCTTTCCTGCGCCGAGACGGTAACCGCGCTCAATGCGAGGCATGCGAGCGCCAGACCCAAACCGAAGCGTTTCATCGCATCCTCCCGTTGATTGGCGCACATGGTGACTCGCAGGCGGATTCCGCATCGAATCGAAGGCGGCGTCTCCCGGCCTGACAGGTCCTCGGTCGCGCTGCTGCCGCTGCTCGCGTTAACCTATCGTATCACCTAGCGCATCCACGCTGCGCGAAAGTGTCACGCCGCCTTCACGCCGTGCAGGCTGTGGGACGCATCCTTGCATGTGAAGAACACAACGTCGCCGTCCGCCGTCGCCTTGCCGGAGTGCACCGCGTTGGCGGGAACGTAGATCACCGATCCCGCCTTGGCTTCGACGTCCTGCTCGCCGATCTTGGCTCGGAACGTGCCCTGCAAGATGTAGATCCATTGCTCGTTGGGATGGGAATGCGGCTCGGCGCCGGTCCCGGCCGGCATGCGCATCAGCGCCACAATCATGCGCTCCCCCTCGACGCAGGCGCCGTTGGCGGTCGAATAATCGGGGCCCCCGAGGATGTGGTTCACCTTGGCGAGGTCGAACACGTATTCTCCGTTGCCCGCGCGTTTCGCGCCCGGTGTCCGCGCTGTCTGCTGTTGCGACATGTTTGTTTCCTCCATTCTCTCGGTGTGTCGGTCCGCCAGTGCCTCATGAGCGTGCGCGGCTGCGAACCATCGCGTCAGGCGAACGCCCGCGCAGGCGCAGTCTCGAGCAGGGCCCGCGCCCGTGCGCCGAGAATGGCGGACTGGTCGGCGGCCGGAACCGACAGGCTGCGAACCTGCGACACGCCCTCCGGCGCGCCCATGTCGAAGGGATAATCGCTGCCGAGCAGCACGCGCTGGGCGCCGGCATTGCCGACGAGAAACGCGAGCGCCTCCTTCGAGTGCACGATGGTATCGAAATAGAAGCGCTTGAGCGACTCCGTCGGCGGTTTTGCGAGCTTGCTCTTGGGTTCCGCGCGCACATGCCACCCGTGCACGAAGCGTCCGGCTTGGTAGGGCACGAAGCCGCCGCCGTGGGCGAGGCAAATCTTCAGCGTCGGATGGCGCTCCAACACGCCGCCGAACACCAGGCATGCCGCGGCAATGGTGGTGTCGAGCGGATTGCCGATCAGGTTGGTGAGATAATAGGACGACAAGCGATCGCTGCCAGCCACGTTGATGGGATGCAGCAATATGAACGCACCGAGTTCCGCCGCCGCCGCCCAAACCGGCTCGAGTTCCGGATCGTCCAGGTTCTTGCCTGCGATGTTCGAGCCGATCTGCGCACCGCGCAGGCCGAGCACGCGCACCGCGTGACGAAGCTCGTCCGCCGCTTGCATCGGCGCCTGCATGGGCAACGTCGCAATCGCAAGAAAGCGGTCCGGGCGAGCCTTGGCGAGTTGAGCGAGCTGCTCGTTCTGAATGCGGGCAAACGCCGCCGCCACCGCCGCGGGCTGTCCATAGACGAAGGTCTGCGGACAAACCGAGAGCACCTGAACATCGACCTTGGCCGCCGCCATGTCCTCCAACCGGCGCTCCAGATCCCATCCGCCGCGGGGAAAATGCCGATAGACGTTTCCGGCGACCTCGAGCGTGCCGAACTGGTCGCCGATGTCGGAAAGCTTCGGCCCCACCTTGGGCGCTTCGCGGTGCAGCAGCCGAATGGTGTCTTCGGAGAGGATGTGGGCGTGAACATCGATGGTTTGCGTCATTGGGCTACCGTTGCATCTCTTGCTCGGGAGGGAGGAGGCAGGGAGCGTAATGCATTGTGGTGGCCAGATCGAGTAGCTGATGCTGGCGCCATCGTGGTAGGTTGCGCCAACCTGTAGCGACCGAAGCTTCGACATGCTCGATCAGCCCGCCGCATCGCACCACATCCGCTTGCGCGACCATCCGCGGCTCGATTTTCAGGACCATCTCGCGGATCTCGAGGCTAAAGGCCTTCTCGTCCGCGTCGATCGTCCCATCAACAAAGACACCGAACTGCATCCCTTGGTGCGCTGGCAATTTCTCGGCGGCGTGCCGGAGGATAAGCGGCGCGCGTTCTTGTTCACCCATGTGACGGATTCGAAAGGGCGGCGATACGACATTCCGGTGGCGGTCGGCGCGCTCGCAGCCTCACCCGACATCTACGCCATCGGCATGGGCCAAGCGGTTGGCGACATCGGCGAGGCTTGGATGCGCGCCATCGCCAACCCGATCGCACCTGTGGTGGTCGGCGCGCCGCGCTGCCAGGAGGTCGTGCTCACCGGTGATCATCTCAAAGCGCCGGGCGGACTCGCGCGGTTGCCCGTGCCGGTATCGACGCCCGGCTTCGATTCCGCGCCCTACCTGACGGCGACGCTGTGCGTGACGCGCGATCCCGACAGCGGCGTCCAAAACATGGGCACCTACCGTGCCGCGCTAAAAGCTGCCGATCGGCTGGTGGTGCGCATGGTGGCGCGCGAGGCGAGCGGCGCCGGCGGCTATTTGCATTGGCTGAAATACCGCAAGCGGCGCGAAGTAATGCCGATCGCGATCGTGATCGGCTGCGCCCCGGTGGTCATGTTCACGGGGCCGCAGAAGCTTGCCATCGACATGGACGAGCTTGGCGTCGCCGGCGCGCTCGCCGGCTGCCCGATCGAGACGGCAAAAGCCGCCACAGTCGACCTTTACGTGCCGGCATCGGCGGAGATCGTGATCGAAGGGCTGATCGACCCCGACAAGCTCGAACCGGAAGCACCGTTCGGTGAAAGCAACGGCTACGTGGCGCTCGAAGCCTACAACATGCCGATGCGCGTGACAGCCATCACCCACAAGCGCGCGCCGGTCTTCGCCTCGATCATCAGCCAGGTGACCCCGAGCGAATCCAGCGTGGTCAAAAAAGTCGCCTATGAGCCGCTGTTTCTGAGCCACCTGCGCGATCGCTTGGGCATCAAGGGTGTTCGCCGGGTGATGATGCATGAGCGACTGACCAATCTTCGCCCCGTCATCTTCGTTCAGCTCGCCGAAGGGGTGCCGCGCAGCGAGGTCTGGCGCGCCCTGCACGGCGCCGCGACCTTGCAGTCCAACTGCGGAAAGATCGTCATCGCCGTCAGTGAGGATATCGATCCGGCGAGCATGGACGCGGTGCTCTGGTCACTCGCGTATCGAACCAATCCGATCGAGGACGTGCACCTCGTGCCTCACCGCGGCGGGGTGCAGGGCGCGCAATACGGTCCCAAGACCAGCGACTCCGGTATGCTGGTCGACGCCACGCGTAAATACCCGATGGCACCACTCGCGTTGCCGACGCGCGAATACATGGAGCACGCGCGGGCGCTGTGGGAGGAACTCGACCTTTACCCGCTCAGCGTGCAGTCGCCGTGGCACGGTTACGGCCTGGGCGATTGGACTGACCGCTGGGAGACGTTTGCGCGGCGCGCTGCGACCGGCGACTGGGAGTTGACCGGCCGCGAGACACTGGCGCGCCAGCGCGAGGGCCTCACGCCGGAGACGCCTGCCCGCTTCGACGAGGAGCCGAAGAAGAAGCCGCGGCAATAGCCCTTTCTTCAGGCCCGGGTCGAGCGACGCTGCTATTTCTCGTCCACCACGCGGACCCGCAGCGTGCCGACGCCGGAAATCTCCACTTCGAGCACGTCGCCCGGTTGCATCCACAAGGGCGGATTGCGGCGGTGACCGACCCCGTCTGGCGTGCCAGTGGCGATCACATCGCCGGCCGCGAGCGTCGTGAAGTCGGAGCAAAAGGCGATGATCTGCGGCACGGAATGGATCAACAGATCGGTGCCGGACTTCTGCACTTCCTGCCCGTTAAGCCGCGTGACGAGCGTCAGGCGGCTCGGGTCCGTGATCTCGTCGGCGGTGACGATCCAGGGCCCGAGCGGTCCGGTCGCGGGAAAATTCTTGCCCGAGGTCACCGAGATTTTCTGATAATCGCGTACGCTGCCGTCAACGAAGCAGGTGTAGCCGGCGACGTGTTCGAGCGCGCGTGCGGCCGGGATATGGCGGCCGCCCCGACCGATGACGACCGCGAGCTCGCCTTCGAAGTCGAAGCTTTGCGAAACCGAAGGGCGGATCATCTCGCCCTGATGCCCGGTGAGCGTGTTCGCAAGTCGGATGAACATGCTCGGTTGCTTGGGCACTTCGCGTCCGGTTTCCGCGGCATGCGAGCGATAGTTGATGCCGGCGCACAGGATCTTCTCGGGATTCGGGATCACCGGCAGCCATTCAATCTCGCTGAGCCGGTGATCGGGCCTCCCCGCCTCGGCGGCTTTCCCAATTTCCGCGAGCGCGCCTCCCCCGAGGGCATCACGCAAGGTCGCATAGCGATTGCCCAGAAGTTGGTTCAAGGTGAGCACGCCGTCGCCGATCACCACGCCGAAGCAGGCTTGGCCATCGGCCATGTAGCTTGCAAGTTTCATTCACCCCTCCTCTGGCGCGCGATCGCCGGCCTCCATCTTTCCTCTTACGTCATCTCGGCGCCGGGGCGAAAGCGCATAATGCGCCGAGCACATCGGCGAAACGCTCGACGATGAAAGCAGACCGAGCGGGGCATCGACCGATTAACTCCCCACTATGCTACGCTGATGCGCCTCCGTTTTCCGTCGCGATGAAAGGAGCGAGCGATGACGAGCCGCACTCCGCGCCGTGAGTTACCCAACATGCTTGTCCCCGGTGCGGCTTTGCTGCTGCCCGGCGTTGCCAATGCGCTCGCCGCGCGCGTCGTCGCCGATCAGGGCTTCGTGGCCGCCTACGTCACCGGGGCCGGCATCGCCAATACGTTTTTCGGCGTTCCCGACATTGGGCTGGTGACGGTGAGCGAGCTTGCCGCGCATGTCGCCGCGATCCGCGACGTATTTTCGGGTCCGCTCGTGGTCGATGCCGATACCGGCTTCGGCAATGCCGTTAACATGCTACGCACTGTGCAACTACTCGAACGCGCCGGTGCCGATGCGCTGCAGATCGAGGACCAGGTGTTTCCCAAGCGCTGCGGCCATTTTGCGGGCAAGGAAGTGATCCCGGCCGAGGAGATGGTTGGAAAGATCAAGGCGGCCGTCGACGCGCGGCATGACCACGACCTTCTGATCATCGCGCGCACCGACGCCATCGCGCCGGAAGGCTTCACCGCCGCCCTCGACCGCGCCGCCGCGTACCGTGAGGCCGGGGCCGACGTCACTTTTGTCGAAGCGCCGACCTCGACAGAGCAGATCGCCGATATTCCGCGCCTCTTGCCCTGGCCGCAGCTCATCAACATCGTGATCGGCGGCCGGACGCCGGAATTGCCCAACGCGACGCTCAAAGAATTGGGCTATGCCGGGGTGATCTACGCCAATGTCGCGCTGCAATCGGCGCTCAAAGGCATGCAAGCGGCATTGAGCGAGCTTCGGCGCAAAGGACACATGGGCGAGGCGCTGAACCTGGTCGCCGATTTCTCCGAGCGGCAGCGCTTGGTGCACAAGCACGAATTCGATGCGCTCGAGCGCAAATATTCGGAGAAAAATTAGCCTAACCCTGTTCCGCTAGCGGGACTTGTCACCGATCTTGGCGGATCTGCACGTTACTCCCTACCGGCGTCGGCTGCGGCGCATCCGCCACACGCCAGCGATTCTCGAACGCAGGGCGCAGGATGTCGTGCGCGAATTTGAACCCCTCCCGGCGCCGGCGGCCCACGGTCTCCGGGGAGAAATCGCGCATCCCATCCTTATCGTCGGCCGGGTTCTGCGCGGCTGGAATGAGAGTGGCGGACGGATCCTGCATGTCGATGTTGACGATGGCGTCGATGATCTTATAGCGGCGCGCTTCGTCCAGCCGGGCGCGCAGCCGCTCGTCTAGCGCCTCGGGGAGAACCAGGGCGGCAAGGTCCTCGATCGTTTCCACCAACGCATTGATGCGCCGCGCGGTGTCGTGATCCTGCCGCAGGCGATTGCCGAAACTCAGCTCGTGCATGCGATCCTCGACCACGGCGAGGTTGCGCGGCAATCGCGCACGCAGGGGATAAAGATTCATCACCACCAGCATGCGGTCGGCTTCGGCATCGGTGCTGAAAGCGTCGATCGCCAAGCCGAGCGGGGTGTTATCGACTAGACCACCATCCCAATGCGGCATGCCGTCGATCTCGGTCCATGGGAATCCCGGCGGCAGGCTGCCGCTCGCCAGCACGTGGCGCGGCTCGATCTTCGTCGCGGGCACCTTACCCACCGGCTGGTTGACGAACGCTCGCAGCGTGCCGGTCACGACTTCGACCGCCGTCACCGCGAACGCGGTCGCGCTTGCGTTGAGCGCGGCGAAATCGACGTGGCGGGCGAGCGTCACCAACAGCGGGCGCGTATCATAAACGTAGGTCCAGCTCGGAGCGGCCCAGAAATCGGTGCGAGGGGCGTAGAAGCCCGGCAGGCCGAAATAGGCGAGGTCGCGCTGCGCCGCGTGCATCCAGAAGGGCGGCGTCTCCAGCATCAAATCGTCCCACATCGCGTTGAGCCGGACGCGGGCGTCGGCGTTGCTCTTCGCGCCGACCACGCAAGCGGCGTTGATCGAGCCGATCGACACGCCGCTCACGACCTTGAGCAGTATGCGGTGGCCTTTGGCCGAAAACTCATCGATCAACTCGAGCAGCGCGTTCAACGCGCCGCATTCGTAGGCGCCCAGCGCGCCTCCGCCTTGCAGAACCACGCCGACTTCGACGGGCTTGTTCGCTGTTTGCGACATGTCGCCGCTCGAATCAGAGCTTTCCCATCACGTCCTGACGGAAGCCGTAGACCGTGCGCTTGCCGGCGAGCGCAACGAGTGGCACGGTTGGCCTTCGTCATCGCCCTCAAATGGCCATCGCCCGTCGCAGCCCCGCCTCGTCCATTGTGTCACGGCTGCAGGAATAGACGATCGCGCCGCGGTCCATGACCGCAAAATGGTCGCCCAACTCGCGCGCGAAGTCGAGGTACTGCTCGACCAGGACCACCGCGATCCGTCCGAGATTGCGCAGGTAGGCGATGGCGCGGCCGATGTCCTTGATGATCGAGGGTTGAATGCCCTCGGTCGGCTCGTCCAGCAACAAGAGGCGCGGCCGCATGACGAGCGCACGACCGATGGCAAGCTGCTGCTGCTGCCCGCCGGAGAGATCGCCGCCGCGCCGGCCGAGCATGTCGTTGAGCACCGGAAACAACGCGAACACGTCGTCGGGAATCGAGCGATCGTCGCGCTTGAGCGGGGCAAAGCCGGTCTTGAGATTCTCCTCGACGGTGAGGAGCGGAAAGATTTCGCGTCCTTGCGGCACATAGGCGATGCCGCGCCGCGCGCGCTCGCTGGGCTTGAGGCGGGTGATGTCCTCTCCGTCAAACCTGATGGCGCCCTTGCTGATCGCATGCTGTCCGGCGAGGGCATCGAGAAGGCTCGTCTTGCCGACGCCGTTGCGCCCCAGGATGCAAGTCACCTTTCCTGCCTGGGCGGAGAGCGACACGGCGCGCAGGGCCTGCGCCGCGCCGTAGTGCAGATCAATCGAGTCGACTTGCAGCATCATGCTACCCAATCGTGGACCTATGCATGAGCACTACCGCCCGAGATAGACCTCGACCACACGCTCGTTTTGCGAGACCTGGTCGATTGTGCCTTCCGCCAGCACCGAGCCGTCATGCAGGCAGGTGACCTTGACCCCAAGCTCGCGCACGAAGGCCATGTCGTGCTCGACCACCACCACGGTGCGATCGCGATTGATCTCTTTGAGGAGTTCCGCGGTCTGGCGCGTCTCCGCGTCGGTCATGCCGGCAACCGGCTCGTCGACCAGGAGCAGCTTGGGTTCTTGCGCGAGCAGCATGCCGATCTCGAGCCACTGTTTCTGGCCGTGCGCAAGCGAACCGGCGACGCGCCGACGCACAGGCGAGAGCCGGATGACCTCGAGGATGCGCTCGATGCGTCTCGCCTCTTCGTCGGTCTCCCGCCAGAACAGTGTTTTGCGCGCCCGGCGGTCGCCCTTAAGCGCAAGACCGATATTGTCCTCGACGGTGTGCATGTCGAACACCGTCGGCTTCTGGAATTTGCGGCCGATGCCGAGCAACGCAATCTCGGTCTCGTCGAGGCGCGACAGATCGTAGGTGCCGTCGAAATAGACATCCCCGGTGTCCGGCCTGGTCTTGCCGGTGATGACATCCATCATGGTGGTCTTGCCGGCGCCGTTCGGACCGATGATGGCACGCATCTCGCCGGTCTGAACCGTCAAGGAGAGGTTGTTGAGCGCGCGGAAACCGTCGAACGATACGGTCACGCCGTCCAAATAGAGAAGCGCCGTGGTGGTGCGCCCATCCATGGCTCACTCCGCCGGCCGGGGGGCCGCATATGGGTCGCCTGTGGCGAGGCGCCGGCCCCGCCACTCGCGCCAATAATGATGGATCGTGCCGACGACGCCGCGCGGCAAGAGCAGCGTGACGGCAACGAAGAGTCCGCCGAGCACGAACAGCCAATAAGGCGCGAGCAAACCGCTGGTGAAATAGGTTTTACCGTAATTGACGAGCATGGCGCCGAGCACCGCCCCGGTCAGCGTGCCGCGACCGCCGACGGCGACCCAGATCACCGCCTCGATGGAATTGCCGGGCGAGAATTCGCTCGGGTTGATGATGCCCACCTGCGGCACGTAGAGCGCGCCAGCCACGCCCGCCATGCACGCGGACAGCGTAAAAACAAAGAGCTTATAAGCCTCGACGCGGTAGCCGAGAAAACGGGCGCGCGCTTCGGCGTCGCGGATGGCGACCAGCACCTTGCCGAACTTCGAACTCACGACGATGCGGCAGATGATGAATCCGAACATCAGCGCCAGAATGGAACTCACGAACAGCGCCGCCCTCGTCGTCGGCGCCTGCACATTGAATCCGAGGATGTCCTTGAAGTCCGTCAGGCCGTTGTTGCCGCCGAAACCGAGATTGTTGCGAAAGAAGCCGAGCATCAGCGCGAAGGTCAGCGCCTGGGTGATGATCGAGAGATAGACCCCGGTCACGCGGCTTCGGAAGGCGAACCACCCGAACACGAAGGCGAGCAAGCCCGGCACGAACAGAACCATGAACGCGGCGTAGGCGAAATGCTGAAAGCCGTACCAATAGACCGGCAGTTCCGGCCAGTTCAGGAACACCATGAAGTCGGGCAGAACTGGATGGGCGTAAACTCCGCGCGTTCCAATCTGCCGCATCAGGTACATGCCCATGGCATAGCCCCCGAGCGCGAAGAAGGCGCCGTGGCCGAGCGAAAGAATGCCGCAATAGCCCCAGATCAGGTCGATCGACAACGCCAATATCGCAAAGCAAAGATATTTCCCGAACAACGCCACGAAATACGACGACAGGTGAAATGGTGACGTCGCCGGCACGACCAGATTGAGCACCGGCACGAGAACTCCGATCGCCGCCAGCGTGGCGAGGAAGGCGAGCGCGCCGCGATCGAGCGCGCGCGAGACGAGGCCCGCGATCATGCCTCCACCGCCCGGCCCTTCAAGGCGAACAGGCCTCGCGGACGCTTCTGGATGAACAGGATGATCAGTACCAGGATCGCGATCTTGCCGAGCACGGCGCCGGCATAAGGCTCGAGGAACTTGTTGGCGATGCCGAGCGTGAATGCGCCGACCAGCGTGCCCCACAGATTGCCAACGCCGCCGAACACCACCACCATGAAAGAGTCGATGAT
>DASSGH010000026.1:0-157951 GCA_035693615.1 Xanthobacteraceae bacterium
GCTGGGGTGGAAGGAATTCGAGATGGAGGTGGTGCGCGACAAGCGCGACAACTGCATCATTGTGTGCTCGATCGAGAATCTCGATCCGATGGGCGTGCATACCGGCGATTCGATCACGATCGCACCCGCGCTCACGCTTACCGACAAGGAATACCAGATCATGCGCGACGCCTCGATTGCGGTGTTGCGCGAGATCGGCGTGGAGACCGGCGGATCGAATGTGCAGTTTGCGGTCAATCCCGCGGACGGGCGGCTGGTGATCATCGAGATGAATCCGCGCGTGTCGCGCTCTTCCGCGCTCGCCTCGAAGGCAACCGGCTTCCCCATCGCGAAGGTCGCGGCCAAGCTCGCGGTCGGCTACTCGCTCGACGAGATCGCCAATGATATCACCGGCGGCGCCACTCCCGCCTCGTTCGAGCCGACCATCGATTACGTGGTCACCAAAATCCCCCGCTTCGCGTTCGAGAAGTTTCCCGGCGCCGAGCCGATCCTGACCACGTCGATGAAATCCGTCGGCGAGGCGATGGCGATTGGCCGCACGTTTCAGGAGAGCCTGCAGAAGGCGCTGCGGTCGCTCGAAAACGGCTTCACCGGGCTCGACGAGATCGCAATCGAGGGACTCGGCCAGGGCGACGACAAGAACGCGGTGCGCGCCGCGCTCGGCACGCCAACGCCCGAGCGCATCCTCAAGGTGGCGCAGGCGATGCGGCTCGGATTTTCCGACCAGGACATCCACGCCTCCTGCAGGATCGATCCGTGGTTCCTGGCCGAGATCCGCGGCCTGATCGATGCCGAGGCCGAGATCCGCGCCAAGGGCCTGCCGGCGAGCGCAGGCGCGCTGCGCCGCCTCAAGGCCATGGGCTTTTCCGATGCGCGGCTCGGCTACCTCACCGGAATCGCGCCCGCGACGGTCACACAGCGGCGCCGCGGCCTCGGGGTTCGGCCGGTGTTCAAGCGCATCGACAGTTGCGCCGCGGAGTTCGCCTCGCCCACCGCCTACATGTACTCGACCTATGCCGCGCCGTTTGCCGGAGCGCCGGTGTGCGAGGCCGCCCCCTCGAACAAGAACAAGATCGTCATCCTGGGCGGCGGGCCAAACCGCATCGGCCAAGGCATCGAATTCGACTATTGCTGCTGCCACGCCGCCTTCGCGCTCAAGGAGGCGGGCTACGAAACGATCATGGTCAATTGCAACCCAGAGACCGTCTCGACCGACTACGACACCTCCGACCGGCTCTACTTCGAGCCGCTGACCGCCGAGGATGTGCTCGAGATCATTGAGACGGAGCGCTCCAGCGGACACTTGCGTGGCGTGGTCGTGCAGTTCGGCGGCCAGACGCCGCTCAAGCTCGCTGAGGCGCTGGAACAAGCGAAAATTCCGATCCTCGGGACCTCTCCCGACATGATCGACCTGGCCGAGGACCGCGATCGTTTTAAGCAGCTCCTCCACAAGCTCAAGCTGCGCCAGCCCACTAGCGGCGTCGCCACCAGCCCTAAGCAGGCCCGCGCGATCGCCGAGGAAGTCGGCTATCCGATCGTGATCCGCCCCTCCTACGTGCTCGGCGGGCGCGCCATGGAGATCGTCGCTGACACCGCGCAGCTCGAGCGCTACATCGCGCGGCTCGCCGGCGTCCTCGACCGCCCCTCCGAGCTCGTGGTCTCGTCCAAGCGTCCGCTGCTGATCGACCGATATCTCTCCGACGCGATCGAAGTCGACGTCGACTGCCTCGCCGACGGCAAGGACACGACCGTCGTGGGCATCATGGAGCACATCGAAGAGGCGGGCATCCACTCGGGCGACAGCGCCTGTGCGCTGCCGCCGCATTCGCTCAGCAAGGCCGCCATTGCCGAAATCGAGCGGCAGACGCGGGCGCTCGCGCTCGCGCTCAAGGTCGGCGGCCTGATGAACGTGCAATACGCCATCAAGGACGGCGACATTTACGTGCTCGAGGTCAATCCGCGGGCCTCACGCACGGTGCCCTTCGTCGCCAAGGTGATCGGCGTTCCGGTGGCCAAGATCGCCGCCCGGATCATGGCCGGGGAGACGTTGGCGAGCTTCGCCCTCAAGCCCGCGGCATTCGACCATATCGGGGTGAAGGAGGCGGTCTTTCCCTTCGCCCGCTTTCCCGGCGTCGATACGGTGCTCGGGCCGGAGATGAAATCAACCGGGGAGGTGATGGGCATCGACCGCAACTTCGCCATCGCTTTTGCGAAGAGTCAGATCGGCGGGGGCTCCCGGCTACCGCGGGCCGGCACAGTCTTCGTCTCGGTCCGGGACGCCGACAAACCCCGCGTTCTGGAGGCCGTTCGCCTTCTGGTCTCGCTGGGGTTCCGCATCATCGCCACATCGGGCACCCAGCGCTATTTCGCCGAGCAGGGGCTGCCGGCCGGGCGGATCAATAAGGTACTGGAAGGCCGTCCCCATATCGTGGATGCCATCGCAAACGGCGAGGTTCAACTGGTTTTCAACACTACCGAAGGGGCGACCGCCCTGGCCGACAGCCGCTCGCTGCGGCGCGCCGCCCTCTTGCATAAAGTGCCGTACTACACCACTCTTTCTGGGGCCGTCGCCGCAGCGCAGGGAATCAAAGCTTATCTCGGGGGCGACCTCGAGGTGCGCGCGCTGCAGAGCTATTTCGGCGGCAGCGCCGCATCCGGGAAACCGGGGCCGGTCGCCTGACGGTACGTGTTTGGGACAGGATTCAGGGTCGCGTGGCCGGATGTGCTTCGGCCCGCGATCGGAATTATTGTCTCTCGGCTGAAGTCGGAGGCTCGAAGGAACAGATGGATAAGATCCCGATGACGGCAGAGGGCCATGCGGCGCTCGCAAACGAGCTCAAGCACCGCCAGCAGGTCGAGCGGCCGCGCATCATCCAGCAGATTACCGATGCGCGCACGCACGGCGATTTGTCCGAGAATGCCGAATACCACGCGGCGAAGGAGACGCAGTCGCACAACGAGACGCGCATCGCCGAACTCGAGGACAAGCTCGCGCGTGCTGAGGTCATCGACGTTTCGAAGCTCTCGGGCGACACCATCACATTCGGCGCGACCGTGACGCTTGTCGACGAGGATACCGAGAAGAAACAGGTGTGGCAGCTCGTCGGCGAGCCCGAAGCCGACGCCAAGAAAGGCAAGATCTCGATCACCTCGCCGCTCGCACGCGCGCTCATCGGCAAGGGTAAGGGCACCAGCGTCGAGGTGATGACGCCAAGCGGGGCCAAGGCTTACGAGATCAAAAAGGTCGAGTGGCGATAGCGGAGCAGTCCTAGACGCCGCGAGAGGGGGCTAGGCCGACGGGCGAAGCGCCGGGCCCGCGGGGCATTTCCATGAAGTTCGGCGTGTTCGATCACATGGACGACGCAGGCGGTCCGCTTGCCAAGCTCTATGCCGACCGACTTGAGTTGATCGAGGCCTATGACCGCAGCGGCATCTATGGCTATCACCTCGCCGAGCACCATTCGACGCCGCTCGGCTGCGCTGCCTCGCCTGGACTATTGCTCGCTGCGCTGACGCAGCGCACCACCAGCTTGCGCTTCGGCCCTCTCGTCTACCTCCTGCCGTTCTATCACCCGCTGCGCTTGATCGAGGAAATCTGCATGCTCGATCAGATGAGCGGCGGGCGCCTCGAACTCGGGATCGGTCGGGGCGTGTCGCCGTTCGAGACCCGTGCGTACGGGCTCGACTTCGCGCAGACAGGAGAGATCTACCACGAAGCATTCCAGCTCATTCTCAAGGGCCTCGCCTCTGACGAGCTGACGTTCGAAGGCAAGCACTACCAGTTTCACAAAGTGCCGATGATTTTGCGGCCGCTGCAGCGCCCGCATCCGCCATTGTGGTACGGGATCACGATTCCCGAAAACGCCGATTGGCCGGCGGCAAACGACGTCAACATCGTGACGATCGCGCTCCGGCCGGCGGTGCGCATGATTCTCGATCGCTACCGCGCCGAACGAGCCCGGCTCGGCAAGACGCATCATCTGTTCATGGGGGTCGCGCGCCATCTAGTGGTGGCGGACAGCGATGAGGCCGCGCTTGCGATCGCACGGCGCGCCTATCCGCGCTGGCGCGGCAACTTCCGCTGGTTGTTCGCGCAGCATGGCGCCGAGCCGCGGATCGCGACGCTTTACCCGCCCACTTTCGACGAACTCGCAGGCATCGACAACGCGGTCGCGGGATCCCCGCGCACGGTCCGCGATTTCATCGCCGCGGAGATCGAGGCGACCGGCAGCAACTATTTCGTGTCTTGGCTGGCGTTCGGCGACATGACGCTCCAGGAATCGCTGCGTTCGCTCGAGCTGTTCACGCGCGAGGTGATGCCTGCCTTCGCCAGCATGCCCGCCGACGCGGCGCAATGATTTCCAGCAGATGGGGCCGCACCGACAAGCTCGACTTAGCGCGCCTTGAGGTTTAGCGGCACCATGGCGGCGTCCTTGGAATTGCGTAGCGTCAGCGAAGTCTTGACGTTGCGTACGTGCGGCGCCGCCGTGAGCTCGGCAACGAAATCCTGGAAGGTCTTGAGATCCGGCGCCACGCATTTGAGGATGAAGTCGATTTCGCCGGAGAGCATCCAGCATTCGCGCACCAGCGGTTGGGCGCGCACGAAATCCTCGAAAGCCTTGAGATCGGCGTCCGCCTGGCTCGTCAGGTGCACCATTGCGAAGACGGTCACCTCGTAGCCGAGCCGTTTCTCGTCGAGCAGGGCGCGGTAGCCCTTGATGTAGCCGGCCTGCTCAAGGGCGCGCACCCGCCGCAGGCAGGGCGGAGCCGAGATGCCGACGCGGCGGGCAAGCTCGACATTGGTGATTCGGCCGTCCTCCTGCAGTTCCTCGAGAATCTGCTTATCAATGGCGTCAAGACGGGCGGGCACGGAAAGCTCCGAGACTAGCCTTTGCTGACCCAACTGTTAGCAACAGGGCGCCGGCGGCGCGAAACATTATTACTTGCCGGTATTTGGCCACCGGCGCCGCCATTTGGCTTTCACAAGCTTGTGGTTCCTGGTCTGCATATCTTGCATAGCTGCCGCGAAGTCATAAATTGTGCAGAGCATCATGCGCGTCGCGACCGGTCCCCGCGCGCCTAGGGACGACCGGTAACGGCGGGGAGGCGCGACGGCGCGTACCGCAAAACGACGCCTCTGGGCGATTTGCCGACGCTCTTGGCCTCCAGCGCAGCAGGGGTCTTCGTGGATGGGCCAGATGAACCGCGCCAAGCTCGTCATCATCGGTTCGGGGGCTGCCGGCTATACCGCCGGCATCTATGCCGCCCGCGCGATGCTCGAGCCCGTGTTGCTTCAAGGCATTCAGCCGGGCGGGCAGCTCACCATCACCACCGACGTGGAGAACTACCCCGGCTTCGCCGACGTCATCCAGGGCCCGTGGCTCATGGAGCAGATGCAAAAGCAGGCCGAGCACGTCGGGACCAGGCTCATCGCCGACCATGTGAACAAGGTCGATCTGCGCCGCCGGCCATTCCGGATCGAATGCGATTCTGGCGACGGCTATCTCGCCGACAGCCTGATCGTGGCGACCGGCGCTCAGGCGCGCTGGCTCGAGTTGCCGTCGGAGCAAAAATTCAAGGGCTATGGCGTTTCCGCCTGCGCCACCTGCGACGGCTTCTTTTACCGCGGCAAGGAGGTGCTGGTGATCGGCGGCGGTAATACCGCGGTCGAGGAAGCCCTCTTCCTCACTAATTTCGCGGCCACCGTTACCGTCGTCCACCGGCGCGATAGCTTCCGCGCGGAAAAGATCCTGCAGGATCGCCTGTTCAAGAATCCGAAGATTTCGGTGATCTGGGACACTGTGCTCGAGGAGGTCATTGGCGAGGAGAGCCCGCTCAAGGTGAAGGGCGCGATCCTGCGCAACGTCAAAACCGGCGCGCTCACCGAGCGCACTGCTGATGGCGTATTCATCGCCATCGGCCACACGCCCGCCTCCGAGCTGTTCGTGGGACAGTTGGACATGAAGCCCTCGGGCTACATCAAGACCGCGCCGTTCTCGACCGTAACCTCGGTATCCGGCGTGTTTGCCGCCGGCGACGTCACCGACGATGTCTATCGCCAGGCGGTCACCGCCGCGGGGCAAGGCTGCATGGCCGCGCTCGAGGCCGAACGCTACCTCGCTCGGCAGGGCGAGGCGGAACCGGCCGTCGCGGCGGAGTGACGGTCTTGCCGGGTGTGCCAATGAGCATGGACTGGGACAAGCTGAAGGTCTTCCACGCCGCCGCCGAGGCCGGCAGCTTTACCCATGCCGGCGAGCAGCTGGGACTCTCCCAATCGGCAGTGTCGCGGCAGGTTTCGGCGCTGGAGCAGGAGCTCGGCGGGTCGCTATTCCATCGCCATGCGCGCGGGCTCATTCTCACCGAGCAGGGCGAGTTGCTGCATCACACCGCGCACGACGTTTTCATGAAGCTCGAGGCGGCGCGCGCAAAGCTGACCGACAGCCGCGAGCGGCCGAACGGGGAGCTGCGGGTGCAGACCACCCCCGGCATTGGCGTCCACTGGCTCACGCCGCGCTTGGGCGAATTCATCGAGCTTTATCCCGACGTGCATGTCACGCTGATCACGACCGACGAGGAACTCGACCTGGCGATGCGGGAGGCGGACGTGGCGATTCGCCTGCGCCTGCCGACGCAGCCCGATTTGATCCAGCGCAAGCTGTTCTCGGTGCGATTTCACGCTTACGCCTCGCCGGAATACGTCAAGCGGTTCGGCACGCCGCGGGCGCTCGACGACCTGGACAATCATCGCATCCTGCTGCTGGGCGGTAGCACGGTCCCCAATTATCTCGAGAATCGGCGCTGGCTGATCGAGGTCGGACGCAACGGAAAGGGTGCGCGCACGCCAGTGCTGACTATCAACAGCGTGCTCGGCGTGCTGCGCGCATGCCAGCGGGGAATCGGCATTGCCTTGCTGCCGGACTACTTGGTCGAGGAGAATGGCGGACTGGTGCAATTGTTCGGCGAGTCCGACACCATCGCCCTCGATGCCTATTTCGTCTACCCGGAAGAGCTCAAAACGGTGGCCCGGGTGCAGGTGTTCCGAGACTTTCTCGTCGCAAAAGCACAGCGCTGGCATTTCTAGCGCGCATAGCGCGCGTGCGCGGCCCCTCAAATCCGACGATCCGTTGCCTGCCCGCTTGCCGCATGGCTGGCATGCAAGCCTTTGCATTGTGTGGGAAAATCGTCCCTGCATACTGCGCTGACTGGCGGCCGGCGGTTGCCCATCCTCCCAGATTGCAATCGTAGCGCCGTCAGCTGTTCCCCTCTGGAAGGTGATTGTCGGCCCCCGCGCCGACAAACTGCAACCGGACCCGAAAGGGTCCGGTTTTTCTTTGCGCTCCGTTGACGAAAGCTCGCCGTCCCGCGCCTTCGGTCCTTGCGCACGGGGCCGCCTCGCCCTAGTTTCCTGCTGTTCCGATATCTAGGGAAGGCGACCATGGCCTGGACAACCCCGACCCTCGTTGAGATCTGCATCGGCCTGGAGATCAACGGGTATTTGCCGGCCGAGCTCTGATCCCCACTTGCGTCGATCCTGAATGGGGCGATTGACCGCCCGCGTCCTGGGTTCGGCGGCGGGGGGAGGTTTTCCGCAATGGAACTGTCGCTGCCCGACATGCCGTTTGGCATGGGCGGGTGACGCGCGCGTGCAGCCGCGCACGCAGGCAAGTCTCGCCGTCACCGCCGACGGCGAGAACTGGCTTTTGATCAACGCCTCCCCCGACCTTCCCCAGCAGATTCGGCACTCGCAGGCGCTACGTCCGCGCAATGGCACGCGTGGAAGCCCGATCAAAGCGGTGTTGCTCACGGGTGCCGAGATCGATCAAGTCGCAGGTTTGCTGAGCTTGCGGGAACGTGAGCCATTCTTGCTGTGCGCTACGGCCGTCACGCTTGCCGCGCTCGCGCAGAACGCCATGTTCGGCGTGCTGGCGCCCGACGTGGTGACCCGCAAGGCGGTCGCTGCCGCAGCGGCGTTCATGCTCCCCGGCGGATTGCAGGCGCAACTGTTCACCGTCCCTGGGAAGGTGCCGCTCTATCTCGAAAACGACAGCCCGCAGACCGCCGGCGAGACCGAGGCAAACGTCGGCATCGAGCTTTGCGCCGGCAACGCGCGCATAGTGTATATACCCGGCGCGGCGACGGTGACGCCGGCGATGCGGGCACGGATGGAAGGCGCCGATATCGTCTTCTTCGACGGCACCCTCTTTCGCGACGATGAGATGATCACGACCGGTACCGGCGCAAAGACCGGCCGCCGCATGGGGCACATGCCGATCGACGGGGACGATGGTTCTCTCGCCGCTCTCCGGAGCCTCTCGGGGCGGCGCGTCTATGTGCACATCAACAACACCAACCCGATCCTGATCGCCGGTTCGCCCGAGCGTCTGCATGTCGAGGCTCAGGGCTGGGAAATTGCCGAAGACGGAATGGAGATCACGTTGTGAAGGCGATGACGCCTTCCGAACTCGAAGCGCAGCTGCGCGATATCGGCGCGCGGCGCTATCATCGCTTGCACCCCTTCCATGTACTGCTGCACGGCGGCAAATGCACGAAGGGCCAAGTTCAGGCCTGGGCGCTCAATCGTTACTATTACCAGGCGACAATCCCGCTGAAAGACGCCAGCCTGATCGCGCGCTGCGAGGATCCCGCGCTGCGCCTGGAGTGGCGGCGACGCCTCGTCGACCACGATGGCGAGCACGAGGGCGACGGTGGCATTGCCCGATGGCTCAAGCTGACGGACGGCCTGGGGCTCGACCGCGACTACGTCGTTTCGCTCGCCGGGTTGCTTCCAACAACGCGCTTTGCCGTCGAAGCCTATGTGCACTTCGTCCGGGAGAAGACTCTGCTCGAGGCCGTCGCCTCGTCGCTGACTGAGCTGTTTTCGCCGCAAATCATCGGCGAGCGGCTAACCGGCATGCTCAAGGGCTACGACTTTGTCAGCACCGACACGCTCGCCTATTTCTCGGCGCGACCGCCGCTTGCCCAGCGCGACTCCGACTTCGCGCTGGATTACGTCAAGCGCCACGCCAACACGCCGGACGCCCAGCAGGCCGTGCTCAAAGCACTCGAGTTCAAATGCGACGTGCTATGGGCGATGCTGGATGCGGTTTATCATGCCTACGTGACGCCGAAGCATGTTCCGCCCGGCGCCTTCATACCGCAGGACTGGAGCACCGTCTGAGCGATCCGAGCACGCTGATCCCCTCCGAGGCGCGGCCACGACTGCCGCGCGGGGTGCGGCTCGTCCACAACGAAGCCCAGGGGGGATGGATCCTGCTTGCGCCCGAACGGGTGTTCAAAGCCGACGCAATCGCGGCCGAGATCATCAAGCGCTGCACCGGCGAGGTCACTTTCGCCGAGCTGGTCGATGAGCTGGCGAAGAGCTACGCCGCACCGCGCGAGAAAATTCTGGCTGATGTCGGCACGCTCTTGCGGGGTCTCGCCGACAAGAGACTCCTGGACTTGTCGTAGAAGCCACCGTTGCAAGCCTTCGGATCGATTGCGCAGCTTCCGGCGATCCAGACCGAGGCCCCCTGCGCCCGCTAGCACATGTGAGTGCCGGGCGTCCCCAGACCGTCATAGCTGGTCCGTCATGCAGCATGTGCTATCGTACGTGCCGGCACAGGGGTGCGGACAGGCTTATTGCCGAGACCCAAAGGAGATTAAGCGGAGGATTCCATGTCGTTCGATCCCATCGCGTCGTTGACCCGCCGAACATTCCTAGCCGGGTCCGCCGCGGTTGCCGCCGTCGCGGTCACGCGCGGCGCCTATGCGCAGGCCGCGCCGGGGCCGTTCCAACTGCCGCCCCTCGGCTACCCCTTCAACGCGCTCGAGCCGCACATCGACGCGCGAACCATGGAGATCCATCACGATCGCCATCACGCGGCCTATGTGGCCAATCTCAACAATGCGGTGAAGGATCACGCCAACATCGCATCCATGCCGCTGCAGGATATTCTCGCCAAGCTTGGCGAAATGCCCGAGGCCGTCCGTACCGCGCTGCGCAACAATGGCGGCGGGCACGCCAATCATACGATGTTCTGGCAGATCATGGGGCCCGGCGGCGGTCAGCCGCAGGGCGATGTCGCCGCAGCAATCACGCGCGATCTCGGCGGTTTGCAGAAGCTGCAGGACGACTTCAACGCCGCGGGCCTGCGCGTGTTCGGCTCCGGTTGGGTGGTCGTCACCGTCACGCGTGAGGGAAAGCTCGCGCTCGAGACGAAGCCCAATCAGGACACGCCGTTGATGGAATCGAAGCGCGTGCTGCTCGGCAACGACGTATGGGAGCACGCCTATTATCTCAACTATCAGAACCGCCGCGGCGACTATCTCAAGGCGTGGTGGAACGTGGTGAATTGGGGCAAGGTCGGCGAACGCTATGCCGCAGCCAAGGGTGGGACGCTGACGATATGAAGAAGGTTACCAGGGGCCGCACGAGGGAGGGTTTCGCGGCCGCGGTGAACGTAAGCGAGACAAACGCACGAAGAACTTCGGCAGTAGAAGGGAGGAAGATCATGATCCATGTGTCGCGCCGTTCGGCGCTCGTACTTGCCGGCACTCTCGGTAGCTTGCTTGCGGTTGCGCCGCCGGCGGCCGCCCAGCAGCAAGCTCCTCCGGTGGCGGCCGAGCAGCAAACTGCGCCGCCAGCCACCCAGCAGCCGGCTCCGTTGCCGCCCGGCTCTCCGTTGATCGGCCGGCCCGATACTGCGGCCGCCCAGAAGCTCGCGCCGATCGCTCCGCCGCCGATCCCGGCCGCAGCCGACAAGCTGCCGATCGACAAGCTCAAAGCGCCTAAGGGCTTCACCATCGATGTCTATGCGAGCGGCGTCGACAACGCACGCACGCTGCGCCTCGGCGACAAGGGCACGGTGTTCGTCTCGAGTCGCCTCAAGGACAAGATCTACGCCATCGTCGACAAGGGCGGAACGCGCGAAGTCAAGGTCGTCGCCTCGGGGCTTCACCGCCCCAACGGCATCGTCCTGCATAAGGGGACGCTCTATATCGCCGAGCTGTCCCAGATCTCGAAAATCGACAACGTCGAAGACAAACTCGACAATCCGCCGAAGCCGACCGTCATCTTCAGCGACCTGCCGAAGGACGAAGCGCACGGTTGGAAATTTCTCACCGTCGGCCCCGACGAGAAGCTCTACTTCCAGGTCGGCGCGCCGTGCAACATCTGCATGCCGTCCGAGCGGCATGCCAAGATCTATCGTCTGAATTTGGATGGCAGCAATTTGGAAGTGGTTGCCTCGGGCATCCGCCAGATCGTCGGCATGGACTGGCATCCGACATCAAAACAACTCTATTTCACCGAAAACCAGCGGGACTGGCTGTCGGAAGACATCCCGGAAGACAAGCTCAACCGGGTGACCCAGCCCGGCAAGGACAACTTCGGCTTCCCGTACTGTCATCAGGGCAACATCCCGGACCAGGAGTTCGGTTGGGGCCACTCGTGCAATGAATTCACCAAGCCGGTTGCGCTGCTCGGGCCGCACGCGGCCGCCTTGGGCATGCGCTTCTACACAGGGACCATGTTCCCGGCCGCTTACCGCAACCAGATCATCGTCGCCCGCCATGGATCTTGGAACCGCAGCACCAAGGTCGGGGGTGATCTCGTCCTGGTGAAGCTCAAGCCGGATGGCACCTTCCGGTCCATGGAGCCGTTCGTCACCGGTTTCATCCAGAACAACAATTATGTCGGGCGGCCGGCGGACGTGATGGTGATGAAGGACGGCTCGCTGCTGGTCTCCGACGACTATAACGGCGCAGTCTACCGGGTGAGCTACGGTCCGCAGCGGACGGCCCGTCGCTGAGCCTCATCGGGTCAAGGGCGGCAAGTCCGCCCTCGACCCTTGCTTCGTGTTCTCGGTTTTCGGAAGCGACATGCGCAGCCTCGCCATCGGGGCGATCCTCGCCGGCTCGGCTGCGCTGCCGCTCATCGCGCAGCCGCTCGATGAGCGGCTGCCCACCTGCTTCGCCTGCCACGGCGAGAACGGCACGTCCCAACTTCCCGACACACCCTCGCTGGGCGCCCAGCCCGCGTTCTACGCGACCGTGCAACTGCTCATGTTCCGCGACCGGCTACGCATTAGCGAGCCGATGAACGAAATGACCAAGGGGCTGAGCGACGCCGATCTGCAAAAGGGCGCCGATATCATTTCCAAATTGCCACCGCCGCAGCCGGTCGCCGACACCCCCGACGCCGCCCGCATCGAGAAAGGGCGCGCCCTCGCCGAACAACACCGATGCAATTTTTGCCATCAAGCCAACTATGCCGGGCGCGAGAACGTGCCGCGGCTTGCCGGCCAGCGCGAGGACTATTTGCTCAAGGCCTTGCGCGGTTACAAGGACAACTCACGCTACGCTTACGACGCGCAGATGTCGGACGTCGTCTACCCGCTCAAGGATGGCGATTTCGTCGACCTCGCGTACTTCCTTGCGCGGGTGAAGTGATCCCCCGTGGGAACAAGTCAGTATTTCTCCGGATCGAAACTTATGGACTCAATGCGCGCCGGCGCGGCGCTTCAGGTTGATGTGGATGTTCTTCTCGCGCGTGAAGCTCAACAATTCCTCGATGCCTTCTTCGCGTCCGACGCCCGATTGCTTGTAGCCGCCGAACGGCGCACCGAGGAAGTGCTTCGACACCTCGTTGATCCACACGTAGCCCGCCTCGACCGCTGCCGCGACGCGATGCGCGGTGGCGAGATCGTTGGTCCAGATCGAACAGGTCAGCCCATACTCGACCTGGTTCACCTGTGCCAGTAACTGATCCTCCGCGCGCCATTTGAAGATGGAGAGAACCGGGCCGAAGATCTCCTCCTTGCCGATGCGCATGTCCATGGTCACATCGGCGAATACGGTGGGCTCGACGTAAAAACCCTTGGCGAGACTAGGGTCGCTCGGTGGTTTACCGCCAGCGATGAGCCGGGCACCATCCTGCTTGCCGGCCTCGATGTAGCGGAGCACGCGATCGTATTGGATCTTGCTGACGATCGAACCCATGGTCGTGGTCGGATCGGTCGGGATGCCGGGCTTGTAACGCTTGACCGAATGCTTCACCCGTTCGAGCACGGCATCGTAGATCTTCTCATGCACGAAGGCGCGGCTGGTCGACCCGCAGGATTGCCCGCACCAGGTGAAGTTCATGCCGTCGACGATGGCGGCCGAGACCGCGTCGAGATCGGCGTCGGGGAAAGCGATCAGCGCATTCTTGCCGCCGAGCTCGAGCGTCACCGGCTTGAGCGTATCGGCGGCGGCCTTCATCACCGCCCGGCCAGTCGGTACGCTGCCGATGAACGCGACCTTGGCGACGTCGGGGTGGCTCGCCAGCACCTGCCCGACCTCTTTGCCGCCCGGCACCAGATTCCACACGCCAGGCGGAAGGATGCCGTCGATCAATTCGGCAAGCCGGAGCGAGGACAGCGGCGCCTGTTCGGGCGGCTTGACCACAATGGTGTTGCCGGCGGCGAGCGGGGCGGCGGATTTTCCCGCGACGAACATGAAGGGATGATTGAACGGGATGATACGGCCGACCACGCCGAATGGCTCGCGCACCGAGAAATTGACCGCGTCCGGCCCCATCGGGATCGAGGCGCCCTTCATTTCGGTGACCAGGCCGGCGTAGAAATCGAGCTGCGCGGCGCCCATCTGCGCATCGCGCACCATCTCGGCGTAAGGATTGCCGCAATCGGCGGCGTCGATCATGGCGAGCTCCTCGCCATTCTTGCGCAGCACGTCGGCGATGGCGCGCAGCATCTTGGCCCGTTCGAGCGGCGGCACGCGCCGCCATTCGGCAAAGGCGGCCTTGGCGGCGGCGATGGCGGCCTCCGCGTCGGCCGCCGAGCCGTCAACCACTTTGCCCAGCGGCTCGCCTGTTCCCGGGCTGATGCTGTCGACGTAACGCGCCGATTTCGGCTTCTGCCATCGGCCGGCGTAATACGGGTCACGGTGCGACGGGAGATGGGGAGCGAACGGCTCAGCCTTCGCCGCCGATGCAACTGCAACCATTGGATACCTCCAAGCGGGAGTGGAGCACCTAGGATCGTTTGATCTCGTCGATGCCGCCGAAGCGGCCGATGAGCGTGTTAGCGCCGATTGCGATCACGAACAGGATGATCAGCAGCGCGTACATCTGCGGCATGTTGAAGATGCTGTAGGCCTGAATGACCAGGAAGCCGATACCGCGGTTCGAGAGCTTCGTCTCAGCCAGTAGCGTGCCGATCAGCGCCACCCCGAGGCCGAGGCGCATGCCGTTGATGACCGGGTGGCGCATGGCCGGAAGATAGATCTTGCAAACCATCTGCCAGGTATTGGCCCGGAAGCTCTTGCCGACGCGAATGAGCACGTTGTCGATCTCGCGCATGCCGCCGGCGACGTTGAGCGCCACCGGAAAGAAGCAGGAGATCGCGCCCATCGCCACTTTCGATCCCGGGCCGACGCCGAACCACATGATCATGAGCGGAAAAAAGATGATCTTGGGGCAGGGGCCGAGGTAGTAAAGATAGGCTTCGTAGGCGCGCGACATGAATTTGCTGCCGCCCAGCAACAACCCCACTGCGAGCCCGCTCAGGCCGCCGATCAGCAACGCGATGCCGATCTCGTAGGCGGTGGTGCCGAGGTGGAAATAGAACGTCGGATCGCTCAACGTTGCATAGAGCGCCCGCCCGATCGCGAGGAGCGAAGGCACTACATCGCGGTAGAGCCATCCCGACGCCGAGAGCGCTTCCCAAACCACCACGACGGCGACGATGATCGCAACGCGCAGCGCGGTCACGGGGCGCAATGGCAGCCCCCACGGCTTGGCCGTCGGCAGCGTCAATCCACCGGTCTGAGCCATCGCTCCAACCTCTCGGTCAGGATAAACACGCAAATGCTCACCAGGATCACGAAACAGATCGCGGCGTACGTTCCGGCAAGATCGTAGCGCTCGGCAAGCTCATTGATAAGCTGGCCAAGCCCGCCGAAATTGATCAGAAATTCGATGCCGACGATATTGATGAGCGCGAAAATCAGACCGAGTCGCAGCCCTACGAATATGGTCGGCAGCGCGGCGGGAAACAGAATCTTCCAGAATTGCTGCGACGGTGTGAGATTGAAACTCCTCCCCACGTTGATCAGCACGCGCCGCGTAGCGGAAAGGCCCTCGAGCGTCTTGAGGATGACGGGAGCGAGGCCGGCGGTGAAACCCATCATGACGATGGTCAGCGCGCTCCTGCCGAAGATCACGAGATAGAGCGGGTACATCAGCACGAGCGGCGCCGCCGCGATCGCCGCGACCCAGGTCTCGGTCGCGCGCCGTAGCAACTGATAGCGGTAGAGCATGACCCCCCCGGCCACGCCGAAAACAGTCACCAGGATGCTGGCCGAGAAGGCCTCGGCGGCGGTGAGCAGGAAACGCGAAAGCACGTGCTCCTCGACGATCACGCGTGGAAAGGCGGCGATGATGTCGGAAGGCATCGGCACGATGAAGCGGTTGACGAGGCCGACGCGGATGAGCAATTCGACCACACCGACGAAGGCGATGAGCGAACCGATGCCGAGCGCGGGCGGAAGATATCGGTTGTTGGCAAGCGCCGCGGTCATCGCGTATCGGCTTCTCGCAATTTTCTGGTCTCCTCGTCATCTAGTCCGCGGCTCGCCTCCTCGCGCAGATCGCTCCAGATTTGCGCGACGTAGCGCCCGAACGCCTCGCTCGAGACAATTTCGGAGCTACGCGGGCGGGGTAGGCTGATCTCCACCACCCGCTTCACTTTGCCTGGCCGATAAGTCATCACCACGATGCGATCGGAAAGCTGCACCGCCTCGGTGATATTGTGGGTGATCAGCAGGGTCGTTTGCTTGAGCTGCTGCTGGATCTGCAACACCTTGTCGCCGAGCAGGAGCCGCGTCTGCTCGTCGAGCGCGGCGAAGGGCTCGTCCATCAGTAGGATCTTGGGTTGCGCCGCCAGCGTGCGCGCCATGGATACCCGCTGCCGCATACCGCCGGAGAGCTCCGCCGGATAGCGCCGCTCGAAGCCGTCGAGGCCGACGAGCTTCACGAACCGCCGCGCCCGCTCGGAGCGCTCGGCTTTCGGCAAACCCGCGATCTCCAGCGGAAACGCCACGTTGTCGACCACGTTGCGCCAGGGAAAGGTCGACTCCTCCTGGAAGATCATGCCGACCGCGGGATGCGGCCCTCGCACCCGCTCGCCGGCGACCCTGACTGTGCCTTCGTAACCGTCGAGCAAGCCCCCGATGACGTTGAACAACGTCGATTTGCCGCAGCCGGAGGGACCGATCACGCTGACGAATTCGCCCGGAGCGACGCTGAACGAAACGTGGTCCACCGCGGTGAGCACGCCGTCCGGAGATTCGAAGCGCTTGACGATATCATCGACGACCAGAATGGGATCGCGCCGCGCGGTTTTCGGCGCGTTTGCGTCAATGCGCTCGAACGGCACGGCAGGCATTTATCGTTCCCTTCCGCCCTTCCTTGTCGCGTGGCTTGCCAAGCTCGTCCCGCGGCCCCCGCCCCGCCTATAGCACATCGAGCCCGCGCGACCCTCGCCGCAGCGCCTTCGTGCGGCGCTGCGCCTCAGCCCTGCTCGGCCTGGAATGGACGCCCGGCGCGCCGGCACCAATTCTCCCAGGCCCGATTGATGCCATAGGGCCCGGTGCGCTCGGCGACCTTGTCGACCTCGCCGGCGGTCAGGAATTTGACATTTCCCATGTCCATCGCCTGTTTCTGCAGCCGCGCATTGACCTCGAGATAGACGGAAATATACACCGCCTGCCGGACGCTCCGGCCTGCGACGGTTGCACCATGACCGCGCATCAGCGCGGTCGCGCCCGCGCCCATGCGCTTTGCCAGGTCGCGTCCCATATCCATGTTCTCGACCAGCAACGCCGTGTCGCCGAAATGATCGTGGGAATCCCAGACTGGCACCTCGTGACCGATCGATGCGCCCATGTGGAAAATCGGCTTGATCTTCTGGCCGGTCACGCCGAAGGGAATGACGCTTTCGCTGTGATTGTGCACGACCGACATGATGTCCGGCCGCGCCTCATAGAGCGCTCCATGGATGAACCGCTCGAGATATGGGGCGCGGCCGCGCGGATCGAGCGGCGTACCGTCGAGCGTGAACTCCATGATGTCACCGGCTTCAATGCAGTCGGGCGCGCGCGAACGCGACAGCATGTAATGTTGCGGATTGTCGGGATGGCGCGCGCTGACATGGCCGAAGGAATCCACCACGCCTTCACGCGCGAGAATACGGTTTGCAGTGACGAGCTCTTCGATGAGCTGATCGAGCTTGGCCATTTTTTCCCTCGCGCTGCGCCTCTCCGCTCGGCAAACGTACATGCCGGTTCGCGAGCGGGCAATTCGGCCGTCGTCGCTCTAGCGGAGCCGGCGCACCTGGCCTATTGAACTTTTCGCCAAGCGCGCTAAGCACGCATCATCTTGGCGCGGTCATGTCGCACTCGGCGGGAATGACGAACTGAAAAAAGGGTGTCATCGAGCATGGGCGAAAATCCCGTTGCCATCTGCGCGGCGGCCGACCTCCCGCCCGGCAGCGTCAGGAGCTTCGAGGTGGGGGACGAGCGCATCGCCGTCTACAACGTCGACGGCACGTTCTACGCCACCGAGGCCTATTGCACCCATGCCATGGCTGACCTCGGTGACGGGATTCTGGAGGGCGACGTCGTCGAGTGCACGCTGCATTTCGGCGCGTTCCACGTACCGAGCGGCAAAGCCGTGCGCGAGCCCTGCTGCACCGATCTTAAGACGTTCCGGACCGAGGTGAAGGACGGACAGGTCTATGTCGACTTGTCGGCGCCCGCAACGACCGGCTCGTAAGACCGCTCCGCACCTGCAGTGGTGCCCGTGCCCGCGCCGATGCGGCGCTTGAGCCGCTTTGGCTCGCGTGGCGGGCCCATCAGCACCGGCTGAAACAGGACCGCCGCTGCCATCGTCGTGACGAGCGCCAGCGCCATCAATTTGCCCATGCTCGAGGTGCCGGGATGGCTCGACAGCCAGAGACTGCCGAACGCCGTGGCGGTGGTGAGCGCGCTGAACATGACGGCCCGCGTGAGGCTCGACTGCAGAAGACCGGTTTGGCCGGCGCGCCACGCCATGATGTAGTAGATCTTGAAGGCGACGCCGACGCCGAGCAGCAAAGGCAGCGCAATGATGTTGGCGAAATTGAGCTTCATTCCAAAGAGGACCATCAGCTCCATGGTCACGACGCCGGCCATGAGCAGCGGAATGAGGGTGAGGAGGACATCGCCGAAACGGCGCAACACGATCCAGAGCAGAATGATGATCGAGCCGAGCGCCCAGAAGCCGGCTTCGTAGAATGCCCGGATCACGGTGCGCCCCGACTCCAGGATAGCGATCGGACCGCCGGTGGCGTTCGGTTCGACGGCCTGCACGGCGCGGGCGAACTGGCGTAACGTTTCGTTGTCGGTCGGATCGCCTTTCGGAAGAATTTCCACCTTGTACCGCCCGTCTTGCGTGACCCACTCACGCGCGATCTCGGGTGGCAGCGTTTCCAGCGTGACCGGCTGCGCCTGCAAATAGTTTCGCAGTTCGTCCAGTGCGGTGTTGAGCGGAGAGACCATGGCCGCCTGCGCCCGCGCGCGTATGGCTTCATCGCCTTGGGCGAGCTTGGCAAGGTCCTCGGCCAGCCGCTTGGCGGCCACCGCGCCGGGCCCCGTCTGGGTCCCAGCCGCTTGCTTCAAAGCGTCGATCGCCGCCTTGAGCGCGGCGACGTTGTCGGCGTCGGTCGGCGGTTTCTTGTTCGGGTCCGGCCGCAGCACGGGATCGAGCACGCTCGCCAGCTGGCGGATGGCGGCGAGCTTGGGCTGCTGGTCGTCGGGAATGAAACTCTCGATGGTCTTTACGCTCGACACCTCGGGCAGTTTGGAGATTTTCTCGAGATCGGCTTGGGCGACCTCCTTGTTCGGCGCCAGCACGAAGATCGAGCTCGCGCCGATATTCGGATCGCTTCGCAACTCGAGGAAGGTCGCGACGGATTCGACGTTGGTGCTGCGCAGATTGAGCGGGTTGAAATCGAACTGGAGCCAGTAGAGCAGCGGCAGCCCTGCGGCGACGGCTAGCCCGGTGCCGATGATGACGGGGATTCGTTGCCGCTCCATGAATCGATCGACCGGCGCCAAGGCCTTAAAGCCCATTTCCTTCGGCTCGCCCGGCGGCCGCAGCACGGTCAACAATGCCGGAATGAGCGTGATGCTGGTGAGAAAGGCGACGATCATGCCCAGACCTGCGAGCAAGCCGAGCTCGGACAGGCCCTTGTAGTCGGTCGGAAGGAACGACAGAAATCCGGCGGCGGTTGCCGCCGCGGCGAGCGTAAGCGGCGCGCCCACGTGGCGCGCGGTATTGACCAGCGCCTCGTGCAGGTTATTGACCTCGTGCCGTTCGGCGCGATAGCGCACGCTGAACTGAATGCCGAAGTCGACACCGAGACCGATGAACAGAACCGCGAAAGCGATCGAGATCAGGTTGAGCGCCCCAACCAGCGCCAGGCCGATCGCGGCGGTGATGGAAAGCCCCACCGTCAAACTGATGGCGACTGCCAGAATGATTCCAAACGAGCGCAAGGCCAGCCACAGGATCGTCAACACCACCACGACGGTCACCGTCGTGTTGACGTACGTGCCCTCTTCCAAGGTGGCATATTCCTCGTCGGCGATTGCCACCGGTCCGGTCAGCCGCACTGTCGCGCCATATTTCGCGCCGATGTCCAAATCGGCCGCCGCCTGGCGAATGGCGTCGGTCGCCACCTTGCCGGGCATGAGCGCGGCATAGTCGAGCACCGGCCGGATCTCAACGAAACGGCGTCGCTCATCGGGCGTCGGCGGCCGTCCGTTGAGCATCGCACGCCAGGAGAAGCTCGCGCGCTGCCCCGCAATCGCCTCCTCGAGAGTGTCCGACACCATGTTCAACGTGCCGGACAGATCGTCGAGCGTATAGTGGTTCATGCGCGCGCCGATCAATCCATAATTGAGGGCGGTCGTCAGACCGCGCCAATTCGAATCCTGGGCGAGCGTTTGAATGAGCGGCTTGGCTTCGCCGAGCTTCTTGGTGAGGCCGACCACCTCCTGCGTAGGCAAGAACAACAGTCCGTTCTTCTGGAAGAACGGCCCTCCCCCCGCCTCCAGAATGGAGCGGAAGTGATCCTTCTGACCGGATAACTTCTCAATCAGCGCGGTGGTCGCCTGCGTCACCAATTCCGAGGTCGGAGCGTCGATGACGGCGAGGATGGTTTCCTCTTTTGGCGGAAACGACTTTTCGAACGCCACCTCGCGCTGGCGCCACGGGAGCTCCTTGGAAATCAGCTTGTTGACGTCGGCGTCGATGGCGAAATGACGGGCCGCGTAAATCGCGGTGACAAGACCCAAAAGGGCCGCGATGCCTATGATCCGCACGGCGTAGCGGGTACAATAATCGACGATAGTGACGATCGCCTGCTGCAGCATTGCCTAAGTCCTGGGAATTACGCGATCCGGGTCGCAGCGGGATGAGCCAATATGGCCGGCGCAATATCAGGCAATTCAGTGCATTGACAACGACTAAAGGTTGCACCGGAACACTGCCAGAACATCCACCAATCCGGATTTTTCCCGAAAAACAGCCTCAAGTTCAGGGAAGACGAGGGGTCCCTTACGGAAATTCATGATGATTTGGGCTGTGCCTTCGCGAACCTATATGGGAAGATATTGGAATCATGCCCCCCTTTCCGATCCCCCCTGCCGCACAGATGGGTCCTCCTCGAGCGGTTCACAACCAAAGCCGCGCGGCGGCGACGACCGAGGCTCCCCCGGGCACCGGTCCTGAAGGCGCTCGGCCGGCGGACCGCGGGCCGCCATCTGCTGGCCAAAAGCAGGCACGGCGGGCAATGAAGGTCATTCTCGCGCAACCGCGCGGCTTCTGCGCCGGCGTGGTGCGGGCGATCGAGATCGTCGAGCGGGCGCTCGAGAAATACGGCCCGCCGGTTTACGTCCGCCACGAGATTGTTCACAACAAGTTCGTCGTCGACAGCCTGAAGGCCAAGGGCGCGATTTTCGTCGAGGAGCTGTCGGAGGTGCCGCAGGGCGCGGTGACCATCTTCAGCGCACACGGGGTCGCCAAGAGCGTGGTGAACGAAGCGGCCGGTCGTCGGCTGCCGGTGCTCGATGCGACCTGCCCGCTGGTCACGAAAGTCCACAATCAAGGCAAGCGCTACGTCGCCCAGGGCCGCGTACTCATTCTCGTCGGCCATGCGGGGCATCCGGAAGTCGAGGGCACGCTGGGCCAGATCGACGGCCCAGTGGTGCTGGTGCAGAGCGAACAGGATGTCGCGGCGCTCAGGATTTCGCCCGATACGCCTGTGGCCTACGTCACGCAAACCACGCTGAGCGTCGACGATACCCGCGGCATCATTGCCGCGCTGGAACGGCGCTATCAAAACATCGTCGGACCCGAGATCAGAGACATCTGCTATGCCACCCAAAACCGCCAGTCGGCGGTGCGGGAACTCAGCGATCACGTCGATGTGATTCTGGTCGTCGGCGCCAAGAATAGTTCCAATTCCAATCGGCTGCGCGAAATCGGCGCGGAGGCGGGCATTCCGAGTTATCTCATCGCCGATGGCAGTGAGCTTGCGCCCGAGTGGGTCAAAGACGCAAACACGATCGGTATTACCGCGGGCGCCTCCGCGCCCGAGGTGCTGGTCGAGGACGTCATCGATACGTTGCGGACCCTGGGCGAGGTCGAAGTCTCGACGCTGCCCGGCCGGCAAGAGCATATTGAGTTCCGACTACCCCGCGAACTGGCGGCAGGCTGAGGCGTTTAGCAAAAGCCTGAGACGGCAAATAGGAAGATGGAAAGAATGCGAATCCCGTTTTTCAAGGAAATGCGCATCGGCGCCTATATCCTCAAGCAGAAGCTATTGGGGCGCAAACGCTATCCGCTCGTGTTCATGCTCGAGCCGCTGTTTCGGTGCAATCTGGCGTGCGTCGGATGCGGCAAGATCGACTATCCCGATCCCATTCTCAATCGCCGGCTGACGGTCAAGGAATGCCTCGACGCGGCCGACGAGTGCGGCGCGCCGATGGTCGCCATTCCGGGGGGCGAGCCGCTGATCCATCGCGAGATCGGCGAAATCGTGAAGGGCCTAGTCGCCAGGAAGAAGTTCGTCTCGCTGTGCACGAACGCGCTGCTGCTCGAGAAGAAGCTACATCTGTTCGAGCCCTCGCCTTATCTCTTCTTCTCCGTCCACCTCGACGGGTTGCGCGAACATCACGACAAGTCCGTCTGTCAGCCTGGCGTATTCGACCGCGCCGTATCGGCGATCAAGGCTGCCAAGGCCAAAGGCTTCACCGTGAACGTCAACGCCACGATCTTCGACGGCCATCCGGCCGAGGACGTCGCCGCCTTCCTCGATTACGCCAAGGAGCTTGGTGTCGGCGTGTCGATCTCGCCTGGCTATGCATATGAGCGCGCCCCCGACCAGGAACATTTCCTCAACCGCAGGAAGACCAAGGAGCTATTCCGCAAGGTGTTCAACCTGGGCAAGGGCAAAAACTGGAATTTCGTCCACTCGAACCTCTTCCTCGATTTTCTCGCCGGCAACCAGACCTATCGCTGCACGCCGTGGGGTATGCCCACGCGCAATATTTTCGGCTGGCAGAAGCCTTGCTATCTGCTGGGCGAAGGCTACGCCAAGAGTTTCCGTGACTTGATGGAGACCACGGACTGGGCGTCCTACGGCACGGGCAAATACGAGAAGTGCGCGAACTGCATGGCGCATTGCGGCTACGAGCCGACCGCCGCCCAAGCGACGATGTCGAATCCTTTGCAGGCGCTCAAGGTCGCCATGTTCGGGCCACGCACCGAGGGACCGATGGCGCCGGAAATCCCACTCGAGGGACAGCGCCCGGCCGAATTCGTGTTCTCGCGCCACGTCGAGCACGAGCTCGCGGCCATTCGCGAGACTGAGAATCGCGCTCCCCTGCAGGCCGCAGAATAAACGCCGACGAACCCTGCTGCGCGTCCTTACCGCGGGCGAAGGTCGTCGAGGACTTCCCGCCTGCTACATTCCGTAGGACAGTGAGCGGGCGTTGGTCTTTTCGAGATTGCGATAGCGCGCAAGCGCCCACAGCGGGAAGAATTTCGAATAGCCGTGATACCGAAGATAGAACACGCGCGGGAAGCCGGTCGCAGTGTAGCGCGGCTCGGTCCAGAAACCATCCTCTCGTTGGGTTTGTAACAGGTAATCGATCCCGCGCTTGACGGCCGGATGGCCGGCCTCTCCCGCCGCCATCAACCCGAGCAGCGCCCAAGCCGTCTGCGAAGCGGTGCTCGGCGCCGCTTCGTAGCCGCGGTAGTCGAGTTTATAGCTCGCAGCATCCTCGCCCCAGCCCCCATCGGCATTTTGGATCGTGATGAGCCACAGCGCGGCCCTGCGGATTTCAGGCGAAGCATGATCGACCCCGGCCGCATTAAGGGCACACAGCACCGACCACGTGCCATAGATGTAATTCATTCCCCAACGGCCATACCAACTTCCTTCGGCTGTCTGCGTATTGCGCAAATAGTCGATGGCCCGCCTCACTGTCCCGGTCTTGGCCGCGCTGTCGTCGATCTGCACTAGCATCGAGACGCAACGCGCGGTCACGTCCTCCGTCGGCGGATCGAGCAGCGCACCGTGGTCGGCGAACGGGATGTTGTTGAGATAGTAGTATTCGTTGTCGGCGTCGAACGCGCCCCAGGCACCGTTTTTGCTTTGCATGCCCAAGATCCACTCGCGTCCTGCGGCGATGGCTGCACGGAAGTCGCATTGGGCGCTCGAGCGCTGCGCGCGGTCCATTGCCATCACCACGACCGCGGTGTCATCGACATCAGGATAGTACGGATTGGCGTACTGGAAGGCCCAGCCGCCGGGCGGCACATCGGGCCGCCGCGCGATCCAATCGCCTTTAACGTCGAGGACTTGCCGTGGCACCAGCCATTCGAGTCCTCGGCTCGCCTGGGCAACGGCGGGCTCGCCGCCGACTTCGAGCAAACTGTGGCAGACGAGCGAGGTGTCCCAGATCGGCGAGACGCACGGTTGGCAATAGGCCTCGTGCTCGTGCACGGCGAGGAGCCTGTCGATGGATTTGCGCGCGATCGAGCGCAGCGGATGGTGCTCCGGATAGCCCAGCGCGTCGAACATCATCACGCTGTTCGCCATCGCCGGAAAAATCGCGCCCAGGCCGTCTTGACCGTTGAGACGCTCCGTCACCCAAGCGACTGCGCGATCGATCGCGCGTTGCCGCAACCGTTTCGGGAACATCGGCGCGCCAAAACGCAGCGCGGCATCGACGCCGCGGAAGAACCAAAACCATGTCACCTTTTGCTGCGGCGCCTTCGGCGCGAGACGGATCGTGTGCGGCGGCTCGAGAAACAACTCTTCGATACCGACGCCCTTGGGGTTGCGTGCCCTCGGCTTGAGCGTCTGCAGCACCAACAGCGGCACGATGACGGTGCGGCTCCAGTAGGAAACTTTGTCGAGATGGAAGGCAAACCACCTCGGCAATAACATGATCTCCACCGGCATGACCGGAACGGCGCGCCACGAGATGAATCCGAAAAGCGCGAGCATCATGCGCGTGAAGACGTTCGAGCGCGAAGCGCCGCCGCGCGCGCGGATGGCGCTACGCGCCCGCGCCATGTGCGGCGCGTCGACAGGCTCGCCGATCATCTTGAGAGCGAAATACGCCTTGACGCTCGCGCTCATGTCGAAAGCGCCGTCGTGGACCAACGGCCAACCGCCGTGGTCGCCCTGGATTCGACGCAGATAGGCGGCGATCTTGGCTTCGAGCACCGTATCGACCGGCTCGGCCAAATAGTGGCGCAGCAAGACGTACTCCGCCGGAATCGTCGCGTCCGCCTCCAATTCGAAGACCCAGTGTCCGTCCGGCTTTTGCAGCGCGATGAGTGCGTCCCTCGCCGCCTCGATGCCGTCATCGACGGCGGACGGGGACGATTTCGGCTGGAGCAAGACGTGAGCCATGACCTTCCCTCGATCACGATCGAATGGCGAGATCAGCCGCCAGATTGCCGGAGCGGATCGCCCCTTCGATGGTCGCCGGCAAACCGGTCCTGGTCCAATCGCCGGCGAGCCAGAGATTTCTCCACGCCGTGGGCGCCGCCGGACGTTTGGCGTTTTCGCCCGGCGTCGCGGCAAAGGTCGCCCGCCGCTCGCGCACGATCTGCCATGGCGGCAGCGTCATGGGAAGGCCGGCAACGGCCGCGACCTCCTGCCACAATTTGTCCGCCAAAATCTCACGCGGGACCTCGAGCAGGCGATCGGCGGCGCTGATCGTCACCGACAATCGGTCGGGAAAAGCGAACAGCCATTCGATCGTTCCGTTGACGATTCCAATCATGGGTGCAAGTTCCGCCGGCGGTGCGAGGCGGAAATGCGCATTGACGATGGCGCGAAACTCCGACGGCGTCTCGAGGCGGGGTACGAGAGCCGCCGCCACGACGGGCGGTACGGCGAGGATCACGTCATCGTCGCCGCTCTCCAGCCGATCATCGCCAAAATCAAGCATCGTGACCCTATCGTCGGCGAAAGCGAGCGCGCGCAGCCGATGGCCGAATATGACCTTCGCGCCGTGTTGGCCGAGAAACCGCAGCGCCGGGTCGATGAACACGGGGCCGAGCCCGTCGCGCGCGATCAAGGGCCGACAGGCCTTGCCGCCCGCGGCCAGCGTTTCGCGCAGGATGGCGCCGGCGAGCGCGGCGCTTGCCTCCTTCGGATCCGTGTTGAGCGCCGCCACCCAGAGCGGCCGCGCGAGGCGCTCGTAGAGCGGGCCCTCACATTCGACAGCAGCGCAGACGGTTTTCTCCCGCGGCGCGAAAAGGAGACGAGCGAACGACAGATAATCCGCCGCGGTCGTCCCTGGGACGCGGCGGTTATGATCGAAGATCCACCACGGCAGACGCCCACTGTTGATGCGCAACCTCCATCGCTCGCCGCTCGCGAGATCCATGAACGCAAACTCGGCCGCCGGCGGGCCGGCAAGGCCGCTCGTGGAGCCGATCGCCTCGAGGTATGACAGCGCGGCACGATTGCCGGAGAGCAAAAGATGGTTGCCGTTGTCGATCATCATGTCGAGCAACGGATCATGATAGGACCGGCAGCGACCTCCCGCCGTGCCGGCGGCCTCATGGACGACGACGGAGATCCCGCGCGCCGCCAGCCGCACGGCGGCGGCAAGCCCGGCGAGTCCGGCGCCGACGACGTGGACGGTACGTCGCATCAGATGAAGGCGTGACGCATGATGATCCACAACAGCCGCGCCCGCGGCAGGCGGATCGGAGGACGCGGAGGCGACCAGCCGCGGGCGACGAGGCTGTCGAGGATCATGCGATATGCCTCGCTCATGATGCGCGGCGCGCGCACACAGCGGCGGGGGCTGCGCGCCATGATGTTGTCCGCTGTCGCGAAATGCCCGCGTGCGCGGTCGACCACGCGGGCACAGACCTTTTCCAACGTCGGGCTCGCAAGCACCGCCGCCGGATCGGTGGTGGCGATGCCGGCCGCGCGCAAGCCCTCCGCCGGCAAGTAGAGGCGGCCGAGCGCTGCATCCTCGTCGAGATCGCGCAGAATATTGGTGAGTTGCAATGCCCTCCCCAAGTGGTGGGCCAGCGCAACGCCATCCTGCTCTTCCATGCCGAAGACGCGGACCGATAGACGCCCCACCGCGCTCGCAACGCGATTGCAGTAGATGTCCAGCGTGGTCTCGTCAGGCGCGCGGATATCCTCGACCACATCCATTTCCATGCCGTCGATGATGGCGTGGAAATCTTCGCGTCTCAGGCCGAAATCGCACACCGGTGCGAGAAGGCCGCGCGTGCGCGCAACCGGCTTGCCCGCATAGAGAGCATCGATATCGGTGCGCCAGCGCTGGAGCTGATTCCGCCGTTCACCCCGGGGGCCGCGCGAGTCGGCGATATCGTCGACCTGACGGCAAAACGAGTAAATTTCGAACATGGCCAGGCGCTGCGCGCGCGGCAATATCCGCATCGCATTGTAGAACGAGCTGCCCGAGGCCCGTTTCGCCGCACCCAGATCTGAAGCTTCTGCCAACGCCAATGTGTCACGCGTCCTGCGGTCTATGGCCTGTCGCGAAGACGCGACCGACGCGACGGCTTGCGCCCCATAATAGGCCGAGAATGCCGAAGCCCGCGACCCCCGCTTTGCCGAGATGGACACGTTCACTCAGCGGATCTCGGCGGCCCAGTAATTTCACCAGACGCTCCGCGAAGGTTTGAATCACCGCGACCTCTAATGCGAGTCGCGTGTCCTCGATGCTGGCGGAAAAGGGCTTGCTGTCGCGCAGCAGCGCTCCGGTGCGGCCGGCGAGCCGGCGAATGCATGCGAGCAGGCCGGGTGAGGCCCGGTCCGCAGCCAGTTCGTCCACGGTGGTGCCGGTTTCTGCAAGGACGTCGAGCGGAATGTAGACGCGGTCGAGCTGCCGGTAGTCCTTTCCACAATCCTGCAAGTGATTGATGATCTGCAGCGCCGCGCAGAGCGCGTCGTTCGCCGGCCAAGTGACACGGCTCTCGCCGTGCACGTCGAGCACGAAACGTCCCACCGGCATGGCCGAATACGTGCAGTAGCCGATGAGATCGTCCCAGTCGCGGTAACGCAGTTTCGTCACGTCCATTCGAAACGCGGCCAGCAGATCCTGCGCATGCCGCGGCGATAGTTGACGCGTCGCGAGTTGCGAGCGCAAGGCGACGCCAACCGCATCGTCGTCGCTCTTGCCGAGTAGAGTTGCTTCAAGCCGATCGAGCAGCGAGAGCTTCTCCGCTGGCGCGAGCGCGGAATGATCGGCGATATCGTCGGCGGTGCGCACGAATTCATAGAACGCGAGGATCGGTGCGCGATGGCGCGGCTGAATGAGCCACGAGGCCACGGGGAAGTTCTCGTCCCGGTGGCCCTTGCCCGATCGCGCTTCGGCGGGAGTAATCATCACCGCTCCAATACGTTGGCTTGCATGCGTCCCTTCCAGCTGCCGCCCCGTCCTTGCACATATTGGTGGGCGGAATCGAGGGTGAAGAGCATGTATTGCAGCGCGATCGCCGGCAGCGCGAGCCCCCATAGCGGCGACAAGCGGTAAAATCGAAGCGTCGGCTGAAAAGCCAGGACCATCAGTCCCCAGGCCCCGGCTGCGATCACTCGGTCAATATCGCTGCCGAAAATCGCCATGACGGGAGGCACGAGATACGTTAACGCCATGGCCGCGAGCGTCAGCGTAAGGACGACGGGCGAATAGCGCAGCTGCGCGTAGGCCGAGCGCACCACCATGCGACGAATATCGCCAAGTGTGTGATAGCGGCGGGTGCTGCGGACGCGCTCCGTTAATCCGAGCCAGATTGGTCCATGGGCTTTGAGCGCCTTGGCCAACGCGCAGTCATCTATTAGCGCGCCGCGGACAGCCTCGATGCCGCCGGCTTGGCGCACGACGTCGGGCCGAACGAGCATGCAGCCGCCGGCAGCGGCCGCGACCGCGCTCTGCCGCCGATTGACCCAGGAGAAGGGGTACAGCATCTGGAAGAAGAAGATGAACGCCGGAACGGCGAGGCGCTCGGCGAAGCTCTCGCAGGCGAGCTTGACCATGAGCGACGTCAGCACGAGCGCGTTGTGCTCGGCGTGCGCGACCAGGCGGCTCACTGAATCGGGCGAATGCACGATATCGGCATCGGTAAGAAGCACATAGCGCGGCCGCTGCGGCAAGGCGGCCGCGGCATCGAGGCCTTGTTTGACCGCCCAGAGCTTGCCCGTCCATCCCGCAGGCAGGCCGCGGCTCGTCAGCACGTGCAATCGCGGGTCGCCCCCCGCAGCGCGCCGCGCGATGTCGCCGGTGCCGTCGCTGCTGTCGTCGTCCACCAAGATGATCGTCCATTGGCCGCGATACTTTTGCGCGAGCAGCGAGGCGATGCTCTCGCCGATGCAGTCCGCCTCGTTGCGCGCAGGCACCACGGCCGTGACCCCCGGCCATGTCGCAAGTTCGGTTGCGGGCCAATCATCGCGTTCGCCGCAGCGCCAAAAACCACCGCGGGCCAACAACAGATAGAGCCAGACCGCAAGAGCAATCCCAGCAACTGCCGTCACGCGAGCAAAGCCTCCACCCCACGCCTCTCCTGCCGCCCGATCCGCCGCTGCGCCGGGGGCGAGCCAAAAACAATTCAACATATTCAATGGATTGAGCATAGGAAAGTTGGACGGGAGGGCCGGCCTTGGTAAATTGCCGGAAGTGCGCGCGGCCGGCCCATGGGCCGCCCGGCAAGGGGCTCGCGACGCGCCTACTTGATGAAGTCAGCGTGCTCGGACGCAGAGATCGCGAGCCATGTCTTGCTCTGCGTCGCACGGGGGGTGGACCGCATGGCCCGCATCGATCGGGTGAAGAAAAAGGCCGTTGACGTCGAAGCCGTGTTTCAGGACCGGCTCAGCCGCGTTGCCCAGGACACGGAAGCATTGCTCGAGCGCCTGCTAACGCCGAGGCACCTCGATGGCGAGCGGACGCGGCCGAAGCGGCTGCTCGAGGCCATGCGCTATGCCAGCCTTGGCGGCGGCAAGCGTTTGCGACCCTTCCTGGTGGTGGAATCGGCGGCGCTGTTCGACGTTTCGCGAGAAAACTCGCTGATGGCCGGCGCGGCACTGGAATGCGTGCATTGCTACTCGCTGGCGCACGACGATCTCCCCGCCATGGACAACGACGATCTGCGACGGGGCCGCCCGACGACCCACAAAGCATTCGACGATGCCACCGCCATTCTTGTCGGCGACGGCCTTCTCACCTTCGCCTTCGACCTTCTCTCGCGCCCAGAGACACACCCCGATGCCAAGGTCAGGGTCGAACTCGTCTCGGCGCTGGCGCGAGCCGCAGGCTTAGGCGGCATGGTCGGCGGACAAATGCTCGATCTCGCGGCCGAAGGACGGTTCGACGTGTCCATGCCGAAGCTCGGCGAGCAGGAGGTCAAGACGTTGCAGGCGATGAAGACCGGTGCGCTGCTGCGCTTCGGATGTCTTGCCGGCGCGATTCTGGGAAAGGCCGATGAAAGCGAGCGCGCCGCGCTCGCGCGTTACGGTTCGGCGGTCGGCGAGGCGTTCCAGATCGCGGATGATCTCCTCGACGTGGAAGGCGATCCGGCAACGGTCGGCAAGGCCACCGGCAAGGACGCCGCCGCCCACAAGGCAACCTTGGTTGGCGTGCTGGGGCCTCCTGCCGCTAGGCGTCGGCTGGAGAGCCTGGTCGCCGCGGCGCAGGCGGCGTTGGAGGGCTTCGGCAGCGATGCGGACGTGCTGCGCGCCGCCGCCCGCTTCGTTGCCAGCCGCACTACGTGAGAGGCGCGAGCGTCGGCTGCGATCGCAGGAGAATTGGTACAGCTGGGTGGACTCGAACCACCGACCTCTTGGTCCACAGCCAAGCGCTCTAACCAACTGAGCTACAGCTGCACGCGGCGTGGGTCGCGGTGCAACCTAAGAGGCCCATCCCCCTTTGACAAGACGGCCCGCCATTGTCCCAGCGCGGGGTACCTCTGGGCGCTCGTGGCACGGGGCTCATTACCAGATAACAAAGGCCCGGGCAGAGAGCCCGGGCCACGACGCAACCTTACGAACTTGGATCGCCGGACTCAGGCGACCTTCTTGAACACCTTACCGAAGCTTTCCTTGACCGGCTCGGCCGAATCGACGGCTACCTTCTGCGCGATCGCGGCGAGCTCCTTGGACTGAGCGGTCAGGGTTTCGAACTGCTTACGCGTATGGGCGGTCGAAAGCTCGACCATTTCGGAGAGGGACTTCACCGTCATCAGCTGGGTGGCGAAGTCGAACGCGGCGTTGGTGTTCGCCCGCGCCGCTTCGATTACCTTGAGGCCGTAATCGGAGGCCCCCTTGCTGGCCGCGGCGTAGGTATCCTCGAGCACGTCGGTTGCCTCTTCGGCGGCGGACTTCATCTTTTCGTATGTCTCCTTCGCCTGCGACACGCTCTTCTCGGCGATCTCGCGAAACGCGGCGGGAATTTCCATTTTGGGAATCTCGAAATTAGGAAGTTCGAACTTCGGCATGTCGAACGCGGCGTGCGAAGCCGCCTTGGCTTTGGACTTCGACGTAGTCTCGATGGCCTCGGTCATAACGTGGATCCTTTGCAGGGGCGACGATTGGGCGGTCATGCGGATCCGCGCCCAAAGCCGATCCGCGCCTGGATGACAGCGGCGCTATGGCTGCCCGTCTCGGGGGCGGGAAACGCCACTGCCGTTGTTGCAAATGATATAAGCCGCGTTTTGGTGCATTGCAACACAAATATTGCGGTGCACAATAAGTGTCGACTAGGTCAGCTTTTTTCCGGGTTCCATCGGCGCCTGGCCGATCAGTCCTTCGGCGCAGCGGCGTCCTTCGCCGCCTTGCTTGTGCTCTCGCCCAGCTCTCGGGCCTGCTCCGTCATGGTCTCCATCTGGCGCCTGATGTAGTCCGCCTGCAGCCGTAACACCTCTTGAAGGTCTCGCGCCCGTACCAAGTCTTGCGCAAATGCGAATGCGCTCGCCATGTTGCGTTCGGCAAAAGTCATGGCCTTTTCCGTGACATCCCTGGCGCCTTTGCGGGCCGTCTCGGCCTGGCCTTCGAAGGCGCACATCGCGTGGTGCGCCGCCGAAATGAAGCCGTCGAAGGCTTGCCTCGCCTGCTCGACGCTCTTTTCGGCAAACGTCCGCAGTTCAGGGGGCACCTCGAAACGGTCGCTGGCGGCCATGGTCACCTCCTCGTGTGAATCGGCTTACGCTGGGACGCCCGACATGGGGCGCGAACTGTCGACGTATTCCCGTCGCTTTCCGCCCCGCCGGCTCCTGCGGCACACGCCGACGGCGCCGTCGGGCTTGCGGCCGCACTCTAACAGGAATTGAAATAAACCCCATGCGTATCGTCGAGATCCGCGAATGCGCGGTCCCGCTGAAGTCCGACATCAGCAACTCGAGCTTTGATTTCTCCGAGATGACGACCTCGGTGGTGGCGGTCATCACCGACGTCGTGCGCGAAGGAAGGCCCGTCGTCGGCTTCGCGTTCAACTCGACCGGCCGCTACGCCTGCGGCGCAACCATGCGTGCACGCTTCATCCCACGCATCCTCGGGGCAGATCCGCGATCTCTGCTCGACGACACGCAGGAGAATTTCGATCCAGAAAAAATTCTCGCCGTCATGATGCAACGGGAGAAATCCGGCGGCCACAGTGAGCGCTCGATCGGCATCGGCACGATCGAGGTCGCGGTCTGGGACGCGGTGGCGAAGATCGCCGGCAAACCACTGCATCGCCTGCTGGCCGAGCGCTACAACGGCGGCACGGTGGCCCACAGGGTCTTCTGCTACGTCGGCGGCGGCTGGTACGCCCCTGGGCAGACGGTGAAAGACCTGCAGGACGAGATGCACCGCCATCTCGATGCCGGTTACACCATGGTCAAGATGAAGGTCGGAGGTCTGCCGCTCGCCGATGACGTGCGGCGGGTGGAAGCGGTCAAGGCGATGTTGCCGTCCGATGCGCAGCTTGCGGTCGACGCCAACTCCAAATTCGCTCGCGCGGAGGCATTTGCCTATGCCGATGCGCTTGCTCCGTTGCGGCTGCGTTGGTTCGAGGAGCCATGCGACCCGCTCGATTTCGCTTTGCTTGCGGAGATAGCGGCGCGCTATGCGCCGCCGCTCGCGACCGGCGAAAATCTGTTTTCGACGCAAGACGTTGAAAACCTGGTGCGCTTCGGCGGATTGCGTGCGCAGCGCAAGGACGTCATCCAGGTCGACCCGCCACAGGCCTATGGCATCGTGCAATACGCCCGCACCGTCGCGATGCTCGAGCGCAACGACTGGCCGCGCAGCGCATTGTTTCCGCACGGCGGTAATCAGATGGCGCTCGCCATCGCCGCCGGTTTCGGGCTGGGAGGTGCGGAATCCTATCCTGGCGTATTCGGCCCTTTCGGCGGCTTTGCCGATGATGCCGAGCTGGACGGCGGCTATCTCACGCTGTCGGAACGGCCCGGCATCGGGTTCGAGGGGCAATCGGCGCTCTACTCCATCATGCGCGCGCTCGCCGCCTGACGCCGTCCACCGGGGAAGAAGCCGCGGATCGCGGCCCGGGCGCCGGGCGGACCAACGGGGTCGACGGCGCCGTGCCCATGCGCAACGCGATCGGAATCGGCTACAGTGAGGATGTGGCCGCGCGACAGCTGCGACGTTGGGTGAGGCGCAGGAGGATACGAATGATCCGGCTCGGGACCTGCATGCTCGTGCGATGCATGCTGGCGCTGGCGGCCTTCCTTTCGCTGCTGCCGGCGGGCGCCTTTGCCGCGGAGGAGGTCGACCTTTTGCTGGTGCTGGCCTCCGACGTGTCACGCAGCGTCGACCATCCGAAATTCCTGCTGCAGCGCGAGGGCTACGCCGCGGCGATTTCCGATCCACACGTGCTCGACGCGATCAAATCCGGGCTGCACCAGCGCATCGCGCTTTGCTTCGTCGAATGGTCGGGCTTCGGCGCACAGAAGCTGGTTATCGATTGGACCGTCGTCGACGGCCTCGACGCCGCACGCAAATTCGGCGACCAGTTGCTGGAATTGCCGCGTTCGTTCGCCGACCGCACCTCGATTAGCGGCGGCATCGAGTTTGCCGCCGCGCAGTTGGAGCGTGCGCCGTTCCCGGGCGCGCGCCGCACAATCGATGTGTCCGGTGACGGCACCAACAATGCCGGCCGCGACGTGAAGCTTGCCCGTGACGAAGTCGTCGGCAAGGGCATCGTCATCAACGGACTGGTGATCCTGAGCGACCGTCCGGTCCCGTGGAACGCGGAGCACACCAACCCGCCCGGCGGGCTCGAGAAGTACTATCAGGACAATGTCGTCGGCGGCCCCGGGGCTTTCGTCCTGGTCGCCGAGAATTTCAACTCGTTCGGTCGCGCCATCATCAAGAAACTCATCGCCGAGATCGCATTGCTGCGACCCGAGCCGCGACGCTTGATGCGCTGAGACATTGCAGGCCGCGCCCTAGCACGGTAGAGAATTCGCCGGGCAGCGGGCGCAGCGATTTGCGCGCGCTGCCGGCCGCGATAAAAGCAGGCAAGTCCATGCAAAAAGTCTATCCCGATGCCCGCGCCGCGCTCGCCGGCTTGCTGAAGGACGGCATGATGATCATGGCCGGCGGATTCGGCCTCTGCGGTATCCCCGAGCAGCTCATTCTGGCGATCCGCGACTCCGGGGTTAAGAACCTCACCGTCGTCTCGAATAATTGCGGCATCGACGGCGTCGGCCTCGGCCTTCTGCTAGACACCCGACAGATCAAGAAGATGATTTCGTCCTATGTAGGGGAGAACAAGACCTTCGCGCAGCAATATCTCGCGGGCGAACTGGAGATCGAGTTCAATCCGCAAGGAACGCTCGCCGAGCGCATCCGCGCCGGCGGCGCCGGCATTCCGGCATTCTTCACGCGAACAGGCGCCGGGACGCAGATCGCAAATGGAAAGGAGGAGCGCGAATTCGACGGCGATCGCTACATCATGGAGCGCGGGCTCGTGGCTGACCTCTCGATCGTGCATGCCTGGATGGGCGACACCGAGGGCAACCTCGTCTACCGCAAGACCGCGCGCAACTTCAATCCGATGATGGCCACGGCCGGCAAGGTCACCGTGGCCGAGATCGAGCACCTCGTGCAGCCGGCGGATATCAATCCCGACCACATCGTTACACCCGGCGTCTACGTCAAGCGTATGGTGCATGTGCCCAATGCGGTCAAACACATCGAGCAGCGAACCGTGCGCAAGCGCACCGCAGCGCCGGCGGGAACCGGAGAGGAAGTGTAATGGCCTGGACACGCGAACAGATGGCCGAACGCGCCGCCAAGGAGCTGCGCGACGGGTTTTACGTCAATCTCGGTATCGGCATTCCCACGCTGGTTTCCAATTACATCCCGCAGGGCATGAGCGTGCAGCTGCAAAGCGAGAACGGGATGCTTGGGTTCGGCCCGTTCCCGTATGAAGGCGAGGAGGATCCGGATCTCATCAATGCCGGGAAACAGACGGTCACCGAGATTCCCACCACCAGCTATTTCTCGTCTGCCGACAGTTTCGCCATGATTCGTGGCGGGCACATCGATCTTTCGATCCTTGGCGCCATGCAGGTGGCCGAGAACGGCGATCTCGCCAACTGGATGATTCCCGGCAAGATGGTCAAAGGCATGGGTGGCGCCATGGACCTCGTGGCCGGCGTCAAGAAGGTCGTGGTGGTGATGGAGCATTCGGCCAAGAACGAGCCCAAGCTGCTCAAGCGGTGCACCTTGCCGCTCACGGGAGCCGGCGTGGTCGATATGGTGATCACTGATCTCGGGGTGTTTACCATTGACAAGAAGGGCGGCGGCGGAATGAGCTTGGTGGAACTCGCACCGGGCGCAACCCTTGAGGAGATTCGCAGCAAGACGCAGGCCAGCTACCACGTCGGCAACGCGCTCGCTGCGGCATAAGCGACTGAAAGGACGTCGAAAACGCCGGCCGGCCGGGCGCGCGGCCGGCCACAGAAGCGTCACAGAGCGATTGCAAGCTCGCGCCATCAGCTTGCAGGTTTGCAGTTCGATCTCCTCCGGCCATGGTCGGCCGGGCTGGTCGACGAACATTGAGACAAAGACGCGTCGTGACCGCGGCCGTTGGCATCAAACGCCTTGGATTTGCAGTTGCGGCGCTGACCGCCGCCGCGATCGCTGCTCTCGTCATCCTCCCGCTGTTGATCTCGGCCGACGCCGTACGCAAAGCAGTACAGGCCGAAATCCGCGCGGTAACCGGACTCGATCCGGTGCTGCGAGGCCAGGGCTCGGTATCGCTCTTTCCCGCCGGCAAGGTAAGCTTCGACGACGTCATCCTGGGCGATAACCGCACCGGCGCACCGGCCTTAACGGCCGAACACATGGTCGCGCGCTTGCGCTTTTTCCCGCTTTTGATCGGGCGCATCGAGATCGCCGACGTCTCGCTCGTGCGCCCGACCATCGCCATCGTCTTCAACGCCGACCGCAGCTCCAACTGGTCGGGACACATCGAGACACTGGCGCAAAATCTCAAGTCGGGAGCAGGCCGACCAGCCTCGTTTTCCGAGATCCGCATCGCCGGCGGCACCATCATCCTGCGCGACGAGGCCTCCGAAATCCTGGAAACGATCTCGAATGTAGAGATGGCGCTCGCTTGGCCGTCGATCTCCCGAAGCTTCGCCGCGACTGGTCGCTTCACCTGGCACGACGAGCCGATCGACGCCACCACCAGCCTCACCGATTTTGCTGACGCGCTGCAGGGCGAACGATCCGGCCTCAAGCTCCGCCTCGCCGGTACTCCCTTCAAGCTCGCGTTCGACGGCTACATCAGCCACCGGCCCACGCTCAAGATGGAGGGCACGCTCGCGGCCGATGCACCATCCTTGCGCGGGGCGCTGCGCTGGGCCGGCCAGCACCCTCCCCCGGGCGGCGGGTTCGGCCGCTTCGCGCTCAAGGCGCAAACCAACGTGGCCGGCGGGACCATCGCGCTTTCGGGCGTGAATATCGAGCTCGATGGTAATACCGGCGAAGGCGTGTTGACCTTCGACGGGCGGCAAACCCTGCAGGGAACGCTCGCCACGGAGGGGCTCGATCTGACGCCCTATATCTCCACCGTTCGTTTGCTGACCGGTGGCGGCCGGGGATGGGACCGAAAACCGATCGCGCTCGACGGCCTCGACGGCGTGCAGCTCGATCTCAGGCTTTCGGCTGCCCGCGTCAATGTCGCGAATGCCAGATTCGGGCGAACCGCGGTGGCCGCCAACCTGCGCGACGGCAATCTCGCAGTGGCGATCGGCGAGTCACAGGCGTTCGGGGGTGTGGTCAGGGGCACGTTCGGGCTCGCCAAATCCGCGACCGGAGCCGGTTTGAAGGCACAGCTGCAATTCGCCGACGTCGATCTCGAGCAATGCCTTGGCGCATTATTCGGCATTCGCAGACTGGAGGGCAAAGGCAACCTCGGTTTGGTGATCGACAGTGCCGGTCGCAGCGTCTACGAGCTGACCAAGGGATTGAACGGCACGGCGAGCCTCGTCAGCCGCAAGGGGGCGATCGCGGGATTTAACGTCGAGCAGCTGCTCAAGCGCATCGAGCGGCGGCCGCTCTCGGGCGGAGGCGAATTCCGCACCGGCAAAACCCCTTACGACGCACTCTCCGTCAATCTGAAAATCGTCCAGGGTGTGGCGAATGTCGAAGACGTGCGCATGGAGGGCTCGAGCGTCGGTCTCGCGGTAGCGGGCGCGGCGTCGATACCCGAGCGCGACCTCGATCTTCGGGGAACCGCCAGCCTGCTTGCGATGACGAGCGGCACGGCGGCACCCGCGTTCGAGCTACCTTTCATGGTGCAGGGCTCGTGGGATGACCCCGTCATTTTGCCGGACCCGCAGAGCCGCCTTCTGCACTCGGGCGCGGCGCAGCCCCTTCTCGATGCGGTGCGCAACCGCAGTCTGCGCGATCCGGTTCGCTCGGCCATTGAGCGCCTGACCGGGACGGCGCCGCCGGGACCGGCGGCGCCTCCGGCGCTGGCAGGAAGCTCCGCGCCGGCCGGCGCGCAAACGCCGGCCACAGTCGACACCGAGCCTGCGCAAGAGAGCCGCTAGCTAGCAGCCATTCCCGCCCACCTTTGCGGCAGCAGACGCGTCAGCGCGCGGCAAGACCCGCGACGCCGCCGCGGCCGACATCCTGGAATTTCGCGAGCAGTGAGGCGCCGGCAATGCCGACGGCCACGATCGCGATCAAGATCGAGCAGATGGCGTTGATCTCCGGCTTCACGCCGAGGCGAACCTCCGAATAGATGCGGATGGGCAGCGTCGTCGCGCCGGGACCGGTGGTGAAGCTCGCGATCACGAGATCGTCGAGCGACAAGGTGAAGGCGAGCATCCAGCCCGACACCAGCGCCGGCGCGATCAGCGGTAACGTCACCGTCAGAAACGTCTTCAACGGCGGACAGCCGAGGTCCATCGCCGCTTCTTCGAGGCTCGTGTCGAACGTCAAGAGCCGCGATTGCACCACCACGGTGACAAAACACGTGATTAGCGTCGTGTGGGCGATCGTAATCGTCCAGAAGCCGCGATTGATATCGATGGCCACGAACAGCAGCAGCAGCGCAAGTCCGGTGATCACTTCCGGCATAACCAGCGGCGCGTAGATCATGCCGGAAAACAGCACGCGGCCTCGAAAGCGCCCGAACCGCACCAGCGCAATGGCTGCCAGCGTCCCCAGTATCGTCGCCGCGCTCGCCGACAGGACAGCGATGCGCAGCGTCACCCAGGCGGATTCCAGCATGGCGCGGTCCTCGATGAGCTCGGCATACCAGCGCAACGACCAGCCGCCCCACACGGTCACGAGCCGCGAGGCATTGAACGAGTAGATCACCAGAATGGCGATCGGCAGATAAAGGAAGGCAAGCCCCAGCGCGAGCGAGCCGACATTGAACCAAGACGCCTTGCGCATGGTCAGTGTCCCCTTGCGAGATCGCGCGTCTGCACCTGCTCGTAGACAACGATCGGCACAACCAGCAGGCAGAGCAGCACGACCGCAACAGCGGACGCCACCGGCCAATCCCTGTTGGCGAAAAACTCACCCCACAGCGTCTGCCCGATCATCATCGTCTGCGAGCTGCCGAGCAGGTCGGGGATGACGAACTCGCCAACGATGGGAATGAAGCAAAGCAAGACTCCCGCGACGATGCCCGGCCGCGACAGTGGCAGCGTCACCAGCCAGAATGCTTTCCAGTTGGGACAGCCGAGGTCGGCGGCGGCCTCGAGCAGCGTCTCGTCCATTTTCTCCAGCGTGGCGTAGATCGGCAGCACCATGAACGGCAGGTAGGAGTAGACGATGCCGATATAGACCGCCGTATCGGTGGAGAGCCACGCCGGCGGCTCGTCGACGATGCGCAGCGCCAGCAGCACCTGATTGAGCAGGCCGTCGCGCTGGAGAATGTTGATCCAGGCGTAGATGCGGATGAGAAACGACGTCCAGAATGGCAGCACTACCAGCACGAACACCACGGGCTGCCAGCGCCGCGGGGCGCGCGCCATGCCGTAAGCGACGGGGAAACCGATCAGCAGCAGCAGCAGCGTCGAGCAGGCGGCGACCTCCAGGCTCTTGAGATAGGAGGCGAGGTAGAGCCAATCGGAGCCAAGCAAGGCGTAGTTCTCGAATGACAGTGTAGAGAGGGCTTGCGCGAGGCCGTTCCAACCGGCGGCGAGATCGAACACGGGCGTGTAAGGCGGTTGCGCGATCGCCGTATGCGAGAGGCTGATCTTGAGCACGATCAGGAACGGAAGGAGGAAGAACGCGCTGAGCCACAGATAAGGAACGAGCACGACCAGCCGCTCGCTCCAGGATTGACGCCCGCGTTTGCCCATTGCTGCGTCCACGGCAGTGCCTTCCCTAACGCGTGAGCACCATCGCTGCCTCAGGAGCCCAGGTCAGCCACACCCGCTCATCCCAAGCGATCGGCCGCTCGACGACCCGCGTCACATTGGCGACGGCCGTCTTCATGACCGTCCCGCTGTCGAGCCGCACCTTGTAGATCGAGAGGTCGCCGAGATAGCCGATATCCGTGACCTCGCCAGCCACGCAGTTCTCCTCCGCGCGTCCCGGCGCCTGCTGCGCGATGCGCACCTTCTCGGGCCTCAGCGCCACCCATACGACGTCGCCCGGCTTCGCATCCGCCGGGGAGAGCGCTCGCAGACGCCCGGCTGTGTCGCTAACAACCACCGTTCCCGAAGCGCCGACGTCGATCACGCGGCCTTCGATCAGATTGATCTCGCCGATAAAGTCCGCCACCCAGCGCGAGTTCGGCCGCTCGTAGATCTCCTGCGGCGTGGCGACCTGAATGAGCCGGCCGCGGTCCATGACCGCGATGCGATCAGCGACCGTCATCGCTTCCTGCTGGTCGTGCGTGACGATGATGAAGGTGAGGTCGAGCCTCTGCTGCAGCTGCATCAATTCGAACTGCGTCTCCCCGCGCAGCTTCTTGTCCAGCGCCGCGAGCGGCTCATCGAGCAGCAGCACGCGCGGACGCTTGATCAGGGAACGCGCGAGCGCCACGCGCTGGCGCTGGCCGCCGGAGAGCTGGTGCGGCTTGCGTTTGGCGAAGCCGTCAAGCCGCACCAAGGCCAGCATCTCCTCGACCCGCGTCGCGATCTCGGAATTGGGAAGCCGCTCCTGTTTGAGCCCGAACGCGACATTACCTTCGACCGTCAGGTGCGGAAACAACGCGTAGCTTTGGAACATCATGTTGATCGGCCGCCGATAGGGCGGAACCGGCGCGATATCCTGCCCATCCAGCAGGATGCGTCCCGCGTCCGGCGTCTCAAATCCAGCGAGGAGGCGCAAGAGCGTGGTCTTGCCGCAGCCGGAGGGACCGAGTAGTGCGAAAAACTCGCCGGGAAAAATGTCGAGCGAGACCTGCTCGACCGCGGTCGCGCCGCCGAATCGCTTGCTCACGCCATCAAAGCGCAAGAGCGCTTGCGCGGCCGGCTGCGCCCATGGCGCAAAAGCTCGCCGCGCGCCCCGCCGCTGCGGATGGTTGCTCGAATCGGCGCCGCTCTTCATCGCGCCACGCTAACGGCACAGGGCGCGCGGCTCAATCTCCGGCGCCGCGGCGCGGCGTGCGGAACGGCGGCTTCGGCAATCATCACCGCGCGCATTGGCAACCGGCGACCCGCTGACGCCGCGGTTCGCAGCTGCGATGCTCAGACTCGGCTCAGCGTGCGCGCGACGGCGTCGCGCCAACCCGCCCATTTGTGCTCGCGCGTCGCGGCGTCCATCTGCGGTTCGAACCGCCGCTCGCGTTGCCAAGTCGCCGCAAAGTCCGCCAGATCAGGGCACAATCCCGCGGCACGGCCGGCGAGATAGGCGGCGCCGAGCGCGGTGGTCTCCATCACGGCGGGGCGATCGACGGGCAGCGCCAGGATGTCGGCGAGGAACTGCATGGTCGCATCGCTCGCCGCCATCCCGCCATCGACGCGCAACACGGAGCTCGCACCGGAAGCGGGCCAGTCGGCGTGCATGGCTTCGAGCAGATCGCGAGTCTGGTATCCGACCGCCTCCAGCGCCGCGCGCGCGAGCTCGGCGACGCCCGATTTGCGGGTGAGGCCATAAATGGCGCCGCGCGCCTGCGCGTCCCACCAGGGCGCGCCGAGCCCGACGAAGGCGGGCACGAGGTAGATCTGCTCGGCAGGGTCTGCCGCGGCGGCGAGCATGTTCACGTCCGGCGCCGTCGCGATCACCTTGAGCGCATCGCGCAGCCACTGCACCGCCGCTCCGGCGATGAAGATCGCGCCCTCGAGGGCGTAGGTGCGGTGGCCTTCCAGTTGATAGGCAATTGTGGTCAGGAGTCGGTTCTTGGACGCAACCTGCTGATGGCCGGTGTTGAGCAGCGCAAAGCAGCCGGTGCCGTAGGTCGATTTCACCATGCCGGGCGCAAAGCAGCCCTGCCCCACGGTCGCCGCCTGTTGGTCTCCCGCCACTCCTAGAATGCGCATCGAGGGACCGAACAGATCGGTGCTCCCGAAATCCCCGGCGCAATCATGGATCGGCGCCAGCATGGCTTCGGGGACGCCGAACATTTCGCAGAGCTCGCTATCCCAGCTCCCCGTGCGGATATCCATCAGCAACGTGCGCGCGGCATTGGTGGCGTCGGTCGCATGCAGCTTGCCGCCGGTGAGCCGCCACAACAAGAAGCTGTCCACCGTTCCGAAGGCAAGCCGGCCAGCTTGCGCCGCGACGCGCGCCCCATCGACGTGCTCGAGCAGCCAGGCGATTTTGGTCGCGGAAAAATAAGGATCGAGAAGAAGCCCGGTACGCGCCGCGATTGCCGGCTCGTCTCCACGCGCCCGCAGCGCGGCGCAAGCATCCGCCGTGCGCCGATCCTGCCAAACGATCGCGTTGTGGATGGGGCGGCCGGTTGCCCGCTCCCATACGATGGTCGTCTCGCGCTGATTGGCGATGCCGATGGCGGCGATAGTCTTCGCCGCTACCCCTGCCCGCGCAATCGCCGCGTGCACAGTTGCCACCGTCGTCGACCAGATATCCTCGACATCGTGCTCGACGCGGCCGGGCGCCGGGTAGAGCTGCGCAAATTCCTGCTGCGCTGTCGCAACCGGCTTCAGCGCCGCATCGAAGACGATGGCGCGGGTCGAGGTCGTGCCTTGATCAATGGCGAGAAGGTAATCGGGCAACCTCGCTCCCCCCATCTCTCATACGCTGGGCACCATGGCGGCGATCATAGTCGCCAAGCGCGCGCGCTGTTCGGGTGAAAAATGCAATCCCAGTTTCGTGCGCCGCCACAGCACGTCATCCTCGGTCTGCGCCCATTCCCGCTCCACCAAATAGCGCACCTCGACGGCCGTGAGGTCAGCGCCGATGCAGGGCCCGAGCTCGTCCAAGCTCGCAGCCGGCCCGAGCACGCGCTCGACACGCGTGCCATAGGCGCGCAGGAGGCGCCGCGCATGCGCTTCGCTCAAGAAAGGGCGCGACTTGCGCGTGTTCGCCACGAGCGCCTCGATGCCATCGTAGCGGAAGTCGCCACCGGGAAGATGCGACGCCTTAGTCCATGCGGGTCCGACTTTCACGATATGCGCAACGCGATCGATCGCCTGTTCGGCCAGGCGCCGGTAGGTCGTGATCTTGCCGCCGTAAACGGTCAATAGCGGCGCCTCGCCGTGCGGTTCATCGAGCGCCAGGAGATAATCACGGGTTACGTCCTGCGCCTTCCTCGAGCCGTCGTCATAGAGCGCGCGCACGCCGGCGAACGACCAAACCACGTCGGCGGGGCTTACCCTCGCGCGGAAGTGCTCATTGGTGACAGCGCAAAGATAGGCAATCTCATCGACGGTGGGTTTGACCTCGCTGGGATCACCCGCAAAGCTCTGATCCGTGGTTCCGATCAGCGTGAAATCGCGCTCGAACGGCAGCGCGAACACCACCCGATGGTCTCGCGTCTGCACGATATAGCCGTGGTCATGTTCGAACAGGCGCGGAACCAGGATGTGGCTGCCTTTGTCGAGCCGCGCGGGGACGGCGGCGGGGTCGCCCAGCACGCGGCTCGCGAACGACTTCAGCCAAGGGCCCGTCGCATTGACCAGGATGCGGGCCATAGCGAGATTGCGACGACCCCGGGTCTCGAGCACGAGGCGCCACACAGCGCCGCGCTCCGCCTTGATGCAGCGCGTTCGGGTGCGGATCACGGCGCCCCGCTCGGCGGCGTCGACGGCGGTGAGCACCACCAGGCGCGCGTCATCGGCAAAGCAATCCGAATATTCGAACCCGCGCTGGTAACGGGCGGCGAGCGGCGCGCCGAGCGGATCGCTGGCAAGGTCAAGGGCGCGTGCCGGAGGAAGGATTTGCCGTCCACCGAGGTGATCGTAGACGAACAGCCCGAGGCGCAGCATCCATGCAGGACGGCGCCCCGGCTCGCTCGGCAGCACAAAGCGCATGGGGCGGATCAGGTGGGGCGCCATGCGCAGCATCACTTCGCGCTCGATGAGCGCCTCGCGCACCAGCCGCAGCCATCCGTGCTCGAGATAGCGCAACCCGCCGTGGATCAGCTTGGTCGAGGCGGACGAGGTCCCGGAGGAAAGATCGTTCTGCTCGACAAGCAATACACGCAGCCCGCGGCCCGCGGCGTCGCGGGCGATGCCGGCGCCATTGATGCCCCCGCCGACAATGGCGAGATCGAAATCGACCATGCCTCGCTCGTTCCGTTCAGCGCGCGACAAGGATGGCGCGCCGCAGCAGCCGGCTCAAGCTTGATTGCCGCAGGATCGGCTCTTGCATCGCGCGCGGCATAATCGATGATGCGAGCGCGTTTGCCAGCAACGGGAGAAGCCGATGGATTATCGCGACCGCCACGTCGTCGTCACCGGTGGAACCGGCGCGCTGGGCACCGCCATGGTCGGCGCGTTGATCGCGGCCGGCGCGGTCTGCCACGTGCCATATCACGACCAAGCGGAGGCGGATCGGTTCGCGCTGCGCGAGCACCCCAAAGTCACGCTCGTCGCCGACATCGATCTGACTCAGGAGGCGGCCGTCGCCAAGCTTTACCGCGGCATCCCGAGCCTCTGGGCGTCGATCCACCTCGCCGGCGGTTTTGCCATGGCGCCCGTCGCGGAGACGACGAAATCCGACTTGATGAAGCAAGTGGAGATGAATTTCGTGACCGCATTCCTCTGCTGTCGGGCTGCCGTCAATGCCATGACCGGCGGCGGCGGGCGCATCGTCAACGTCGCCACCCGGCTCGCACTCGAATGGCGGCAAGGCGCCGGGATGGCGGCCTACACTGCCAGCAAGTCAGCGCTCGCAGCGCTCACCGTGGCGCTCGCCGAGGAGGTCGTGCCGGCAGGCATCCTGGTCAACGCGGTCGCGCCTTCGACCATGGATACCGCGGCCAACCGGCGGGCAATGCCGAAGGCCGACCATGCCGCGTGGGCGAAGGTCGAGGAAGTGGCGGCGACCATCATGTTCCTGGCTTCGCCGGAGAACCGCGTCACCCGCGGCGCCGTCGTGCCGGTGTACGGACGGTCATAGCGGACGCATCCCGGCGCAGCACGCCGAAGTTGTGCGCTTTACACCTGGACCTTCCGGGAACCATGCCCGATGAGCCGGACTAGCTGTCACTCGTCCGCCGGCACAATATCCCGCGCCGGCGCGCGCACGAGCCGCGTCACCGCGCTTGCGGCGACGATCGCGTGCTGCTGCGCGTAAGCCTCGTGGTTCTGCTCGATGTGCTCGAGGTCGTAAAGGTAATTGACCATCAAGCCGTGCGATTGCTGCAGCGCCCGCTCCGAGGTGTCGCCCAAGAAGTTGAGCCGTTCGAGCCGCGCGCCGTTGCCGAGGTGAAACCGCGCGACCGAATCGAGCGGGGTGCCGCGGGGCGAGCGCGCGCGCAGGTAATACCAGGCGGCGGCGCGCAATAGCGGCTCGTGAACCGTCTCGGCGCTCGCCTCGTCGCGCCACCAGTTCGGGCGGTCGAGCGCGGCGAGCGCGGCGCGATCTTCGGCGCCGAGCGCCGCCGAGCTCTCCTTGGCGCGCTCGGTTTTGAGCCAGGCGGCGAAATTCGGCGCCGGCGACAACGTGATGAACGTAGCCAAGCGCGGCAGTTCGCGGCTCACCTCCTCGACCACCTGCTTGATGAGAAAATGGCCGAAGGATACGCCGGCAAGCCCGCGCTGGCAGTTGGAGATCGAATAGAACACTGCCGTAGTCGCGCGCTCGGGCTCAACCGGCTCGCGCTTGGCCGAGAGGATCGGATCGATCGCGGCGGGGATGCCGCGGGTGAGCGCAACCTCGACGAAGATCAGCGGTTCATCAGCCAGCGCAGGATGGAAGAAGGCGTAGCAGCGCCGGTCCGGCGAATCGACCCGCGCGCGCAAGTCGTTCCAGTCGCGGATCGTATGCACTGCCTCGTAGCGGATGATCTTCTCGAGCAGGTGCGCCGAGGTCGACCAGTTGATGCTCTCGAGCACCAGGAAGCCGCGGTTGAACCAGGATGAGAACAGGTGGAGGAAGTCGTCGTCGACGACGACGAGATCGTCGCGATGATTCATTGCGTCGAGCAGTTGCTCGCGCATGCGCACCAGCGCCGCAGTGCCGCCGGGCGCGAGATTGAGGCGGCGGAAAAGCTCGAGCCGTCGCGGCTCGGATGCGCGATGCACCTTGGAGGCAGCCGCGTCCGAGGGCGCGGTGAGCCAGGCGCTGGCCGCAGCGCTGAGCCGGTTGCGGTCGGGGCCGAAGCGGCTCGCCAGCGCCTCGAAGAAGGCGATGCGCGGCCCGGTCGTCAATTCCACGTAGCGCGAGAGGATTTCGCGCGCGAGCGCCACGCCAGAGGCCTCGCCGCGGCCGGACAGCAGATCTTCGCAGAGCTGGACCAGGCTCTCCGAGCGCTGCTCGGCGACGCCGCGCCGGTCGCGCGTGCCAATGAGCGCGCGGCCACGCTCGGCGATCGACTGCAGCATGTCGCTGAAGGAGGAGGTGCTCACGGGGGGCTAAATCTCTCGCGGCATGGAACCATAGATAGGGTTGCCGTAACGAATTCACAAATCATGCCAGGTCAACGCAGCCTATGGACAGGATGGGGGCTCCCGGGCCACAGAAGCGCGTGTTTTTCATCCACTGAGGGCCTCGTTCGCCCCATGGAGGACCGATGGCCGGGCCTTTGGCCGGATTACACGTGCTTGAGCTTGCCCGCATCCTGGCGGGCCCCTGGGCCGGGCAGATGCTCGCCGACCTCGGCGCCGACGTCGTCAAGGTGGAGCGCAAAGGCACCGGCGACGATACGCGCGGCTGGGGGCCGCCCTTCGTTGCGGCGGCTGACGGCGGCCATCTCGGCGCCGCCTATTTCCACGCCACCAATCGCGGCAAGCGCTCGATCGAGCTCGATTTCGAAACCGAGGAGGGCCGGCGCATCGTGCGAAAGCTTGCGGCCCGCTCCGACGTGCTGATCGAGAATTTCAAGGTCGGGGGACTCGCCAAGTTCGGCCTCGATTACGCGAGCTTGAGCAAAGAGAACCCACGCCTGATCTACTGCTCGGTCACCGGATTCGGCCAGAGCGGCCCCTACGCCGCGCGCGCCGGCTACGACCTCATGGCGCAAGGGATGGGCGGCCTCATGGATCTCACCGGGACGCCGGACGGGGAACCCCAGCGTGCCGGGGTTCCCGTCGCCGACATCTTCACCGGTATCTATTCGGTGGTCGGCATCCTCGCCGCACTCACCGAGCGCGAGCGCACCGGCCGCGGCTGCCTGGTCGATACCGCCCTCGTCGACAGCCAAATCGGCGTGCTCGCCAACCAGTCGCTCAACTATCTCGTCTCCGGCCAGGTGCCGAAGCGCATCGGCAACGCCCATCCCAACATCGTGCCCTACCAGGTTTTCCCGGTCGCCGACGGTCACATCATCATCGCGACCGGCAACGACACGCAGTTCGCCAAGCTGTGCGCGCTGCTGGGAGAACCGCAAATCGCCGAAGAGGCGTGCTATCGCGCGAATTCCGATCGGCTGGCAAACCGCGAGAGCTTGATTGCGCGGCTCTCGGCGCTGACTCGCCAACGGGGGCGTGCCGAACTGCTGGCGAAGCTCGAATCGGTTGGCGTTCCGGCCGGACCTATCAACGCGCTCGATCAGGTTTTCGCCGACCCGCAAGTGATCCATCGCGGCATGCGGATCGATCGCCCCAGCGCGGCGGCCAAGGGCGGTACGATCCCGGGCGTGCGCACGCCGATCATCATCGACGGCAGTGCGATGGCGGCGGAGCGGCCCGCACCGCGGCTCGGCGAGCACACGGCGGAAATCTTGCGCGAGATCGGCGAAGTCTGAGCGGCGGCCGTGACCATTTGACGCGCGCCACGCCTCCTCCGCGCGCGAGCCGCACGAGGCGGTCGGTGCCCCTGCGGCGGACGTGAGCATGGTACGCTGTTAACGACGCAAAGCACTCCCATCGGCGCCGCAGATCGCAGCGGCAATCGCGGATTGCACTTATTTTCCTGCGATTTATATTGGCGCACTCAAATCAACTGCGGTCGCCGCCAAAGTCCCGGGACAAAAGGCGACCTCATGGGGAGGTTCACATGACCATCAGCCGACGCTCTGTCCTTGCGGGTGCGCTCACCGCCCCGGCGATCGTCGCTTCGACCAGACTAGGATCGGCTGCACCGGCCCAGACCCTGAAAATTTCGCACCAATTCCCGGGCGGCACGATCGACGACGGCGATTTTCGCGACCGGCTATGCCGCAAGTTCGCCGCCGAACTCGAGAAGCGCACGGACGGCGCCATCGCCGCGCAGGTCTATCCAAACTCGTCGTTGATGAAGACCGTGGCGCAATTCTCGGCGGTGCGCAAAGGCGTGCTCGATCTCAGCCTTTACCCGATCTCCTATGGCGGCGGCGAGTTCGCCGAGCTCAATATCGGATTGATGCCGGGACTGGTGAGCTCCTACAAGCAAGGCGCTGCCTGGAAGCAAGCCCCGGTCGGCCAGAAGTTCAGTCAGTTCCTCGCCGGCAAGGGCGTCGTCATCGTGTCCTGGGTCTGGCAAGCCGGCGGCGTGGCGAGCCGCAGCACGCCGATCGTCAATCCAGCGGACGTCAAAGGACTGAAGGTGCGCGGCGGCAGCCGCGAGATGGACATGGTGTTGCAGGCCGCCGGCGCCACCACGCTGAGCTTGCCTTCGAACGAGCTCTACGCGGCGATGCAGACCGGCGCTTGCGATGCTGCGATCACGTCCTCGACCAGCCTGATCTCGTTCCGTCTCGAGGAGCTCGCCAAGACTCTTACCACTGGGCGAGGCAAATCCTATTGGTTCATGCTGGAGCCGCTGATCATGTCGAAACAGGTCTTTGACGCGATGTCGAAGGCGCATCAGGACGTGATCATGGCGCTCGGCGTGGAAATGGAGCAGTTCGGCACCAAGGAAGCGATAGCCGACGACGAGCGGATATCCGAAGTCTACGCCAAGAAGGGTGCCAAGGTGTTAGATCTCGACGAAGCGACAGTCGACAAGTGGCGAGCCATCGCGCGCGACACCGCGTGGAAGGACTACGCGCAAAAGACGCCGTTGTCCGCGGAGCTCCTCAAGCTCGCCGAGAGCATTCAGCTCTCCTGACCCGGCGAGGGCTTGTGAATGGCTCACGGCCTCGACGATGTCGAGACCGGGCAGGCAGCGGCGCTTCCCCGGCGCGCCGCTGATCGCATTCTTGCATTTGTCAATGGCCTGGTGGTGAAGGCATCATCAGCTGCGCTGGTCGCGGCCGGCTTCGTGCTCACCTATAGCGTTGTCGTCCGCTATTTCCTGAAAATCTCCACCGATTGGCAAGATGAGACCTCGGTCTTCCTGATCATCGGCGCGGTTTTCCTGTCATCGGCCGCGGTGCAGGCGATGCGCGGCCACGTTGCCATCGAGACCATCGTCGGCCTGTTGCCGCCGCGCGTGAACAGGGCTCGCCTGATTGTGGTGGACATCGCAAGTCTGGCCTTCTGTGCGTTCTTCGCCTGGAAATCCTGGACGCTTCTGCACGAAGCATGGGTCGACGGCTATCATTCGGGATCGACCTGGGGCCCGCCGTTGTGGATCCCCTACTCCCTCATGACCTTCGGCATGACGCTGCTTTCCGTTCAGATCCTGCTCCAGGTGATCGATGAGGTCGCTCGCCGGAGCCGTCCGCGATGAGCCTGTTGTCGATTGGGTTGCTCTACGGCAGCGCCACCCTCTTGGTAATGTTCCTCGGGATGCCGATCGCCTTTGCGCTGGGGGCGGTCGCGACATTGTTCATGATCATCTTCATGCCGAGCGGGTCCGTCGACACGATCGCGCAGAATGTATACGAAGAGATGGCCTCTATCACCTTGCTGTCGATCCCGCTGTTCATCTTGAAAGGCGCGGCGATCGGCCGCTCGCCCGCCGGCAAAGATCTCTACGGCGCGCTGCACGCGTGGATGCATTGGATCCCGGGCGGTCTCGGCATTGCCAATGTCTTCGCATGCGCCTTGTTCGCGGCGATGGCCGGCTCCTCGCCGGCAACCTGCTCGGCGATCGGCTCCGCCGGCATTCCGGAGATGCGCAAGCACGGTTACTCTCCCGGATTCGCCTCGGGCATCATCGCTGCCGGCGGCACGCTCGGCATTCTGCTGCCGCCGTCGATCACGATGATCCTCTATGCGGTGGCGGCCGAGCAGTCGCTCGGGCGCCTGTTCCTCGCCGCCATCGGGCCGGCGCTGTTGCTGGTCGCGTTCTTCGCCGGCTACGCCATGTGGAAGTTCCGGCGCGAATTCCAGGCGGCGCTCGTGCAGTACAAGCTCGCCGGCGTGCAGTCCGAGCTCTTGCAGGTCGACACGCTCACCGTTTACGACAAGTTCGCGCTGCTGCCGCGAGTGCTGCCTTTCGTCATCCTACTGACCGGCGTGATGATCGCGCTTTATGGCGGCTACGCAACCCCGTCGGAAACCGCCGGATTGGGCGCTGTTCTCGCGCTGGCATTGATCGCGTCGATCTACAGCGTCTGGACCCCGCGAGAGCTGGAGCCGATCCTGATCGCCACGTTGCGCGAGTCCACCATGCTGATGCTCATCATTGGCATGTCGCTGCTCTATTCGTACGTGATGAGCTACCTGCACATTAGTCAATCGACGGCGCAGTGGATCGTTTCGCTGGAGCTCTCGCGCTGGGTGCTGCTCACGGCAATCCTGCTCATGGTCGTCGTGCTCGGATTCTTTCTTCCGCCGGTCTCAATTATCCTGATGACGGCGCCGATCATCTTGCCCCCGCTCAAGGCGGCCGGCTTCGACCTCATCTGGTTCGGCGTAATCATGACCATCATCATGGAAATGGGCCTGATTCATCCGCCGGTCGGCCTGAACATTTTCGTGATCAAAAACATCGCGCCGGATATTCCATTGCGCGACGTGGTCTGGGGGGTGATGCCGTTCGTCGGCTTGATGATGTTCGCAGTCCTTGTGCTGTGCATCTTCCCGCAGATCGCGACGTGGTTTCCGGACGTGATCATGGGACCGAAATAGGCGGATCGACCTCCCGCGCGGGCGAGCGGCGAACCGTCGCAGCTTGCGCGCCGGCGGCCGATGCGCTTGAACGGGGGGTGGAAAACGGCACAGTGCTGAACCCCAGATGAGAAGCGCGACGGCCCGGCCGTGGCCATGCGCCCATGGACGACAGGGAGGATCGAATGTTCGAGAAGACTTGCCGCTGCGCCGGCGCGGCGCTGGCAATCGCGCTGACGAGCGCGCCGGCCTTTGCGTGGGAGCCGAGCAAGCCGGTGGAGATCGTGGTTGCCGCCGGTGCCGGCGGGGCCTCCGACCAGATGGCGCGTATGATGCAGGCCGCCGTGCAGAAAAATAACCTAATGAAGCAGCCGATGGTCGTCTCGCTCAAGGGCGGCGCGTCGGGCGCCGAGGCGCTCATCTACATGAAATCGAGCGAAGGCGATCCCAACAAGATTCTCATCGCCTACTCGCTCATCTATATGCTGCCGCTCTCCGCCAAGATTCCGTTCAATTGGCGCGAGCTCACCCCGGTCTCCGTCATCGCGCTCGATGAGTTCGTGCTGTGGGTGAACGCGCAGGAGCCGTACAAGACCGTGAAAGAGTTCGTCGCCGCGGCGAAGAATGCCAACCCGCCGCTCAAGATGGGCGGCACCGGCTCGCGCCGCGAGGATCACGTGCTCACCGTTTTCCTGGAGAAGAAGACCGGGGCGAAATTCGCATATCTGCCCTATAAGTCGGGTGGCGAGGCGGCGACCCAGCTCGTCGGCAATCACATCGCCGCCAATGTCAACAATCCCTCGGAAAATCTTGAAGTCTGGCGCGCCGGCCAAGTGCGGCCACTGTGCGTGTTCGACAAGGAGCGGATCGAATACAAGGGCAAGGTCGCCGGCGACATGTCCTGGAACGACATCCCGACCTGCAAGGACGAGGGTCTCGACATCCAATATCTGATGCTGCGGGCCATGTTCCTGCCGGGCAAGGTGACGCCGGAGCAGACGGCGTTCTACGTCGATCTGTTCAAGAAGCTGACGCAGACTGCCGAATACAAGGACTACATGGAAAAGCAGGCGCTCAAGCCGATCTTCCTCACCGGCGGGGATATGGTGAAGTTCCTTGAATCGGACGACACGCTGAACAAAAACCTGATGACCGAGGCGGGATTTGTTGCACATTAGCGTGTCAGCGCGCACCGCTGCGTAGGGTGGGCAAAATCGCTGCTGACGGAGTGACCATCATCCCGACTATCTGAGCGATTTTGCCCACAGCGCGGAACGCGTGGGCATTGCGCGCACCGAACTGGCTGCGGATGGTAGACCCAAGTGCGCAATGCCCACCCTACGGATCTCCTGCGAAAAGACCAATGCCCACGTCCGAAACTGACATCGTCGTCGAGGATCCGACCGCGCCGGCGGACAATTCCCCCGCGGTGGTCAGCACCCGCACCGTCGAGATCGTCGTCTCGCTGCTGCTGCTCGCCCTGGCCGGGCTCTTTTGCTTCGACAACTGGCGCACGGGCATCGCCTGGGAGGCAGACGGTTCACAGCCCGGCTATTTCCCGTTCTATCTCGGCCTCCTCCTCGCCGGCGCGAGCCTCTATGGTCTCGTCACCGCGATCGCGACCCGCACCGCCGCCGCGCAGACATTCCTCACGCGCGACCAGTTGCGCCGCGTCATGCAAGTCTTCATCCCCACACTGCTGTTCTGCTTGTTCACGCAATGGCTGGGACTCTACGTCGCGAGTTTCCTCCTGATCGCAGGCTTCATGCGCATCATCGGCCGCATCGCGCTGTGGAAATCGCTGCTCACCGCATTCCTGTTCGCCGTCATCATGTTTTTCACCTTCGACGTCGCCTTCGACGTGATCATGCCGAAAGGCCCGCTCGAGGCCGCCTTCGGCTACTAAACCGCTATAGGTCGCCGCGATGGAAGCCTTCGGCCTCTTGCTTCACGGCTTTCAGGTCCTGCTGACGTGGAAGACGCTGGCGGTGATGATGGTCGGGCTCGTGCTCGGAATTTTCGTCGGCGTGTTACCCGGATTGGGCGGCCCCAACGGCGTCGCCATCCTGCTGCCGCTGACGTTCACGATGGACCCGACCTCGGCCATCGTGATGCTGTCCTGCATCTATTGGGGCGCGCTGTTCGGCGGCGCCATCACCTCGATCCTATTCAATATCCCGGGGGAGGCCTGGTCGGTGGCGACCACCTTCGACGGCTATCCGATGGCGCAGCAAGGCAAGGCGCCCGAGGCGCTCACCGCCGCCTTCACCTCCTCGTTCATTGGCTCGCTCGCGGCCGTGCTGCTGATCACCTTTCTTGCGCCGGGTATAGCCGCGTTCGCGTTGCAATTCGGTCCGCCGGAGTTCTTCGCGGTCTACCTGTTGACGTTCTGCTCGTTCGTCGGTCTCGGGCGCGAGGACAAGCATAAGACCATCATCTCCATGACGCTGGGGCTGCTGCTCGCCGGGATCGGCATGGACACCGTTTCCGGCACGTTGCGAATGACGTTTGGCTGGAACGAGCTCTTGCGCGGTATCAACTTCCTGGTCGCGGTGATAGGCCTGTTCGGCATCAGCGAAATCCTGCTGACAATGGAGGAGCGACTGGCGTTGCGCGGTCATACCGCCAGCATCGGCCTGCGCGTGGTACTTCGGGTATGGAAGGACCTGCCGCGCTATTGGGTGACGTTGCTGCGCTCCTCGGTCATCGGCTGCTGGCTCGGGATCACGCCGGGCGGAGCGATTGCTGCCTCCTTCATGGGCTACAACCTGGCCAAGCGCTTTTCCAAGGACAAGGACAGCTTCGGCAAGGGACGCATCGAAGGCGTGTTCGCTCCGGAGACGGCGGCGCACGCGTCCGGGACCGCGGCACTGCTGCCGATGCTGGCGTTGGGAATTCCCGGCTCCGGCACGGCGGCAATCCTGCTCGGCGGCCTGATGGTTTGGGGGCTCAACCCCGGGCCGCTGCTGTTCGTCGAGCATAAGGATTTCGTGTGGGGGCTGATCGCCTCGATGTATCTCGGCAACGTTGTCGGGCTCGTCTTGGTGCTCACCACGGTGCCGGTCTTCGCCTCCGTCCTGCGTGTGCCCTTTTCGGCGATCGCGCCGATGATCGTGGTGTCCTGCGCCATCGGCGCTTACGCCATTCAGAACGCCACGTTCGACATCTGGTTGATGCTCGTTTTCGGTGTCGTCGGCTACGTGTTCAAGAAGATTGGCATTCCGCTGGCGCCGTTCACGCTGGCATTGGTGCTGGGCAACCGCGCGGAGGACGCGTTCCGCTTGGCGATGATCGGCGCGGGCGGGGATCTCCGCGTGTTCTGGTCGAACGGGCTCGTCGGCTCGGTCACGACGCTAGCGCTCATCCTGTTGTTCTGGCCGCTCATCAGCCCGCTATTCGAACGTGCCAGCCGGCTCTGGCGGCCGGCCGGCGGCTCGCGCGCGGCGTAGCGCGCAATCCATCTGATCCGCTCATGCGGTCGGCCATCCACACCCTCATTGAGGCCGCAAAAGATGCGGATGCCCGCAACGACGCGGGCACCACGCGGAGAATTCAATTCAAACTGAGGGTACCGCGCTAGGCGGGGCGGCGGTCGCGCCGCAATTGACCGATCGCGGCGTTGGCAAGCCGCCACAAATCCCGCTCGCCGTCCTGCGCCAGACGCGCCAGGCTTTCGGCGAGCCGTGTGCGCATATGTTGCGGATCAGGGTGCGCGAGCTCGGGATCGGTTTTGACGAACTGCCATGACTTTTCGAACGCGGCGCTCACCAGCTCCGCGGTGTCGGGGTCGAGGTGTGCGTTCCAGCTCATTTTTTTCCTCCCCGTACGCGTGTTTCTTTTTCCTATCTCACGCAGAGGGATGGCAGTCCAGCGCGCAGTTCCATGTTGCACTGCCAAATTATGCTGCAACGCCGCGCAAACCTCTCGCTCAGATCGATGAACGCCAGCGGCCGCGACGATGATACCGCTACGCCGCTTCGCTGATCCTGCGTCCGGTCCAACGCCGATAAGCCCATTCGGCGGCGAACGACGCCGCCGCGATGAGCACGAGCGCGGCAAGCGCGCGAGGCTGCTCCCGCAGGATATAGACGCACAGGACGGCGAGCATCGTCAGGCAGGTGAGTAGCGACAGCCACACCAGGACCGCGCTCGCTCCCGTGGCGTTGAGCACTTTGAGGTGGCCCGCGTTCACCGCCGCATAGATCAACAGGAAGGCGGCGCTTCCCATCATTGCGATGCCGGAGAGGTCGAAGCTCAGCATGACCGCAAGCACGAGCGCCGCGGTGAGCAACAGCCCGCCGGTCGCGCCGCGCCATTCGGTACGCGACAGACCGGCCGGCAATCCGCCGTCGCGGGCGATCATGTAACAAACATTCGCCGCGCCGAAGAGCGTCGCGTTGATCGCCGAGGCGGTCGAGAACAGCGCCGCGATGGCGATCAGGTGGAAACCGAATTGACCCAGGAACGGCTTCGCTGCCTCGGCGAGCGCATAGTCCTTGGCTCGCTCGATTTCGTAATCCGAGAGGTTGCCGGTCACGGTCAGCGACACGGCGAGATAGAGCGCGATCACGAGCAGCACGCTGGTATAGAGCGCGCGCGGCAGCAACCTCCTGGGATCGCGCATGTCGGCGGCGGCGTTGGTCACCAGGCCGAAGCCCTCGTAGCCGATGAACAGCACGCCTGCTCCGAACAGGATCGAGCTTGTTTCGGGCCAAAGCTCGGGCGACAGATAACCGGGCCTGATGAACCACAAGCCCACCGCCGCGAAAAGCACGAGGATCGCGAGCTTCACGGCGACGATCACCGTTTCCCAGCGGCCCATGAGGCCGGCGCCGAGCGCGTTGATCAGCGCCAGAACGACGACCGCGGCAATGGCCAGCGATTTCAGCAACACCGGCGACGGCGTAGTGGTCACGAACGTGGCGGCGTAGCCGCCGAATGCCGTGGCATAGAGCGCCAGCGAAATAATGTAGCCCGCCCACATGAACAGGTTGAGCCCGCCGGCGAGCACGCCGTCGCCGAAGCTCTTCACCAAGAAATGCACGGCGCCGCCCGCCGACGGGAAAGTGGCGCCGAGCTTGGCATAGGAATAGGTGGACAACAGCGCGACCACACCGCCGATCGCGAATGCCAGCCACATCGCGTTGCCGGCGGCATGCGCCACGACGCCGAGGATCGAGAAAATTCCCGCCCCGACCATCCCGCCGACGCCGATCGAGACGGCGGCCGCCATGCCGATCGGCGCCGAGCTCGATTTCGCGGGAGACGCATTGGTCGCATTCATGGTTGCACCCGCAGGTCGAGTTTCGCGCCAGCGCGTCGCGTTTGCTGCTTTCCGACTAGCAAATTCATTCTCCCCATGCGGCCGCGCGCCGCCTCTTAATGGCACATTTGCTTGTGCGGCAGAAGGTGCGCACAAACGTGCCGCCTACGCGGTCTGCTCCCTCTCCCCACTTGGGGAGAGGGTTGGGGTGAGGGGTTATCGGCGGCACGGATGGATCCGAACCCCCTCACCCATTGCTCAATGTTGCAACAGCGAGCAGCCCTCTCCCCGCCCGAACTCGGGTTTACCCGAGTTCGGCACTTTTAAATCGGCCGAAGTCGGATAAATCCGACTTCGGCGGAAGAGGGCACAAGGGCGATAGTCCCCCGTAGCATGCAAGCTTAAACTAAAGCGCGATGGCCAAACGCAGCGACATCGAAATGGCGCTCCGGGTCCTCGCCCCGCGGATACCGCCGCACGAGTTCGCCGCGGTGGTGGACCATGCCGTCGATAGCCCGGGACTGAACGTCGCGACGGCGGGGACCGCGGCATGGTTGTCGCTCGTCGCCTATGTGCGCCACACCTTCACTGACTACGACGAGCTCCTCCGCGAAGGCTACGACCAGGAAAGTGCGAGACACTTCGTCACCGACGAGATCGGCGCGACCCTGGCCGGTTGGGGCGTGCGGCGGCGTTTGAGCGCGGGGGATTGAGCCGTCAGCTCACCGCCAGCGGCGCCAGCGCGTCGATGTCGGTGACCACATCGATGATTGCAGGGCGGCTCGCCCGCAGCGCCTGCGCGAGGGCCGGACCGATCTCGGAAGCTTTCTCCACGCGAATGCCAACCGCACCCATGTCCTCGGCGATGCGCGCGAAGTTGACCTTGCTGAACGTCCACATCTCCCGCGCCTGTTCGGTTTGCGTGCCGCCATAGACGCGGTCGAAGCCGCGCTTCGATTGATTGCCGCCGGAATTGTTGTTGACCACCGTGATCGCGTTGATGCGCCAGCGCGCGGCGGTCTCGATCTCGGCGATGTGGTACCAAAGCCCGGCATCCCCCGTAAACGTGATCACCGGCCGGTCCGGGCACGCGCATTTTGCCCCCAGCCCCGCCGGGAAGGCCCAGCCGAGGTGGCCGGCGCTGCGCATGTAGCTTTGCCGCGGACTGGTGAGATCGAACATTCCTCCCATCCACATGCCGGCGTGCCCGGTATCGACCACAACGATGGCGTCGTCCGGCACGTTGCGAGTGAGCTCCGCGCAGATGCGCTCGGGCCGGATCGGCGCGGCGTCGGAGGTGAGCAGCGCGGCGTACTTCTTCGACCACTCCTTGCAGATTCGCTGCGCCTCCTCGACCCAGGCTTTGCGCTTGCCGGCGCTGGCGCGCTCCGCCGCGGCGAGCATGCGCGCCAGCGCGAGCTTGGCGTCACCATTGACTCCGGCGAGAAGAGGGTAGTTGCGGCCGATCGCCTGCGGATCGATGTCGATCTGGATCGCCGGCGTGCCGATCTTCGGCACTGCCCAGAAATGGGTGGTCATGCCGCCGGTCTCGCTGCCGACGAAGCAGACGAGATCGGCGGCGTTGACCACGCGGTTTGCGCTTTCGCGCGAATAAGTGCCGACGACGCCGACCGCGAGCGGATGATTGCCGGGAATGGCGTCCTTGCCGTTGAGCGAGGTGGCGACCGGGATCTGCAACGCTTCCGCCAGCGCCACCAATTCCGGCGCGGCGCCCGAGGCGCGCACGCCGCCGCCGGCAACGATCACCGGCCGTTGCGCCGCCTGCAGGTGCGCGAGCGCCGCCATCACGCTTGCATCCTCCGCCGCCGGACGATAGGGCGGCACGCGCGCGAATTGCGGCTCGCACATGGGCTCCATCTCCGCCTCCTCGGCGTCGATTTGTCCCTCGTTGCCGCGGAATTGCAGATGCACCGGGCCGGGCGTGCCGGACGTCGCGACCCGAAATGCCTGCCGCACCATGTCGGGAAAGCGCGCTACGTCGTCGACGGTGGCGTTGAATTTTGTCACCGGCTCGAACGCCGGCAGGTCGTCGACCTCCTGGTAGACCTTGCGGAACTTGGTTCTCGGCTCGCGCCCGCCGGTCAACGCGATGACCGGAGAGTGGGCGAGCCAGGCATCGCGCAGCCCGGCCGCCAGGTTGAGCGCGCCGATCACCTGCGCGGCGCAGACGCCGGGCTTGCCAGATGCGCGGGCGTAGCCGTCGGCCATGTAGGCAGCGGCCTTCTCGCCGTGCACGTGCAACCGCTTGATGTCGGTGCGGCTTTCCATCACCGCCATGGTCTTGCGCAGCACTGCGGGCACGTGGAAGACGTGGGTGACGCCGTAGCCTTTGAGCATGTCGGCGAGGCATTCCGCCCCGGTCATTCTTCGATTGTGTCCGAGCATCATGGGTTTCAACCGTTCGATCCTTCCGCCGCGACGTTTGGTTTACAGGCCGCGCGCGGCGCAGAATGACATGCAGACCGAGGATGGCAAGGAAGGACCCGATCCAAGCTACCATCCGCCCAGTCACCCATGACGCCGGAGTGCTGCATGCAAACCAGCAAAGACCGCATCCTCACAACCCACACCGGCAGCCTGCCGAGGCCGAAACCGCTGGTCGATTTCGTCCTCGAGCGGGAGCAAGGCCGCGCCGTCGATGCCGCCCTGTTCGAGGCGGAAACCGCCAAGGCAGTCGACGAGGTCATCGCACGGCAGATCGCAGCCGGCATCGACGTGGTCAGCGACGGCGAGATGAGCAAGCCGTCCTACACCACCTACATTCGGCACCGCGTCGCCGGCATAGCGCCGGATCCGCGCGCCGCCGAGAAGGGCCGCGACATCATGATCGGGCGCGATCTCCTGGCGCATCCGGATTTCGCCGACCGCCGGCGCAACTTCGCTGACCTGCCGTTTCCGGGTTGCGTCGGGCCACTGCGTTATCAGGATCGCAGCGCGCTGGACCGCGACCTCGCCAACCTCAAGGCGGCCGCGAACAAGGCGAAGCCCGTCGACGTGTTCATGACGGCACCCTCGCCCGGCATCCTCACGCGGTTCGTCATCAACCTCTACTATCCGACCGAGGACGCCTACGTGGCGGCGCTGGCGGACGTGATCAAGACCGAGTATCGAGCGATCGTCGAAGCGGGCTTCCTACTGCAGATCGATGCGCCCGACCTCGCCTCTGCGCGCAACAATCAGTATCGCGACCTGAGCGACGACCAGTTCCGCAAGATTGCCCAGCGCAACATCGAAGCGCTCAACGCTGCGACGGCCGACTTGCCCGCCGAGCGCATGCGATTGCACATCTGCTGGGGCAACTACGAGGGCCCGCACACCCACGACCTGCCGCTGACCAAGATCATCGATATTGCGTTCAAGGCGCGCCCGCAGGCGATCAGCATCGAAGCCGCCAATCCACGCCACGACCACGAATGGGAAGACCTGAAGACCATCGATATCCCGGACGACAAGATTCTCATTCCCGGCGTCATCGACTCGACCACCAACTTCGTCGAGCACCCGCGCCTGGTGGCCCAGCGGATCGGTCGCTACGCCGAGGTGATCGACCGGGAGCGCCTCATTGCCGGCGTTGATTGCGGTTTCGGCACCTCGGTGCGGCGCGATCCAATGGTGGCCGACAGCATCGTTTGGGCCAAGCTGCGCGCGCTGAGCGAGGGCGCGGCGATCGCCAGCAAGCGGCTATGGGGCTGATCCTCGCCTGAGGTGGGAGCATGACGACCCATGCTGCAGGCTATGGCGGGTCGTGGCGCGGCAGATCGTGGAGCGGGAGTGGAAGACTTTTTGCGTGGCGCAGCCAAGTCATCGAGGCGTAGGCCCCGAGCCAGGAACCGAGTGCCGCAAACACCACGTAGAAGGCGTTTTCCGTGTAGCTGATCACCGCGAACGCTGAGAGCATGTACCAGATCGCGCTCCAATTCGCGGCCCAGACACGGCGCCTGCTGGTCACGGCGGCGGTGAAGAACACGTAGGCGGCGTCGGTCGCGGCCGTGGAGGCGACGACGCCCAAGGCGATCAGCGGGTTGATGGCGAAGATCATGTTGAAGATCATGTTTGAGTCTCGGCGATGGATTTGCAGTGATTCTGGCAAACGGCATTAGGGCAGGTTCGTGTGACATGAAATCGTCACTGGCGGCGAACTCGGTCCTATCCTCCCCTGCCGGGCGTTGGGAGGATTGGATTGACCGCGCGCTCGGTGCTGCTCCCCGCCGCAAACCAAATCCCGGGTTGCCGGGGTTCGGTTACTTAAGATTGTGCCGGAAGCGGCAAGCCCGCAGCCGGCTGGCAGGCGTCGGGGAAGGATTCCGCAAGCCGTTTGACGCGCCGATCATTTGATCGCCAGCGGATTGGTCGGCGACCCCACCGCGCCGGTGATCGGAATGGCGGGGGCGACGAACATGAACTCGTAGACCTTGTCGGCCACGCAATCCTCGGCCAGGTCCTTGAGATAGAAGATCTCGCCCATTGTCATGCCCATGATCGGGATGGTGATCCAGTGCCAGGGCTGGTTGATCCCGCCTTCGGTGTTGTTCGGCCGCACCTCGCAGCCCCAGGTGTCGCTGGCGAGCGCCGCGAGCTCCGTGCGCGCCACCCAGGCGAGCGTCTCGAAGGCAAAGCCCGGTGCGTCCCCGCCGGGATAGCCGTCCCAGCTGCCGGCCTTGAGGCAGCGCTCCATCTGCCCCGTGCGCACGATGACGTAGTCGCCGCGCTTGAGGCTCACCCCCTGCGCCTGCGCGGTGCGGTCGAGATCATCGCAGGTGATGCCGTAGCCGTCGTCGAGCGCCTCCTTGCCGAGCACACGCGCGACGTCGAGCAGGACGCCGCGGCCGACCATCTTGTTCTTGGTCTTCTCGATGCCGCACTTTTGCGCGCCAGCCGAGGTGACTTCGCGGCAATCGTAGCCGTTCCACATGCGGTCCTCGTAGAACACGTGGCCGAGCCCGTCCCATTGCGTGCCGCACTGCAACGGCATGGTCACCATGTCGTCGGCGGCACGGATGCCGCGCTTGTCGAGCACGCCGGAATAGGCGTCGGTGCCGGTGCGGATCATGGTGTGGATCGGGTTGGTGCGGCCCATCGTCGGATAGTTGCTCTTGGCGCCCTGCGGGCCGGTGTGATCGAAATTGAGCGCCAGCGAGATGACCTTACCTTTACGCACGAGGCTTGCCGCGGCGACGATATCCTCGGCATGGGTGTAGTTGAGGGTGCCGATCTCATCGTTCGGTCCCCACTTGCCCCAATTCTTGTATTTCTCGGCCGCGTCGCGAAGGTCCTGGCGTGTGATTTTTCGTGCCGTCATGACGATCCCTTTTTGCGGAAGAGCGCCGAGCGCTTGCTGGCGGAAACCTGACGAAGCCGCCGCGGGGTTTACTACGCGGCGCGCGCGGGCGATGATAGCATCAATGAAAATCTAAGGGAGGATCGAGTGGCGAGGCCCGTGCGCGCGCTCGCATGTATTGCCGCGCTCCTGTGCGTGCTGGCCGGGAGCGGCAATTCGTGGGCCGATGGTTATCCCACTCGGCCGATCCGTTTGATCGTGCCGTTCGGAGCCGGCGGACCCACCGACGTCATCGGACGCATCGTCGCGCAGAAATTGTCGGAGAGCTTGGGGCAGCAGGTCTACATCGAAAACATGCCCGGCGCCGGCGGCAACACCGGCGTGGCCACGGCGGCCCATGCGGCGGCCGACGGCTACACCATGCTCGTTGTGAGCACCGGATTCATGGTCAATCCGAGCATGTATGCGAAAGTTCCCTATGACCCGCTCAAGGACTTTGCGCCGGTCACTTTGGTGGCTGCCTCTCCCAACGTGGTTTCGGTCCATCCCAGCTTTCCGGCGACGACGCTCAAGGAGCTGATCGAGCTGGTGAAGGCGAATCCCGGCCAGTACAGCTTCGCGCAGCCCTCTACCGGCTCGACCCCGCATCTCGCCGGCGAACTGTTCAAGCAACAATATCAACTCGATCTTGTCACCGTGCCGTTCAACAGCGCGGCGCTGGCGATCAATTCGACCATCGGCGGGCATACCCCGATCGCATTCACGGCGCTCCCGCCGGCCATGACCAACATCAAGGAGGGAAAATTGCGGGGCTTGGCGGTGCTCAGCGTCAAGCGCGCGGCGGCGCTGCCGGAAGTACCGACCAACGCCGAAACCGGCGTTCCCGATCTCGAGAGCGACACGCTGACCGGCATCGTGGCGCCGACCGGCACGCCGAACGACGTGATCGAGCGCTGGCGCGGCGAAATCGCGAAGGCTGTTGCCGCGCCCGATGTGAAGGAGCGTTTGCAAGCATTGGGCTTCGCTCCGGTCGCCAACACGCCCGACGAGTTCGGCGCCCGCATCAAGGCCGAGATCGCAAAATGGAGCAAAGTCGTCCACGACGCGCACATCCGCGCCGATTGAGCCACGCCTGAGACCCAGATCGCAGAGGCGGACCGCCCCACGTGGACAGCGACCTTGACTCGCGTCTTTGATGCGGCTGCTCGATTGCCAGCTGCCGCAGCCATTTTTCAGCCACAAATCCTAATCCAGAATATCAAGCAAAATCAAAATCGTCGCGATCCAGGGCGATTTCGCCACAAGCGAGGTCGTCAGTAAATTGCCTCCGCGATAGATTGGTCGCGACTCGGCTGATCATACGGGCGCCAGCAAGGTTCGAGTTGAACCGGCCGATCGCGAGCGCAACGAGGGATGCCCAATGCCCTATACCCCAACCGACGAACTCGCCCATTACGAGGGCGCCCGGGCAGACGCCCTGTCATCCTACCGGAACCTGTTGGCTGAACGTGACGCAAAATTGAGAACGGCGCGCACGACCCATGGTCCGGGCAGCGATCGGTGGAATCGGGCAGAAGACAAGGTGAGGACTGCTGAAAGACATCACCGCGTCATCTTCGGGAAACTGCAAAGGCCGTCCGACGGCAGACAGATATCGTTTTGGTGGTTCGTTGTCGGTGCCGTGCTCCTCGCCGCGCTAGAGGCACCGATCAACAAATTCATGCTCGATAACATCCTTCGCGGAAGCAACTTCGATTCGTACGTGCTTTCCTTGTTCATGACGCTGATCCTGCTGGTGCTCGCGCATTTCGCAGGTCAGCAAGCGCGCCAAATCCATGGTCACTATGAGGAGACGATTTACTACAGCAACATCGTGATCGTAGCTCTCGTCTTGATCGTGCTCGCTATTTGCGTCGGGGCGCTGACAATCGGTCGGGCCTTCTATTCCACCGCGCCAACCGGCGTTTCAGGACAGGACATCTTCTCGCATATCGGAAAGGAAGTATCGACCGTCGGTCCATGGACCGCATTTGTTAAAGCGCTTTCCGACAAATCCGCGTTTTTTCTGGCTTGTCTGAATACCGCTGGCATCACGGTCGCATTCCTTGCTGCCTTTGTTACGCACGATAGCGACAAGCTGTATCAATCCACGATCGACGCCGTTCATTTTGCCGAAAGGTCCCTCTCTCGCGTCGCGACGCGGTACGAAAGAATGGTTGCCAGAATTGAAGGGAAGTACGGACCACGACTCGGGAATATTGCCGCGGCTTACGGAACGCACAATGCAAAAGTAGTAGAGCTTAAGCGGCACCGCGGCATGGGTCTGTCAGACGAGGACAACTTTGACCTAACGACGGTCGACAAGATGTTGGAACAAGCCCGAAAAGAAATCGGAGAGAGAACACCTCATAACGGCTCGCGCAGCCACGCACCCGAAGATGATACGCAAACGGTTTCACCGTTCCCTGGACGACGATCGTAAATGCTGCAGGTTCGGATCCGGCCGCGCGTATCAATCTTCTGCCCAAGGTGCCTTGTCTGGAGTGTGCTTCTAGGTTTCTCGCTTACCGGTACCGCCGTTGCGCAGACGGGCGATAATAGAAATTATTGCAAAAGCGATGGACGCGTCGCACTCTTCCTGGTCGATATCACGACTCCTTACGATCAAACCGATAAGGACCTGATCGTCAGAGCGACTGATAAGATCCTCGCCTCGCTCGCAGGAGGCGAGAAGGTCATTATCCGCACGATTACCGACTCCGTTACGCGCAGTGAACAGCTGGTCGAGCGGTGCATCCCGTTTTGTGCGGCACAGGGGTTGAGCAGGCTTTTTTCGTGCAACGACGGGGCGATTAGAACCGACCGCGAGAACGTCTATGAGGATATCGTCGGCTCGTTGCGACAGCGCCTCGCAAAATTCGAAGAAAAGCGGCATTCCGATATCGTGCGCACCGTGCTCTTGGCCGCCAAGGAAGATGCCGTCAATGGTCGCAAACTGTCCTTATACATCTATTCAGATCTGATCGAGAATTCAGAGTATCTTTCCGGCCGAAGATTTTTTTCCACGCCTGTGCCTCAGCTTCTGGCCAAGCTGCAGAAGGATAAACTGATCCCTTCGCTCAAAAACGCGGACGTACACATTGCCGGTGTCGGTCGAGGCGGGACGAAAGATCGCCGTCCACTCACCGTCGCTGAGCAGCGAAAGGTCACAGAGTTCTGGAGCGCGTACTTCAAACAAGCCGGCGCAGACCCAGTCGACATTGGGCAGAACATCCTCGAGCCAGCCAGGTAAAACGCGTTATTCTTGGCTGCGCTTACTGCCGCCATCAACTAGCGCCGCACGCCAACCCGCGGCCGCCGGCCCTCGCCACCCCCAGGGTCTCCTCTGCCCGAATCAGATTCTGAGGCGCGTGGCTAACAGCCCGAGCAAATGGACATGACGCGCTTCAACCGCTTGCTCTCGTCTTCTTCTTTTTCTCGCGGCTTCTTCGCAGAAAGCTTGGGAAGGGCAATCGTGTCTCCATCCTCGAGAGCGCCTATTTCGCTAAAGTTCTTGAATTCCGACTTCGCAGGATTTGGCTGACTGGGGATTGCAGGATTTGGCTGAATGGGGATCAAAGTGGTTTCCGGCGCGGCGTCGGCCGTACGGATAGGTGCAGGGGTCGCCTGCTGAGCGGTCGCCTGCTGAGCGGTCGCCTGCTGAGAGGTCGCCTGCTGAGGCGCCGCCTGCTGAGTGGTCGCCAGCTGAGTCCTGGCAGGCGTTGCTTTCTCCGCGATGTAAGCCACGCTCGGCAAGAAATCGTAGTTGATCGCGAACGCGTTCGGCGCAATCGGAGTTTCGAGCACGCCGGGACCGCCGCGCGGACCGAACCTATAGTTCAAGGCAACCCGAAGAACGTCATCTCGATAGGTGGCGGACTCCGAGGCGGTACCCGCCCCTAGGACGCCCGGTATCGGTATCGTTGGTTTGAAACCGTTGGCTTCGATGTGAAGGTACTCGATTCGCGCGGACCAATTGCTCGACAGCGCCATATCGAGTCCCGCTCCTGCGGCCCATCCCAGCGAGGTCGACGATAGCGCCTTGAAGGCTCCGGTCCCTCCTGGGGTCGTCACCGTCAAGTTGTCGTCGACGTTGACCAGCGCGGCGCCCGCCGTGGCGTAAGGCAATAGCCAATCAAACGCCAAACCGAAACGCGCCCGCCCGGTCGCAAGGGATTTGATGTTCACGGTCGAAGTCGCGGTGCAGGCAGGCGTACAGAGAAGCGAGGCGGTGGCCTGCTGACCGGACCACTGACCGTCCGCCTCAGCACCAACGACGACCCTCCCCCATTGCCAATTAAAACCCATTTGACCGCCGGCAATGCCGCCGCTTGGGTTGCTGGAGCCGAACACGCTCGTACCGCTCAGCTCCGTTGCGCCAACCAGAAGGGTGTTGGTGCCAGGTATCGGTATCGTTGGTGTTGTCGTGCCAGAGGACGACGCTGTGCCCGTAAAAATTGTCGATGATGATCCTTTGGCCCATCCGTAGCCGGCATTCACTCCAAAATAGATGCCGGTCCATTCGACTGGAAGCAGAGGACCTGGATAGTAAAGCTGCGGTGCGGGTCCTGCGAGCGGCAACTCGGCCGCGACAGATTCGCCGGCGGCAAAGCAGCCAGTCAAAAGCGCGATCAAAAGTCGCGTGTTCATCACGACGCTCCCCCGTCACCAAGTATGTTAACTTAAGGTAGCGCTTTTAACCGTGACACATTTGTCACATCCCCACCAAAAATCGCCCGTCAACCGCCGGCCGCTGCGGCCGATATCGGCTTATGCAGGCAAGCGGACAGGCTTTGAGAACGCCCCAGATTCCGACGTGAGCATCGGAATCGGCGAAGCCCGGTTCAGCCCGGGGTCCCGCCCGAAAACTTCACCACGTCATGCACTCGCCAGCCGTGGCACTAGTCGCGCCGCGTTGCCGCTCTCGATTGCCTGTAGGTCGGCGGCGGGCAGTCCCATCTGCCGGATCACCTCGATCTGATTGAGGGGAAAATAGGGATAGTCCGAGCCGAAGGTGATCTGCGAGGTTGGCACCAGCTTCATCAGCGCCGCCATCGTCGGCGCGCTGGTCGCGTTCGCCGTGTCGTAGTGCAGGCGGCGGAATTGCTCGGCGATGCCTTCCGCCGTCAAGCCGCTCTGATCGCCGCGCGTGCTGCGGCCGTAGAATGCCTGGATGCGGCCGGCTAGCATCGGGATCGTGCCTCCCGCATGCGAGAACAGCCATTTGATGTCGGGCAGCCGACCGAAGGTGCCGCTGAGCAGCAGGCTCGTGACCGTGCGGGTGGTGTCGTGCGGCACCTCGAGCACCGCCGGAAACGCGCCAACGCTGAGCTGGGTGCAGCACGCGGCGACGAGCGGATGGACGTAGACCACCGCCTTGCGGCGGTTGAGTTCATCGAGCACCGGCTTGTAGACCGGGTTGCCGAGCCACTTGTCTCCGTAGTTTGTCTGCAGCCCGACCCCGTCGGCGTGCAGCGTGTCGAAGGCGTACTCGATCTCCTTCAGCGTCGCATCGATGTCGATCATCGACAGCGTCGCGAACAGACCGAACCGGCCCTTGTAGTCGCGCACCATCTCAGCGCCAAAGTCGTTGCAGGTGCGGGCCATCGCTCCGGCGCCGGCGGCGTCGAGATTGAACCAGGTGCCCGGCGTCGAGGCCATCGACAGCAGGCCGGTCGCAACGCCGTTCTTGTCGAGCTCCTCGACTGCCTTGTCGCGCGTCCAGGCGACCTGGGAGGCAAAGTGCGGGATCTTGCGCGCATCCTCCCACTCCATCCAGGCCTTCTGGTACGCGGGCGGATAGAAATGATGATGGGTGTCGATCACCTTCGTCTTAGCGACCTCACCGTGCGCGCCGTGGGCCGAGAGCACGCTCGCGGTGCCGAACGCGGCGGCGCCGGCGAGCAGAGCGCGCCGCGACAGCGGCGGCGAGCTCATCGAAGGGAGGCACGCACAGGCGAGGCCGTGGTCGAGCGCAGCCTTGGTCATCGCGCAGTTTCCTCCCATGGCGGATGGTAGCGGAACCACATTCGCTGATGTTCCGCGGTTACTTCTTCTTGGCGTCAGCGTATGGGTAAATCAGATTTCCGGTTTTGGCGTCCGCGGGCCAGATGATTGGCTGCACTTTGCCATCGCGGAACTGATCGAGACTATTCGGTTGCACGTTCTGGAATTGCGTCCAGACCTGACGCGGTTGCGCCCATTCGCCATCGCTGCCGAAGCTGAAGCTGCCGGCTACAGTATCGAACTTCGCTTGGTGCATGTGTGCCGCGAGCTTGTCGTGATCGAGGCTCTTCGTTGCCGTCACAGCCTGCACCAGCACCTGTCCGGCCGAATAGGCGAACGGACCCCAGGCAAAGCCGAGCGGGTCGATTCCGGCCGCGCCCGCCTTCACGCCATACCGCTTCAGGAAATCGGCCGCGCCCGGAATGATTTGCGCCTGCGCCGCAGTGAAGTTCTCGCCGATCAACAGGCCGTTGGCGAGCGGACCGAGCTGCACTTTGAGCGGGGTCACCAGCATGCCGATCATCGCGCCGCCGAACATCTTCGGCGACAGCCCGATCTCATCGGCCGCTCGGATGATGCCCACGTTGTCCGGCGGATAAGCGCCGATCCAAACGAGATCGGGATTGGCGGCCCGCACCGCGCGCATCACCGCCGAGAAGTCCGTCGTTTGCGGCGGATAGCTTTGATCGTAGACAAGCTTGAGGCGGTGCTTCTTGACCTCGTCGCGGGCACCGTCGGCGGCGGTGCGCGCGAACTCGGCGTCGGCAGCCAGAATCGCGACCGTCTCCGGCTGAGGCTTTTGTGCCATAGCGATTTCGAAGAAACCGCGCGAGAAGGCATGCACGCCGTCGGGCCCCACCGACACCATCGAGAAGTATTTGTCGTACTTGAACTTGTCGTTGATCCCGATCGCCGTGAAGCTGATCGTCATTTTGTTGTGTGCCATGATGGCGGGCATGGCCGGCGCCACGAAATTCGTGCCGTAGGGGCCGAGCAGCAAGTCGACTTTGTCTAAAGTAATCAGCTTGGTGTAGATGGCCGGGACGTTACCGGGCGTGCTTTGATCATCGTAGACGACAAGCTCGACCGGACGGCCGAGCACGCCTCCTTTGGCGTTCACGTCATCGCGCCACATCTCAAGTGCGGTGTTGATCACTTTGCTTGGCGCCGCACCGGCGCCGGTCAACGCCAGACTGAGCCCAATCCTGATCGGCTGTCCGGTCTGCGCCGACGCGGTGGACAAAGCCATTGCCCCGATCGCGATTGCCGCGGCGGCTGACCGCATCGCACCCAAGCACCAAGTCGACATTGCACCCTCCTCGCTCGTGCCGTCGGGAAGCTGCAGGGGCCAACGCCAGCGCATGTCGTTTGCGCGGGACCTCAGTCTATGCGGCTTCGTCGACCAAGCGGTTGCGCATCTTACCTAGACTTTCGATCTCGGTCTCCACGAGGTCGCCCGACGCCAGGAACGTGTTGGTGCCTTGACCGACGCCGCCGCAGGTCCCGCAGCTGAACACGTCGCCCGTCTCAAGCGTGAGCATGTTCGAGGCGTACTCGATCTGCTCCTCGGGTGTGAAGATGAATTGCGAGGTATTGCCGTTCTGTTTGACTGCGCCGTTGACCGTCAGGCGAATCGCCAGATTCATGTGGTCGCGGACAAAAGCGCGCGGCACCAGATAGGGGCCCATCGGGGCAAAGTTGTCGTGGCTCTTGCCGCCAAGCCAGTCCGAACGCAGCGCCGGACGATCTTGACGGATTTGCAGATCGCGGCAAGAGACGTCGTTCGTGGTCATGAAGCCTGCCACGTGATCGAGCGCACGCTCTGCCTTTATGCGTTTGCCGCGCTTGCCTATGGCGAGCGCGATCTCCGCCTCCCAATCGATCTTCTTCATGCCCCGTGGGATCTCGATGTCGTCGAAAGCGCCGCATAGCGTGCTCGGCGCCTTTAAGAATAGATATGGGACCGTCGTCGACTTCTCGCCAGTGAACTTGGGCCCGGCCGCGGGCGTCATGCCCGCGCGGATCATTTCGTCGACGTGTTCCTGAAAGTTCTGCGCAGCATAGAACATTTTGCCGGGCCGCAGCACTGGCGCAAGAATGCGCAAACCCGTTTTTCCAACCGCAGCGCCCGCAGGGACACCATCTTTCTTGATGAAAGCCACCATCTCCTGCAGCACAGTAAAATTGGCGTCCCAATCTTCGAGCAGATTGAGGATGCTGTCAGTGGCTTTCAACGGTGGACCGCCGCGTGCGGCACGATAGGCCGTGTGCACTGCCGAGAGGTCAATAGCTTCGTCGTCCAACACGAGAGCGGCGAAAGGCTTTGTGCTTGTGCTTACCCTCGCAATCGTCGCTAGTTTGAAGGGCGTGCCATTCATGGGTCGGGAATTCCCGCTTCAGCATCTGTACAGATGACACCAACTCTAAAGGCTCGGCGCAGGGTAAGGAGTCTGTTGCGGACGGACAAGGCGTGCAGGCGCAGCTCTCGCGCCTGGCTGCGCGGTCGCTAGAGCCCACGGCAGTGCTTCCGACCCTTTGTGCTACTATGGTCTGCACAGCTGCATTCGCAGCCTGGGAGGACCACAATGCTCACCAAGCGCACGCTTTTGGCCGGCATGGCCGCAACCGGCTTCGGCCTGGCCGGCGCCCGACCGGGATGGGCCCAAACCTATCCGACGCGCCCGGTGAAGATGGTTGTGCCACTGCCTCCGGGCTCCGCGCCTGACGTCCGGCATCGGCTCATCGCACAGGCGCTGACGCAATTGTGGGCCCAGCAGGTGATTGTCGAGAACCGCCCCGGCGGGGGTGGCATCATCGGCACCCGCGCTGTCCTCGGCGAGCAGCCCGACGGCTATACGCTGCTTGCGGCCTTGGCATCGATCTACATGATTCTGCCGGCGCAGCAGGAGAACCTGCCGTTCGACGTCAACCGAGACATGATCCCGATCGGCTTGACGGCGTACGAGGGCCTGGTGATGGCCTGTTCTCCGAAACTCGGTGTCAACTCACTGGCCGAGTTCATCGCGCTCGCCAAGAAGATGCCGGATAAGCTGGTCATCGGCACCAACCCCGCCGGCAGCTTGCCGCACATCACCGCAAAACTGTTTGTCGATTTGACGAACACTGGCATCACCGTCGTGCCCTATTCGACTGGAGGCACCGCCGATGCGATCCGCGATATCCTGGGTGGACGCGTCCATGCCGTGATCGACGGTTGGGCAAGCTTGCGCGGCGGCATCGAGTCGAAGGATCTCACGCCCCTTGCGATCCTATCGCCGGAACAGTCGGCTCTGCTTCCCAACCTGCCGGTGGCAGCCGACATCGTGCCCGGCTTCATCTCGATCGGTTGGCAGGCGCTGACCGTGCGATCTGGAACGCCGGAGCCGATCGTGCGTGTCCTGGTCGACAGCCTGCGCAAGGTCCTCGACGATCCGCAGCTGCAGAAACGACTTCAGGAAACTGGCCCTCAGTTCCAGCCACTCTACGGAGCAGAGCTGAGACGCTTCATCGATGACGAGCAGAAGTTCTGGCTCCCGCTCGCCAAGAAATACACGAGCTGAGCCGAACGACAAACGTGGACGCACGGCTTCTGCAGACAGCGTGATGCAAGTGGCAGAGCGGTTGCGCCCGCAGCTGCATTGAGCGCCTCACCTGCGGACGTTCCGTCGCACCGGGCGAGTTTGCATTCGGCCCGCCCATTCGTCACTGTATCAGGCGTGATCAGGGCGCGCGGCTGGGCGGATGACGTGAAGCCAGGGAGAAAGCCATGCCACTCGCAAAGGTGATTGCCCGCGCGCTGGCGCTCGGCGCCACGCTCCTCTTTGCCGGCGCGGCGGTCGCGCAGGTCCCCGGATATCCCGACCGGCCGGTCAAGATCATCGTGCCGTTCGCGGCGGCGGGGCCGACCGACGTGGTGGCGCGGCTGATCGCGCAAAAGCTGTCGGAAAAATACGGCCACCAATTCTACATCGAGAACATGACCGGGGCCGGCGGCAATCTCGGCATGGGAGCCGCCGCCAAAGCGCCCCCCGACGGCTACACCATCCTGTTCGTGTCCTCGAGCTTCACCGTCAATCCCTCGCTCTATGCAAAGCCGCCCTACGATGCCGAGAAGGACTTCGCGCCCGTGACCAAGGCCGCCGGCTCGCCCAACGGGCTGTTCGTGCATCCCGACATTCCGGCGCGATCGGTAAAGGAGCTGGTGGAGCTCATCCGCGCCAATCCCGGCAAGTACACCTTCGCCTCCCCCGGCATCGGCACGACGCCGCATCTCTCCAGCGAGCTGTTCAAGCTCACGTTCCGGCTCGATTTCGCGCTGGCACCCTTTCCCGGCGGCGCGCCCTCGATCCAGTCGGTCGTGGCGGGGCACACGCCCATGTGCTTCCAGGCGATTCCCCCGGCCACGCCGCTGGTCAAGGACGGCAAGCTGCACGCGCTCGCCGTCACCGCGGCGAAGCGCTCGCCGGCGCTCCCCGACGTGCCCACCCTCGACGAGCTCGGCATCAAGGACCAGGAGGCCGAAACCATGCAAGGCGTCCTGGTCCCGGCCGGCACGCCACCGCCGATCGTCGATCTCCTGCAGTCGGAGATCGCACGCATCGTCGCGCTGCCCGACGTGAAGGACAAGCTGCTGGTGCAGGGGCTCGAGCCGAGCGGCATGTCGCAGGCCGAGTTCGCCGCCTATATCAAAGCCGACATCGCCAAGTGGAAGAAAGTGATCGAGGACGCGAAGATCCCGCGCATCGGCGGCTAGCCGTTTGGCGCTGTCATGGCCGGGCATAGCCCGTCGGAAGACGCGCGTAAACGCGCTTATGTCTCACCGCAATTCGGCTTTCCCGACTTGCGGCACTTTAATTAATGCGGGACTCAGGCGAGCTTGAGTTCTGGTGTTCTTCCAGGTCTTTCCTTCAAGTCATTTTAAGACGTGGTGCCCGGCGCGAGGCCGTAAAGGTTGTCGGCCCAAACGAATCCGCGGCGCTACCCCGCGGCGCGGGTTGCGGGCTCGGCCGTGTGTGCGCGCGCCTCGCGCAACGCCTGCTCGAGGGCAGCGAGATCGAACGGCTTTTGCAGTACGATGAAACCCTGCTCCAGCGCGTCGGGCACGCCGTCGCTGTAGCCGGTTGCGAGCAGCACCGGCATCGCCGGGTAGCGCCGGCGGATCGCTTGGCCGAGCTCCAGGCCGCTAATTCCACCAGGCATCAGGAGGTCGGAGAAGACGAGGTCGATCTTGGGATCGTTGCCGATGAGCTCCAGCGCTTCTTTGGCGCCCGTGACCTGTTTGACCGCGTAGCCGAGTTGCTGGAAATAGTCGCTGGCGACCTCGGCGACCTCGGGGCTATCTTCCACCACCAGCACCGTGCCCGCGCGCCGCGGCCCGGCCTCCCGCTCCATGGGCGCAACCGAGGGCGCCGGCAGCTCCTGCGTGCACGGCAGATAAAGCGAGATCACCGTGCCGCGGCCCACCGTGCTGGCGACCGTCGCGGTGCCGCCAGACTGCTTGGCGAAGCCGTAGACCTGGCTGAGCCCGAGTCCCGTGCCTTTGCCCACGTCCTTGGTGGTGAAGAACGGCTCGAACACGTGCGGCAGAATCTCGGGCGCGATGCCGCTGCCGGTATCGGCGACGCGGATCGCAACAAAATTGCCACTAAGCCCGTCCTCCGCCGGCTTACCCTCGAGCGCCACCGGCTCGACGCTGATGCGCAGCGTTCCGCCGGTCGGCATGGCGTCGCGGGCATTCACCGCGAGATTGAGCAAGGCGAGCTCGAGCTCGCTCGGATCGGCCTTGACTGCACACCCTTGCTCCGGAACCGCGACCTCCAGCGTGATGTCGTCGCGCAGCGAGCGGTTGAGCATGTCGGTGAGCTCGGGGATCCGCTGCGCGAGATCGAGCGCTACGGGCATGAGCATCTGCCGGCGCGAGAACGCGAGCAATTGCCGCGTGAGGCTTTCGCCGCGATTGGCCGCGTTCATGATCATGTCGAGAAGACGCCGGTGCTTGTCCGAGGTCAGGTCGCGCCGCAGGCGCTCCGCGCTGCCGCTCACGACCATCAGAAGGTTGTTGAAATCGTGGGCGACGCCGCCAGTCATCTGTCCGATCGCCTCTAAACGCTGCGCCTGCCGCAACGCAGCTTCCGCCGCCTCGCGCCGCTCGGCCTCGGCGTGGAGGCGCTGCGTGCGCCGAAGCGCGATGGCGAGGATGAGCAGGATGAACAGCGTCGCAGGCAGGCCGAAGTAGAGATGGCTCGCCATGGCCGTGGTCCACTCGTGGCGGATCGCCGAGGTGGCGATGCCGGCGATCGCGTACACCGGAAAGCCCTCGAGCTTGCGAAAGCCGACTCGCCGTTCGGCGCCGTCGATCTGGGAGCGGCCGGTGCGGATCTCATGTTCCTGCCCCTGCGCGAGCGCCGTCTCCAGGCCAGGACCGACGGCCCGCAGGCGGTCGGGCGATTGCGGGTAACGGGCGAGAAACCTGCCGTCCGAGCGGATGAGCGCGTAAAGCTCGCCTTGGCTGCGCCCGATCAGCGCGTAGAACTCCTCGAAATACTGCGGCAGGACCGCGACGGCGATCACGCCGTTGAAGGCACCGTCTGCGGAGGGGCGCCGGCGTGAAAGCACGAAAAACGGTGCGCCAAACTCCGCGCGGCGCGGCTCCACGACCTCGCTGACATAACCGCCGATGTCGCCAGCGATGTGCGCGCTGAAGAAGCTGCGCTCGCGGGTGCGCATGTCGGGCGGTACTTGCACGAATTGGCTGGAGACGAGCCCCTGGCCGTCGCGGTCGATGAGAAAGATCGCGCGCAGCTGCGGCAGCGCGTCGACGATGCGTTTGATTCGCTCGTGCAGACGCGGCTGCTGGTCACGGATTTCCTCGTCCGGCATGCCGCGGACGATCTCGTCGACTTCGGCGATGGCGCGCTCGACGGTCTGAAAGACCTTGAGAGTGTGCTCGTGAAGAATATCGAGCGAACGCTCGATGCGATCGTCGGCGACGTTCAGCTCATGGCGGTAATTGAGCCAGGCAGCAAAAGCGAACAGCACGAGGGGCAAGACAACCGATGCAACCATCATCAGTTGCAGCAGTCGAATTGCCGATTGGCGCGCGGAACGCATTCCACATCATTCCACGAAACCAGAACGGCGACGACGGGTATCCGCCGTTCAGGGCGCCGCCCGGCCTTGGCGAAGACTCTCGCTGCCACCGCATTAGCGGTGCGATTTGGCCTAAATTTGTTCCGCAATTGCTCGGCCCGGCTCGACGGACCGTCAAGGGCTTTCGCCGGCCTGCGTCGCCCACCCGACAGATTCGGAAGACAAACGCGCGAGTGCAGGGGCGGCCTTGCCGCTCGCGAGCCGCTGATGAAACCGGCTTACGCGCAGCGTGCGACGATGGCTCAGAGCTGGGTCGCGCCGGCAACGACCACGGTACGTCCGCTCGCGCCGGCGCGTCGCATGCGGAAGAGCGCCTCCTCGGCGTCGTCGGCGCAGAACTCCGAGCAAAAATGCTGCCCGGAGGACGTGCGCCAGAATTCGACGTAGCCGTCGCGCGGCCGGAAGGCCTCGCCGCAGAACATGCAGCAGCGGGGGCTGCCGTTCATGAGATACCTGCTGCTCGTCAGCATCGGAATCTCTCCACCATTTGCGCGGTGCTGGCGGCTCGATCGTGACCCCTGATTCGTTAATCGCTGATTACCAGCCCTCACGGCGATCGCTCTTTTTCCTCCGTTTTTCCTCGTTTTGGAGGCAGAGGCGTGGGGAATTTGAGGCGGAAATGTCGGGTCGCGAACGCCCGGTGTGACAAATTAACCACACAAAAACCAATTCACCTCGCGGCCGTGGGTTTGGCCGCGATCGGGCCATGGTTTCCACCCCCATTAGCGGCGGGACATCGGTGGGGGAGTGCGAACGTGTCAATCATCAACTCGTCTTTGCGCGCCGGGAGCGGCGCCGAACGCCGGCCTTCGGGCCTCCGAATGGTACGGCTCTTCGCTGCCGCGCTGACCGCGGCGACGCTTGCCGCCTGCGCCCAGCAGCCGCCCGTCATGACGGGGCCCAGTCGCCAAGCGGCGGTACAGCCGGCGCGAAAGGTGTTCGTCAGGCACCACCGCAGTCCATCGGAAGAGAGAACCGCCGCCCGGGAGGTTTTCGACGGCAACGGTTCAACCTATGGAGTGGCGAGCTTCTACAGCTACGACCCGCACACCGCGAGCGGCGAAAAGTTCAACGCGCAGGAATTGACCGCCGCGCACCGCACCTTGCCGTTCGGCACGCGACTGCGCGTCACCGATGTGGCCACCGGCCGCTCGGTCACGGTTCGGGTCAACGACCGCGGCCCGTTCGTTCGTGGCCGCGTGGTCGACGTCTCCCGCGGTGCCGCCCAGACGCTCGGCATCACCGGAAAGGGCGTCGCCAAGGTGAAGATCGACGTCGTGGAAAGCGCCGACGCAAGCAAATGAGAACCTCGGCGTAGCGGGTGAAGACACGCCCGCACCGCCGCTAAGCCTTGCAGGCGCCGCGACCCGGCATTGATCGTGGCAGCGCCCGTCGGGCTACGCGGTGGCGGCGGCGCCGCGTATTGAGCCACAGGCGCTGCGCCATCCTCTGACCAAGATCGACACCTCGATTCGAGTGAGCCAAGCAAAGGTGCAAAGCGTGGGATTTTGGCACTGCAGCAAAAGGCCTACACGCTGCTAGTTTACTGATCGGCTTTGCGCACCATCGGTGGGCTTTAATTATTGAGCTGCTGACGCGCCGGTGTGCGCAGGCCGCGTCAAGCCTGGCGGACGGATGTTTGGCGACTGAACGCGCTGAGGCTGGAACCAACCGTGCGCAGGGCAGTTTCACGTTGGTGCGAAAACTAGTTGCCGGACGAACCATCTTTCTCGGTCCCAAGACCGAGCAAAGCCTCGTCCAATTCATCCTCGTCCGCCTGCCGCACCCGCCAGCGCCGCTTGCGGGGCGGGATTTTGCTTGAAGGTCTTAATTTTCGTTGCATCCCCGATAAATGCCAGTCGACCACGTTGGTTCCTGCAAGGAGAGCCCCAATGGCTAAGAAGCGCAAAAGAAAATATTCGCGTAGCTCGGGTGAAGAAGTGCGCCGCGAGATGCACCGCTACAAGCGCGGCAGCGCTAAGAGTGGGCGCGGCGGCAAGGGAGGCAAGGTGAAAAGCCGCAAGCAAGCAATCGCCATTGCGCTTTCCAAGGCACGCAAGAAAGGAAAGAAGGTTCCCCGAAAGAAGCGCTGAGCCACCTCTCGCTCCCGAACTTCGGAACTCGTGGCGTTCGCTGCCCGGCCGACAAGAAGGAACGAGCGGCCTTAAAAGGTTCCGGCATTCGCCGACGGACGCTGAGCCGTCCAGTACGAGGCCACCTGCCCCCTCATTCGACGCCGCCTGCGATAATCGTCGAAGGGGCGCTACTCACGTCTCTTCTTGCCGCTACGGTTAGACCAGTTTCAGATTAGCATGCCGTGAAAGTTATCTTTTTAGACATAGATGGCGTTCTAAATTGCGCGACCACCCCTAATCCGCGCAAATTTCCATATGTCATCGACCCTAAACTTCTGAGGCGATTCAAGCGACTACTTCAGCGCACGGGAGCCAAAGTCGTTTTGTCGTCGACGTGGCGCTACGACCCGGCAGGACTATTCAGCGCCAAGCATTGGGGCGTCCCGTTCATAGACGTCATTCCGGATATGCCGCATCGGCCCCGTCGCGACGAGGTGATCGCCTGGCTCAAAGCCCATCCCAAAGTGAAACGCTTCGTTGTGCTCGACGATGAAGACGACGAACTTGATCAGCTCCCGCTTTTTCAGCCGTCAGCCCGTACCGGTTTAACCGAAACGATAGCGAAAGGTGTCGCCAATTATCTGGGGGGCAAAACGAATGAGGACATGCGGTGCGCCCCTGTGGTGCGAGTGCTGCAAAACATTAAATCCGCTTTAAAAGGTCACGAGGGCTGATTCCGAGGAAAGGGGCGGTTGCGTCCGATTTCTTGCAATCCAATCGCTCAAGACCTGGCTCTCAATCCGCTTCCAAGCACTGGATTAGTTGGGCCAGCGCATCGGCCATTGCGTGCTCCTGCACCTGCTCCCGACCAATGTCGCCGTATTTTCGTTCGAGGTACAAAGGCTTGCGTCCGTCGCGGGCCGCGGCAATGCAAACCAGCCCAACGGGATTACCGTCTTCGTCCGGGTCGGGGCCTGCCACGCCGGTAACAGCCACCGCCACATCGGCGGGCGAACGATGAAGCGCGCCTTCGGCCATCGCCACGGCTACATCCCGACACACCGCCCCCTTGGCGTTCAAGAGTCCGGCATCGACGCCAAGCGCTTCAACCTTGTTCGCCTTCGTGTAGGTGACGAAGCTTCCATGCAGATGCTCTCCGGCGCCCGGGGCCTCGGACAGGAGCGCCGAAAGCTTGCCGGCCGTGCAGGACTCAGCCGCCACGATCGTGAGATTTCGCCGGCCCGCCGCTGCAAGGGCGCGTTCGGCAAGGTCTGCAAGGTTGAGTCGGTCAGTCAACACAGGGCTCCTCCACGCGGCTCCATTGTCGCAAAGACGTCTCTGGCGAGGGCGCCCATGCATAACGCCGGCGGATCCCGACCGGTTGCGGCGCGGCGGAACTGGTTTTCAGGCACGGCGTTTTCCAGACGTCAAACGCCCGCGAGAAAGGACAACAGTCATGGGACTTTTCACCAAAGACGTTGAGACAATGGATGACCTTCTGCTGCATGGGCTGAAGGATATTTATTACGCCGAAAATCAGATCGTGAAATCGCTGCCCAAGCTGATCGAAAAGGCAACAAACCGCGACCTTAACAAGGGACTTAAGGATCACCTGGAGGAAACGAAGAACCAGATCGGCCGACTTGACCAGGTCTTCAAGAAACTCGGCCAGGAGCCGCAAGGGGTAAAGTGTCCCGCCATCGACGGCCTGATTAGCGAGGCGGACGAGGTGGCCGGCGAAGTTGCGGACAAGGATGTGCTGGATGCGGCCATCGTCGGATCGGCGCAGGCGGTCGAGCACTATGAAATTGCCCGCTATGGAACGTTGATCGCCTGGGCGGAAAGCCTAGGCCACGACGACATTATTCGGCTGCTCAATACCAACCTGAACGAAGAGAAGGCTGCGGACAAGAAGCTCTCCACGGTCGCGGTTCGCAAAGGCGTCAATCGCAAAGCCGCGAGCTGATCGTTTGAAAAGACGAGGCGCGGCTCGCGTGCAGATGCGCGGGCGCGACACGATGAAAGTCATGATCGACCTTAGCAAACTTCCTGTTCGTGACAAAAAGGGCGACGTTTACGTCGTCGTTGAAACTCCGCGAGGCTCCGCCGCGAAGCTAGAGTTCGATCCTGATTTGAAATTGTTCACGCTATCGAAGGCTTTGATCCTTGGGCTGACCTATCCATACGACTGGGGTTTCATCCCATCTACCAAAGGTGAAGACGGCGATCCCATCGACGCATTGATCCTGCATGACACCGCGACCACCCCGGGCCTTGTCCTCAGGTGCAAGATCATCGGGGTGCTCGAAGTCGTGCAAACCGAAGGCGGCAAACACGCGATCCGCAACGACCGTCTCATTGCGGTCCCGCGCGATTCGCACCGCGAACAGGCCGACCACGACGCGCGCGACCTGCCCAAGCAGGTCCGTATGGAGATCGAGAAGTTCTTCGTCGCGACCGACGAACTGGAAAGCAAGGAACTTAAGTTTCTCGGCTGGAAAGGGCCGAAGACCGGGCAACGGCTGATCGACAAAGCAGCCAAGCATTTCAAAAAAGCTAACGGCAAAAAGTGAGGCGGGCGGCGGCATTATGGCTTTCGTAGAGGATGTAAAAGCGTCGGTTCAGCGTGTGAGCGGCTGGCGTCGTCCGTCGGTCGAACAATTGGCCAGACTGGTCCAATTCGCGCGGATCGCGACCTTTCGGTTTCGTGATGACGGCTTCATTCCGAACAACCCCCTTTGGCCCGTGGTGGTGTACCGAAGCGCGGTAAAACTCCCCAGGTCTCTTGATCCAGCGGCAGTTTGGGAAGCGCTATTTGAATCCAACGGGTGGGGCGATACGTGGCGCGACGGGATATACGATTATCTCCACTACCACTCGCGAATTCACGAAGTGCTGGGTATCGCTCGCGGGAGCGCAACGGTCCGTCTCGGCGGCAATAAAGGACGCATCGTCAAGTTCAAAGCCGGTGATGCCGTGGTCATTCCCGCCGGCACCGGCCATCAGTGCCTTTCTGCCAGCAAATCGTTCCTAGTTGTCGGCGCTTATCCGCCGAACGGTACCTACGACGAATGCGGTCCCACGGTGGAAGAGCACGACCGCAACGTGACGGTCGTTCGCAAGGTCGGACGACCACGCAAGGACCCGATCTTCGGCAGAAACGGTTCGCTGCTCAAAGCCTGGAAACCAAGAAAGGCGGCTGGCCGCGAGTAGCGGCATTGGAGGGAAATCGTCCGGGCATAACCGCTTAGCGTTTTCTTCAAGCTCCTACTGACAGACGCCGTCGCCGCCTTGAAAGCCGCTGTTTGTTTGCTCGTACTCTCTTCGTGAAAACCCGTAGGATACTATCAGCGATCTTAAGACCATCCCCGGTTAGGACAGTGGCTACAGCGGCGAGTTGGGCCTCCGTTAGTGCAGCCAGTTTGTCGGTGACCATCAGCCGCGCCTCCTTGGCACCAGCAGCGCCGCCGCCTGCCAACTTCACGAATCGGAGGACTACTACATTCTGAGCCTCCCGGCCGAGCTGCGCGGCCTGAAAGGCGAGTGCAAACCACGAATTGAACACTTATCCTCCGCCGTGTGCGAACTGCATCCTCAACACTCACGAGAGGTGAGGTCCGATTGGATCACCTGGGCCTGAGCCCGGCTGCATTAGTGATGAGGGTGCTGAGCGAGCGGCAGTGATGGCCCCATAGGCGGCCCACGCCAATAACTCGGTCACCGCGCCGGGCGACGTTCGCGTTCCTCAATCACAGTAGTGCCGCCAGTCGTCCCACTTTCGTGGCATTCTTCCACAGTGCGCATTCGGCTTTCAGCCTCCGTGCGAACGCCGAAGCCGGCAGGACCGATCACCACCCCGACGCTCGGCGACGCCGGCCGTTCCTCAACGATCCTGCACCGCTTCGTGGTGGGCTCCTGGACGATGTAGTAGTCCGCGAGGGTTGGCGTAATAACGAAAACCGCAAAAGCGGCACCAGCCAGAATTGCACGCATGGTGTGTCTCTCTCCAGATCAAGGGGTTCCGTTCGATGTCATTCAACTCGCCTGAAGCCGCTGAGGTTCCACCGCGGGGCGGCACCTTGGTAAGTCGCACCCGTGCGCGGCACGTGCGCTCTGGACTTGGGAGGCGCGAACAATCGGCTTCGAGCCGCGTTATTCTCCTCACAGACAGGTCCGACCGTGCCCAAGCAGTCATTGCAGCGCAGCGGCGAAAAGCTCGCCGAGAGCGCAGAAAAGATCAAACACAGCACATACGGCGTAGAGGACAGCGCCGAACGCACGACTCAGCTTGCCGCCGACCGCACAGTCTTTGCCGCTGAGCGCACCTACGCGGCTTGGGTGCGCACCGGCCTCTTGGCTTTGGCGAGCGGCATTGGGGCAAAGGCGCTACTTTCGGAAGTAATCCCCCAATGGTTGATCATTGCCACTGGCAGTATTCTCGTCTTATTCAGCGCATTCTGTTTTGGGGCAGCAGTATGGCGTCATCTCGAGCCGGGCGTGCCTCCACCGCGAGTCGATGTGTCACGCATCCCGGTCTGGATTTTGGTTGCCGTGAATGGGTTTCTTGCCCTCGTGGCACTTGCTGCGCTGGTAGGCATATGGTTCGGCCGGACTTCTGGCGCGTCACCTTGACCGAACCTCGTTCCCGATGGGCGCAAACCGCTGCGCCAGTCCCGAGCGACCAGTCCGCATTGACCACCAGAATCGGCGTCCGTGTTCCAACAGCTTTGCGCCGGGCCCAACAGGGTGCATAGCCGACGCCTAGGCGCGGGCCAAACCGGCGCCGCTCCTACTGACTACGGCTCACCTCGTTCGTCAGTAGAAGACGGTGGCGAGTCCGGCTTCTCCTGGGAATCGTCTGTCGAGCGGACTTGGTCCGGCATAACGTCCGTGCCTTCGTCCCGTTTGGGCAATGAGTCCGGTACGTCACGCGGCGCTCGTCTTGGCTTACGTCCCACCTTGCACCTCAACTACGGCTCGTGGACCGAGCCGTGTTCCAGCTTGTCCGGGCGGAGCATGACGCGGCTTACTTCCCACGCATCGCGTCCTTCAGGCCGCCGACCGCATTGCGAATCTTTCCGCCGGCTTCCTCCGCCTTGCCTCTTGCCTGCAGCTTTCTGTTGCCGACGGCCTTTCCGGCGAGTTCTTTGATCTTGCCCTTGGCCTGTTGAGCCGAACCTTTAATGCGTTGCTTATCCATGGGAGTTCCTTTGTGGTCGTGCCGGGCCTTCCAATCGCGATGCGCGGGATGGGCGAAGGCGCCGCTGGCGTGTGCTCCAACCCACCCTGCCATCTCGTCAGGGTGCTGGCGAAATTCAGCGCTGAGTCTGTTCTCCGCCTTGCCCAGGCTTCTGCTGGCCACCCTGCTGCTGGCCCGGCTTCTGCTGTCCGCCGTCGCCTTGCTGGCCGCCTTGATTTTGCTGGCCTGGCTTCTGTTCGTTGGGGTTCATAACTGCTCCTTTGTGTCCTCCCTATCGAACAACTAAACCACGACCATTAAGTTTCCCATGGATGTGGACGCTCGGTTTCGGATACGAACGAGGGACCGCACGCCGACACACGGCTAGCGATGCACCCGCGAGACCGCGATGACCGCCTTGGCCAAGAAGTTGGCAGCGCGCACGATCGCGTGATGATCTAGGGTCGTCTGTCGAATACGCAGACGGACAGCATATAGTGCCGCCATCATCGGCAAAGGCTTTGCCCAGGCGCCGTTGGCTGAGAGACCGTTCGCGCTCCCGCCTGAAACTCAGGGAGCCGATGCGTCATGTCACTTCCATTCCAACCAGCACCGCCGCCGTGCGTTAGGTGCGGCATCACGACTGTCGTAGCCCCCGCGTTCGAGGAGGGCCAACGGGTTTTCGTGGTTCGATGCCCCGGGTGCGGGCGTTCCAGTACGTACTCGCTCAATTATGGCGCCCTACGGAAGCGGCCAGCCCGATCACGATAAATCGGGCGTGCGGCGTGTCGACAATGGCCGCATTCGGCAAAATCGGCGGCGGGAAAGACCAAACACAAGTGATGATCTCCGGCCCAACGGCCGACAGTATCCTAATTCCGCAGCTTCGATGGACGCGACCGCGCCAGCGCCCGACGCTCGGCTGCGGCCGTCCAGAAAGAGCTGGGCAAGTAGGATCACCACTGCGGTGTCCATGGCTGTCCATTCTCCGATCGCGAGCCCCCGTTTCCTCGCGAGGGATTTTCGTAGAAAGTGTTCGAGCGCTCACTTGTCTTGCGAGAGGCGCCTTCCCGATTGCCGTTGTTTTCTGCTCGTTTAACATAACCGCTTTCGCGCGGGACCAGCACATATTGGGTATCACGCACCTTTCCTTTTGCATCCAGCCGGAAGCATTCAGAGATTGCTCTTCCGCGACGATTTTTTGCCTCATCGGAGTCGAGTTCGACTGATTTGCATGTAAGATAACGTTTTGCCTCGGGCGACGGCGGAGCGAGCACGGCTTTCGGCACAACATTGGCCCATACCGCTTGTATCACCGGTTCGAAGATGGGGACGGCGACACTGCCGCCCGTCGAGCCACCGCCGAGGGTACGGCGCTTGCCGTCCGCGTTGTCGTAGCCAATCCAGACCGCGACCGTAACGTCGTTAGTGAAACCCACGAACCAGGCGTCGTTCTCCTCATCGGAGGTGCCGGTCTTGCCCGCGACATACGGGGAAAGGTTCGCAATCGACCGCGCCGTGCCGCGCGCCAGGACCCCTTGAAGCATTGTCTTGAGCTGATAGAAGGCGGTGCGATCGACGGAATTAATCGTGGCAGTTGACGGCCGGCGACGAAAAACAGTCTCGCCGTTGCGCTCGATGGACTCCACGACATATGGCGTCTTGTGCAGGCCTTCATTCGCGATCGCCGCAAAGAAGGCCGCGAGGTCGATCGGTCGCACCGGCTGAGCCCCGAGTACGAACGGATAGTATCCCAAGCATTCGCGATAAATCTGCGATTCCGTCGCGAGCTCACAAAGGCGGTTGAGACTGGCTTCGGGCTTTTTCTCGATGCCCCCATCAAGCAGACGAACGGTCGCGAGATTGCGGGAGTTCTCTATCGCCTGTCGCAAGGTCAGAGTGCCGCCCGAGCTACCGTCATAGTTCTTCGGCGTCCAATAGTCCTGCTCGCGGGCACGTCGGCCGCCGATGGGCGGTAAGGTGATCGGTTCATCCATCACGAGCGTATTGGGCTGCAGACCCTTGCCCAGCGCCGCCAGGTAGCTGAGTGGCTTGATGGCCGACCCCGGCTGGCGCGCGGCCTGGGTCGCGCGATTGAGCTGGCTCAGCGGGTATGAGAAGCCGCCGGTCATGGCCAGGATGCGGCCCGTCTTGTTCTCCAGGACCACGACCATTCCCTGCACCACAGGGCGTACGCGCAACTCGGCACGCGCGCCCTTGCCCTTGCCGTCGACCACACGCACCAAGATGACGTCGTAAAGATTGAGCTTGCGCTGAGCGACCGCATTGTCGATCGACAACGGCAGGATCCGCCCGTCGGTCAGGCCGACACGCCAGGTCTCGGCCTTCTTGCCGGTCGGTTTTTCCACCACCATGGCCGGCGTCCAGTGCACGTCGTAGAGAGGTAGCCGCGCTTTCGCGAGCGCCCGCTGCCAAGGCGGCTGTTTGTCGCCGCGTTTGGTGTCCGCTTCCTGTTGAACAGTCTGGCTGAGACTTGCTTCTGCGGTCCGAAACTGGACGCGCCCCGCACCGCGCTCGTAGCGCGCCAGACCTTCTTGCAGCGCCGACTCCACAGCCCGCTGCAGTTGCGGATTGATGGTGGAGCGGATCGTATAGGAGTTTTCCGTAATCGCACCGATCCCTGCCAGCGACTTCGCTTCACGCGCGACCTGATCGACAAAATGAAATCCGATGTCTCGGCGCAGACGTTCGTAGGCTACGAGGGTGGGCAGACTAGGCAATCCTCGGCCAGGCTGTTCCTGCGCGAGTACTCCATCCTCCCGCATGCGGCTGAGCACATAGGCCAGCCGTTCCTTGGCCCGCCCCGGATGCCGGTCGGGATTGAAATAATTCGGCCCCTTAGTCAGTCCGGCGAGAAGCGCGCCTTCCTCGACCGTGAGCTCCTTCGCCGGTTTGCCGAAATAGGTGCGCGCAGCGAGTTCGATGCCCCAGGAGCTGCGGCCGAGATAGACAAAATTGAGATAGAGCTCGAGGATCTCCGCCTTGCTGAGCGCATGTTCGACCCGCGACGCTACAATCATCTCGCGGATCTTGCGCTCATAGGTCAGGTCTTCGCCCACCAGCAGATTCTTGACGATCTGCTGAGTGATGGTCGAGCCGCCCTGTGGGCGGCCGGACGAGGCGAGATTGCCGATGAAGGCACGAATCAAGCCGCGCTCGTCGATGCCCTGATGTTGATAGAAGCGCCTGTCCTCGGCTGACAGAAACGCCTTCTGCACGTGCTCCGGAATGTCCGCAAGCGTCACCCACACCCGCCGCTGGTTCTCCTCGAACACCTCCGCGAAGCGTTCGCCGCTGCGGTCGAGCACGACGCTTGCCCCCGGAAGCTTGAGAGCCTTAAGTTTGCTATGATCCGGCAGATCCGCGGCCGCCTTGTTGTAAAAATCGATAACGTCGCCGAGATCGACGACTGTCGCGCCGACGTGCTCGTTCTTGCAAAACTGCCGGTAGGCCATTTGCAGATCCGCGAAATCGATGCCCCGGAAAACCTTATTCTCGTCAGCTGCCGCCTGCGGGTCGTCGAGGGCTGTCGCAATAAGCTCCTCTAGGTTGATATCCTCGATGTCGAAGGCTTTGCGCATGTGCGTGCAGCCTGCGCGAAGAACTCGGGCGACCTGTTCTTGGTCGGAAGCCCGATCGAAGCGCGTTTTCACCGCATCGGGCGTGGTCGTGACCTGACTGAGCGTCAAGGCCATGGCAAAGATTTTGACGAGGATTGTTTCCATTGCCCGGATTGGCTGGTGCCGCGCGCGCCCTCGGACAATTTGTGGCCACCCACTTTGTTCCAGCCTGAGCGCCAGTGCTGGGCTCGTTCACTCGAACTTGGAAAGACCGCCTGCCTTTAGGCTCTAGTTGGTCAGGTAGCGCACAGACTTCTGTCGGCGGAGCGGCTGGACGGCAGAGGCCGCAACAACCGCGGGAGCAGGGACGGATAACAAATCGCTCCCGTCATCGGTCATCCCGCTGAACGGCCGCGGGACATGCATGGATCTCATGGGGGCAATGGCGGCTGTTTCGGTTGCCACTGAGGAGAAGTCCCAGCCCGCGACTTACGGACCGGAACAGGTACAGGAAGCAAGAGAGTCAGGACTATCGAAATAGCCACAGACGCCCCAATCGCAATCCCGTTCGAGAAGAATAAGAACATTTTGGAGTCTCGGTGCGACCGACCGAACGCTCGGATCAAGCTGCCGCCTTTTTCGGCTCGGTCATCCACACTGAAAGGAGCCATGCCACCCAGAGCGACAAGAAATAGAGCGCCAGAAATACGACCAAGCTGGCGTGTGACCCCCATTCGTATTCAACAAGGCGTCCAATTAAATAGGCGAGCCCATCGCCAAGTATCATGAAGCCCAGAAACCAAAAAACCAGTGTCATAAGACACCCTCATAGAGATCATCGCTTAGAGATCATCGCTAATGTCGTGTTACTAGTTTCTGCCTTAATCGGCCCGGAGTCTGAGCAAAATAGCTCATGTCTATCAAACTGATTGTGATCGGTCGTTGGCAATCAAGCTCCAACCATCAAGGTCAGCACGTCCGATTGACATCGGTGCGGAGTTTAAGGTCTGCGCTTCGCAGATCAAACGCGGCCGTTCAAGCGGCGCGCCAATCTGGAACCATATTCACTGTGAACAGTTTCACTCTACGTAACGCGATCGATACCGTGCGCTCGCGTCAAAATGGAAAGACAGGACGTCTGAGGCTGACAGGGTCATAGAAATAAGTCTGAGTCCATCGGTAACCGGGGACGACCCAGCTTAGTTTTCATCGCTCAAACTTTCCGCCGCCCTCGGAGCCGACGACATGAAAATTGCGCAGATCGCGCCGCTTATGGAGAGTGTGCCGCCGCGACTTTATGGCGGCACTGAGCGAATTGTCTCTTATCTCACTGAGGAACTGGTCCGACTTGGTCACGAGGTGACCCTATTCGCGAGTGCGGACTCCATCACCGCCGCCGAGCTGGTGGGCTGCGCGTCCAAGGCATTGCGCCTCGACGGCAATGTCCGCGACCCGATCCCCTATTACCTGCTGATGCTCAACAGAGTACGCCAACTGGCGGAAGACTTCGACATTTTGCATTTTCACATCGACCAGTTTCATTTTCCGCTTTTTGCCCAGATGGCAGATCGCACGGTGACTACTCTTCACGGCCGGCAAGACTCTCCCGACCTCAAGCCGCTCTATCTTGGCTTCGGCGAGATGCCGCTGGTATCGATCTCCAATGACCAGCGGCGGCCGATCGCCAACGCCAATTTCGTTGCGACCATTCACCACGGCATTCCCACTAATCTGTACAAGCCCGTCTACAATCCGCGCGGCGGCTATGTCGCGTTTCTCGGCCGAATCTCTCCGGAAAAGGGGCCTGAGCGCGCCATTCATATAGCACGCGCGCTCGGCATTCCCCTGAAGATCGCCGCCAAGGTTGACAAGTTCGATGAAAGCTATTTCCGTGAAAAGATCGCACCGCTGCTGAGCGATCCGGGGGTCGAGTTCATCGGCGAGATCAATGAACGCACCAAGTCCGAATTCCTGAGCCAGGCACAGGCGCTTTTGTTCCCGATCGATTGGCCGGAGCCTTTCGGCCTGGTCATGATCGAGGCCATGGCGTGCGGCACACCTGTGCTTGCCTTCCGCCAGGGTTCCGTTTCGGAAATCGTCGATCAGGGGGTCACGGGAGCCATCGTTGAGACGATGGATGAGGCAGTAAGGATGCTGCCGCAGGTGATCGCGCTTGATCGCCGCGCTGTTCGGCGGCGGTTCGAGCAACGATTTTCGTCCGCGCGCATGGCCACGGACTATGTTGCGCTCTACCGCTCGCTGCTGGAACGGCCGTTCATATTGGAGCGCGAAATGACCGTGCCGTGGTCACGACCGGTATTGGAGACCGTTTGAATGGACAGGGTCTTCATTGCGACCAAGAGCGCCGCGCTGTTGTAACGGTCGGTCCGGTCAGGGCAGGAGAGGCTCCTGCATCAGAGGCCTGGACTGTTCAGGCCATGAACCATCGCGGGTTAATGGTTCCCATCCTATCGGATCATCAAGTTCGATTGCATCGTCGTCGAGCAAATACCAGCCCGCACGATAGTCTCCCGGTCCAAATGCTTTCCAGGCGCGTTCCGCGCTCCAAAAGGAGGCAATGACTGATCCAGCAAACAAAAACAAACGGACGGGACTTCCATCGAGAGGAGCCGAAGAGATCGGGCGCGGATCAGAGTTCATCATAGGCGCTCGGCGGCCGCAGAGAAGTGCGCGAGGCTTTACCTACTAAGGCGCAACCAAGGACTCAGCGTCAGTGCCTAATAAGCGAATCACTTGGGTGACAGCTTGGAGCCATCAGCCGCGGAGATCAAATTGAAATTTTCAGCTGGAAAATTTTTGCAGGCTCCTTCGCGATCTACTCGGGTCTTTTGATTGTCATCGCAAATGGCTTCGTATTGGCTCCGATCTTCCACCGCGTATTACACCATTTCCACGTTGAGACCGATCGTCACGATTGATCCTGTCATACTTTGCGGAAACTCCCCGCGGGAGGGAAATGGGCTGTTGATGACGATGGACGGGGCAACGTGTTGGGCCCACAGACGAGCCTCAGATCACTTCGTCGGTCTTGTCGTCGGTCTCGCCGTAACGGCGCAGCGTGGCGGGTTTAGTGCCGACGTAGAGTTTCGCCAGTCCCGGCGCGATCTTGGCGTTCTCGCGCTCGAACAGGCTGTTGCCGTCAAGATCGCTCTCGACGAGGAACGGGCCGAACTTCTCCACATCGAGCACCCACACTGCCTGCGCCAGTCCCAATTCCTCGAGCCAATAGACGCCCGCGACGCGCTTGATGCCGCGCCCGAGCAGCGCGCCGGTGCCGTAGCCGACCGTGGTGAGATAGATCGCGCCATGGGGCACGAATGAGTTGCGATAGATGTCGGACGTCATGCCACCCTTGCCGATGATGACGTTGCAGCCGGAGAGTTCGAACCAGCCGTCCAGCCACTGCGCGAAGCGGAACGAGGCTGTGGCGGTCACTGCGCCGACGGTGTAGCTGCCGTCCGGATTGACCGTCGCCGCCGGCGAGCAGTGAAAGTTGGCAAGCCCCAGCGCGTCGCGGCCGGCCGGCATTCCGGCGCCCTCCTCGATCGCGCGCTTATAGACACCCTCGCGCGCAGTAAAGATGCGGCCACTGAGATAGGCGACCGTGCCGATCTTAAGCTTGCGCAGATCCGCGGTGCTGGCAGGAAGCGCAAGTTGGACGGTCTCGAGCATTGCGCTACTCCGCCGCCTCGGCGGCGCTGCGTTCCCATTCGACCGTCTCGCGCCGCATGTAATCGGTGAACCACATCGGGTCGGTGCGGAACTGCGCCCGCCCATCGGCAGAAATCCGCGCGCAGGCGCGGCGCGAGGAGAGGCAGAACATGTGCACCGACATCGGCATGCCGCCGGTGTGGCAATAGCCGACCTCGATGTGGCAATCGATCACCATCGAGGAGCCGATGAACCCCATCGCGCCCATGCCGATGCTGTTGCCGAGCGCTTTGAACTCCTCCTCCAGCGCGGCGATCTTCGGGTCCGGATTGCGCGATCCGACCAGGCGCAGGCAGGACGCCTGCTTGCCCAGCACCATGCTGGTATCCTTCGAGCCGCCAAGCCCGACGCCGACGATCGCCGGCTGACAGGCAAGTCCGCGCTTGCCGAAGCCGATCAGCGTGTCGAGATAGAACCGCCTGATGCCGTCGATCCCATCGCCGGGAAACAGCATGCGGTAATCCGAGCCGAACAGGCCGCCCTTGTGCACGGTGACGAGATCGATCCAGTCGGCGTCGGGATGAAACGCGTACTCGATCTCCGGCGCGCCGATGCCGACGTTGTTGTTGTGGTCGGTGCGCCAAAGCGGGTGCACGCGGTTGGGACGCAGCGGCACGCCCGCCGTCGCGCGGGCAGTCGCGCGCCGCAACGCGGCCTCGAGCGCCACCGGCCCTCCCTCGATCGCCGCCTCGTTGCCGATCTTGACGTACCAGCGCGGCAGGCCGGTATCGCCGCACATCGCGCGGCGATCCTCCTTGGCGGCGTCGTAATTCTCCAGCATCGCCTTGATCACGAAGGCGGAGAGATCGCCTTTTTCCGTGTCAGCGCATTTGCGCAAGCCCGCGAGATAATCGTCGGGAATTTCGATCGCCGCCTTGGCCATGAGCTCCTCGGCGGTGCGTTGAATTGAGGCGATGGGAATCATGACTGGCCTCGATTACTCGGCGGCGACCTTGTCCAGTAGCGTTTCGCCCGGCCGCACGTGGGTGAACGCAACCGGCTCGTCGGTGATGTCGAGACCCGCGGCCGTCTGCTGCGCGACGGTGAACCGCGAACTCGCCAAATCGCCCGGCTCCGGAAAATCGGAGCGAAAGTGCGCGCCGCGCGAATTCTCGCGCTTCCGCGCGGCCAGCGCAATCACCCGGCTCACCTCGGTTAGCGAGCGCAGGTTGAGCCAGTCCTGCCAGGTCAGATTGAAGGCGCGCCCCGCATCGGCGAGACCGGTCGCGAGCAGCTCCGCCTCGATCGAGTCGAGCGCCGCGACGGCGCGATCGAGACCGGCGCGCTCGCGCACGAGGCCGACATGATCCCACATGACCGCAAGAAGGCGCTCGCGCAGATCGTTCAAATCACCGCCTTTGCGCCCGAACGGAGAGAGCGCGCGTTGAACCTCTGCATCGAGCACGTGCTGGTCGGGCTCCCGGTGGCCCGGATCGGCAGCGATGAAGCGCGGCATCTCGTCGCCGGCGATGCCGCCGAATACGGTCGAATTGGCGACGCCGTTGCCGCCCAGCCGGTTCGCCCCATGCATGCCGCTCGCATCCTCGCCGGCGACAAAAAGCCCGGGCCAATCGGTCGAGGTATCGGGCCAGCAGATGACGCCGCCCATGAAGTAATGCGCCGTAGGCACCACCTCGACCAGCCCGCCGGCGAGATCGAAGCCGCAGTCGCGGCAGCGCTCGACCATGCCCTTGAATTCCTTCGCCACCTTGGCCGGCCCGAGGTGGTCCATCTTGATGTACACGCCGCCATGGGGCGTGGTGCGCCCGGCCTTCATCTCGGCATAGATGGCGCGGCTGACGACGTCGCGCGTCGCGCGCTCGAGCTTATCGTCGTAGTCGGCCATGAAGCGGTGCATCGCACCGTTGAGGAGGTGGCCGCCCGCGCCGCGCAGCCCTTCCTCCAGCACCGTGCCGGTCATGCGCGTCTCCGCGCCCGCAAGCAGCCCGGTCGGATGGAACTGCACCATCTCCATGTCACGCAGCCGCAGACCCGCGCGCAGCGCCATCGCCAGGCCGTCCATGCTCTTGTCGCCGGAGGGCGTATGATAGCGGTACATCGTCGGCCCGCCGCCGGTCGCCAGCAGCACCGCCTGCGCCGCGACGAAGCGCAAGGCGCCGGTGCGGATATCGATCATGAGCACGCCGGCGAGCGCGCCGTCCGCCGCCGGAATGAGCGCCACCGCGCGGTGCTCTTCCAGGCGCCCAACCGGCCGCGCCCAGACCTGCTCCATCAGCCGATTGATGATCTCGATGCCGGTGAGATCACCCTTGTGCACGGTGCGGTCGAAGCTCTGTCCGGCGAAGGCCTTGCCGTGCAGCGTGCCATCCGGGTTGCGATCGAAGAAGCAGCCGATCTCGTTCTCGAGCTCGCGCACGCGTTCGACCGCCGTGCTCACCAGGGTCCAAGCCAGCTCCTGATGCGGCAGCCATTTGCCGCCCTCGATGGTGTCCATGAAATGCCGCTCGACCGAGTCGCCGGGATTGAGCGCGACGTTGTAGCCGCCCTGCACCATGCGCGTGCAGCCGCATTTGCCGAGCAAACCCTTGCTGGCGATGGTCACCTCGAGGTCGGGATTGGCCTTGAGCGCGTGCAGCGCCGCAAATAGGCCGGCGCCGCCGGAGCCGAGGATCAAAATGTCGGTCTTGAGGCGTTCGAGGCTCATGCGGGCATCAGAACATGCGCGCCAGCAGAAAGAAGGCGATGGCGGCCGAGAGTCCGGCGGCGATGGTTGCGGCCTGCTTCTGTCCGTCGCGCCAGGGGAGGTTCTCGATCACCAGCAGCCGCAGCCCGCCCAGCATGTGCAGCATGAGGAGAAATATGAGAGCGCTTTCGGCGAGCTTCACCAGGGGCTGATCGCTCCAGCGCAGGAAGCTTTCGAGTGGAGCTTCCCCGCGGATAGCGAGGCCGAGCGTAAGAAAATGCAGCGGCAGGAAAACGGCGAGCGCCAGGCCGGACAGCCGGTGGGCGAGCGCGGCGAGCCAAAGCGCGCTCTGGCGGTGACGCAGGTGGCGCAACGTCACGGCAGTACCACCGCGACGACCGCGCGCGCGCCGAGCAGGAACAGCAGCACGCCGAAGGCGCTCGCGAGCAGGCCGGCGCCGCGATCCCGAAGCGGCGACCATTCGGTCAGCACGTTGCGAACCCCGATCGTCGCATGAATGGCCGCGGCAACGACGAAGACGCCATAGAAGGAGGCCCAGGTGAGACTGCCGCGGGTGCGCGCGAGAATGTCGGCGGCGCTCAGTCCTTTGCGCGTGGCATAGAAGATGACGGCCACATGCACCAGCACCAGCGGCGCTATCACCGCTGCGGTCAGCCGTTGCCACAGATAGAGACGAACGTTCATATCTCGCCCCCGAGATAGGCCCACATGGTGCGGCGCTTGAGGCCCGCGATCGAGGCGGTCGGATTGAGCTGCTGCGGACAGAGCTCCTGGCAGGATTGGTGCGAGTGGCAGGCGTGGCAACCGCCGGAGGCCGCGACCGCCTGCAGACGCTCGCTGGTCGCGCCGTCGCGGACGTCGTTCACGAGCGTCCACGCGCGGTTGAGCGCCGCCGGCCCGAGATAGTCGGAGTTCCAGCGCACCGTATCGCAAGCGGCATAGCATATGGCGCAATTGATGCACTCGATCGCCGCGTCGGCGGCAATCCGCGCCGGGGTGTCCGGCCTGATCGGCGCGAAGTCCTCGCGGCGCGTGCGCGAGGGCACGAAAGCGCCCTTTGCCTGCTGCCATTTCTCAAAGAAGGGACGCATGTCGGTGGTCAAATCCTTGATCACGGGCAGGTTCTCGAGCGGCCCGATCTCGAGTTGGCCGCGCGCGGCCACACGCGACACGTGCGTGCGGCAAGTCCAGCGCGGCCGGCCGTTGACCGTCATGGCGCAGGAACCGCACATGCCGACCCGGCAGGCGAAGCGGTAAGACAAGGTCGGGTCGAGGTGGCGCTGCACGAACGTCACCACGTCGAGCACGGTCTGATTCTCGCGCAGGGGAACCTTGTAGGTCTCGTAACGCCCCTCTTCCCCGCCGCGCCAGAGCGACACCGTCAATTCGGATCCTGGACCGGACATCGCTTGTTGGCCCGCTCTCTTCCGCGCTTGCGCGCTCGTCCACCGCGGCCGCAAGTCTAGCAAGCGCCGGTCGCCGCCAAAAGCTCACCGCGGAACCACTGCCAGGGCGATTCCACCGCACCGCAAAGCCCGCTAACATGGTTGCGCCGACGGTTTTGTCGCAACGGCAACAGGGAGGGATGCGATGAACGTGGTCCGCCAACCCCAACCGGTGCTGGACAAGCGCGGCGAGCCGCATGTGCGCCGGTTCGAGGAACAGCGCTGGCTCATCGACAATATTATCCGCGCCAACGGCATCGACTGGGATCAGCCGCGCTCGCTCTACCTCAGCGGGCCCTGCGGGGTCGAGGCCAACGCGGATTTCGCCGGCATTCGCGAGCGGGTGAAGAAGATGGCGGACATCGGTCCGGCTTTCGAGGCGGTCGCGCGCCGGCGCGAAGCCAAAGCGAAAGCGGCCGAGGAGGCCGATCGCAAGGTGACCGCGCGGGACAATTATTTCATGGCGGCGGTGCATTGGGGCGCAGCGCAGTGGCCTTACGACGAGAACAACGAAACCAATATCGCCTACAACAACAAGAAGCGGGAATGCTACGCGAAATACGCTGGCCTCGCCGATCATCACATCGAGCCGGTGTGGGTGCCGTTTCGGGACAAGGCCATTCCGGCTTGGTTTCATTTGCCGCCCGGCTATGCAGGCGGACGCATTCCGGCGGTGATCGCCGTACCGGGCATGGACAGCTTCAAGGAAATCCTGGTCGCGCTCTACGGCGATCGCTTCCTCAACCGCGGTATGGCGGTGCTCGCCATCGACGGCCCGGGGCAGTACGAAGCACCCATGATCGGGGTCTACTTCTCGGTGGAGAACTGGATGGCGGCGGGCAAGCCGCTCGTCGACTGGCTGAGCAGCCGCGCCGAGATCGATGCCGAGCGCATCGGATGCTCCGGCACGAGCTTCGGCACATTCTTCGGCACCATTCTCACCGCGCACGAGCCGCGCATTCGCGCGTTCGCGGCGATGTCGGTATGCCACGAGCCCGGATGCCACACCATCTTTCAGGAGGCCTCACCCACGTTCAAGAAGCGGTTCATGTACATGTCCGGCATCACCGACGAGGCTGAGTTCGACCGCTTTCGCAAGACCATCACCTGGGAAGGACATGCCGAGAAGATCCGCGCCCCCTACCTCGTCGTCGCCGGCGAATGCGAGGAGCTTAGCCCGGTCGAACACTCGGAACGGCTCGTCAAAACGGTCAAGGGACCGAAGCAGATGGTGGTCTATCAGGAGTCGCGCCACTCCGTCGGCAACGTGCCGGCGGCCAATCTCGGACCGTTCCCGCAGACATTGGTGGCGGACTGGCTGGCAGAGCGGCTCGCGGGCAAGTCGTTTGCCAGCGAGCATTGGTTCGTGCGCTCGAACGGGCAGATCGATAAGGCGCCGCTTTAGCGCTGGAATACTTATCCGAACACGTATTTAAATCCGAGCACGTATTTAACGGGAACGAGCGGCTCGCGCTGCGTCTCGGCGACGCGGGGCATTCTCCCAGTCCAGCCGGCGACCTCGCCTCTGGCTATCCCGCTAAGGACCAACGAAGGTTGGCGGCCGATGTCGCCGGCTAAAGAGCATGCTCGCTCCAAATAAACGCAGAGTACCGGAAACCGTTCCAGCACTGTTGCGCCCAAATGGCGGCCGGCAGAGCGACCGGGGGCGACCACCTCTTTCCGACGTCAAGGCGCTCGTGAAGGCGTCAGCACGCCCTTCTCCGAGGGACGGAACGCTGGAGAGAGTGCGGGGTTGTCCAAGACAGATCAGCGCGCCCGTAGACACCGATGATGTCCTATTTTCAGGGGTTAGTCGAGTTTGTCGGAGCGCATCCGCAACTGTCCTTCCTTGCAGTTTTCCTGCTGGCCCTGTCAGAAGCCGTTCCCGTCGTCGGAACCGTGGTGCCGGGCTCCACGCTGATCCTTGCAGTAAGTGCGCTCGCGACGACCGCCGGTATGACGCCTTGGGCGCTGCTCATTGCCGCGGTGGCCGGAGCAATTGTCGGCGACGGCTTCTCGTTCTGGCTCGGACACAACTATCGGCGGGAGATACTCCGAGGCTGGCCGCTCAATCGTTTTCCTTGGCTGGTTGAGCACAGCTCACAATTAATCCGCAAATACGGTATCGCGAGCGTGTTCCTGGCGCGCTTCACGGCAGTTGTGCGTGCCTTCGTCCCCCTGCTGGCCGGCATACTAAAAATGTCGACCGGCCACTTCTATGCGGCGAATATCCTGTCGGCGCTTGTGTGGGCGACGATGCATGTTTTTCCCGGAGTGCTGGTGGGCCTGGCAATCGCGTTCGGGGCGCACTCGCCCGCACTTAGCCTCGCGGCTTTGGGCGTACTTGTATTGGGTTGGTTTGCGTGGACCATGATCAAACGTAAGACAGCCAGCATTGTAGATTGCCCAACCGCGCCCGAGTCCGGACACAATGTCCGGAGTGTCGCAGAAGCATCCCTTGGCAGCAGGAATAGTGTGCCAACCAGAACGGAAAAGACTGTGGCGCGTTGACCTGTTGAACCCTTGCCAAGAGGAGATCTCCATGAGCATGCAGTCGGGTTCGGCGGCGATGACGGGCAAACCTCTCATCGAAAGTGACAGGGTAGAGGGCACTACGGTTTACGATCCGCAGGGAAAGAATATCGGGAGTATCAAGCGGCTGATGATCGAAAAATCAGCGGGCGTGTAGCCTATTCGGTGATGTCATTCGGAGGATTCCTCGGGATGGGAACCGAGGAGCATGCGATCCCGTGGAATAAACTGACCTATGATACGCGCTTAGGCGGTTATCGGACGGACATCACCGAGCAGCAGTTACGAGGCGCTCCGGCCTTTTCGCGCGATCAAAATTACGACTGGACGGATCGCAGTCGAGAACGCGAGCTGCACGACCACTATGGTGCCCCATACTATTGGGGACCCTAGACGGCCAAAACAGGAGCTCGCGCCGGCTTGGACGAGGCGACTCGTCCAGCCGTGCATAAGCAGGATGCTCGGCCGCCGTGCCGGGCTTCAAGTTGACCGTGCGGGTGCGCGTTCCGAAACCGGGGAGCCTTGCTTGCTGCCGTGCGAGTTTGCGTAGACTTTAGTGAACTCTGCCCCAAGTAAAAATATCTGAGCCGAATAGTAAACCCACAGGAGAAGGACGATCAGCCCGCCCGCGGCTCCGAAGCTCGATGCAACCGCACTGCTTCCGATGTACCAGCTAATGAGCGATTTTCCGATGGTGAACAGGACCGCGGTGACGATAGCGCCGATCACCACGTCGCCCCATTCGAGATTCCGGTCGGGTAAGACCTTATAGATGGCGGCGAACAGGAACGAAATGAGCGCTAGAGAAACGATGACGTTTAGAACAGTCAGGATGATCTTTCCGAATGGAAGAACCGAATCGAGGTAATTACCGAACGCCGTCAGCACTGTGCTCACAACGAGCGACACCATAAGAAGGAATCCCAAGGCTCCGACCAAGCCTAGACTGGCAGCGCGCGCGCGAATTAGCCGCGAGACGGTGGTGCCCTCAGGTTTAGCCTTCCAAATCACATTTAACGCCGTCTGCATTTCGCCGAAGACGCCCGAGGCCGTCACGATCAAGGTGACGATCCCAATAATCGTCGCCACGACACCGGATGATTTGCTGGCGGCACTGGCCACCGCAGTTTGCAAGACCTCAGCGGTCTGCCGGCCCATGAGGCCGCTCAACTGCTCGGTGATCGCATTCTGAGCGGCATCCTGACCGAAGGCTAGCCCCGCGATGGCAATCACAATGAGCAGAACCGGCGCGATGGAAGTCACGGTGTAGAAAGCGATCGCAGCTCCACGGCTCAGTGCTTCATCGTCGATGAATGCGAGCACGGTGTCCTTCACCAGCTTCCAAGCGGCCGAGAACATACCAACCTCAGAGGCAGAAATATTTCGATATACACTCGCCTCAACGGCGAGCTGCCAGGCCGGTTCCCGGGATGCGTTTTATCTGCCCCATGAGCGATGCCTGATCAGGAGACCTAGCTATACAAAATTGGAGGCCGCCGGCAGAGGCGGCCTATCCTTCTTTCTTGGGCTGAACTTGTTGTCGTTTCTCTGTTGCCGGCTGTGCCATCAAGCGGACTGAAGGAACCGCCCGCTGTTTGCCCCGTCATGCCCGCGAAAAAATACCACGTCCTAGGCCACTGCAACGAGGTCCGCCAACTTCCTGCGCGCGTAGAACATGCGCGTCTTCACAGTGGCCTCGGCGACCCCGACGATCTCCGCGACCTCTTTGACCGATTTGCCGTGGAAGTAGACGAGGTCGATGACCTCACCGTGCTCCGGCGAGAGGCGGGTCAACGCGTGGCGCAGCAGGCCTGCCCGGGTTTTCTTCTGCAGCACGACCTCAGGGTCGTCCGCCGTATCCGCCACGCTCGATGCGACCTTCTCATCCAATTCCGCATCCGTCCGGCGCCGGCGCGCCGAGAGCGCTTTGTATCGCGCAATCGCCAGCAGCCAGGTCGAAACCGACGAGCGGGCTTCGAACGCGGCGGCTTGGCGCCAAACGTCGAGAAACACGTCGCTCAACAGGTCTTCGGCCAAGGCTTCGTCGCCGACGAGCCGCAGCAACCAGCGATACAAGGAAACCCGATGCCGGCCAAACAGCGTGCGCATGGCGAGCTGATCGCCCCGCGCGATTCGCCTAATCAGCGTTTCATCGGAAGGAGCCTCCGGCGCCGCTGCCTGTGCAGGCAGAGCGGCCCCGCCCATACGGGCACAAGCGGTGCTCATGGTTAATCCCCTTTGGAGTCACGTCCCGGCCCACCAACTCGCTCAGAGCGCAAAGGTTGCAGCACCTCTAGGCCGGTGAATCGACTGTCGAAATTGACCGGTCCCGGCCGCAACAGTTAATTTGGCCTGGGAACCTTGTGAAATGCTGCTCGTGGGATTGGTTACGGCCGGCTCGGCAGCATCGCGGAACTAACGCGGGTGCTTCGGTTGCTGGATCACGCTCGTCACGTACCCGCACTTGGGGCACTCATACGCCGTCAAGCCGGGTTCGCCTGCCAGCGGGGCGATGCTCACAACTTCGTCCATGGTGGCTCGGCAGCGTGGGCATGGCGGAGCCTTGCCTCCGCGCCTACTTCTGATTTCGTCCGACACTATAAACGCCCCTTGCGTTAGGGCTGATCGATTGTGGCGTCATCTGTATCAAACGCTAGACGGCGGGGTTGGTTGCCGGATTCTGCGGTTATCGCATCGCAGAAACAAAGTTCTGCCCGCAACTGGGCCCAGCCGATCATTGCACGACTCGGACGTAGGAGCCGCTGAATCACCGCGCTTGGCGTGGTCTCACGCGGACAGCGAGATGCGGGAGGCATGAGCGCTGCGCGGGCGCCCAATAGAGCCCGAACGCGACCGTTCATTTCCAAAAGGTTTCTCCGGCGCCGCCTCGCGTCTTACTGTTCCGCAACCCTGCGCTGGCTCCGTTCGCAGAGGCACCGGGATTGCGCTCACCAGCCTTGGTAAGGACGATGATCGTGTTGGCGATGGCGTGCTTGACATCGTTGGCGCAATCGCCGGTGGGTAGAGCCAAGCAAGGCATCTCCCAGGCGACGCCCATGACGCGCGACGTCTGCGAGTCAAATTTCTCGCTCTTCAGGAATGGGGTGATTGGCATTGCCGGCCCTATCGCCGGCCAACCCCTACACCACAGATTTGTGGCGTTCTACGTTCGATTGTTGAGTTGGGGGCTATTCCTACTGCCGCTAGCGAACTGTCGCTTGTCGAGTTCTCTGCGCGGCGGGACCTGGATTATCCGCTATCCATGCGCTGAAACCCGCGGTCGCCAAAAACAGGATCAGCGCGAGTGAGGCGACGGTAAAGACACGATCTGACCGTTCCCACAGTCTCGTTTGGCGCTTCCGTTTATTTCGCGTTTTTGCCATTGGAATCCAGTGTTATTCGAATCCGATGGATCGCGACTAATGCAATCCGCCGAACAGCCAGATCAACAAGATGATCGGAAGCGGAATGCCGATCAGCCAAAACAAGAGTCCGCGGCCCATATAAGCCTCCTTGGTTGCCTTCCTATGTCGAACGCAGGTGAGAAGCGATTGTTCCGGCCAAGATCCTAGCGCGGGTTTCGGCCAAGGCTGTTATGGATGGTGGTTGTGGCGATCGCAGCGTGACCGGTGGCAACCGCCAGCTGATGGAGATCGCTGACGATGTCTCCGGCCGCATATAGATATGCTACGCTTGTCCGCTGGTGCGCATCGACGATCACATTGCCGGTTTCGGTGCAAGCAGCGCCGAGGCCGGTAGCCAGCTCTGAGCGTACCTGACAGCCGAGTGCCGGATACAGGACATCCAAATCGAAACAATCGCCGCCTTGGACCGTCACCCTTACACCGTCTTTAGGGCATTCAACGCGAATGGCCTTCCCGGCGCACCCTATGCCAGCTTGATTTAGAGACACGCGCATGGCTTCACTCATCTCTTCCTTGCCGAAGAGCATGACGTGGCGGGAATAGGTTCTTAAGAACAGCGCTTTCCGCCCGGCTTCATCGGTGGAGCCCAAAACGCCGATGCGACGGTCCATCGCTTCGAAGCCATCGCAGATGGGGCAAAACCGGACCGCGCCGTCATAGACTCCCGATACTAGCCCTTCGACCTTTGGGCTTTCATCGATCAGACCGGTCGCGATCAGCACGGTCCGCGCGGCAATGTCCTTGCCGTTCCACTGCGCGCGGAAGCCGCCCTGCGGCCAGGGCTGCAGAGTGGTAACGCGGCCATGCTCCAACTTGGCGCCATACAAAAGCGCTTGCTCCCGCAGCCGCGCCAGGAGATCAGGCCCGGCGATTCCCTTGAATCCCGGGTAGTTGTGGCTGGCGGGAATGCGGGCGGCCCGACTCGCGCCGTCATCAATCAAGACCGCCGCGCGCCGGTATCGCGCCAAATAGATCGAGGCGGTCAGACCAGCAGGTCCACCGCCTATAATCAGACAGTCCAGCATGAGCAGGCCTAGCTTTGAACGCTTGTCCGGAACGCTCGGCGGCGCCTCGCGTTCCGTCGCGCTGCCGGTGGCGGCGCCTGCCGTCCTAAAACACATGGCTCTCGCACAGGTGTTGTCGTGCCTTGATTCATTGGTCGCACCGCAGGCCCAAGCATATAACGCGATGGTCCAACCGCAGCCTAATTGTCACGGCAAATCTTCTTTTGGCATGCGCGTCGCGGCTTTTCGAACCTGTCAATGTCGGAACGATCTCAGCCGCGCCGAGTTGGCTTGCAGAATGTTTGTATTTTTCTCGAACGCAATGGGGATTGGGGGATCTATCCTTGTTTCGATCGTGCTGACTCTCTTGCTCCTGTACGCATGCTCCGGGCCGTAAGCTGCCGTCTCCACTCAGTGACGTATGGCCGACTTTCTACCGGAAAGATTCCCTGGCAAGCGGCGAATGGCAGACATCCGTTTTCGACTCTCGCCGCAGACGACGAAAGATCCCAGCTGATGCTGAGCATCGGCCGTCTGCGCGCGAAAGCGCCGGTTGCGACCGGCTATGTCTCCCCGCAGACATAGCGGTTCGTCAGACGATCAAATCACACACTTCCGATGTGCGATTCCAGTTCCGGCGATAATTAACTCGCCGCGCCAAGGCGCGTGCTCGGCTTATAGGTCGGTACCCGTACTGCTGATTGTTAGACTAGGTGAGTACAAAATTTTGTTCCATGGAACAGACCTTGCTTGGCCGCGTTAACATACACCTCCCACAAAAGGAACAATTATGCGCAAGCTTCTCATTACGGCGGCGATTGTTGCCGTCGCGATTCCTGCGATGGCTCAGCAACCGAGCCCGCCCGCGAACCGCGATGCAAATACACCTGCTGTGAACACTCCGAACAGTCCGCCCAACCCGGGCGCGCCTGTCGCCGGGGCCAATAGCTTCACTGAAGGACAAGCAAAATCACGGATCGAAGCACGCGGCTTCAGCAACGTTGCCGGCCTCAAGAAGGACAGCGATGGCGTCTGGCGCGGCACGGCCAGCCAGGGCGGCAAGTCCGTCAAAGTGAGCGTGGACTTTCAAGGCAACGTCGTAAGCCAATAAGCCCTCATCACCCATACAAACTCACAGGAATTTAAAGAATGACCACGACCATCTCGCGCCTGTACAATAATTACGGCGATGCGCGCGCCGCTGTCCAGCAGCTGGAAACTGCTGGGGTTGCTCACAATGATATCAGCATCATCGCGAGTAATGCGGACAATTGGTACAACGACGGCAAGGACACTTTTCCCGATCGCGACCTCGATGGAAAAGATGACCGCGCGGAAGCAGCGGGAAAGGGCGCCTCCATCGGAGCGGCTGCTGGCGGAGCGGCCGGCCTCCTGACCGGTCTCGGACTGATGGCGATTCCAGGGATCGGACCCGTGGTCGCCGCGGGCTGGCTAGTCACCACGCTGGCAGGCGCCGCGGCTGGCGGTGCAACCGGTGGCGCGTTGGGCGCATTGACGCAAACCGGAATCAGCAAAGATGAGGCGGATGTCTACGCTGAAGGTCTTCGTCGCGGCGGCGCCGTCGTAAGCGCCCGTGTTGCGGATAAGGACGCGGCTCGTTTCCAGGGAATGATGGACCGTTCGGCAGTCGGCGTCGCAGAGCGAGCGGCGGCTTATCGCAAGTCCGGATGGAAAACGTTCGATCCGAAGGCAACGCCCTATAACGCAGACCAAGTCCAGAAAGAGCGTTCCCTTTACATGAAATAACGGTTGCGAAGCGGAAAGGCCGGCGCTCCATGCCGGCCTTTCATTTTCCGCCTAGGGCGCTTGGTTCCTGTTAGTCCCCATTTGACTAGGGCGCGTACTCACAAATCCGGTTTGGTAAGCGCGTCCGCTTCGCTCTGAAAGCGACTGAATTGCTGCGTCGCCGCGAAAAGACGCGAAGTGCCAATATCGGGAAATGACAAAGCTTATTCAATCACCTCGTCGGCGCGGCCAAGCAGCATCGGTGGCACGTCGAGGCCGATCGCCTTCGCCGCCTTGAGATTGATCACCAGCTCGAATTTGGTCGGTTGCTCGACGGCCAATTCGCCCGGATTGGCGCCTTTGAGGATCTTGTCGACATATATTGCGAGCCGCTCGAATGACGCCGTGAGGTTGGGTCCATAGGTCATGGTGCCGCCCGATTTGGCGAATTCGGACCATCCCGAAATACCGGGAATACGCTGCATTGCTGCAAATTCAATGATTTGCTTTCGATGCTGCATGACCAGCCCATCAGGCAGGACGATGATTGCTTCGGCGCCGGCGACGCGTATGCGCTCCAACGCCGGCTGGATTTCGGCGGCGGACCGCATTTGAGCAAAAGAAAGCCCGATGCCGAGCCGTTCGGCGCCCTGCTCGGATTCTTTCAGCTCGCGTTGCTCCCCCGGATGCAATGGGTTCGACAATATTGCCACGCGCCTGACGTGCGGAAACGCGTCACGCAACAGCTCGACCCGCTTCGCATTCACCTCGTAGGACATGAAAGTTGCGCCGGTGAAATTTCCACCTGGCCGTGCGAAGCTATTCACCAGCCCAGCCTCCACTGGATCGCCGCTGTAACCGAACACCACGGGAGTCGAGTCGATTGCTCGGCGCAAGACGGGCACGATCGCTCCCTGGGCCACGATAACTGGTACATTGAGCGCCAGCAGTTCGCGCACGAGTTCCGGTACGCGATCACGGATGTCGGCCGGCCAACGCGGTTCGATGATGATAGATTGCCCCTCGACATAGCCCAACTGCCGCAGCCCCTGCCGAAAGGCGTCAAAGAACTCCGATCCTTGGGGCGTGCCGATGGCGATCCATCCGATCCGCGGCATCGTTGCGGCCTGCGGCGCGCGAACGACCAGCGGGCACGCGGCTGCCGCTCCGCCGAGAAGCGTGAGGAGTTCGCGCCGTCTCATGGAGTTTTCCAAGGTGGAGCCGTATCATGAACGCACTGGCCGCTGCCCATGATGCAGCCGTCACGTCTATTTTGCGCGTCCATCAACACGCCGCTTGCATCGCTCGCAACAGGAGACAGTCCATGAGCCGGCTGTACCGAACGCCTTCGGCCGCCAGCTCGACCAAGACGGCCTCCTACACTCCCTGTTCGTATTTTTGTGGTCAAAATTGCTCATTCAGGCGTTTTTATTTGCGGCTTTTCGTGCAGAACAGCATCCAACAATGAGGTGTGCACCTCGAGGCCTCCGTTGTAGTGGATGTACCCCAACTGGCGAAACTTGTTCATAAAGTGGCTCACACGGGAGCGCGTCGTGCCGATCATCTCCGCAAGCGTCTCTTGGCTGACTTTGGCGATGACCGTCTCCTGCTTTCCCTCCTTGCCGAAATTCGCCAATAAGAGCAGAGCTCGCGCCAGCCGCTTCTCGCTGGAATTGAACAGTTGGTCGACCAAGTCCTCCTCGACTCGGATGGTGCGAGTCAAAAGATGCGCCGTGAACAGTTCGGAGAAATCCGGTTCGTCGCGGAGCATCCGCACCATGGTGCCCTTGTCCAGCCGGGCGATTACGGAATCTTCCATGGCCCTGGCGGTCGAAACGCGCCGCGGCCGTCCGGTCAGACAGCCCTCGCCGATAAAATCGCCCGCCTTGAGGAACGCGACGACTGCTTCCTTACCTTGCGCAGACACAACCGCGATTTTGACCCTGCCTTCGCGAATGTAGAAGACGCAATCCGCGGGGTCGCCCTGGCTGAAGACGACCTGACCCTTGCCGTACTTGGAGATGGTGACTCCGCCATCCGCCTTGGCGAGAAATGCCTCCGGGTCGAATTTGGATTTCGATGTCTTCGCCACGGCTAAATCCCGCCCGCGCAAGCGATCATGGTTACATTATCGCCGAACGGTCGCCACGACGGCAAGGCTATCGATAATGTTCGGTCCCGAACCAAGCAGTTTGGACACGTGCGACAATCATGGCGCCGCAGATAAGTGACTGGCGCGTGGGGATGGGCGCTCGGCGGCACGCATGATCAGCAGCACCGAGCATGCGACAGTTTCTCCTCTCGTTGCCCTCCCGACGGCCAACGACGCATCGTGGAGAATGTTCGGACGGAATCGGCGACACGACGCAGCAAACTCAGGCCGACAAATTTTTATCAACGATCGTTCAGAAAGATTCCACAAAACCTGTCATGAAAGCGGATGACAGCGGAACGAGCGAGAGATCGATCGCGCGTTAGCCGATCACATTCGCCTTGCGCAGATACCCCCATACATCGACGACGGGTTTGCCGGCGAAATCGAGATCGCGATAGGCCGAATGCGGCGCGCACAGGATGAAAACGTCGCTGCGCGTTATCACCTCCTCGAGCGGGAGCAAGTCGGGATCGGTAGTCACGAATGGATCCGTGGTCAGCACGCTTTGCGCCAGGCCCGCGAGCGCCTTCTTGAATTTGTAGCTCAGCGAGGCGCGCGTGTCGTCGATGTCCGCCTTGAACGCCATGCCGAGCAACCCGACCGTGATGCGCGAGAGATCATAGCGCCGGCGCAGATCGTCGCACACGTGCAGCACCAGACCTTCGTTGACCAGCATGGCGGCATTGCCGAGGCTGAACTGGTTCTGGGCGAAGGCGGCGAGCTGCATGGTATCCTTCATCAGGCAGGGACCGGCGGCGAAGCCGGGAGTCGGAATGCCGCGGGCGCGCGGGTAGTTGCGCTTCATCGCGTCGTAAATGTTACGGAAATCCAGCCCCGCCGACTTCGCAATCAAATAGAACTGGTTCGCCGTCGCGAACTCGATGTAGCGGTAGGCGTTGCTGAAGAGCTTGGCGAATTCCGCCTCACGCGGCTGCACTGTGATCAACTCGGGGGCGATGGCGGAAAACAGCTTCGCGGCCTCTTCCGCCGCCGCGGGCGTCGTGCCGCTGATGATTTGCGGCGTCTCCTTGAGTTCCTTGATGCCGTGTCCTTGCACCATCCGCTCCGGACAAAACGCGAGCTTGAGATTGCGGTTCTTTCGCCGCAGATAGCCGTCGAGCCAATCGGTCGTGCCGGGGAACACGGTCGAGCGCAGCACCAGCAGCCTGCCGTCGGCGAGATGCGGCAGCAGCGCGTCGATGCAGTCTTGCACCACTTGGCGGACTGGGTTGAGGAACTCGTCGATCGGCGTGCCGACGGCGATGATGAGCGGACCCGTTGCAGAAATCTCCGCGGGAGAGGACGTAAAAACGAGCCGATCGCGTTTGAGGGCGCGCAGCAGCAGCTCTTCCCCGCCGTGCTCGATGAACGGCAGACGGCCCGATCGCAAGATGGCGAGGGCATCGCGATTAAGGTCGTGCACGTTGACGCGATAGCCGGCCTCGGCGAAGGCCAGCACGAGCGGCACGCCGACGTGACCGGCCCCGCCGATAACCGTCAGATCGGCACCCTCCACACGCGCGGGCGTCGCTGCAGTCGGCTTGCTACCGGCGATATTCACGCAAATGCTCCAAGATCGGCGCCGAGAAACGCTCGCGGCGGCCCGGCCGAGTGATAGCCCAGCCGCCGGCGCAGCACAAAGGCCAAACCCTCATCGCTTCGGCGTCAAAGCTCGCGTGGAACCGGCAACGGCGTCACCAGCTTGCCGCGATAGCCTTTCGCCCGCAGCTTGGGCGCAAGCTCGTCGGCAATGTGCCAGGAAAAAATGACCGCGCAGTCGGGCTGGTCGGAAAACAGCCGACTCTCCTCGACCACCGGGATCGAGGTCCCGGGCATGCATTTGCCAATCTTGAGCGACCCCGCGATCTCGCAAACGTAATCGATGATCGCCTCATCGAGCCCGAGATAGTTCACCAACGTCGATGCGCGCGAGGGTGCGCTGATCCCGCAGATGCGCGCGCCTCGCTCCTTGAGCTCGCGGATCATGGCAAGGAGCCTGAGTTTCGACAGCATCACGTCGTCACGGAAGCGCTTCAGCCGCGCGAGCATCGCCTCGCCGCGCGGCTCGGCGGCCAGCACCTTCGCGACGCTGTCGTGGATCGTCCGCGCGCCCTGGCGTGCGGCATAGACGCGGATCGATCCGCCATGGGTCGGAATGGCACGCGCGTGAAAAACCTCGAGCCCGTGCATCGACAACAGGTTGGCAAGGCTGGTGAGCGAGTAGTAGCGCAGGTGCTCGTGATAGATCGTGTCGTATTGCAGCCGGTCCAGCAAGCCGATGAGGTAGTGCGACTCGGATATGAATACGCCGTCGGGCCCGAGCAGATCGAGAATTCCCTGCACGATCGAATGCACGTCTTCGATATGCGCGAAGCAATTCGCCGCCGTCACCACGCGCGCAGGACCATGCTCGCGCTTGACCTCGGCCGCCACCGCCGGCGTGAAATAGCGCATGAGCGTCGGAATGCCGCGGCCGTCGGCGATTTTGCCGACCTCGGTCGGCTCGATGCCGAGGATACGATGGCTCTTGAAGTTCGAGAGCAGCGTGCCGTCGTTCGAGCCGATGTCGATGACGAGGTCCTGCGGAACAAGCTTGAGCATGCCCGAGGCTTCGCCATAGAGCTCGGCAAAGTTGTCGCGCAACAGCTTGGTGGTGCCGCTGGTGTAAGGATATTCCGGCGGAAAGATGATGACGGGGTCAACTGCCAAGCCGAGCTGCACCAGCTCGCACGCGCCGCAGTACAAAAGTTCGGTCGGGAACCACGGCTGCTGCCGCGGCACTTCGCCGACCGCGACCATCTGGTTCACCGGCGGCATGTAGCCGAGCGAGAGCACCTGCGAGAGCGGCGCATGGCCGCAGACCTGACAGCATTCCACCGGAACGCTGGCGCCGCTGCCGGCGGCGCGGGCGACTTTCCCAGGACGCAATGCGATCTCCTTGCGCGAGCGGCTCATGCCGCCGGCGCCACGCTCTCGTGATCCCAGTACCATTTGAGCGTGGCCGGCAAGCCTTGGTCGAGCGAGATGCTGGGTCTATAGCCCAGGGCCGCGAGTTTCGAAATATCAGGGCAGCGGCGCGGTGTGCTGCCCTCGCGCAGGTCGGAGGGGGCGAGCACGATCTCGCGGCCGGCAATGGCGGCCATGCGGCGGGCGAGATCGGCGATGCTGACCTCCTCGGTCGTGCCGACGTGGTAGATGCCGAGATGCTCGCCCTTGGCGCGCATGACCATCACGCCTTGCACCAGATCGTCGACGTGGCAGAAGCTGCGCGTTTCCGCGCCGCTGCCTTGGATCGGAAACGCCACCGCGCCGCCCGCATCTTTGTCCAGCGCCCGTTTCAGCCGGACGGCGAATTGCGGGATCACGTGATCGAATCCCATGTCGGGCCCGTAGACGTTGTGCGGGCGGAAGATCAACACCCGTTCGAAATGCCTGCGGCCATGGTTGATGGCCATCATCTCGCTGATGATCTTGCCGGCGCCATAGGAGAGGCGCGGGTTGAGCGGATCGGGAACGACGAGCGGCGCGCGCTCGTCGGTCGGCACGCGCGGGGGCGACTGGTAGACCTCCGAGCTCGAGGCGAGGATGAACCGCCCTACCCCGCGCTGCCGGCAGGCGTCGATGACATTAACGATGCCCTTGACGCCGACGTCGAGCACGAGGTCGGGGGCGCTGTAGAAGGTCGCGGTGCCGTTGACGAAAGCGAGATGGTGCACCTCCTCGATGCCGCGCATGGCGCCATCGACGGCAACCGCATCGCGGATGTCGCCGTTGACGAACTCGATGTCGCGCTCGACCTCGTGCAGCCGGCGCAAGGCCCCGCGGGAATTATCGTCGAAGACGCGCACCGCTTCGCCCTGACGCACGAGGGCCTTGACCAGGGCCGAGCCGAGAAAGCCGCTGCCGCCGGTAATCAGAATGCGCCGTGCGCTCATCGCTTGACGTTCCCGCCTTTGCCGCCGCCCGCATACCATATCGGGCGCGCGCTGGCGAAACCCGCGCCGGCGGCCTGCGTCTACCGACGCGCAGCAGATGCCGCGACCGCGCATGACCGGGCGGAATTGAAGCCGCACAAGCCGTATGAAATGGGATAGGCTTCCTCCGCGGACCGCCAATAGCGGCTTCGCGCAACTCTCAAGGGGAGGATTTCAGCATGTCTGTGGTGTCGTATCGCTGCGCCGCGATCGGAGTGGGTTGTCTGCTGGTCACGCCCGCGATTGGGCAGGTGCTCACGCACAAGGATCTTTCCGCCGCCATCGCGGTCAACATCGCGCAAACCGCCATGGCCACCTGCACCGCGAACGGCTACCGCGTGTCGGCGACCGTTGTCGGACGCAACGGCGAGGTGCTGGTGCAGATCCGCGGTGACGGCACCGGGCCGCACACCATGGAGAACAGCTTCAAGAAAGCCTTTACCGCGCGCACCTTCCGCATTGCCTCGGGCGAGATGGAAGAGCGGCTGAAGAAGAATCCGCAAATGGGCGCGCAGTATCTCACCGGCTTCACCACCGCGCGCGGCGCGCTGCCGATCACGATCGGCGAGGAGGTGGTCGGCGCGGCCGGCGTCTCCGGCGCTCCCGGCGGCGAGAAGGATGAAGCCTGCGTGAAGGCCGCCCTCGACAAGGTCGCCGATCAGCTCAAATGAACGCGGCGGAAATTCGGTCTCGCACCCTTTGCCCGCAATGTTGCGGGGAGAGGGTGCTAGCCGGCTGACTGCGTCAGCTCACAATTGAACGTGCTTCAAGCGCGCCTCGCCCATGCGCGGGCCGCCCGCCGTGCGCATAAGCAGCCACAGCGCGATCGAGACGTTCAGCAGATTCCAAATGAGGCCGTTGACGAAGGCCGCGCGGTAGGAGCCGGTGAGATCGAAGAGCGCCCCGGACATCCAACCGCCGAGCGCCATCCCGAGCAAGGTTGCCAGTAGCACGAGGCCCACCCGGGTGGCCGCCTCACGCGGCGAGAAGTACTGACGCACGATGATGGCGTACATCGGCACGATGCCGCCCTGGAACAGCCCGAACAGCGCCGAGATCACGTACAGCGAGTCGAGGCCGTCGAACAGAAGGTAGAGGAACAGCGCCACGCCCTGCAGGACGGAGCCCAGAAGCAGCGTCGCCACGCCGCCGATGCGGTCGGCGATGAAGCCGGAGCCGACGCGGCTGAAGATGCCGAATCCGAGCATCACCGAGAGCATCTCCGCGCCGCGCGCCACGCCATAGCCGAGATCGCCGCAATAGGCGACGATGTGAACCTGCGGCATCGCCATCGCCACGCAACAGGCCACGCCGGCGACGCACAACATCGCTTGCAGCACGTTGGGCGAAAGGCCCGCCGCGGTTTGCGCCGTCACGTGCAAGGCGTCCGTCGCCGCGCCGCCCACTCTCGGGGCGCGCCGCCGCAACATCGGCACGAACGGCAGCATGCCAAGCACGCAGACGACGCCGACGACGATATGCGTCATCCGCCAGCCCTCGGCGCTTACCAAATGCTGCAGGAGCGGCGGCCAGATCACGCCGCCGATATAATTGCCGCTGGAGACGATGGCGACGGCAATCCCGCGGCGGCGGGTGAACCATTGCGAGGTATCCGCCATCAGTGGCCCGAAGGTGGCGGAGGTGCCGAGCCCAATGAGCATGTGCACGAGCGCAAACACCACGAGATTGGGAGCGAAACCGGCGGCGATGTAGCCGGTGCTGAGCGAGCTCACGCCGCACAGCACCGGCGCGAGCATGCCGAAGCGGTCGGTGAGCCGCCCCATCACCACGCCGCCTACGCCAAAGCCGATCATGGCGAGCGTGAACGGCAGCGACGCATCGCCGCGCGCGACGCCGAAGGCCGATTGCACCGCCGGCAGCACCACCGGCACGGACCACGTGCCGACGCTGCCGATGGTGGCGAGCACCACGGCGGCGCCGAGCCGCCGCCAGGCAAAGGGAGAATCGATCCCGGCGTCAACGGTCGCAAATGTCAGCATGATCTCGGCGCTTCCCGGCGCTTCTCTGTCGATGTCTCGCGTTTCCTTGCCAAGCCGCCGCGGCTCGGGCAACCCCCGATCGGACATGCAATCCGGCCGACCTCTGCATGGCTGGCGGGCGCCGCCGCCATAAGCGCAAGTCTTGCGATTGCGTCTTGTGGGAATGGCGCCAAGGCTCGAAGATCAGCGCGTATCGGACCGCATCACGAGGAGAAACGAGGGCCGCCTTCGATCTCGCGGTGTCCGGGAGGCGCGCCCGGTCACTGCCGAGCCGCGGATGCGGGCCGCAACGCCGCAAGGAGCCCATCATGCCTGACATCACCATTCAAAACCCCGACGCGCTGGGCAAGCCGCTGGGGCAATATTCGCAGATCACGCGCGTCAAGGCGTCGGAGCTGCTGTTCATCGCCGGGCAGGTGGCAACCGATCGCAGCGGCAAGCTCGTCGGCGGCGACGATTTCGATGCCCAGTGCCGGCAGGTGTTCGCCAATATCGAGGCCGCGCTGAAATCGCAGGGCGCAGGCTTCGCCAATGTGGTGGAGTTTACGACCTATCTCGTGCACTCGCAGGATATCGCGAAGTTCATGGCCTATCGGCTGCGGGAATTTCCGCGCCTGTTTGCGAATGGGGTCTATCCGCCCAACACGCTGCTGATCGTCGACCGACTCGTGCAGGAGCCGTTCCTTATCGAAGTGAGCACGATCGCCGCGCTGTGAGCACAGTCTTTTTTCGCGCTTGAGTTGGATCGGCCGCGCTAACATGCTGTTCTTGGCGGCCTGCCCACTGGGACAAAACCAATGCCTATTCATCTCGAACCCGGCCCCGACAATGTGCACTGGGGATATTTCGATGCGCGGCTTGCGCCGCGGGCGACCGTGGACAGCGGCGACCGGCTGACGATCTCCACCGTATCGGGCGGCCCCGATCTCATGCCGGCTGCGCCGCTCAAGGTGCCGCCGGCGCTTTCCGCCATCCACCAAAAAGTCCCGCGCCAACTCGGGCCCCATATCTTGACCGGGCCGGTCGCGGTCAGAGGCGCAAGACCCGGGCAGGTGCTTCAGGTCGATATCGAGGCGATCGACGTTTTCTACGACTGGGGCTACAACTCCGTGCGCCCGCTTGCCGGTGCGTTGCCGGATGATTTCGCCGAGAACCGGCACATGCACATCGTGCTCGACCGCGCGCGCAAATGCTGGCGGCTGCCGTGGGGCCAGGAAGTTCCGCTTGCCCCGTTCTTCGGCGTGATGGGCACGGCGCCGCCGCCCGCCTGGGGCATGATCTCGACCGCGCCACCGCGCAAGAACGGCGGCAATCTCGACAACAAGGAACTCGTCGCCGGCAGCACGCTCTATCTGCCGATCTTCGTTCCCGACGCGCTGTTCTCGGTCGGCGACGGACACGGCGTGCAAGGCGACGGCGAGGTCTGCGTCACCGCGGTCGAGACCGGATTGACCGGCACCTTCCGCCTCACGCTGCGCGACGACATGCGGCTCGAGTGGCCGATGGCGGAGACGCCCACGCATATGATCACGATGGCGTTCGACCCTGATCTCGACGACTGCGTGGTCATTGCGTTGCGGCAGATGCTTGATCTCATCTGCGCGCGCACCGGGCTCGATCGCTACCAGGCCTACTCGCTGGCGAGCCTCACCGCGGATGTGCGGGTGACGCAGGTGGTGAACGGCAACAAGGGCATCCACGTGATGCTGGCCAAGCGTTATCTCAACAAGCCGAGGTAGCGCCCTTCCCGACTCGCGCCTTGCGCATGCCGGAATGCGCGACCGCTCGGGCGCAGCGATTTATTTGAAACGCGATCTACTCGGCGGCGAGCTTGATCACGTCGGCCACCTTATTGTCCTTGGGGTCGACGATGACGATCTGCTCCGCGGTGAGGATGAACCGGTGGCTCTTCACCTGCGGGACCTTCTGGGCGACCTCGCTCGGCATCGGGTGGGGCGTGATCCCCTGCGGGACCTGGTCGCCCACCTCTGCCTTCACCTCAGCGGCGTCGGCCTTCATGTCCTTGACGAGTTCGCGAATGGTGTGACGCTGTTCCAGGGTCAGGTTGAGTTTGGGCGCCGGCGCCAGCACGTCGCCAGGCTGCTGCGGCGCATTCTGCGCTGGCGCTGGCGCGGCCGCGCCGGCGAGCGACAGCACCAATGCAAGGGCAGCGACTGTCCACGCCTTGTGCATCATATCCTCCGGGCTCGCCCAATTCGCGGTGCCGGCGCTGTTGCAGGCGCTAACATCGGCACCAATAGAAGTGAACTTTTTCGCAGCGGAATGGTTCCCAATGAACTCGCTCCGACGGACGGCGAGTTTGGCCATTCCGCCACTCCATGGGGCTCTCGAAATCCCATATGATGACTCGGTCGGCCGCAAAACGAGCGGCGGCTGGGAGCGAGAAGACGAAAGTCTCATCAACGAGACGCGTGATCATGAGTAGAGCGTTCGTCAAGAATTTAGAGGACACGGTCGAAGAGTTGCCGGATCGGCCGATTTCACCGCATCCGAACCTGGTAACCGCCGAGGGGCTCGCGCGCATCGAGACCGAAGTCGCGCGCCTTCAGCAGGAGCACGCAGCGGCGCATGCGGCCGACGACCGCGCCGCGCTTGCGCGCGTGGCCCGCGACTTGCGTTATTGGACCGCGCGGCGGGCAAGCGCACAAATCGTCCCAGCGCCGAATGATCGTAGCGAGGTGCATTTCGGCGCGACCGTGACCATCGTACGCGACGATGGTCGGCGTCAGACCTTCCGCATCGTCGGCGAGGACGAGGCCGATCCCGCGCACGGCACGGTATCGCACGTCTCGCCGCTGGCGCGCGCCCTGTTCGGCAAACGGGTCGGGGACACGGCAATGGTGGCGAAGTCCCAGGCGGAGATCGTCGAGATCGCTTAAGGCGCTACCGCCCCCGCCGCTCGAGCCTCTAACCCTCAAGGCTTCGCGGTCCACGCCTTGAAATCCGCGTCCGACACGCTGGGCAGCTTCTTGAGGAAGGCGACGATCGTCCAGATCTCCCTCTCCGGCACCTCGATCAGACCGAAGCTCGGCATGCCGGTCATGTGAATGCCGTTCTTGATCACCCAGAACAGTTCCTCCGGCTTGCGTTGGTCGACGAGTTCCTTGAGGTCGGGCGGATCGGGCCGCAGGCCTTCGGAGAATTTGACCCACTCCACGCCCGGCGCGCCGTGGCAGTTGAAACAGCCGCGTTCCGAAAACGCGCGCGCCCCGGCCTGCACCGTCGCGGGATCGTCGAGCGAGATTGGCGGCTTGTCGGTTGCGTGCCGCGCGATGGAGGCCAAGCGGATATTCGAGAGCGCCGATTTGACCAATGAGGGATCGTCGCGCGACGCCGACACGTCGTAAAAGCCGCCGAAGAAAAACGCCGCGGCCGCGAGCGCGCAGAGAATGGCGAGAATACCGATGAATGCCAGGAGCGTCTTCATGGCTGATCTCCGGTGGTGGCCGGCAATCGTAACCCGGCTGGCGCAAAAAGAAACGCCAGGAATTGCCTGTGCGCGAAGCCCGACATTAAACGGAACCGCGTCGGCCGAGAGCAGTGCCGACGCGGTTGCGCCTGTATCGACACGCCCTTTGTGAGCTGCGCTGCGATCCGCTAAGCTCGCATCACTCGAGGCGCAAGGACATCGCGGCAAGGGAGATCGCAATGGCAAAAGCGTATTGGATCGCATTCTATCGCTCGATTTCGGATCAGGACGCGATGGCGGCCTACGCCAAGCTGGCGGGTCCGGCAATCGCCGCCGCCGGCGGGCGCTTTCTAGCGCGTGGCAACGCCGCGAAAGCATACGAGGCCGGGATCGCCCAGCGCGTGGTCGTGATCGAGTTCGACAGCGTGGAGAAGGCGGTGGCCGCGCATGAGAGCGAAGGCTACAAGGCGGCGCTCAAAGCGTTCGGCAAGGCCGCCGAGCGGGACATGCGCATCGTCGAGGGCTTGGCATAAACGCCCGTCACGGCCGGGATGTTTTGCCGTCGCCGGGCGTAACGAGAGGGTGCGAACGGACGGGGAGGCACGCCATGGCGCTCAGCGCAGCGAACATCTGTAACTTCGGTTGGAAGGCGCGCGAGTTCCGGCTCAAGGGCGTGGACGGCAAGACCTACACGCTCGCCGACGTGCGCGGGCCGAAGGGCACTCTGGTCACGTTCATCTGCAATCACTGTCCCTATGTGCGGGCAGTCATCGGGCGGCTGGTGAAGGAGGCGAACGCGCTCCAGGACATCGGCGTGGGCACCATCGCGATCATGCCCAATGATTCGCAGGCCTATCCCGAGGATTCCTTCGACAACATGCAGCGCTTCGCGCGACAGCACGGCTTCGCCTTTCCCTACGTGATCGACGAGATCCAAGACGTCGCGCGCGCCTATGGTGCGCAATGCACCCCCGATTTCTTCGGCTTCAACGCCAATGACGAGCTGCAATACCGTGGCCGGCTCGACTCCGCGCGCATGAACAACGCGCCGCCCGAACGGCGTGAGCTGTTCGACGCGATGGCGCAGGTGGCGGCGACCGGCCGCGGCCCGGCGGAGCAGACCGCAAGCATGGGTTGCTCGATCAAATGGCGGCACTGATCGCCTGAACTATGCGGCGTGATGCGGTCTTCACCGCACCGATCCGCCGATACCGGGATTAATACCATGATCAGAAACTTCCACGTGCTCTATGTCGGCCAGATCGAGCTCGACAATGTCGGCAGCTCCGGCACGCCGGCCAACGAGCGCCGCTACTCCGACGAACGCTTGCGCGAGGTGTTTGCGACCGCGCGCGACGTGGCGCAGCACATGGATCGGCTCGGCTACGACGTGTTGTGGACCGCCGAGCATCACTTCCAGCGCGAGGGCTATGAGTGCCTGCCCAACCTGATCCAGCTCGGACTATGGCTCGCCACGCAGACCCAGCGCCTCAAGTTCGGTTGCGCGTTCAACGTCCTGCCGATGTGGCATCCGATCCGCCTCGCCGAAGACTATGCCATGGCCGACATCGTCACCGACGGGCGCGTCATCATGGGAATCGGCCGCGGCTATCACACGCGCGAGGTGGAAACCTTCGGCGCGCCGCTCCTCGATGCGCAAGCCAACCGCGAGCTGTTCGAGGAGCAGCTTGAGCTGTTGCTCAAGTGCTTCAACGAGGATGCCTTCCACCACAAGGGCAAATACTACGAGTGTCCGCCCCCGGTCGACTACCGCGGCTATCGGTTGAGCGAGATCACCGTCGTTCCCCGGCCCAAGCATCTGCCGGTCGACATCTGGATGCCGATCGCCAGCGGCAAGACGATCGACCTGATGGCGCGCTACGGCCTCAAGGCGATGGTCACGCTCAACGGGCAGAAGATTTTGGACGATGTGCTGCGCGCGTATCATGCCGCATGCGAACGGCACGGCCGCCCGAAGAAGCTCGGCGAGGACATGATCTGGGGGGCCGGCATATATCTCGCGGACACCGAAGAGGAAGCGATCCGCAGGCTCGAGCCGTCGCACGACGAACGATTCAAGTGGTTCGCGCCATTCGGGTTCGTGCGCTATGCCGACGAGCACGGGCGGACCTGGGGCACGCCCGGCGCGCCCGCGGGCGTCCCCTCGCTGCGCGACGGCGTCGCGCAGAAGGCTTGGTTCTGCGGGCCGCCGAAACAGGTCATCGACGGCATCAAGTCGATCGCCGACCAATATCCGGGGCTCGAAGACTTCATGATCCACTGGGCCGAAGGTATGCCGCCGAAGGAATTCAAAGACCAGCTTTCCTGGTTCGCCAAGGACGTGATGCCCGCGTTCAAGCGCGCATAACCCGCCGCGCGTGCGCACTTCCCGAGATCAAGGACCTCCACAGCAATGAAGGACAACGTCAAGCGCGTGTTCTACGTGCGCTACCTCGCGCATCCCTGCTATCTCGAGATCATCGCGCAGCGGCCCGAGATCAGGCTCGACAAGCTCGAGAATGATACCGCGGACGAGGTCGTGGAGCCGATCATCGCGGCGGCGCACGCCTACCAGATCGGCTCGGCACGCGACGAGCTGAACCCGCGCTTCTACGTCCAGCGCGAGCTCATCGCGCGCATGCCCAACCTGCTCGTGGTCTCCACCAACGGCGCCGGCTTCGATACCGTCAATGTCAAGGATTGCACCGACGCTGGCGTGCTCGTCGTCAACCAGACGGGCGGCAACGCCGAGGCGGTGGCGGCGCACGTGCTCGCGATGGTGCTCATGCTCTCCAAGCAGATCATCCAGACCAATCATGCGTTGCGACGCGGCACGATGGCCGACCGCAGCGCCTTTATGGGCAACGACGTGAAGGGACGCACCATCGGGATCGTCGGCATCGGCAACGTCGGTCGCCGCATCGCCGAGCTTTGCCGCGCCCTGGGCATGCAGGTCATCGCCTGCGATCCATTTCTCGATGACAAAACCATCGCCGCGCGCGGTGGCATCAAAGTCACGCTCGACGAGCTGCTGCGGCGCGCCGACTTCGTGTCCATCAACTGCCCGCTCGACGAGAGCACGCGCGGCATGATCGGCGCGCGCGAGTTCGCGCTGATGCAGCCGCATGCTTATTTCATCACCACGGCGCGCGGCTTCATCCATGACGAGCGCGCGCTGGTCGAGGCGCTGCGCGGAAAGAAAATCGCCGGCGCCGGGATCGACGTGTGGGACAAGGAGCCGCCCGCGGCCGACCATGCGCTGCTGCAATTCGACAATGTGATCGCCAGCCCGCACACCGCCGGCATGACGCGCGAAGCGCGCGCCAATATGGGCCGCATCGCCGCCGAGCAGCTCGTCATGACGCTCGACGGCAAGCGCCCGCCGCGGATCGTCAACCCGCAAGTGTGGCCGGCCTATGCCAAGCGGTTCGAGGCGACCTTCGGGTTTCGCCCGGAAGGTTAGGCTCGCCAAGGCGCACAAGGCGAAATGATGGCGTCCGTGCAGCACGGCGATGCCGCGGATGGATGCAAAATAATACCGTTCGCGCCGACGGCATTCTCCCGTCTCACTGGCATAATTTGCGCGCCTAACTATACTCCCGCCGCGTCGGGTCCACCTCGTCTTCCGACGATCTCAGATAAGTGCACGGGAGATTTCGATGAAACGCGTAATGCTTGCCCTCGCCACGTTGTTGCTTGTCGGCGCCGTCATGCCGGCGGCCGATGCCCGGATCGTGCAGCCTCCGTGGGTCGTGGTGCGCTGGTCGCTCTTGGGCGACTGCAAGATTTGGCGCAACGATATTAACGGCCCGTGGGGTCCCGGCTGGCAGGCGGTGGCCTATGCCGGCAGCTACCCGGAAGCCTACGGAAAGCTGCAGGCTCTCATTGCACGCAGGTGGTGCAGTTAACCGCCTCAATTATCGCACACCAGTTTCGCCCGGCCCTGCCGGGCGAAATTTTTTGCGAGAGCGCGCGCCGGCGCGCGCGCGTGGCCGCGCGTCAGCCCAGGATAGGCGAGCGAAAAAGCCGGAAATTTCCCCCTGCTGCCCGATCGGGGTCCTCCCGGTGCGGGAAGTGACCGACGTCGGGAAACGGCGCAAGATCAAGATCAGCGAAGGTCTCGCCGAGACCATCCGTCCACGCGTAAGGAAACAAGGGATCGTGCTCCGCCCAGCGAACGCACGTGGGCGAGGCAATACGCGGCAATGCTTCCGCCTCGCCCTTCATCATGGCGATGCGACCTGCATGCGATGCGCGGTAGTGGGCAAAGCCCCCTGCCAGATTTCCGGGCTTTAAAAAGTTTTCCGTGAAAAGTGGGAGCACATCGTCAAACGCAGTCTTGCGATGTGACCAGTGCCGCAGGAAATACGAAATATACATCTCACAGGTCAGCCGCGAGGCACCCACGAGAGCTGGCGCCATATCCATCTGATTGAAGGATTGATACCAAATCTGATTCAATCGATCCGGCGCACCCATCCGCGGCCCAATTCCAGGATAGACGAAGTCGAAAAAGAATAGTCCTGCGACACGCTCCGGCGCTTTACGCGCAAGCGGTTGCATCGCCGCACCCCCGACGTCGTGGCCGACAATGCCGGCCCGCGTAATCCCAAGCGCATCCAACACCGCCAGCATGTCCGCGGCGTGATCTGCCGGGCCGAACGGCCCACTCGGTTTGTCGCTGTCACCGAAGCCGCGCAGATCGGGGGCGATGAGCCTGTACCGCTTCGATAAGCGGAGCATGACAGGTTCCCACGTCAGCCAGAATTCCGGCCAACCGTGGAGCAGCAGAAGCGGCGCCCCTTCGCCCAATTCGGCGATGTGCAATGAAGCTCCATTCACCCGCAGCGCCTGATGTCGCATGTGACCTCACATAAGCTCGGCGTGGTGTTTCCTCGCACCGAGGATTTCCGGTTATGGCCCGTCTGCATGACCCCGGCGAGGGCGCCTCAAGCAAAAATCCAACCTTTCTCCAGGACAAATCTAGCGCCCGGCAAAGCCTGGCGCCTGCGCTCGGGGCATCCTCTTTCGAGACGGAGGAGAGCCCGTGGACCGTCGCTTTACACCTCTATCGCCGGAAGACCAGCGCGAATTCGATCGCTGGCTCAAAGCAAATGCCATCGTCGGTTTGATCGTTGCGGTCGGATTGGTGGCAGGCTCGAACTCTATGGGACGATCTGATTCGGCGGCGACTGATAGTCCGAGATCCTCGGATATTGCCACGTCGAGATAGAAATCGTTAGCATTCGGCCGCAAGTTCTTCCTTCGGATCGATGAACGAAGCGCATTGCGCCGGTCATGCCCAGGCCCGATTCTCCGCTGCAGATTGAATCGGAGCAACGAGCATGGTTTCACCCTTACTACGAACGCTGATGACCGGAGCTGGATCGAGCGGCCAGCTCATTGGCGCCCTGGTCATACTTCTCTTGTATCTTGTCGTCGGTTTGCTCAGCGCGATTGGAAGCATCCTCGTCTTTCGCCGAGTCTTCCAAGGACGGTGGGAGCAGATTTTCTGGGCCTTGTTCCTTGTGGTGATTGCCGCCTTTTATCTAAGCTTCGCTGCCTATTTCGAGGCATCAACGCATGCTTGGCAAACCGAAGTCGTCGCCGTTGCCGTTTTCGTGGCTTGTGCGGTAGCCGGGTTGTTTTTCCGATCTGCTATTGCCCTCGGCTATGTCATGCATGGGCTCTGGGATTTATCTCACTGTCTATCCGGGTCTTCACTTTCGGGACTGTCGATAACTGAAATCCCGCTGGGCTACGGTATCTTTTGCTCGACGTATGACTTTACGGTCGCGTGCTATCTCATGATCAGTGATACCGCCTGGCATGCGCCCGGCAAGTTCGACCTTTACTTCTGGCGCGGTCCGTGACCGGATCGATCGGCACGACCGCACCGTCAACGCCGATTGCTATGGCTCCAAGCGGTGGATTGGCACGTCAAATTTGCTGTGCTGCACAGCACCGCTTGACCTGGTAGAGGGATGGGCCATGAAGCGACGCGATTTCATCACGCTGCTCGGGGGCGCGGCGGCTTGGCCGCTTGCGGCACGCGCGCAGCAGGCGCCTACGGCCGTCATCGGCTTCCTCGGTCTGACGTCGCAGAGCGAGTGGGCGAAATTCGTCTTGGCGCTTCGCAACGGCTTGGCCGAAACCGGCTACGTCGAAGGCCGAAACCTCAGGATCGAGTACCGCTGGGCGGATGGCCACTACGAGCAGTTGCCGGCCATGGCGGCCGACTTGGTTCGACAAAAGGTTGATGCCATCGTGACGATTGCCCCACCGGCCGCGCTCGCGGCCAAGGCCGCCACCACCACTATCCCGATTGTCTTCTTTATGGGCTCTGACCCAGTCCAGCACGGAGTGGTCACGAGCCTCAATCGGCCGGGCGGCAACATCACCGGCGTGACTGTACTGGCCAATGAGATCGGAGTGAAGCGTCTGGAATTGCTGCGCGAGATAGCGCCGGCCCGCGTGGCCGCAGGTGTCATTGCCCTGCTGCGCAACCCAACCAACCAGAACGCCGAGCCTGACGCGCGCGCGACGCGGGAGGCTGCCGCCGTGGTGGGACAAGAGTTGGCCGTCGTGAATGCCAGCACGGACACGGAGATCGACGCGGCCTTCGACGGGTTTCCGCGGCAGCGGGTCGCGGCGGTGCTGATCAATCCCGATCCGTTTCTGCTTCGCTGGCGGGATCGGATCGCCGCGCTGGCATTGCATCACCGGTTACCGACCATCTTCCATCTGCGCGAGCCCGTCGTTGCCGGCGGCTTGATGAGCTATGGCGCGAGCTTTGCCGATGCGCATCGTCAGGCCGGTGTCTATGTCGGCCGTATCCTCAAGGGCGAGAAACCAGGCGACCTGCCGGTCCCGCAAGCGACCAAGTTCGAGCTAGTGATCAATCTCAAGACTGCGAAGGCGCTCGGCATCGAGGTGCCACCGACGCTGCTCGCGCGCGCCGACGAGGTGATCGAATAACTGTGATTTTTGCAGCTTGCGCCGCTGTTGGCACGTCAGCCGAAGCCGGGGCCGAGCACATATCCCAGCAGCGCCGTGCCGCCAAAACTGCCAAGCGGCAATAACATGGCGCGTACCAGGGGCTGCTGCGAGAATGGACTGAACGCGCCCTCGCGCAGCTCCTCGATCCGACGCAAGAGCAGCTCCAGCTGGCTCGTAGTCTGCGCGCCGCTGCTCTCGCCCTTGGCGATCATGAGCCGCTCGGTGAGCCGGCGGCGCGCCTCGGCGCGCGTGGCCTCGGCCGACAATCGAAGCGCCACCCCGCAGAAGGTGACGATGAGGACGGCGACTGCCATCGTAACGAGGTCCGGAATGCTGCGCCCATAATTGGCCAGCACCGGACTGTGCGAGACGACGATCAGGGCGATGATCAGGAACGGCCAATACAACAGCGTGTTGATGCGCTTGCTGCGCTTGGCGACAAAGAGGAGATCGATGCAGTCGGCAACGACCCCCTGCGGCAGACCGTATCGCCTGCTGAATTCCCGCAGCGTCCGCTCCGGCCAAACTATGGTCGGGGTGCGGATATCACGGGTCAGCTGCCAGCACAGCCAAGTGGCATCCGCGACGAAAAAGATCAGGAGGAGGGTAACCCCGAACAGCAGCGGGGTGACGGCATAGTAAAATACGGCACTTAGATCGCCCCTGGTCGGGGCGTGTGGATTGCCGAAGATCAAAAAAAGAATGCACCAGAGCACGCCCATGGCCACCACGCCGGCGACGACACGGACAATGCGGGCCCCTAGCCGTCCGCGGTAGAAGTACTTGCCCCAGAAAGTCAACACGTCATCCCCCGCAAAATCCGGCAGTCGATATCCGAAACGGCGCGCCAGCCAGGTCAAGCGCCGCCCAGCCGCAAGGAGCACAGTTTGCTCCTTCTCGAGATCATCGCGCACTTGCTTCAGGTGCAACTCGTCCTCGATCTGCTTCAAATTGTCATTTAGCGCGTCTAGGCTGAACAAGAGCAGCCAGATGCACAGCAGCAGCGTCGCCAAGCGCAGGAAGATCGTCGGCCAGAGGCTGATACCCTCTAGCAGTCTGATCGGCTGGCCGCCTTGCGTCAGCCAAGTGCCGACCGGCGTGGCCATGACAAAGCCAACCCCCAGAATGGTGAGGATGCCGAAATAGACGAGGCCCTTCGTGGAGCGCGGGAACGGCGGCGAGCCGCTTTGCATGCCGTCCTGGTCTCGATGCCTGAACAACCTAACGCCCGGAAAGAACACAAGGCCGAACCCGATGAGGAGCCCAACGCCCGCGAGACCTCGCCTCGTACGCGTGCTGAGCTCGGGCACCATCGCCGTGGCGACAGGCTGGACGAGGTGGCACTTGGTCAATTCGTCCTTGCATCCGGGGTGATCGGCGCGGAAGAATTCGCTGCGAGCGGGCGTGCATGAGCCGGACGGTTGAGTTCCAGCCGTGTCCTCCTCGCAGTCGCGCAAGGCCGCCTCGCATGCATCGGACTTCGGCGGGACTGCGCCGGCAAACTGGAATTCCTGCGAGCTGCCGATCTCGAATAGCAGCGGAGCCTTCGACCAGCACGGAGAGGGCACCTCATCGCTGCGGACCGCGACGCGTGCAGCGAGGAATTCGGCCGTCTGGTAGCTGCTCCTGAACGGCGGAATTTCTTTCTGAATGTCAGGCCGCAGCTGCAAGCCGAATCCCGAGGCGACCAGGAGGTTGCGCGTGCTCTGGCCGGCCGGATGAAGCAGCAGGGCGTCGAGATCGGTGGTGAAGAACCAGGCGTCCGAAAACAGCGGCCGCAAGGCTTGCAACACGAGCAATTTGTCGTAGACATCGGAGCCGAGAACGCCAACGGCCGCAATGCCTCCTTGATCTGTGCTGCGCAGTTCCGCATCCAGTTGTCGGATGCGATCCCCAAGACGTCGAAGGTAGTCGTACTGGCCCTGGCCCTCGGGACGGTCCTTCGCGCTCGGATCGGGTCGGTTCTTGATGCTATCCTTGTTGTCCTTGCCATCCTTGTTTGGCTTGTTGTCGCTGTCCTTGCCGCCGCTGCCGGAGTCCAAGCCGGCGACGTTCGGCATCTGGCCGTCCAGCCCGCGCAAGTATTCGTAGCGATGCAGCCACCCGGGATCTCGATCAGGTTTATCCGGCTTGCACGCGTCATCTCGCAAACAGCGCGCCATCGTGTCGGGGAGTGCCCGCCCGTACAGCGTGTCCCACTCGGAGATGAGTACAATGTGGTGGTTGCCGTCGGCAGGCTGACCAACAATCCACCGCGCAGTCCGAATCAGCGGCGCTGAAATCAAATTCCATTTCGCGATCCAACCGATTTCGCTGGGGCGGCTCTGCTGAACGACACCGCGCAGGGCCAGTTCGGCAGTGATCGTGCGAGCAAGCGCTTCGTCCGTGGCGATCAGTCGGTAGAGTGCGATGCCTCTATCGCGAAAGAAATCTCTGAGGCAACTGCCCGAGGCGAGACAAGGCGAGTTTGAATCGATGCGATCAGGCATCAATGTTGCATCGCTGGCGGTTGCGTCGGAGACGTAGAACTGGGGGGGAGCGACCGAATTTGGACAGATCCCGCCCGACCAGTCGTCTTTCGACCAACCCCTGCCGTTGACCTCATCGACCATCGCCTTCAGCGTCGTTGAGAGCTGCGGACCAAGAATCTTTACAAAGCGCTTGTCAGCAGGGAGCTTGTCAGCACGGTTGTCCTTGGCCGGAGGGCTAGGACACAAAAGCTTGGCAAACTGTTGCAGTGGAGCGGCGGGCGTACGTGGCGCGTTCGCGGCCAGCGCGTCTTCGTCGAACCAAAGCACGAGAATTCGGGATCCTTTCTTGCCGTTGACCCGCTCGGGGTCCCTCCTGAACCATTCGTATGGGACGATCTTAGGCAACGTAGGCGGCGACGCGGCTGAATGGACGGGGGCGGACCTGCCGATTGCTCCTCGCCGATTCACTACCCAACGGTAGGCTGCCTTGCCGGCTGCGCACGGGCCATTCGCGGCGATGCGATGACCGTGCCACCAACAAGCGCCCGCGCCGGGCCAGAAGAATCCGATATGCTGCGCATTCTCCGGCACGAAGCCCTCGGCATTTAGTCCCGCCAGGACTGCATAGCGTTTGCGTCGCCGGGCTTCCTGATCCTCCGAATAGGACGATGCGGAAGCCGATACCACCAGCGTAAGGTCAGGCAGCGCGTCCGGTGCTGCTTTCTCGGATGTCTGCGCGGCTGCTGGGGGATTCAAAGGATGACGACAGTACGTTTCGATGTCTTCGTATCCGCCGTTGCGGCCGTCGCAGTTCTTCGGGTTGAGGCCCGAGGACTTTGCAAGATAGTCGGCAACGGCCGCAAAGGGATCCTGCCACAATCGCGCGTCGACGTGTTGCTCCCCGACCCGTTCGGGGATGGACCGCTCGGTGCTCGCTGGGCGGCTGCCCTGGAGCGACACCTGCGGCTGCGCCACGAGGTACGTTCCGGCAGCGACGAGCAGGATCCAGATGAAGCCGTTGCCGCCGAGGTTCGGGAACTTGGAGTCCTCTGCCATCGCGATGCTCCATCCCAGCAACGGGTCGAGGCTTTAGGAGTCGGGTTTGGGTTTTCGGGCTGGTGCCTAAGAACTGCATTCTCCGCTTCAAAGGATTTTATCTGGTTTTGGAGGTCTTGGGCCCCGGTTCGCCATCCTCGGGAGGTTGTTTCGACCTAAATGATCGCCCACGGTTAACAGGCCGACGCATCCGGCGATCAAAAGAACGAAACTGCGCGGCAAGCTAGCGCAACCTCTGATTCCCAGTGTGTGATTTGGCTCACACTCGTGCGAGACAGCCGGCTAGGGTGTCGTCGGGGGTGCAGAAGACCGGCGCATTTGAGTCCGCCTATCTGCGGTTTGGGTGATTTGCGTCTGAGGCGGTCGTCGCCGGCCGTGCGCCGCGTCACAGTTTGACAAAAGAGCGCCACTATTCCCCTCACATCGTATTTCTGCGGTCTTCGAGATGGATAAGAGTCGGAGTGGAAGGGAAGGCGTAGGCCGATGGGATGGAGGCTCGGACATGCGGCGATTCTGCTTGGCCATTTTGATGACTGCGACGACATGGGTTGGCGCAGCAATTTCTGAAAACGACGAATTCAAGCAAGCCATCAACTACGTTTTTTCCGGAAACACCGAGGGAAGGACCCCTCAATTGCTGTCCTCAATCCTTGATGAAAATAACTGCATCATATCGGTGGAGACGCCTGGCAATTCTTGGGTGTATTATTTGAAGGAAATAAAACCAAACTCCGTTGTGATTGACGAGCACAACCGCAAGATATCGTTTGAAGGTGATAACACGATTGTAGAGCATACTTTCGAAGGACTGCCGAAAGTTGAAAAAGATAATAAGAATTCAATCACGATACGGGGCGACATCGAGCGAACGAAGGACGCCCTCAAGCTGATCTTTACAAAATATTGCTTGCCAACGTCAGGATGACGGGGCGCGTTCTTCGGAACCTTTGCTCAACATCGGCGCTGCGACGCTCTCGTTTCTGGAGCGCTGAGCCAGTCGAACGGGTCCTCGACGATCCGCAACATGTGCGCGCCTCGCAGCCGTGCCACTGCCCATCATTGTAGCTGACAAGACACCTGGCGCCTGCGATCCCGCAATCCGGCGCCAACCCTCTTTTCTCTTGCTCTTTTGTGTCCCTGGCCGCAGGCTGTGTGACAGAATTGCTACGACAAAATGTCAGTTGGGTTACACGCGGAGCGATCCATGGGTTCGCAATACCCGGCGCGGTCAAGGTCCTTGGCTTGGTCGAATCCCCTCGCCTGGTGGTGGTCTTTATTGACGCTCGTGAGCGCCATCAATATCGCGGCCTGGTTTTCGCTGTACCATTTCCTGGAGACACCGCGGGCCGGCGGCCTCGGCAGCGCGTCCGGGGTCGAGCTGATGCTCTTTCTCTGCGCGGCATACGTCTTCGGCTGCGCATTCAGATCGTTCCTCCCGCGCGCGGATGTTCAGCGCATCTGCCTGTTCGATACCTGGCTGTCGAGCGTGATCGTCGGCCGATCGGTGGCCACGGTGGCCGAGGTCTGCTTCGCCGCCCAGTGGGCCATTATCCTGCATCAGCTGGGCACCATGCGGGGAGCGGACACCGCCTTGAATGTCGCGTGGCTGATCGTGCCGTTGATCCTGATCGCGGAATGCTTCTCGTGGCATGCGGTGCTGACCAAGAAGTACGTTGGCAACGCCATTGAAAATTCGATATGGGCGTTGACCTTCTTCATCGTCGCGGTTGGACTTTGCCGGCTGCTGCCGGAGTTTGACCGCGCGATTTGGGCGGCCCTGGTCATGGCGATCATCGGCATCGCCGGTTATCTCGCGTTTCTCGCGACCATCGACGTGCCGATGTATCTGGCGCGATGGCGGGCCGAACTTGCAAACGGCAGCAGACCTCTCAGCCCTCTGGAGGGTTTGCGCGACGCGAGCTTCCGTTGGGTCGTGACCCACGACATCGCCGAGTGGAAGGATGAGATTGCCTGGATGTCGCTTTATTTCAGCGCGGCGGTCTGGGCGAGCCTCGCGCTCTGCGTTTGCTATTCCGCCTGCGGCGCGCCGTAGAATCCGTTTTTGGTCGGATCGCCTCGCTCGAGCGCGCGTCGGGCGCAATAAGCGAAGCGCACTGCGCCAAGCCGATCGCCCACGGTCTATTTTCGGCGACATCGCACACCGATCATCGTCCGCGTAGCGCTACGTCGGTTGCGCTTACGGTCGCAAAGGGCGGCAGGTAATAGCTGTAGCGGGATGGGGGAAAGGGCCAATAGACGGCACGCACGGAGGGGCTTACGGGCCTGTAACAGGTCCAATACGGCCTCGGCGCGGAGTAGGCGGAATAGTACGAAGAGGCATAGCGATAGCCGTATCCGGCCACTCCAGCCGCCGCGGGTACACAAGCCGCGCGGCGATACGTCCGGTGTGGCCGCACTATTCGGGCATCAGCACTATTAAGCGAGAGAGATACTTCATCTTTCGACCATTGCAGCGAAACGGGCGCCACAGTCAGCAAGGCGGCACCGCCGATAATTCCAAGCGTAAGCTTTTTCATGATCTCTCCCTGACGATAGCGCTGAAGGCAGTAATCCATCTTGCATTTTTCAGCGGTCGAAGCATCAGCCTTTCCTGCGCCCGCCTATCGGGACAGGGTTTCCGCTTCGGGAAATGGCCGATATTCGACGCCCGCGCAATCCTCGGGCTTGGCCTCGACCATCTGGTCGAGCCGGCCGCCGCTGAAAACAGCGAGGTATTGCTTCGTGCCGGCATATTCTCCGTCGCTCTTCTTGGCATTCAACCGCAGACACACGACGTAGCGGTTGCGCTGTCCGACCAGTAGCAGCTTCGGTTCGGACGCGCTGGCGTCGCGGATTTGCGTCGGATCTCTGAAGTAGACGTGTAACATCGCGAGAATGTCGGATTTGTAGTTTTCCGGCCGAGGACCTCCCGAACCCCCTTCTCCTCTGAGGTGACCGCCCGTGCACGCGCTCAAGGCGAGCGCGACAGCCACGACCAAGCCGTCGACTCGACCGCGCCCTGCAATCGGATGACCGCTCATGGCAGTTGGCGACCGGTCGCAAATGGCGTGAATGTCTGTTTCGTTTGGGGCAGTGTCGTCATCAAATCGCGCGACGAGCTAAGGCCGGCGCGTCAAGGTATCGGATCGGGGTGAAGGAGCAAGCCCATAGGCGCAATAGCGAAGCCCATTGCGCCGCAGCCAATCCGACCGGCCACGATGCGGACGGGGCGGACAGGAAACCCCGCTGAGATCAGGATGACGCCGCCTTCTTGCCGGCTTTCTTCCTCTCGACCTAAGTTGTAGCCTCGTCGCAAAACTGTAGAAAAACTCTGTCACGGGAGGGACACATGCCCGGCAATCGGAACGCGTTCACCCGCCGGGGTTTCGTTCAGGGGAGCGCAGCAAGCTCATTGGCGCTAGCGGGTTTCGGCCGCACCAGCTTCGCGCAAGACACAAAGCCGAACATCGTCTTCATCCTCGCCGACGACCTCGGCTATGCCGACGTCAGTTGCTATGGCCAGCGCGACTACACGACGCCGAACGTCGATCGCTTGGCGCTCGAGGGGTTGCGATTCACCCAGGGCTACTCGAACTCCGCAAATTGCTCACCGACCCGCACCGCGCTGATCACCGGGCGCTATCAGATGCGTCTTCAGGTGGGCCTCGAAGAGCCAATTAACGCTGCCACGCCAAAAACCATCGGCCTGCCGCCAAGCCATCCGACCCTTCCCTCGCTGCTCAAGAAGGCGGGCTACGGCACCAGCCTCGTCGGCAAGTGGCATCTCGGCTTTCTGCCGGACTACAGCCCGCTCAAGAGCGGCTACGACCGCTTCTTTGGGATTTTCGGCGGCGCGGCGGATTACTTCAATCATGGTCCCGATGCATCACGCAGCGGCGCGGAAGCGTACCAGCTGCATGAGCAGGAGGTGCCGGTCGAGCGGCACGGCTATATGACCAACCTGCTCGGCGACAGGGCGGTCGAGACCATCGAAGGCTACGCGAGATCGAAAGAGCCGTTCCTGCTCAGCGTGCACTTCACCGCGCCGCATTGGCCGTGGGAGGGTCCCGACGACGAAGAGGAATCGAAACGGATTCGCAATACCTTTCACCGCGACGGCGGTACGCAGAAGACCTACATGGCGATGATGCAGAGCCTCGACGGCAATATCGGCCGCGTGGTGCAGGCGCTCGAGCTACACGGCCTGTCCGCCAACACCATCGTCATCTTCACGAGCGACAATGGCGGCGAGCGGTTCTCCAATATCTGGCCGTTCACCGGCATGAAGGGCGAACTGCTCGAAGGCGGCCTTCGCATCCCGGCAATCGCGCGCTGGCCTGGGCACATCCCGGCGGGAGCGGTGTCCGAGCAGGTCATGATCACGATGGACTGGATGCCCACGCTGCTGGCGGCTGCCGGCACGCAGGGCGACCCTTCTTATCCGCCGGACGGCGAGAATCTCTTGCCAGTCCTCACCGGCGGCGCGGCGGCCCATTCGCGCAAGTTGTTCTGGCGGTTCAAGGCCGGCGAACAGCGCGCCCTGCGCGACGGCGACTGGAAGTATCTGCAGATCGCCGGGAACGAGTTCCTGTTCGATGTCGTCAAGGATCCCCGCGAGCGGGCGAATCTCAAGGATAGGTACAAGGACGTGTTCGATCGCCTCAAGAACGACTGGGCGATCTGGAACGACACGATGCTGGCGGAACGTCCGCGGCCAGCATCCTATTACAACCCCGGCAATTTCCTTGCCGATCATTACGGGGTGGTCAATCCAGCGCCCACGGCAGCACCGGCGAGCGCCGCTCAGAGATAGGCCGCGAACTGTCGCGGCCCCAAAGACTCTGCGCGGCGCTTGCGTCGCCTAATTCGGCAAGCCCTCGACCGTGAACGCGCGCTGTTCCGTATTTGTCGCGAAGCGACTGGAGTTCCCGAAGCGCTAAGTCGATCTCGCCTGCAGGGAAATGGGCGTCATGCTGTGGCGCGTGTTCGCCCTCGCTTTGAGAGCTTGTGCTACAGTGAGGTGGCGCCCACCGGAGATGCCGGAAGCTATCAGTCCAATGATGGGCCGCGGGGGCCAGGCGCATGCCAGCGACAACGATACGGGAGGGAGGCGATGATCGATTCAAGCCGACGCACTGTCCTGACGACGGGCGCCGCGGCAGCGGCGACGGCAGCCGCACCGCAGGCGTTTGCCCAGGCGCCGCAGACAAGCGCCCCGCAAGGCGCGCCGGCGGGCGGCAAGACCGGCTACTACGAGAAGGGCAACGTCCGCATCCGCTACACTGAGATCGGCACGGGCTTTCCGCTGTTGGCGACGCCCGGCGGCGGCTTGAACTCGCGCATCGCGGTCTGGGCGAACGCGGTGATCAACATCCCGGAGGAATTCAAGAACGACTTCCGCGTCATCACCATGGACCAGCGTAACGCCACGGGCGGCGAGTCCACCGGCCCGGTGCCGGTCGACGATCCCTGGGGCGCGTTTGCCGACGACCAGCTTGGACTGATGGACCATCTCGGCATCCGCCAGTTCTTTTTCTTCGGCAATTGCATCGGCGGCCCGTTCGGGATGAAACTGATGGAGCGCGCACCGCAGCGCGTCGTCGCCGCGCTGCTGAGCCAGCCGGTCGGGCACCGGCCTGAGCAGCCGGACTACATGTTCAACGCCGGACGCGACGTCTGGGCCAAGGAGTTCCGCGAGCGCCAGCGCGACGTACCGATGGAAACGATCGAGAAATACCTGCACAGCCTCTACCGCGTGCGGCCCGATTTCGTGTACAGCGTGTCGCGCGACTTCGCGAAGTCGTGCCAGACGCCGATGCTGGTCCTGCCCGACGACGTGACGGCGCATCCGCTCCAGGTTTCGACCGACATCGCCTCGCTGGCGCCAAACGCCGAGATCACGGTGTTTCCCTGGAAGGATCCGCCGGAGCTGAAGGCCCGCACCATCAACCGGGCGCGCAACTTCCTGAAGCGGCACCTGCCGGCGTAAGCCCCCGACGTATTGTTTTGTAGACGTGGCCTGCGGAGCGCTTCCCTCAGGACCCCAATCGAAAGATTGCCGATACCGCCAGTGCCCATCGTCGGGGCATGAAGCCGCTCGCATGTCAGTTCGGATGCGGATAAAATCATCGTTCGAATGGCGCTCACACCTTTGCTTGGAGTCCCGCAGTCCAGCGGTCACGGGAGGTCTTGATGAATAGGTCACTCGTTAATGCAATACTCCTGTCTCTCACGATCGGTATGGGAACAGCCTTTGCACAGGTCCCGCAGGGTCAGACATCGAAAATGGGCAGCCCCGACAAAGAAGCAATTTCCAAGGCCTGTTCCGATCAAGCAAATGCCAAGGGTCTGCACGGCAAGGCTCGCAAAAAGTTCCGATCCGAATGCAAACGAGCCAGTGGCAAGGCCATGTAAGGCCCTGCGCGCGCTTGCGCTAACGAGTGCATCGATGCCGGCGATCTAGTCCGAGCGCGTTGGTGACGAGCGGCGGACTGGTTTCCTACGGCACAAGATCGAATCGAGACGTGGCGCCGCGCCGCTTCTTGTGTCGAGCGCATCCTGCGCGTGGCCAGTGCTGGTAGATGATCCTACTGGCCTAGCGCCCAACGATATTCGATTGTCACATTCCGAGGCATCGTCCATTGGTGGAGGGCGATATGACCGATCAAGAGATACGTGCGGCACTGGATCGGCATTGGGCCGCGTCCGATGCCAGCGATTTCGAAGCCGAGCACGACATCTATCGCGAGGATGCCGTGCTCGAATACCCCCAGTCGGGCGAGCGAATCCGCGGTCGACGCAACATACAGATCACACGCGCTAAGCAGCCGAGCAAAAAGCGTTTCGATGTGCGGCGAGTCAGTGGCAGCGGCGATTTTTGGGTCACCGAGTACATCCTGACATATGACGGTCAGCCGTCCTACACCGTGAGCATCATGGAGTTCAGCGACGGCAAGGTTGCGCGGGAGACACAGTACTTTGCGGATCCTTTCGAGGCGAGCGCCTGGCGCGCCCAATGGGTCGAACGGATGGACACGTGACCGCGAGATGCGAGTCAGGATTTATTCGCAACGGCCCCGCTTCTGAGAGAGCAGCTTGCGGTGCTTCGAGATTAAAAACTGATGGAATGCAATTCAATCAGTTAAAGCGCGCGCGAGTTCATCACGCTGCTCGCGGGCGCGACGGCGACGTGATCGCCCACACCGCGCCCGGCGGCAGTCGGGCGACCTGCCGGCAGATCGGCGTGCTCACGGGCGTTTTTAGATCATCGCGCTGGGCTGCCCCAGTACATTGCCGCTAATGGGTCGAGCATACCGGCCCCGGTTCTTGACTTCGTCTTTGCAGCCACCATGTTTTGCAACGCACAATGATCTTTTGCGATGCAACATGGGGTGCCTTGGATGCATGATTCCCGCGAGATTCTCGCCCGATTGGGTGCGTTTCGAAGCAAATTCGAAGCTCTTCTCGCATCGGCCAGAAAGAAGGTGGCTGGGGCTCGCGTAGCCCCCGCCGGCCGTCCGACGCGGCTGCGAGAACTGACCGGGTTTGGTGCAAATCCCGGCAACCTTCGTATGTTCGTTTACGCCCCCCAAGACATGCCGCCTCATGCGCCATTAGTCGTCGCGCTACATGGCTGCACCCAGAACTCAGACGAGTATGATCACGGCACCGGTTGGTCGTCCCTCGCCGACAGGCTCGGCTTCGCCATCGTCTATCCGCAGCAGCAGCCCGCCAACAATCCGAAGAATTGTTTCTCGTGGTTTTCGCCGGGCGACATCGCGCGCGGCCAGGGCGAGGCGCTTTCGATCAGGGAGATGGTCGAGCACGCCATTGGGATATTTGCTGCCGACCGCCGCAAAGTATTCGTCACTGGCCTCTCGGCCGGCGGTGCCATGGCTTCTGTCATGCTTGCAACATATCCGGAGGTTTTTGCCGGCGGTGCTATTATCGCGGGGCTGCCCTATGGGTGCGCCAGCAACGTTCAACAAGCATTCGAGGCCATGTTCACGGAGCACGGACATGCGGCGCAGGCGCTTGGCGATCGCGTGCGGGCGGCATCCAGACATCGCGGGCCGTGGCCGAGAATCTCTGTATGGCATGGTGCCAACGATCCGATCGTAAAACCTTTCAACGGTGAAGACATCATTCGGCAATGGACCAACGTGCACGGGCTTTCGGACAGTCCGTCTTATCAAGAAGCGATCGGGAGCCACGCGCGCCGCGTATGGAACGACGCAAACGGTGACGCGGTGATCGAAGCATTTACCCTCAGCGGCATGGCGCACGGCGTGCCACTCGCGACGATGACAGGTGCTGAGAGTTGCGGTGCTGCCGGTGCATTTTTCCTGGATGTAGGCATCTCCTCTACGCGTCGTATCGCGCGGTTCTGGCGCATGCACGAATCTCTGGTTGAAATGCCGCGCGCTGCGGCGCCGGGGTCAGTACCGACGAAGATTCCAACAGACGACCGCGCCTTGGTCATCGCTGGAACGGCCGCCGAAAGCACGGAAAGTTCGGCCGAAGCTTTGCTTGACGGGGCTAAAGAACAGGAGACGCGTTACGCGTTCGACCCGAATGTCGTGGTCGCGGCGGCCTTCAAGGCCGCAGGTCTTCCGGTTCCTGACGTTCCCGGGGCGCCGCCCGGCGCGAAGCCGGCCGTTGCACCCGGCCCGATCATTGCGGCGGCCTTGAAGGCCGCCGGACTGGTGCGGACTTAATTCGGCCCAGCGCTCGCCTTTGCCGTGCAGTACGCCGCAGAGTTGATGGCCCGCGATGTCGCCAATTGGCACGAAGCGGACATGCCGAGACGATCGTTTGTTTGTCCGCTTCCGGGGCAAAGCCGGCTTGACATACGATCGCCTCGCAACGGAGGACCTCGCACCATCGCCCGCGCTTCCAATGATGACGTTGCGTTCTTGCCGGCCGCCGAGTTGCTCTCGCGCTATCGCCGCAAGGAGCTCTCGCCGGTCGAGGCGGTGCGCGCCGTTCTCGATCGCATCGATCGCCACGACGGCGCGGTGAACGCCTTTTGCTGGGTCGATCGCGAGGGCGCGCTCGCGAGCGCGAGCGTCTCCGAGGCGCGTTGGCGCGCCGGTGCCCCGCGCGGCTTGATCGACGGCGTGCCGGTCGGCATCAAGGACAACCTGCTCGTCGCCGGCATGCCCGCGCGCTTTGGATCGAAGCTCACGCCGGCGGCGCCGGCGACGAACGACGCGCCGGCTGTGGAGAGGCTGCGCGAGCAAGGCGCAATCGTTATCGGCAAGACGACCATGCCCGAGTTCGGATGGAAGGCCGTCACCGACAGCCCGTTGACCGGCGTGACGCGCAATCCTTGGGACACGCGCATGACGCCAGGCGGCTCCTCCGGCGGCGCCGCGGCGGCCGTGGTTCTCGGCATGGGGAATATCCATCTCGGGACCGACGGCGGCGGATCAATCCGCATCCCGGCGGCGTTTTCCGGCTGCTACGGCCTCAAGCCGACGCGCGCGCGCGTGCCGGCGTGGCCGACGTCGCCGCTCGGGACGCTTGCCCATGTCGGCACGCTCACCCGCTCGGTTGCGGATGCGGCGCTCGCGCTCACCATCATGGCCGCTCCGGACGCGCGCGACGTGTACGCCTGGACCTCGCCCGCGCCCGACTTTCGCGTCGGCCTCGAGGACGGCATCGGCGGCATCAAGGTCGCGTACTCACCGCGCCTAAAATACGCCAAGCGCCTCGATCCCGAGATCGAGACGGCGGTCGCGGCGGCGGCGCGCGCCTTCGAAGAAGTCGGCGCGCATGTCGAGGAGGCCGATCCGGAGCTCGAGGGAGATCCCATCGCGGTGTGGGACACGCTGTGGTGGTCATCGTTCGCGACGCTGTTGCAGTCTTTTGGCGAGCGCGTGCAAGCGGAGGCCGAGCCGGGGCTCCTCGCAGCCGCCGCGCGCGGGCTTGCGACGCCGGTCGGCGACTATATTCGCGCGCAGCTCAAGCGCGCGGATCTGCATCAGGTATTTGCGCGCTTTTTCGCGCGCTACGACCTGCTGCTGACGCCGAGCATGCCGCGCGCCGCCTTCGAGGTCGGCCACGTGGTGCCGCCCGCGGGCGAGTGGGGCGAGGCGTGGACGCAGTGGTGTCCGTTCACCTATCCGTTCAACCTGACGCAAGCGCCGGCGGCCTCCATTCCCTGCGGACTGACGCGCGCCGGCTTGCCGATCGGCCTGCAGATCGTCGGCGCGATCGGCGCCGACGCCCTCGTCCTGCGCGCGAGCCGCGCGTTCGAGCAGGCGCGCCCGTTCGGCGCGCTGGAGGAGCCAAGGGCAAGGTGAGTTTCAACCGGGGGCGCCCTCGCCGCGTCTGAGACGAGCGTGAGGCACAAGCCGTCTACTCACCGCTATCCGCCGATGGCGCTTGGGCGATCAGAGCCCAGTTTCTCTCAGTAAACGCCCCTGCGGATGGCTCGGCGCGTATGCCGGATGGTGGTTCTGGCTACGCAGCGGCCAGCGACTAGTGTCCTGCCTGGTCCGCATCCGAAGCGAACTTGCGTGACCGTGCCGGACTGAGAAATTGGCGCAGGCGTTATCGCTTGCGCCGAAGTTGCTACGGCTACGAAAAAGCCGGCAGCAGCGATCAACCTGATCATTCTTATCCTCCCTTGTTTCCTACGCTCTTTAATCTCGCCGTCGGGAATTCCAACACTGGGTGCGCAGGGATCATCTTTTGGGCAATGGATAATGCCCCTCGTATGCTGAACACAGCCTGAACAGCGCGCGGCTGTGGAGGAATGACTATGGCCCTTTCGAACTGGTTCCCCCGTGCCGATCGCAACACCGGTCACTAAGTTTAAGTTGCCGACACCAAAGGACATCTTTTTCGGCGTCGAATTGGCCGTGCACGTTTCCTTCAGTCAAAATGAGTCCATGACTTTTTCGTCTGCCGGTGCCGACTTCCAGGCATGAGTGGGCTGCTAAGGACGTGCGCTCGGAGGGTGTCAATAACAACCGAGAGAACGCAGAGGATTTTTGCAAGAGCCATGCCTGTCGTGGTCAGCTGGCATCGAGTCCCGCTGTCAACTATAATCCAAACTGAAACCGTGGCCGCACGCGTTTTCCGTGCTGGTGCGGGGACGCCTCGACGGTGCAATGGCTTTAGACACGTTCATTAGCTACTCGCACCAGGACAAGACAGCGGCAGATGCCGCGTGTGCCGTGCTGGAGCGGGCTGGCGTCCGGTGCTGGATTGCGCCGCGCGACATCAGGCCGGGCCAAGAATATGGACACGCCATCATCGAAGCCATCGATCAATGTCGCGTGATGGTGCTGATTTTCTCTGCCAACGCCAACGACTCACGGCAGATCCATCGCGAGATCGAGCGAGCTGTAAGCAAAGGCGTTCCGATTATCCCTCTGCGGATCGAAGAGGTCGTCCCAACCAGGTCTATGGAATATTTCCTTGGCGCCATCCATTGGCTCGATGCGCTGACGCCGCCGCTTGAAAAGCATCTGCAGCAGCTTGCAGAGGCTGTCAAAGCATTGTTGCAGATCGACATCTCACGCCCAACGGCGTCGCTCCGTGACAATGGCAGCCAGGTCTCATTCAAGGTTCGACCCGCGGAAGTTGCGGTGCAAAGGGGTGGAAGCGCTGCCTGGCTGACCGCGGCAGGGCGGCTGCGCATTCTCGTCATAGGAATCGCCGCCGTTTGTATCGCCCTCCTGATCGGAGGCGTTTGGCATTATCTCGTGCGTGAACCTGCTGCCGTCACGGCGTCAGCTCAGGCACTTGCCGCATCACTTTCGCGAACGGTCCAGTCGGGCGTTAAGACAGAGGTTTCAGAACACGTCGGGTTTGACAGATCCTGCATGCCGCAGCACGTCGTGGTGAAAATTACCAGACCGCCGGCAAACGGAACTGCCACCACGACAGAAGAAAACAAAGCCTTGCCGACAAACACTGAGCTCGGCGGCGCCCAGCCATGCGCTGGAAAATCTGCGCCAACGGCCGTGGTCTATTATCAGTCCAAACCGGATTTTAGGGGCACCGATCAATTCAGGTATCAACGCACGAACCAGGACAATGCAAATGATCGGCTGAACGGCGAAATTCTCATCACCGTCACAGTCAAATAAAAGGCGGGGGGAACATCAAATCGGCTTGCGGCCTGAGCCCACTTTGAATGCGACCGGCAGGTCCAGCCCGTTGGCAGATTTGTATACGCTCGCACGGCGCTCGAACGCGGCGCGAATTCGTTTCTGCGTGGCCTCGTCTTGATGCCTGATCGCAGCGCCGGTCAGAACGCAGCTGCCCAGACCGCCACGCCAAAGCGTCTCCAAATCCGGGACGCAGTAGCTCGTTGCGTGCTCCGCGACTGCAACCTCGACGAGCCCTGCCCCCCTCAGGAGCCGCAGAAACTCCTCCGTATCGGAGAAACGGTACGAGTTGTGAGCTTGCGGCAGATCGGGCGGCAGCGTGACGGCGAGCTCGGCAATCGTTTCGCGGAACAGGCCTTGGATCCGTTGCCGGGCCGGGTCGTCCCACCAGGACAGAGCAATGCGTCCGCCGGGCTTGATGGTGCGCACGCACTCCGCGACCGCGGCTTCGGGTTGCGGAAAGTGTCCGAGGCCGAAGCTACAGACGACCGCGTCAAAGGTACGATCTGCAAACGGCAGATGCTCGACTTCGGCTTCGCGAAAATCGATACCTGGGTGGAGCCGGCGCGCCAATTCGACCATCCTCGGCGATAAATCGACGCCGATGACTTGCGCGCCGCGGCTTGCAGCCGCGGCTGTGAGCTTCCCGGGTCCGGCCGCCACATCGAGGAGATGCGTCCCAGGACGCAGGCCGACCCCGTCGAGAAGCGGCGCAATGGCTATAGCGGTGACCGGCGCGAAAAACTCCTGGTAGGTCGCCGCTAAAGCATCATGGCCCTGGCGTTCGAACGCGCGCAGTTGCTCTGCCTCGCTGGTCGACAGTTTTCTTGCGGGCATGATCGTCTCTCCGCTCTACGCTTCGAGCTTAGCGCGACGCTTTTGGATTGTCCGCCTTGGACGATAGTCAGCGGCTATGGCTATCTTTAAGCTGCGTGCAATCCAGACACAGATGGGCTATCTCCCTGGGCGATTAACATCACCCATCGGACATATCGCCGCTGCGGGGCATATGCTACCTTTCCCGTGCGGCGCGTGTGGAGGTTGGACGTGGCAATTCAAGCCATTCTCGAAAGCGAATCCGGCCCCGTATTGGAACCGGACGAAATCGCTTCGCTCACAGCAGCATTCCAGGCCGCGCTGAGCAAGCTCGGGCTGGGGCTCGTCGAACACACTGATCCTCTGAGAACGGCGGTTGCCAAAGTGATCGTCGAACTCGCCAAGGATGGCGAGCGCGATCCCGAGAAGCTGTGTGTGGCCGCACTAAAAATTCTGGGCAGATAGGCCGGCACGAGCGCCGTCACTCGTTCTTGTCTTCGTCGCGCTGAATTTGCTGTTGCTGTTGCACCGGGGCCGCTTGACCCTCGGCCAGCGGGAATAGCGGCATGGTGGCGCTACTGGCGCGTTCGTCGGCTAGCCGCTGCCAGACTTGCGCCATTTGCACGAGCACCGTCCGCCGCTCTCCGTCTGGAAATGTGTAAGCGATTTCCAGACATTCTTCGGCAAGCCGGCGATAACGCTGCGCGGGGGACTCGTGTCTACCATCACAAACCCGTACCGACCAACGAAACGATGCAATACGCCCCCTTGGTCCGGGTGTCTAGAACGAGGCCCCTACTCCAAATGCGAAGCAGTTCACTCCGCGCAGCTGCGCGACTCATTGTCTCACGTCGTTATAAGTACAGGGGGCCCGCCCAGTCTTCGAGATGGGGCACGCGCGACCAGGGCGCAGCAATAGCGGCTAGGAGCAGTTTCTCATCAGAAGTACACCCAACACCGATTAAGTGGAACACCCGCGGTCCACGACCATGCCCATGTTGGAGTTAGGTCACAACCAGCAGCCACGAGCAGCCAATCTCCTTGCCGCCCTAGCGGAATGAGCGGCACTCCGTTCACCAGTGACATTACCGGTGGACCATTGGGGGTTACGCGGACATTGAGCCCATCGGCTTGCACATTCACCATGCCCATGGAACAGCGCGGTGGATCGGCGCACTGCGTATATGGAGCATAGACCCAACCCAATGGAGGTGGGCCTGGAGGAAGAGGAGAAGTTACCGTTACCCGACTCGGTGAAGACTCTCCCCAAGGCCTCTCCAAAGCGTCACTTGGCTCGCAGCGTTCGTTATTGGGGCCGCAATACTTTCCCAAGTCATCCTTTTCCGCGGCGTGGGCCGCTCCTGCTGCCAGGAGTAGTGTAGCGACACCGGCTAGGAGCATCTTGCGCATTAGAGGAACCCAAAAGTTATCGGGCCAATCCTCAAAAATTTGTTCGTCTCTGCCATGCGCTCCGTCGAGAGGGCGCGTAAGCGAGCGTTGTGAACGACAACGTTCAAAGTTGCACGTGGTTCAAATCTGGCTCGCCGCCTACCTTGAGGAGTTCGTCCCGCGCGGTTTGTGGCGACGAGCACATGTTTGGCAGAGGTAGCAGGTTCCGGACCGGCCACGGTGTGTTTCCGGCGAAATGGCGGCCGCCCCGCGACCTGCGGCTTCCAGGCGCCGCCATGTGCTATTTCGGCGTGATGCCGAGGTCCTTCGCCGCCTTCGCAAGCACCGCGCGCTGTTCGTCGATCGACTTGGCGAACTCCGCCGGCCCACCCGGATTGGGAACCTGGGCCGTCATGATCAGGCGGTCGTTGATGAGCGGATCGGCGTCCATCACGGCCTTGATGTCCGCGGCGATGCGCTCGCGCAGATCCGTCGGCATCGTTGGCGGCCCAAACAGTCCGACCAATCCATCTATCGTCAGCGCGGCGTATCCGGCCTCCGCCACCGTCGGAACGTCGGGTATCGCGGCGGCACGCGCGGTGTTGGTCACTGCCAAAGCCTTGATCTTGCCGGCCTGGATCTGCGGGCGGGCAATGGCATAGGCGGCCTCGTAGAGCTGTACGCGGCCGGCAGCGAGATCGTTAGCCGCCTCGACCGGGTTGCGGTAAGGAACCTTTTTGACATCGACGCCGATGCTCTTGAGCCACCCCTCGAAGATGATGTCGAGACCGCCGGTCAGGCCGGCCCAGTTGAGTTGGCCCGGCTTGCTCCTTGCCAGCTCGACGACGTCGCCGAGCGTGTTGACCGGCAAGTCCATCGGCACCGAGATTGCGACGACAGTATTGGAGACGCGCGCGATGGGGGCGAGATCGTCCGGTTTGTACGGCAGATCGCCGTGCTGGTAAGGGTGGCCGATGAAGGAGGAGCTCGGCGCGAACAGCAGGACGTGATCGTCCCGGGCGCTGACAAAGGCGTTGATCGCCACGATGCCGTCGCCGCCGGGCCGGTTCTCGATGACGATCGGCTGGTCCCATTTTTTGGTCAACCGGTCCGCCAGCAACCGGGCGCCGATATCGGCTCCGCTGCCCGGCCCGAGCGTCAGCATGAACTTGACCGGCCGTGTCGGCCAGGATTGCGCCGCCAGCGGCACGGCTGCGAACAGCGGCAGGAGCGACGCGGCGAGCATGACCGTGCAACTGAGGCGTCGGGTACCGAACATAGGTCCTCCGATCGGGCGTTGCGAAGAGACTAGTCGGCAAGGTGCTGCCAAGGACATGCGACAAAAGCTTGCGCCAGCCAGTAATAAGGTCTTCCGGCGGGAGGCCACGAGGATGCGCTTGGACGTGCTGACGGGAGGCGAGCGATGATCGCGCCATCCGGCGAGCAGATCGAAATCGCGCTCGCGAACCAGCGAGCCGTGGTCGTCGAGGTTGGCGGTGGACTGCGCGCATATTCCGCCGACGGCCGGGAGCTGATCGACGGCTACGGGGCGGACGAGATGAGCTCCTCGGGCCGCGGCCAAGTCCTGATCCCGTGGCCGAACCGGCTTGAAGATGGCTGCTACGAGTTCGACGGCCGCCGCCACCAGCTTGCGCTAAATGAGCCGGAGCACCGCAATGCCATCCACGGCCTCGTGCGCTGGGCCAACTGGACCGCCACCGAGCGCGAGTCACACCGGGCGGTGATGGTGCACGTCCTCCATCCACAACCGGGTTATCCGTTCTCGCTCAGACTCAGCGTGGAATATGCGCTGACGGACGGCGGACTGCGAGTGCGCACGACGGCCACAAACCTCGGCAGTGAGGCGTGTCCCTTTGGCAGCGGCGCGCATCCCTACCTGACGCTCGGCACCGCCACGATCGACCGCCTGATGTTGCGCGCCCCCGCGCGAACCGTGCTGCGCTCCGACGCGCGCGGCCTTCCGGTCGGCACGCGAGCCGTGGAGCACACGGAGTACGATTTTCGCACGCCGCGACGGATCGGCGCGACTCGGCTCGACCATGCGTTCACCGATCTCGAGCGCGACGCGGCGGGCCGCGCGCGTGTGGAGCTGCGAGACCCGGAGCACGGAACCGAAGTCTCGCTCTGGGTCGACGCGAGCTACCCCTACTTGATGCTGTTTAGCGGTGACACGCTTCCCGATGTCCGCCGTCGCCGTCACAGTCTTGCGGTCGAGCCTATGACCTGCCCGCCGAACGCATTTCGAACCGGCGAGGCGCTAATCCGGCTAACGCCAGGCGCCTCGTTCACTGGCACGTGGGGGATCGAGCCAGGCGAGGCTTCGAGCAGCCGCGGCCGTTCGGCGCGCTGAACGAGTTGCCGGTGAGGTAAGTCGGCGGCAGCGCAGCGCGTGCCGCCGCGATCAATCAGCCGCCGTAGCAGGCGGAATCGCAGAAATTGCCCCAGCCGGCGCCGGATACGCCATGCATGCAGTTGCGGAAGCACGCCGCGCCGGCTTTGGGCGACAGCTTTTTCACCGCCGGGGTCGCCGTACCGCCTGACCTCGTTGCAACTGGCGCAACGCTCGCTACGGGCCCAGCGAATTTGCCGGCGCTGCCGCCGTGGCCGGCGAGGCTCTTCTCGGCAGGAAAGCCGATGGCCGCAAGTACGATGACTGCAAAACCGAGGCTGCGATACATGAGCATCTCCTTGTTGTTGGTACTCAGCCGCTGCCACAATTGATATGCGCACTCCGCTTCGAATGATGTGACGGCCATCACGAAGTGAATGATTGAGGGTCAGAAAAAGATTTTTGTGAATGTGATCGATCACACCTGCGTCGACTTTGTCGATAGCCGCTAGCTATCGTCTGGCCGTTTTCCCCCGCCCCGCATCGTGAGCAGCTGGGAGGGAACGGAAATCAAGCTTTCGGCGTTATCGACAACGGGACACTACGGCGTCGCGGGGGATTCGAGTCTTGACCGACACAAAGCAGCGCATGCCGAGTTCGCGGGTGCTGGAGGACGTCATCCATCAAGCACCGGGAGAGTACGTCACTATTGGCTGGCTAACGTCGATCTTACACCGGCACTCTTTCGGCATAATCATACTATGCCTTGGATTGCTATCGACGACGCCGATCGGCTCTACGATCCCAGGGCTATCGTCCTCGCGGTTATGGCTGTGCAATTAATTATAGGCCGTGGCGAGCCTGTTTTCCCGCATTTCATTATGAAGCGACGCTTGCCGACCAAGCAGCTGGTCCGGCTTGGTGAGCACGCTATTTATGTACTGAAGTACCTGGAAAAAGCCGTTCATCCGCGCTGGCCGATGCCTTTTGAAGCGACAAAGCGTGCGGTCGGCATCATGGTTCTATTGTTGACCGCTGTCTTGCTACTCATGCCAGTGCCTCTGAGCAATGTCGCGCCTGCGATGGTGATCTCACTGATCGCTGTTGCCTACATCGAGGGAGACGGACTGCTGCTCGCGGTGAGCTTCCTTGGCGCGATTATATTAATCGGCATCGCCTCGGCGGCAATTTGGGGAACAATTGTAGGCGCAGTATTTATTAGCACCTTGTGGTAACCGCTTTACGCCGTACCATAGATTTATGCATGGAAAAAAACGCGCGAACACGACAATGAAAGCTACCACGGTCTTGGTCTGCGGCTTGGTTAGTATTGCCGCTTCCGCCCATGCGGCCCCTGGACTCAAGCTCGAAGACATCAAGCAGATTAGATGCGAGTCCACCTTCTCCTACGACGAGGATACCCCGAACGAAAAGACGGCCGCCCAGGGCGTGAAGGTTTTCACGCCCGGCTCCCGTAAGGATGTCAAGCCGCGTGCCGGCGCCTTCCTGCTCGCGGAGTTCGATCGCGCCGAAGGTGGCGAGCAGGAGGCCAACCAGCAGTTTTATTTCTCGCCCGTCAAAGGCAACAAACTTTCCTTCCACTTCATCGCTGCCTGGAAAGCGGGCGGCGAACTGAAGCTCGGAGCAGACAGTACCGCCACGGGATTTATTAATCAGAAAAGCCACATCACCGAGCTGACGTGCACGATCCGCACTAAATGAGTCACTGACCGCGGACCGAGGCGTTATTTTCGCCCAGACATTCGCCCCGTCCAACTTGTCGTCCATGAACAACGCGAGTTCAAGCGCCCGGCTGACGGTCGTATGTGGGCGCATTAGGCCATGCGTAGCGCTATCGGTTCGCTACCCACAGGCGTGCCGGGCATTGACGCAATATCAGGGCGTGGCCGGTGATGAACACCCCATCGACGTTCCGACATTAGTAAGATCCCGCTTTCTCGTCCACCAAGGGGTAATAGATGGCGATTGGGCACGCGAAAGCAGGTATGGCGAGGCCGGCGGGCAACTCGGCGCCAGACTCGAGGAACGACGGGAGAAGATGGGTATGCGCCCCTTCCGGCGACTTTTCTGAGGGCAGAGGAATCCGCGTGAACACCTCAATGCGCGCCAGGGCGCTTTCGACGACACGATGCGGGCTCTCTTGTAGAATGGCGGCTCCCGCGTCGCTAAGAAGTGGCTCCAAACCCTTTCCCTCATGCCGGCGTATCGTCTCGGCGAATGCGAGGCTGGATGCTCGAAGCATGAACCGGCTGCATTGACGATTGAGACCGAGATCGAACAATTCGTGCGTGCGGTGATGACAACCCACAGCGTCGTGATCCAAGCCGAGGGGTGTAAACCCTTGGGCGCGTGGCAGGCCCGCACGGTTCCTAGGCCAAGCAAGCACGATCGGACCCGAGCCGGCGAATGCAAAGGCGCGCAGCTTGTCGTGCAGCCTCAGCCGCAAATGCGCGTCGGTCGCCTGCGCTTCGATCGCCGCCTCATCCGCCTCGATCTCAATCGCTCGCTCGGGACGAACCGGAAACTCGGCGACCGCGCCGGGTACACCGGTCACCCATGTACCCTTCCGATCGGTGAGCGTGCGGGTGATCCAGCGTTTGAGCTCGTCGCGAGTCCATGGCAAGAGCCTCGCCCTGACTGCCAATCGGTCGAGCCTCGCCGGGAGTTCGTTCCAAATGGCGAGCCGCCCTGCGTCGTCCAGCCCGATCCAGCTCGCGATCTCATCGCCCGTGCGTCCGCAGCCCAAACACCATCCCATGGCTGGATCGAGCGTGCACACTCCGACACATGGTGAGTGTCGGTCGGATGCCTGCGCAGGTCTGATGTCTCCGCTCGGTCGGATATTCATGTGGCGCTCGCTCGATGATGCGGACTGTCCGTCATAGCCGAATTGGTCGAGCACGCGAAGCGTCATGTTTGCCACGGGCGCTATTGGCAATTGCGACCATCAGCCTCGTTCGGGCGAACCGTGCGCCGCCCATGCCTGCATCAGGTCGATCGGAAACGGAAACACGATGGTCGAGCTGCGCTCGCCGGCGATGTCGAACAGAGTGGAGAGGTAACGCAGCTGCATCGCCTGCGGCACCGGCGCCAGGATTTGCGCCGCCTCGACGAGCTTCTGCGCCGCCTGCTGCTCGCCCTCGGCGTTGATGATCTTGGCGCGGCGCGTGCGTTCGGCCTCGGCTTGGCGGGCGATCGCCCGGATCATGCTCTCGTCGAGATCAATGCGCTTGATCTCGACCGTTGACACCTTGATCCCCCACGCCTCGGTCTGCTTGTCGAGCACGTCCTGGATGTCGGCATTGAGCTTGTCGCGCTCGGCCAGCATCTGGTCGAGGTCGTGCTTGCCGAGCACCCAGCGCAAGGTCGTCTGCGCCAGCTGGCTTGTGGCGGCGAGATAGTTATAGACCTGGATCACCGCCCGTTCGGCGTCGACGACGCGGAAATAAATGACGGCGTTCACCTTGACCGACACGTTGTCGCGGGAAATCACGTCCTGGGTGGGCACCTCGTCCACGATCACGCGAAGATCGATCCGCACCATCTGCTGCACTAGCGGCACGAGGAGGAAGAACCCCGGCCCCTTCGTGCCGGTGTAGCGCCCGAGCGTGAACACGACGCCGCGCTCGTATTCGCGCAGGATGCGCACCGCCGAGAAAAAGATGATCACGACGAAGACCGCCAAAAGGCCGACGGTGGCGAGGGACAGCATAATCTTCCTCCTTGTTGTCGAGGGCTCGTCAGGCCGGCTCAACGACGAGAACGAGCCCTTCGCGTTCAACGACTCTAATGCGCTCGCCGGTTTGCAGGGGGTGCTGCGCGCGCGCCCGCCAGATCTCGCCCTGCACCCGCACTCGTCCCTCTGCTCCGTCCCACGCCACGGTCTCGCCCTCGGCGCCGAGCAACCCCTCCTTGCCTGTGACGACGGGACGGCGCCGCGAGCGCAACAGCATCGTGAGAACCAGCAGGAACAGCGCGGCGGTGATGAGCGTGGCGGCTGCCACCACCGACAGCGAGAGCGCGAAGCCGGGCGCACCGGATGGAAACATCATGATCGCGCCGATAACGAACGCGACAACGCCGCCGATGCCGATCACGCCGAAGGAGCCGATGTGCGCCTCGGCCACCATGAGGCCGATGCCGAGCAGCACCAGGCCCGCCCCGGCATAGTTGATGGGCATCAGGTTGAGCGCGTAGAGCGCGACCAAGAGGCTGATGCTCCCGATCAGCCCCGGCGCTACCGCTCCCGGATTGAGAAACTCGAAGATCAATCCGTACACCCCGATGAGCATCAAAATGAAAGCGACGTTGGGATCGGTGATGACGGCGAGCAGCTCGGTCCGCCAATCCGGCCTTGCGCTCACGATCTCGAGATCCGCGGTTGCCAGGCGTTCGGCCTTGCCGCCGATGTTGACGCTGCGGCCATCGATCTTGCGCAGGAGATCCGGCACGTCATCGGCGATCACGTCGATGACGTGAAGCTTGAGCGCCTCGGATGCCGGAAGGCTCACCGCCGAGCGAACGGCCTCGGCCGCCCAATCGGCGTTGCGCCCGTGGAGCTCGGCGAGGCCGCGGATATAGGCGACGGCGTCGTTGACCGCCTTGCGCGTCTCCGCATCCGCCGGCTCGCTGGAGCTGCTACTTCCCTCCCCGCCCTTGCCTTTATCCTTCTGCGACCCGCCGGGAAGGCCCGGCGTTCCGCCCAAGTGAATCGGGGTGGCGGCGCCGAGATTGGTACCCGGAGCCATCGCGGCGATGGCGCTCGCATAAGCAATGTACGTGCCGGCGCTTGCCGCGCGCGCGCCGCTCGGCGCCACGTAGGTGGCGACAGGCACCGGCGAGGAGAGGATGGCGCGAATGATCTCGCGCATAGAGGTGTCGAGGCCGCCCGGCGTATTCATGCGCAGCACGACGAGGCGGGTGTCGTCTCGATTAACGCCGCGCAGCTCGCGCACGACGTAATCGGCAACCGCCGGACCGATGACCCCGTCGATCTCGAGCACCACCGCGTGCTGCGCCGCCGCAACTTCACTCGCCAACAAGGGCAGGCCGATGATGGCCGTGAACAGCGCGCGCGCTAACCGGCTCGAGGCTCTATCCGTGCGGCGGGCGCAGACCGCGGTGAGCGCTGCACCCATGGGCCGCCTCCTCGTTGCACGCCGCACGGGACTTGGCGCCTCTCCCGGCAGCAATTCGGTCGCCGAAGGAGACCGGGCAGGAGATGCGGCAGGCCTTCAATCTTCACATGAGCGGCCGAATTGGGAAAGACCTTCCTGCAGATGCTCGGGCAGGAGCGGCAGGCCGAGCAGATAGGCGGCGGTGCGCTCGTTGCGGGTGCGGGCCGCCTCGCTGCGTAGATCATCCCACTCCTCGATCGAAGCGTCGCCTCGCCCGAGCCAGGTCAAGGCGATGAGATCGATCTGCTCATCCTCATCGAGCCCGGCGATGAACGCCATGAGCTCGTCGTAGACCGGATCGTCGGGTTGGTCCTCGAGCACCGAGACCACCCCATCATCGGTCGGATTGGATCCGGAATCCGGGTCGGCGACGACATCCTTGGCCTCGAACTGGCGCGCCTTGACGATGATGTAGCAGACCTTTTCCGACGAGATTCCTAACGTTGATGCTGCGTCCATGGCCGCACCTCGCTATGACCGCAAACCTGCCGAACGAAAGTCCTCGCTGTTCAAACATCGACTTTGCCGGAATGGTTCCCCGCGCCCCTCAAACCGAGGCATGCTAGGTTGCCGGCGCCTGCTCGCAACAGGTCTCAGTTCGAGTCCACCATTGCTGCATAGGCGCAATTTTTCGGGGAGGATATTGATGCGCATGCTTTCCAGGCGCTGCCTGCTTCTTGGTGCGCTGATCGCCCCGTGGGCGGCTCATGCCCAGAACTGGCCCGCAGGCAATATCAAGATCGTCGTGCCGTACCCGCCAGGCGGGTCGACCGATATGATCGCGCGCTTGATCCAGCCGCACATGCAGCAGCGGCTCGGCACGACCGTCGTTGTCGAGAACCGGGCGGGCGGGGGCGGAAGCATCGGCACTGCCGCGGTCGCAAAGTCGTCGCCTGATGGCAGCTCCTGGGTCATGGTGTTCGACAATCACGCGGCCAATCCCTTTGTTTTTCCCAACCTGCCGTTCAACACCGAGAAGGACCTCGACCCGGTGCAGCTCATCGGCACCGCGCCTTATGTGCTGTCGACGAATCCTCAAAAGTCATTCAAGACACTGGCCGATGTGGTCACCGCGGCAAAGGCCAAACCGGGCACGCTGAGCTACGCAACGGTAGGAGCCGGCAGTGTCGGTCATCTCGCGATGGAGCTGTTGTGGAAGCAGGCGAGCGTGCAACTCGTGCACGTACCGTATCGCGGCGGTGGCCCCGCCATGAACGATCTCATCGCCGGGCATGTTGATCTGTTCATCGCCAGCACAGCGGCATCCATTCCGTTCATTCAGGCCGGCTCGATCAGAGCGTTGGCACAGTCCGGCAAGACCCGGACCTCGACGCTCGCGAATGTGCCGGCGATCGCGGAGAGCTATCCCGGGTTCGAGGCGTATGCCTGGTGGGGCGTCTTTGCGCCCGCAGGCACGCCGAAAGCGATCGTCAGCAGGTTCGCCGACGAGCTTGCCGCGTCCTTGCGCGACCCGAGCGTCGCCAAGCAGCTCAATGAGACACAGCAGGTGACGTTCGCGCTGGGCGGCCCGGAAGAGCTTCGGACATTCGTCAGCGAACAGATGCGATTGTGGGGTCCGGTCGCGCGCGAACACAACATCCAAGCGGATTGAAACCGCAAGCTGACGCGACGACCGGTCCGGCTCAGGCGATGGCGTCAACTGGGACCGTGCCGATGTCCAGCCGTGCGAAGCTCGCGCGCGCCGCCGCGAGCGAGCCGTCGATATCGATGGCGCGGCAGGCGTCCTCGATGACCGTCACGGCAAAGTCCTCTCGCCGCGCGTCCTCGGCCGAGTAGCGGACGCAGAAGTCGAGCGCGAGCCCGGCGATAAAGATGCGCGTGAGAGCGCGCTCGCGCAGATAACCCGCCAGTCCGGTGGGCGTCTTGCGATCGTTCTCGTACAAGGCCGAGTAGGAATCGATCGTGGGGCGAAAGCCCTTGCGCAATACGAGCTCGGCGTTCGGGACTTGCAAACCGTCGTGGAACTGGGCGCCGGTGGTGCCTTGAACGCAATGATCCGGCCATAGAATTTGCTGCCCGTAATCGACGGTGACGGTCTTGAACGGGCGCTTGCCGGGATGCGAGGAGGCAAACGAGCGGTGGCCGGGGGGATGCCAGTCCTGCGTCAACACCACGTGGCGGAAGCGGCTGGCGAGGCGATTGATGTGGGGGACGACCTCGTCGCCCTGGGGAACGGCGAGCTTTCCGCCCGGACAGAAGTCGTTCTGGACGTCGACAACGAGCAAGACGTCGCTGTCTGCGATTGCGGTCGGCATGGTCGCGCCCGCGGCGGTGCGAGTTGCAGGCAATCGGCTGCGCCCCGCCGTAGCAAATAACATCGTGGGCTAGAGAAGTCGGCGCAAGGCCCTCGCGGTGCGTCAGGTCTGCCCGGCCTGCCTCTATCGATGCGCCATGCGTCCGTCGACTTCGACGGCGAGGCGCCGCAGCGTATCGTTGACCTCGACCGGATAAAACGCGGCGGGCTCGAGGCGGCGCAAAGGTTCGGGCAGGCGCGCGAGCTCGCGCGCCGCCCGCGCGCGAGCCTCCGCCAGCGTCGGCGCCGGCTTGAGACGCTTGCCGCCCTGCATGACCCATTCGATCAGCGGCTCGCCTTGCTGTGCGTCATCCTCCACGGACAGGACATCCGCCGCCATGCGCCCATCCCGATCAAAGCGACGCCACACCTGCTTACGCCCCGGCCAGGTCGCTTTGCCGGCGGAGCGCTTGCGCCGCGGCAACCCGGCGTACTCCTCGAGCTTGTACACGCAGTCGAGGCCGGGCGCGTCGGACGAGGTCGTCAGGCTGCTGCCGATGCCGAAGCCGTCGATCGGTGCGCCGGATCGGATGATGTTCGCGATCGTGGTCTCATCGATGCCGCCGCTGGCGAAGATGGTCACATCGGCCAGTCCGCCGTCGTCGAGGATGCGCCGCACCGATCGCGACAGCGCGATCAGATCGCCGCTGTCGAGGCGTACCCCGGCGATCGCGACGCCAGATGCCTTGAGTCGCGGCGCGAGCGCGACGACCTTACGCGCCGCCGCCTCAGTGTCGTAGGTGTCGATGAGCAAGATGAGATTTTTCGGCCGGGCACGGGCAAAATTCTCGAACGCCTGCGCCTCGTCGTCGTGAATCTGCACGTAGGAATGCGCCATGGTGCCGAAGATCGGAATGCCGAAGCGTTTGTCGGCCAAGACCGTCGCGGTGCCGGCAAACCCGGCGATGTAGCTCGCGCGGGCGGCCATCAGTCCGGCCTCGGCGCCGTGCGCGCGCCGCAGGCCGAAGTCGACCAGGCGTTTGCCCGGCGCGCCAAGCACCATGCGCGCCGCCTTGGCGGCGATCATCGTTTGGAACTGCAGCAGATTGATCACGCGCGTCTCGATGAGCTGCGCCTCGGGCAAAGCGGCGGTGACGCGCAGGATCGGTTCGTCGGCGAAGAACGCCGTCCCTTCCGGCATGGCGTGGATGTCGCCGGTGAAACGCAGGCCAGCGAGGTGATCGAGCAAATTCTTGCCGAACCGGCCGCTCGCCGCGAGCCAATCCAGCTCCTCGGGCGTAAAGCGCAGGCCTTCGAGAAACTCCAGCACTTGTTCAAGCCCGGCCGCAATCAGGAAGCCGCGGTCGCGAGGAAGCTTGCGCACGAAGAACTCGAACACGGCGGTCTTGGTCTCACCACGATCCAGGTACGCCTGCATCATGTTGAGTTGGTAGAGATCGGTCAGCAACGCGCTTGTCGCCGGATCCATGCTGCCACCTTCAGGAGAAAGCCCGCCATTTAATCCGCGCCTGCGGCCGTCGTCGGCCGCCTTGAGTCAGCGGCTATTTTATATCGATTGTCATTGGCGCCAGCCCATCTACACCGTCATGGCCGGGCTTGTCATCGTAAGTCGGATTTACCCCACTTGCGGCACTCAAGACTGCGAAACTCGGGCAAGCCCGAGTTTCGGTGCCATCCACGTCTTTACCGCATCGAAAACAAGACGTGGACGAGTCAATAATTGCGATCGTGTGGAAACCGAGGGATAAAGAGCGATGGCCGATGAAGCGCTTCCCGTCATTGCCCGCTTCGAGGTGCACCGCCGCAGTTACCTCGCACCGGACGGGAGCGTGCTGCGGCCGCTTCCGGCCTTTGCCGCGGATGTCCCCACCCTGCTAGCGCTTTATCGCGGCATGGTGCTCACGCGCGCCTTCGATCTCAAGGCCGTTTCGTTGCAGCGCACGGGGCGGCTCGGCACCTATGCCGTCTCGCTCGGCCAAGAGGCCGTCGCGGTCGGCATCGCCAGTGCGATGCGCGCGGAGGACGTGCTCCTTCCCTCCTACCGCGACAACGGCACGCTGCTCTGGCGCGGAACGAAGATGGAGGAGATCCTGTTGTTTTGGGGCGGCGATGAGCGGGGCAATCTGTCCTCGGGCCCTGCGCACGATTTTCCCTATTGCATTCCCGTGGGATCGCAGGCCCCGCAGGCCGCCGGGGTCGCATATGCCTTCAAGCTCAGAAAGGAACCGCGCGTCGCGGTCTGCCTATTCGGCGACGGCGCCACGTCCAAGGGCGACGTATGGGAGGCGATGAATTTCGCCGGGGTGCACAAGCTGCCCGTCGTGTTTGTCGCCAACAATAATCAGTGGGCCATTTCCGTGCCGCTCAAGCTGCAAACGGCGTCGCAAACGCTGGCCCAGAAGGCGATCGCCGCGGGTTTTATCGGCGAGCAGGTCGACGGCAACGACGCCATCGCCATGCGGGCGGCGGCGGAGGAAGCGCTCGCGCACGCCCGCGCCGGCGGCGGGCCGCGCTTTATCGAAGCGCTCACGTACCGGCTCAGCGACCACACTACGGCCGACGATGCCGCACGTTACCGCCCGAGCGAAGAGGTGCAAGCGCGCTGGAAAGAGGAGCCGATCGCGCGCTTGCGCGCCTATCTCGTGAGCCAAAAGGCCTGGGGCAAGGCGCAGGAGGAAGAGCTTGCGGCCGAGTGCCAGAAAGCGATCGAGGCGGCGATCGAGCGCTATCTGGCGTCCTCGCCGCGCGCGCCACAGACGATGTTCGATCATCTCTACGCCGAGCTGCCGCGAACCTACGCCGGTCAGCGGGCGGAGCTCAGCGGAGACGGCGATGCCTGAGGTGACGCTGGTCGAAGCCATCAATCTGGCGCTCGCCCGCGCCATGGACGAGGATGCCAACGTCGTCATTCTCGGCGAGGACGTCGGCGTCAACGGCGGCGTCTTCCGCGCCACCGTCGGTCTGCAGCAACGCTTCGGCGCGGAACGGGTGATCGATACGCCGCTCGCCGAGCTCTTGATCAGCGGACTTTGCGTCGGCATGGCAGCGCAGGGGCTCAAGCCGGTCGGCGAAATCCAGTTCATGGGCTTTCTTTATCCCTGCATCGATCAGCTGGTGAACCATGCCTCACGGCTGCGCAACCGGACGCAGGGGCGGCTGAGTTGCCCCATGGTGCTGCGCACGCCGCACGGCGGCGGCATCCGTGCGCCCGAGCATCATTCGGAAAGCACCGAGGCCATGCTCGCCCACATCCCCGGCCTGCGGGTCGTGATCCCGTCCTCGCCGGAACGCGCCTATGGCCTCCTGCTGGCGGCCATCCGCGATCCCGATCCGGTGGTCTTCCTCGAGCCGACGCGCATCTACCGCGCGGCGAAAGGGCAAGTGGAGGATAACGGCGAGGCGTTGCCGCTCGACGTGGCCTTCGTCCTGCGCCAAGGCCGCGACGTGACGCTCATCACCTGGGGCGCCATGGTCAAAGAGACGCTCGCCGCGGCCGAGGAACTCGCCACGCAAGGCATCGAGGCGGAGGTCATCGATCTCGCCACGCTCAAGCCGTACGATGCCAACACCGTGCTTGCCTCGGTGATGCGGACCGGGCGCTGCGTCATCGTGCACGAGGCGGCGCGCACCGGTGGCTTCGGCGCCGAGATCGCCGCGCTGATCGCCGAGCGCGGACTTACTTCGCTGCTGGCGCCGGTGGCGCGGGTCACCGGCTATGACACCATCATGCCGCTGCCGCGGCTCGAGCAACGCTATATCCCCTCGGTGTCCCGCATCGTCGCCGCGACGCGCAAGGTCTGCGAATTCAGCTGAACCACGGAAACATCCATGCGCCAGTTCATATTGCCCGATCTCGGCGAAGGACTCGAAGAGGCGGAAATCGTCACCTGGCACGTGAACGAGGGCGATCGCGTGGTGATGGATCAGCCGCTGGTCTCGGTCGAAACCGACAAGGCCGTGGTCGAGGTCCCCTCCCCGTGGAGCGGCCGCATCGCGCGCTTGTTCGGCGGCAAGGGCGATCTGATCAAGGTTGGGACGCCCCTCGTCGAGTTCGCGGAGGATGGGCAAGGCCAAGACACGGGCACGGTCGTGGGCGAGCTCGGCCAAAGCGAGACGGCGGCACGCCAAGCCGAGGCGCCGGCCGTAACGCCGGCGCGGGCCATTCAAGTTCTGCCGGCGGTGCGGGCGCTCGCGCGCAAGCTCGACGTCGATCTCAACGTCGTGCAAGCCACCGGGCCCGGCGGCACGATCACGCGCGCCGACGTCGAGCGCGCGGCCAAGAGCCTCGCCGAAGCGGGCCCGGCCGAGCCGCTGCGCGGCATGCGCCGCGCCATGGCGCAGCGGATGGCGGCCGCGCACGCCGAGGTCGTGCGCACGACCGTGACCGACGAAGCGGATATCGACGGCTGGCAAAAGGGTGAAGACGTCACCATCCGCGTCGTGCGCGCCATTGCTGCCGCCTGCCGGAGCGAACCTTCGCTCAACGCTTGGTACAACGCCGCGGCGGGCGAACGGCGGCTCATCAAGCGCGTCGATATCGGCATCGCGGTCGATACCGAGGGCGGCCTCATCGTGCCGGTGTTGCGCAATGTCGGCGAGCGCGAGTCGCGAGACCTGCGCGCCGGGCTCGACCGGCTGCGGGCCGATGCCGCCGCGCGCTCGATCCCGCCCGAGGAGCTGCGCGGCGCGACCATCACCTTGTCGAATTTCGGCATGATCGGCGGACGCTTCGCCAATCTCATCGTCGTTCCGCCTCAGGTCGCCATCGTCGGCGCCGGCCGCATCGATCAGCGCGTGCTGGTGCATGAGGGCAAGCCCGCCGCGCGGCGCGTGCTGCCGCTGTCGCTCACGGTCGACCATCGCGTGGTAACCGGCGGCGAGGCGGCGCGCTTCCTGGTCGCGCTCAAGGCTGACTTGGAGCGCCCCTCCTAAGGCGGCGCTTGACGCCCGTCGCGGCTGCGGCGCGCGCGATGGTCGATTTCCACGGTGGCTGTCTGGCCGGCGGCGAGAACGATGCCCTCGGGCACGTGATCAATATGGATGCGCACCGGAATGCGTTGCGCCAAACGCACCCAGGTGAAGATCGGGTTGACCGTCGCGAGGCCCTGCGGGCCGGCTTGCGCGTTGAGAACGTTGATGCCGCGCGCGATGCTGTCGACGTGGCCGCGGATGATCTCGCTGTACCCCATCAGCTTGAGCTTCGCCGGATCGCCCTCGCGGATGGAGCCCAGCGCGGTCTCGGTGAAGTAGGCATCAACCCAGAAGGAATCGGAATCGACCACCGTCATCTTGTTCTGCCCGACGTTGGCGTAATCGCCGAGCTGCGCGAGCAGATTGGTCACCCAGCCGTTGACCGGCGAGCGGATTTTCGTCCGATCGAGATTGACCTTGGCCTGGTCGCGCTGGGCGTTGACCTGTGCTAGGTTCGCCTGGGCGCTGGCGAGTTGCGCATTCAACGTGTCGATCTGCCGTTGCGCGAGCTTCAGGTTTGCCTCGTTGCTCTCGACCGCCGCCTGTTTTTCTCGCTGCTCAGCACTGAATTGCTCGGCGCTTTGAACGGGGCCGTAGCCTTTTTCCGCTAGCTCCCCATAGCGCGTCGCCTGTTGCTGGGCGAACACCAGCGAGGCCTTCGCCTGCTCCACTTGCGCTTGACTTGCGTTGATTTGCGCTTGCTGCACGGCGATCTGCGCCTGGGCGTTTTGCACGTTGGCTTGCGCCTGCTGCACCGCTGCCTGCGCGAGATCGACGGCGATTTGGTAGTTCGTCGGGTCGATCACCATCAACAGCTCGCCCTTGGCAACGAACTGATTGTCGATGACCGGCAGCTCGACGATGCGGCCGGCGACCTCCGGCGCCATCGTGACGGTATAGACCCGCACGGTGCCGTCGCGCGTCCAGGGCGTCTCCATGTAGGCATTCCAGGTCGCCCAGCCGAGCCCGACCGCGAGCGCGGTCGTGGCGAGCGTGATCAAGAGCGGAACGATTCGGATCCGCGTCCGACGAATCGCGCGAATAGCCGGCTGGGCGGAGCTGACGACCCGCAGATCGGCACTCTTGCCGCGTTCCGATTTGGCTTCGACGTCGGACATGGCAAATCTCAGCGGGCGATGACCAGCACGATCGAGGATAGCACGATTATGTAGACCGCGAACACGAACAGCGCGGGATGCCAGACGTGGCGCAGCACCCCGAAACGATCCGCGATCCGCCGCAAACCGATCGTAACAAACCACGCGGCGATGAGCAGCAACGCGATCGGCGCGACGTAGACGCCGAGCAGGTCGATCTCATGGAAGCTCAAGCGGGTTCTCCTGCGTCGAAATACGCGCCATGCTGGACGAGAGCATCGGCGACGAGAAGCACCATCGCGCGCGTGCGCAGCGCAAGGAACGCCTGCGGGCCCGACTCCGCAAGCGCGGCAAGATGGCGGTCGAGGTCGGCGAACTGTACGGTTGCCGCGGCGCCATGTCCTTGCGCCAACGCCGCGAGCGCCGCGTCGAGCTCCGCACCCAAGCCGAGTTGCGGTACAATCCGCCGCAGATTGATCACCTCGCTGCCGACCGACAGCGCGGTCATGATCTGCGAGCGCTGCAGCGGCTCGGCCGCATCCGGCAATGCCGCGATACGAGCGTGCATGCGACCTTCCCAATCCTCTCGCGCCCAACGGGCAGGGTCCGCCGCGAGGCGGCGCAGATCGCGCAACGTCAGTGCGAGCAGGCGGCGGGTCCGGAAGGCCGGCGAGAGCGGCGGCAACAGCCGAAACGACATCGCTCCGGCAGCGGACCCCACACCAATCGCCAGGGCGGAGTTATAGAACTGCACGGTGTCGTAAGTCATCTGGTTCGCCGGCGCGAGCAACGGAATGAAATTGTAGGTCATGCCGATGAATGCCGCTGTTTGCCATGGTTGAGCGACGCCAGCACCGACCGGAATCAAATAGAGCCCGATCATGATGCAGAAGCCGAGGAACGTCTCCACGGTGGGCAAAACAGCAAATCCAATGATCGCGGCGCCGACGGTGCCAAGGACGACGCCCACCGAGAAGCCCAACGCGACCGCGTAGGCCTCATCGGCGCGCGGCGCGAGCAGGGTGACCACAATAGCGGTAAAGGTGATGGCAAAAGCGCCGTTCGGCCATGCGGTGACGATCCAGAAAAGCTCAACCGCGCCGATCATCACGAAGGCGCGCCCGGCGTTGACTAAAGCAGGCCACCAATCCGCCACGTGGAGCTTTGTGCGCCGGCCGGCGTCGAAGGGATCAGCCTTTCCGGTCAGTAACGCGAGCGCGTCGACCGCACGCATCAAGCCGGTCATCACCCTGGCGGTCTGGTCGGTGAGCAGCCGCAGCGTTGGCGTTCCGGCGGGCATTGCGATCAGCGTGCGAGCCCCGGCGCCACAGAGTCCTCGCATGCCTTCCGGATCTGCGATCCAAGGGGCGGGCCCGCCCAGCCTAGCGGCCGACCGCAAGCGCTGCGGAATATGGCGCAGCACGGCATCGGCCTGTTCCCGAGCCACGCGCTCCGGCAATCGCGTAAGCCGCACCGCGACGATGCGCCAAGCCCTGAGCGCGGCCAATAGCCCCTCGATCGCCCCCTGCAAAACCGGCGAATGGTAGCGAAGCGTCGAGGATTCGCCGATCGCCTCGTCGACCACGGGGTCGAGCGCAATGACCTTTCGCATGAGCTCGCGCCGAACCGGCTGTTGCGCGTCGGCCGGTGCCGAGCCTGGTTGCGTCAACGTGGCGCCAAACCCATCGACGATCTCGGCCGACACGGTCGCGAACACCCCCGCAAGCCGCCGCCGGGCAGCGCCGAAGTCCGTCCCGGCGAGCACGACCCCGGCGCACACGATGCCGATCCAGATCTCGCTCACCCGCGTGATCGCGAGCATGAACGCATCGCCGTTTGGCCCGCCGGTCGCGCCGAGCTGATCGCTGGCAATGATGGCGGCGGTGTAGCCTGCGAGCGCTGCCGCGTAAGCCGCGAAATTGCGCAGCACCGTCGCGAAAAGGGCGCAGGCTGCGCCCCACAATGCCAGACCCACCATGAACGCCGCGCGGTCCTGCGGAAAAGCGGCCGTCAGCACGACGATCGCGATGCCGCCCACCAGGGTGCCGATCATGCGGAACCAACCCTTGCGCAGTGAGGCGCCGAGGTGCGGCTGACAAACGATCCCCGCCGAGGTGCCGGCCCAAAAGGCGTCGTCAAGCTCAAGCCAGAAGGCAACGTAAAGGGCGAGGCAGACGGAGGCCCATAAGCGCAGGCCGAACAGCAAGGGCGGCCCGGCCGTCCGGACCGCGTCGATGAGCACGGTGTCCCATCGGGTCGGGTGAGGTGTCCGATCTACTCCAGCACCGTCCGCCGATGACATTTGCAAGGACCTCTGCCGAGACCGGTTTTCTCAGGGCTCGTACACATCGGTTCGCGCGGCGACGCCAAAACAGCAGATCGAGAGATCGATTTCAGCGACGGCTTGAACAACCAAAGTATAAGGCTCTCCGTCCTTCGTTTATGCAGAAATCCCAAAATATAGTTCATCCGCTCCTGGCGAAGCGCCTATGTCCTGGATGGCCGCAAAGCATGTGCCGTCGATCGGCTGCCGTGCAGGACCGTGACGGGCATCCGCAAGCATGGAGAGATACCATGAAGAAGCTTATCGCCGCTCTCGCGTTGGGCACCCTGATCGCCGGCCCAGCCTTCGCACGGCCTGCCGCGCGGGCATACGAGCAAGGCACCTTTATTTTCAAAACCGATCGCGAGCTCTGTCAGTCCGGGCGAAGCGAGTTTTGCCACTGGCAGGGATATCCCCTGTGGCAGTGGTATAGCGGCGCGTAAGTCGTCGCGCGTGTGATGTCGGATTGAAGGGCGTGGATGGCACCGCAACTGGGGCTCGCCCGAGTTGCGCACGATTAAGCGCTGCAAGTCGGCTAAGCCCGACTTGCAGCGACAAGCCCCGCTATGACACCCTGGGCCATGATCTCCAGTTGCCCTGCGCCTCAGCGCCAGAGATTGGTCTTGGCGAGATCGATGATCTGGTCGGCGCGGCCGCTCATGATCGCCTTCACCATATAAAGCGTGAAGCCCTTCGCCATCTCGACCGTGATCGACGGCGGCATGGCGAGCTCGGTGCGATTGACGACCGCGTCGACGAGAACGGGGCCGTCATGCGCCAGCGCAGCCTCGATTGCTTCGTTGACCTTGCCCGCATCGTCGACGCGAATGCCGCGAACGCCCACGGCCTCAGCCATGGCGGCAAAGTTTGGGTTCTGGAGGCTCACTCCGAAATCGAGGAAGCCGGTAGACTTTTGCTCCAGCTCGACGAAGCCGAGCGTGCCGTTGTTGAACACGATGATCTTCACCGGAAGCTTGTGTTGGGTGAGCGTGAGGAAATCGCCCATCAGCATGGCGAAGCCGCCGTCGCCGCAGAGCGAGACCACCTGCCGGCCCGGGAAGGTGGCTTGCGCTCCGATCGCCTGCGCCATCGCGTTCGCCATCGAGCCGTGCCAGAACGAGCCGATCAGCCGCCGCTTGCCGTTCATCGCCAGGTAACGCGCGGCCCACACCGTCGGCAGCCCGACGTCGCAGGTGAAGACGGCGTCCGTCGCCGCCGCATCACTGATCGCCTTGGCAACCTGCTGCGGATGGATGAGCCGGCTGCCGGCCGTTCCGACCGCAAGATCGTCGAGCGCCTTGCGCGCTTTGGCGTAGTGCTGCTGCGCTTTGGCGAGGCGCGCGCCGTCGCGCTTTTCCTTCAGCAGCGGCAGCAGCGCGGCGAGCGTTGCGCGGACGTCGCCGACCACGCCGAGATCAATGGCGGCGCGGCGGCCGATGTTCTCCGCCCGGAGATCGATCTGTGCGATGCGGACGCCGCCTCCCTCCGGATAGAACTGGCGATAGGGGAAGTCGGTCCCGAGCATCAGCAGCACGTCGCAGTCGAGCATGGCGTAATAGCCCGAGGAGAAGCCGATCAGGCCGGTCATGCCGACATCGTAGGGATTGTCC
>DASSGH010000027.1:0-27323 GCA_035693615.1 Xanthobacteraceae bacterium
GAGCGGCGGCCCTTATCTGCTCGGCCGCAAGCTCACCTACGCGGACCTCTCGCTGTTCCAGATCGTGGAAGGGCTGCGCTATGCCTTCCCGCGCCGGATGAAGCGGTTCGAGCGTAAGGTGCCGCGCGTGATCGCGCTCAACGCGCGCGTAGCCACGCGGCCGCGGATCGCCGCCTATCTCGCCTCATCGCGCCGCATCGCGTTTAGCCAATGGGGCATCTATCGGTATTTCAAGGCGCTGGACGGGTAAGCGCCCGCCGTTCGGGACAACAGGTGGCGCGCTGTGGTTGCAGTGCTTCCAATGCGGGTGGAATCTGCCTAAAACGCCGGCTGAAGCCGCAACAAACGCGAAATCCTCATGACCGCTGCCGCCCCCGACATCGCCGTCCCGCCGTACGACCACACCCCGCTGTTCCCACTCGGCGCCGATCGCACGCCCTACCGCAAGCTCGGCACCGACGGCGTGCGGCTCGAGCGCGCCGGCAAGCGCGAGCTCGTCGTCATCGAGCGCGAGGGGCTGCGCATGCTGGCCGAGGCGGCGTTCACCGACATCAACCACCTCCTGCGGCCGGGGCATCTTGCGCAGCTGCGCGCGATCCTCGAGGACCAGCAGGCGAGCGACAACGACAAGTTCGTCGCCTACGATTTCCTCAAGAACGCCAACATCGCGGCGGGCGGCGTGCTGCCCATGTGCCAGGACACCGGCACTGTCATCATCATGGGCAAGAAGGGGCGGCTCGTCTTCACCGACGGCGATGACGAGGCAGCGCTCGCCGGGGGCGCGCGCGACGCCTATCTCAAGCGCAACCTGCGCTATTCGCAGCTCGCGCCGATCTCCATGTTCGAGGAGAAGAACACCAAGTCGAACATGCCGGCGCAGGTCGAGATCTATGCCGAAGCGGGCGGCGAGAACGACGGCGCCTACAAGTTCCTGTTCATCGCCAAGGGTGGCGGCTCCGCCAACAAATCGTTCCTGTTCCAGGCAACGCCGGCGATCCTCACCCATGACCGCATGATCGCCTTCCTCAAGGAGAAGGTGCTCACGCTCGGCACCGCCGCGTGCCCGCCGTACCATCTCGCCATCGTGATCGGCGGGACCTCGGCCGAATTGACGATGAAGACGGTCAAACTCGCCTCCTGCCGCTATCTCGACGACCTTCCGACGCGGGGCTCCGAGGCCGGCCACGCCTTCCGCGACCTGGAGATGGAAGCGGAGGTGCACCGGCTCACGCAGTCGCTCGGCGTGGGCGCGCAGTTCGGCGGAAAATATTTCTGCCACGACGTGCGTGTGATCCGTCTTCCCCGTCACGGCGCTTCGCTGCCGATCGGGCTCGGCGTCTCATGCGCGGCCGACCGTCAAGCGCTCGGCAAGATCACGCGCGAGGGCATCTATCTCGAAGAGCTCGAGCGCAACCCGGCGAAATATCTGCCCGAGGTCGATGCCTCCAAGTTCGGCGGCGAGGTCGTGCACATCGACCTGCGCCGGCCGATGAAGGAAATTCTCGCCGAGCTTTCCAGATATCCGATCAAGACCCGGCTTTCGCTCAGCGGACCCATGATCGTGGCGCGCGACCTCGCGCACGGCAAACTGCGCGAACGGCTGGAGCGCGGACAGGGGCTGCCGGATTATTTCAAGAATCATCCGGTCTATTACGCCGGCCCCGCCAAGACGCCACAGGGCTACGCCTCGGGTGCGTTCGGCCCGACCACGGCGGGACGCATGGATTCGTTCGTGAACGACTTCCAGGCCGCCGGCGGCTCGATGGTGATGCTGGCCAAGGGCAACCGTTCGCCGGCGGTGCGGGAAGCCTGCAAGAAGCACGGCGGTTTTTATCTTGCCTCGATCGGCGGCGCGGCGGCGAACCTCGCCGAACACTGCATCAAGAAGGTCGAGACGGTGGAATATCCCGAGCTTGGCATGGAGGCGGTGTGGAAAATCGAGGTTGAGAATTTTCCCGCTTTCATCGTAATCGACGACAAGGGCAACGACTTTTTCCAGGAACTGAATTTGGGATAGCTCGAGCGCAACCCGTCATTGCCGGCTTGACACCGCAAGTCGAGTTTACTCGACTTGCGGCGGTTATGTTCAGAACGCTCCGCGCGGCCCGGTAATGACGCAAACGAGACGTTCTTTTCTAGAAGGTGACCCGCATGGCCTGGATCAAAGTATCGGACATGGCCTACGGTCGGCTCCGCGCTCCCGACCTCGACGTCATGGAAGAATTCCTCACGCGCTTCGGCATGGTGCGCGCCGAGCGCACCAGCACGGCGCTCTATATGCGCGGCACCGGTCCCGCCCACCACATCCATGTCACCGAGAAGGGCGCGCCGAAATTCGTGGGCTTTGCCTATTACGCGGCGAGCGAGGACGATCTCGAACGCATCGCACGGGCGCCCGGCGCGTCGGGCATCGAGACGCTCGACGAGCCAGGCGGCGGCAAACGGGTGCGGCTCACCGATCCCAATGGCTACCAGATCGAAGTCGTGCACGGCATCGACGCGGTTGCGGCGATTGCAACCAAGCGGCAGAAGCTCAACACCGGCGAGGACCCGCTGTTGCGCGCGGGTGAGCTCATGCGGCTGCCCAAGGGGCCCTCGCACGTCAAGCGCATCGGCCACGGCGTGCTGATGACGCCGAAATTCCGCGAAACGGTGGACTGGTTCCGCGAGATGCTGGGCTTCGTGTGCTCGGATGACGTCTATGCCGGCGAGAGCACGAATCTAATCGGTTCGTTCAACCGCTGCGACCGCGGCGAGACCTACGTCGATCACCACGTGTTCTTCTGCCTCAACCATCCGAAGACCGGGCTCAACCACCTGTCGTTCGAGGTCTCCGATATTGATGACGTCGCCGTCGGTCACGATTACTTGGCGCAGTTCGGCAAATACGAGCACATGTGGGGCATCGGCCGGCACGTGTTGGGGAGCCAGGTCTACGACTACTGGGCCGATCCCTGGGGCCGCGTGCACGAGCACTGGGCTGACAGCGATCGGCTCAATCTGGCCAATGGCTCCAATCTGGTGGCGGCGGAAGAGGCGCTCACCTCGCAATGGGGCGAGCCGCCGCCGCAGAAGTTCATCGACCACGCGAGCCCGTGACACCTGCGGCGGGCATGCCGCGATTAGACTCTCCGCGCCATTGGGGTGACGTGGCCCTAGAGCATGTTCGTTTGAGATGGAATCGCGAGCCGCGAACTCGGTCTGCACCCCTCCCCCTTGCGGGGAGGGGTTGGGGGTGGGGGTCCATATTTCGGGGCAAGACTGGAGCATTACTGCACGACCCCCACCCGGCTTCGCTTCGCTCGCCACCCTCCCCACAAGGGGGAGGGTAGGGCCGAGTCTGCGGCGCTGAAGCGCTTCAACCACAAGCGATGAGGCCGCACGGCAGGACAGCGACATCGCGCTTGCGCCGAGCCCCGCGCATCGCCGACAATTCGGGTCGATCAAAACAAGGCAGCGTGACCATGCAACAGAACGACAGTAGCGCCCGAGGCGCAGTTCTCTCGGCTGCCGCGGGCAGCGCGGCGGTCGCCGCGAGTCCTCCCGCGCGTGCGCAGCAACCGCGCGCCAAGGGTCCGCTCGTTTGGCTCGACATGGACCAGCAGGCGCTCGACGACGCCTACGACCAGATCGTCTATGCCCCCAACCGCGAGCAGGTCACCCAGCGGCGGATCGCCAACAGCGTGCGCGCGCGCGCCGCCATCGGCGCGCCCGAGCGCGTCGCCTATGGCGAGACCGAGATCGAGACGCTCGATATCTACCGCACCAAGAAAGCAAGCGCGCCGGTCAATATTTTCGTGCACGGCGGAGCCTGGCGCGCGAATCGTGCTGCCGACTATTCTTGTCTCGCCGAACCGTTCGTGCGCGCGGGCGCGCATTTCGTCATCCTCGATTTCACCAATGTCGAGGAGACCGGCGGCAGCCTCGTGCCCATGGTCGAGCAGGTGCGCCGCGCCGTTGCCTGGGTCTACAACAATGCCGGCAAGTTCGGCGGCGATCCGGGCCGGCTTTATCTCACCGCGCATTCCTCCGGCTCGCACCTCGGCGGCTGCGTGGTGACGCACGATTGGCGCAAGGAGGGCTTGCCAGTCGACATCCTCAAGGGCGCGCTGCTCGGCAGCGGCATGTATGATCTGCGGCCCGTGCGGCTCTCAAAACGCTCGAAATACGTCAAGTTCACCGATGAGATCGAGGAGGCGCTGAGCGCGCAACGGCACATCGACAAGCTCAACACGCCGCTCATTCTCGGGTACGGCACCTGCGAGACCCCGGAGTTTCAGCGTCAGACCCGCGACTTCCACGCGGCGGTGAAGGCTGCCGGCAAACCGGTCGAGCTTCTCGTCGGTGAGGGCTACAACCACTTCGAGATGCTGGAGACGCTGGCCAACCCTTACGGCCTGCTCGGCCGCGCGGTGCTGGCGCAGATGGGGCTTGGCGAGCGCTGACCGCAGCGGCTGCGCCTACGAGGGTCGCGGCGGCCGCGCAAACACGGCGTCAACGCAACTTCGTGCTAGCCCGCTTGCCGGAAATCCGGAAATTCGGCGGCTCTGCGGTGGCGCGGCGCGGGCTTTGCCGCCGCCGCGCGCTGGCGGTCGAACACCTCGGCGCAATGCTGCCATCGCTCGGCCATGCGGTTCCATGTGGCCCTGCTTACGGGATCGCGCGTGAACTTGGCCATGCGCTGGCAATCCGCTGCGTGCCGGAGAAATTCCTCGGATGGATTCATACGACCGCTCCTGCTGGTGGTCAGGCTGCCTTGATGCCGCGGCGAAACGCTTGCCCATAATCCGACAGGCGCAGCCAGCACAGCGCGAGTTCACGCCATGCCGTCCTCTCCTTGTCGTCGCGCGACTCCTCCGCCGATTGGAGGCACTCCCGCGCCCGCTGCTGATACTCGTCCCGACACTGATAGTCGTGCTGGCGAACCATGGCGCTCGGTCTGACCGCGCCCCCACCCTTGTTCACAACCGGACTCAACGAAAAGCATCTGAAAAGGTTCCGTGCCCGGCCCAATTCGGTGGCGTGGTAAGTTCCAGCGGTCGGGCTTGGCCGTCTCGTATGCGGGCCGGGCCGCCACATGGGCAGGCGAGGGGGCGCGATGCGCCAGAGCGAGTCGGTTCCCGATCGCGTCGATGCCACGGATGGCGCAGGCGCGTGCGAGGTTCCGCGCCGGCGCGGCGTCTATGTCGACGCGCCGATCTGGGAATGGCAGGGGCTCAAATGGTCCCATCTCCTGGCCGACGATATCGACGATCTGCATCGCTTCGCGGCGCGGCTCGGGATCCATCGCGTGTCATATCAGGGGCCGCCGCGGACATCGGTGCCGCACTACGATCTCACGGCGTACGAACGGCAGCGGGCGATCGCGCTCGGCGCGATCGCCTGTAATCGCGAAGAGATCGTCGCAATTGTGCGCCGCTCGCGCCGCGCGTTGCTGCGGTCGTAGCAGCCGCAATCGGATAAACCCGACTTGCGGTGACAAGCCCGGCCATGATGCAAGCCAAATTCAATCTTGGTCAGATACGGCTGGTGTCCGGTGATAACGGCGCGGAACTAGAAGCGAGCTAGATCAGGCTTGGCCGATGGCTGCTCAGCGCTGGTGCGTCCACGGGTCGTACTTTTTGTCGGGGATGCGGTCGAGGGCGGCCTTGTATGCCTTCTCCGCCTCCGCAGCCTTTTGCTTCTTCTCCGCGTTTTGCTGTTGCTGCGCTGCGGATTGTTGTTTGCCCTTTCCTCCTCCTCGTCCTCCCATTTGCGCGTGAGCCGGCGCGATCAACACGACGGTGGCTGCTAGGGCAATGACGACGGTTCGCATTCGCTTCCCCTCGGAACGTCGCACTGTCGGGGGAGGCTAGCCACCGTTTGTGGCGGAAAACGCGCCGCCGCCGGGGCAGGTCCGGCCGCTACGCCACAGGGCTAACGAATGATGATCGGCGGCGATTATTTCGGGACGCAGGCGACCATGACTTTGATGGCCACCCCCTGCCGCTGCGGCCGAAATGTCGCGCGATTGTCCTCCTCGAAGAGGAAGGTGCCGCCGGGGTTAAGGGCGTGGGTGCTGAGGATTCGCTCATTCGCCTCGCACGCAACCGTGCAGGCCTGGCGACACTCCCCGTCGACGAATCGGACGACCGTTCCGCCCGGTCCCGCCGGGCCGGGAGGACCGGCGGGGCCGGCGGGGCCGGCGGGGCCTGGATCGCCCTTTTCCCCCGGCGCGGCCACCTGCTTCTCTTCGCAAGCGGAAAGCGCCAAGGGCGCCAACAGCAAGCCAACGATGAACCAGCGAACTTGCATCGGAGCCTCTCTCGATATCCGGCGGATATCGCATCAGGAAACGGCGGATGTGAGGTCAGGAAATTAGGGCAGCATTCCGGTCGCTGAAAGGGCCTGCCGGCGGCCCGCCAAAGGCCCCGAGCGGAGTTTGTCCGGTTGGTCCGGCCCGAACTCGGCCGGCACCCGTCTATTCGTCAGTCTCCGCTTGCGCCGCGGCGCTCGTCAAACGCTCCGCCAACGCGCGCGCTACGTCCGCCGTCATCTGCACGCGAACCACCGGCCCCATGGGACGGTGCCAGTCGTCCAGCAGATGCAGCATCATTTCGATGTTTTTCTCGAGCACCTGGACGGTTGCCAATTCCGCCGTGCCGAGGTCATGCGGAGACGGCCCTCTGAATTCCGCGACCATGATGCGGTCCTGCGCCCTCGCGTGCGGTATGTCGGATCGTTCTATCGCCCGATCAAAGAAACGGCGAGACCGCGAGCGGCCTCGCCCTTGCAATCACCCTTACCAGCAGGGACGACACCAGCAGCGGAAGCGGCCGCACGTGCGCACGAATCCCGGCCGGCAATAGGGGCCCCATCCGCGGCAGGCCGCCGGCTGGATCGGGCTGAAATTCTGCGCTGCGCCCGCGATGTCATTGGCGCCACGCGTGGTTTGCGCATCGGCGGTCGAGACCGCAGATCCCGCAAAGGCGAGCGCGATCGCTAGGGCAAGCGTGATTTTGCGCATCATTCATCTCCTCTGTTGCCGGTGTGCGCCCCACTTTTGATGCTCGACTCGAGACGGGCGCATCTTACCTGCCCGGCGCTTTTGGTCCACGTCCGCGATCGCAGAAGTGCGCGCCGACGCGGCGGGAAGCCGCATCTTGACCGGTGAGCGTCGGCTGGTTCGTGCAGTTCTCGGCGGGACAAAGAGAGAAGCCCCGGCCGTGGTAGGTCCGGGGCTCTCACATGTGCAGAAGTGTCACCACGATTCTGGCGGATCGTGATGGCGTTAACCTAACGCGATCCGCGCGCTTTCGGCAACAGTTGGAATGCGAAAACGATTACGTGTGACATTTCTGCCGAGATCGGACGCGGTGGTAAAATTCAAATCGCGCCGTAGCGCCGCGCCGGCGTCGAACCCGCAGAAACATTGCATCGACACGGCGCTTCCTGCCGCGGGCCACTGGCCCGCTTCACAATCTCGCCCTAGGATTTGCCGTCGTACCGCGTCTGGTGGAGGACGAATTCATGGCACGATTTCTCGTCGCAACCGCCCTCATCGGCATGCTGGCCGCGCCATTGCTCGTATTGTCCTACGGCGAGGCAGCGGCCCAGCAGCGATCCACGTGCTCGCAAGCGCTCGCCCATTGCGGCAAGCAGCGCGTCTGCCAAAGGCGTTTTGAGAACTGCATGGAAACGGGGTGCTGGACGGTCGTGATGGTAAAGAGGTGCGGCTACGAGAAGCGCTGACGCGCAGCAAGCCTAATCGTTCTTGTCCTCGTCCTTCGGCTGAACTTGCTGTTGTTGCTGCTGCACGACCGGCTCCCCGGTAGCGCCTGACGGTCGCGCCGGCGCTTCGCTCAGATCGGAGCCTAGCTCCTGCTGATCCGCCAGCCGCTCCCACACCTCCGCCATGGCGATCAAATGGGCTCGGCCGTCTTCGGTCGACACCGTGCCCGCCAAGCTTCGGCACTCCCGCGCGAGCTCGCGATACTCTTGCGCTTTGCCGCGTGTCACGCCTCACCCCGCTTGGGTGTTAGAGTACCAGTCCGATCATTCCGCCAGGATCGGGGGCGGACGGGCGCTTCCGAAGTGAGCGCTGCATCAATGGGCGCGGGCCGGGCGCTCGCGACCGAAAGCGACTAGGCCGCCACCCGGCGGCCCTAGTCTTCCTTCTGCATGTCCCTGGCGTGAAACTCGCTGAACAGGGACGTTAGGTCTGCCACCGCCTCGCGGGCCTGCTCGGCTTGCTCAAGCTCGTTTGCCGCGCGCAAACGCAGTTGCGCCGCGTAGGCCTTGTCTTTGGTCGCCTTGGACCAGGCGAGAAGCGTTCTCGCTCGTTCCCGGTAATAACGCTGGCTCGGCATTCCGCTCGCCAATGTCCCCGATTGCGCGCTTGCCGACAAACTCCGTAGCGGCGGATTCGTTCCCAGCAACCTACGAAAAATCAGACTGGTGGCACGTGAGTTTGGGCAGGGTTTATAGGCACTTAAGAGCGGCCACGCCCTCGGGCCCTGCGGCCCGGAGGCCCCTCAGTCGCGACACCTCGGCTGCGGCACCACAAGACGGTAGTGGGTTAGGCCGCCTTCCTCTTTGTGGGCGCGCCCGAACTGGCGGAGCCCCGCGCCAGCCGATCCGCAGTCGCGAGATCACCGCCTCCTGGGAAGCCGCTTGCGCTCGTTCAGCACGGCTTGCGCGCGCTCGAGCTGGAGGGCCAACCGCACCCACTGGCGTGCGAGATTGACGAGGATCCGCGCATGCTCAGGGTTCTCGGCCGTTTTGGCGAGCTCCTCACATCGCGCCGCGTGCGCACGACATTCTTTCGGGTCCCCGGGCATGACGCTCGTCCCGCGTGCCGGTGCCTCAAGAAACCACTCTTTGGCGTAAAAAAGCGAGTCTATTTAGTGCTGGCGGCGGGCAGCACCCTGTTTGCCGGTGCCGTCCGATTCTGGAAATGGCGCAGCCGAGCGGTAGGCCGCCAACTGAGCGGCCTATTCCGGCTCCGGCCGCATCATCACGTACTCGGCTTCCTCGCCGCAGTCACATCGATAGAGGCATTCGTCCAAGTTGGCGAAGTGGATCGACGGCCTCGCCAGGGTGAGGCGCATGTGATCGCGACCGCAAGCGGGGCAGGTCCGAGTGATAGGGAAATTGCGAGCGGTAGGATCGGGCTGGTGAGGATGTGGCATGGCCCCCAATACTCCATGCACGGCCTGAATTTCGCCCCAATTAATGCACGGGAACTCGACCGAGTTCCACTGAAATTTGGACACTGTGGATTCATTAGGACAGTACCTGTTTGCCCAAAAGAACATATTGCGAACCGAGAACAAATCGTGTACATTGCGCCTTCGCTGGCCGTTCGTTGTCGGTCTTCCGAATCCGGTCCTATAAGGAGTGGGAGCAATGACCACCGCATTACGACTCGTCGAAGGTTCCGCCATGGATAAATCGAAGGCCCTCGATGCCGCGCTCTCCCAGATCGAGCGCACCTTCGGCAAGGGCTCGATCATGCGGCTTGGCAAAAACGACAAGTCGATGGACGTGGAGACCGTCTCGACCGGCTCGCTTGGCCTCGACATTGCGCTCGGCATCGGCGGTTTGCCGCGCGGGCGGGTGGTCGAAATCTATGGGCCGGAATCTTCCGGCAAGACCACGCTCGCGCTGCATTGCCTGGCGGAGGCGCAGAAGAAGGGCGGCATCTGTGCCTTCATCGACGCCGAACATGCGCTCGACCCAATCTATGCGCGCAAGCTCGGTGTCAACGTCGACGATCTCCTCATCTCCCAGCCCGACGCCGGCGAGCAGGCGCTGGAGATCGCCGACACACTGGTGCGCTCGGGCGCCGTCGACGTGCTCGTCATCGATTCGGTTGCCGCGCTGGTGCCGCGCGCCGAGCTTGAAGGCGAGATGGGGGACAGCCAGCCGGGCCTGCAGGCGCGGCTGATGAGCCAGGCGCTGCGCAAGCTCACCGCCTCAATCAACCGCTCCAACACGATGGTGATTTTCATCAACCAGATCCGCATGAAGATCGGCGTGATGTACGGCTCGCCCGAGACCACGACCGGCGGGCATGCGCTTAAATTCTACGCGTCCGTGCGTCTCGATATCCGCAGGATCGGCGCGATCAAGGAGCGCGACGAGGTCGTCGGCAACCAGACCCGCGTCAAGGTGGTCAAGAACAAGCTCGCGCCACCGTTCAAGCAGGTCGAATTCGACATCATGTACGGCGAAGGCGTATCGAAGAGCGGCGAGCTGATCGATCTCGGCGTCAAGGCGGGCGTGGTCGAAAAGTCGGGCACCTGGTTCTCCTATGACAGCCAGCGCATCGGCCAAGGCCGCGAGAACGCCAAGTCCTTCCTCAAGGCCAACCCCGACATCGCCGCCAAGATCGAGACTGCGATCCGGCAAAACGCCGGCCTCATCGCCGAGCGAATCCTCGCCGGCGAGGAGGGCGAGAACGAGGATGCCGCGGAATAAAACGCGAGCGTCCGATGTTCTCGGGTTTAGCCGAGATCGGCATTTAACGCTGCCCAAGTCTAACGCTGCCAAGTCTAACGCTGCCCAAGTCGGCGAAGGCCGACTTGGGCCAAACTCCCGACCGTCATTGCCGGCACGGCAATCCGTCCCTTTGCGAAAGTTGTTGCGTTTGCGTCTCGCGAAGCGGATGGCCCCGCGGGCGAAGACCCCCGCGGGTGACGGCCGGAGTGTAATCGAGCCACCTGGCGTGTCCCGGATGCGGTGCAGGGTGGAGCGCGTCAGCGCGCAAGGGTACACTGCTGATCCGTCGCGAAAGTGCTTCGCTTGCGAGTTACCGGGGCGGGAGCCGTTTGCGCGCCTCGGCAATCACCCGCGGCAGCGCGTCCTCGTTCGCCGGCGCCATGAGGTGGACCCCGGCAACGCCGGGGATTGCTGCAAATTCCTCGATCAGCTCGACCGCGATGCGCTCGCCCTCGGCCGCGGGATCCCCGGCGCGCTCCAGCCGCTCGACCAGGTGCTGGGGAATGATCGTCCCGTAGAGGCGCTGTTGCATCCAGCGCGCCGATTTCGCCGAGCGAAGCGGAGCGATGCCGATGAGGAGAAAGAGGCCCCGGGTCGGCGCGTGCTCGGCAAGGCGCGCCGCGTAGCGGCGGACAATACCTGCGTCCATGCAGAACTGGGTCTGCACGAACTCCGCGCCGGCGGCGGCCTTGGCGGCGAGCTTATCCGGCCGCCAGGCGGGGGGCGGATCGATCGGCACGTCGGCCGCGCCTAGAAAGAACGGCGCGCGGCCCGTCACTTTGTGTCCGGAGGGAAGCTCGCCCTTGTCGCGCAGGTCTCGCGCGATTGCGGTCAGCGTGACCGAATCGACGTCGAACACCGGCTTGGTCTGCGGCTGGTCGCCGGCCTTGGGATCGTCGCCGGTGAGACACAGGATGTTACGCACGCCGCACGCGGCCGCGCCCATGAGGTCCGCCTGGAGCGCCAGCCGGTTGCGATCGCGGCAGGTGAATTGCAGGACGGGCTCGATCCCCGCGCGCGCGATGAGACACGCCGCAATGGGCGCGGACAGATGCGCGCGGGCGCCCGCGCCGTCGGTGACGTTCACCGCGTCCGCGAGCCCGGCAAGCGGGGTCGCCTTGCGCAGCAAATCCTCGGCCTCGCAGGCGACCGGCGGCGTGATCTCGGCGGTGATGGCGAACTGCCGCGCCCGCAGCAGCGCTTCCAAGCGCGAGTCCGGGTGCGGCGACGGTGGGCTCATCATCGTGTCCGGCGGTGTTGGGCAGGGCGCGCGCGGCACGATGCGCGGCGCAAGAAGCCGCTTATATAAGCGATCGGCGCCGCAGCAGTAAGTGCCCCGGTGTTCGAGCCTTGCTCAGGCGTGCTTTCTAGACAGGGCGGAGAGCCACGGCTAAAAGCACCGCAATCAACAGGGGACGTTGGCAGGATTACCGAAAGTCGTTTGGCAATGAGCGGCGTCAACGAGATCAGGTCGAAGTTTCTCGACTATTTCGCCAGCAACGGCCACACCGTGGTGCCGTCCTCGCCGCTCGTGCCGCGCAACGACCCCACGCTGATGTTCACCAATGCCGGCATGGTGCAGTTCAAGAATGTCTTCACCGGTCTTGAGAAGCGCTCCTATTCGCGCGCGGTGACCGCGCAAAAGTGCGTGCGCGCCGGCGGCAAGCACAATGATCTCGACAACGTGGGCTACACCGCGCGCCATCACACCTTTTTCGAGATGCTCGGCAATTTCTCGTTCGGCGATTACTTCAAGGACGTCGCCATCGAGCTCGCCTGGAAACTGGTCACCAAGGAGTTCGGCCTCCCGGTCGATCGCCTGATGGTCACCGTCTTCGCCGAGGACGACCAGGCGTTTGACCTGTGGAAGAAGATCGCGCGCCTTCCCGAAGAGAAGATCGTGCGTATCGCCGGCGCCGACAATTTTTGGCAAATGGGCGAGTTCGGTCCCTGCGGGCCGTGCTCGGAGATCTTCTACGATCACGGGGAGCAGATCCCGGGCGGTCCGCCCGGCTCGCCGGACGCCGAGGGCGACCGTTTCATCGAGATTTGGAATCTGGTGTTCATGCAGTTCGAGCAACTGCCCGGCGGCAAGCGGGTCGACTTGCCCAAACCGTCGATCGACACCGGCATGGGCCTCGAGCGCATCGCGGCGGTGATGCAAGGAACCCACGACAACTACAAGATCGATTTGTTCGGCGCGATCATCTCCCACGTCGCCGATCTGACCGGCGTCGAGCCGGAAGGCCCGCGCGCGGTGTCGCATCGCGTGATCGCCGATCACCTGCGCGCATCGTCCTTCCTCATCGCCGACGGCGTGCTGCCCTCGAACGAGGGCCGCGGCTACGTGCTCCGCCGCATCATGCGCCGCGCCATGCGCCATGCGCAGCTGCTCGGCGCGGAGAAACCCTTGATGTGGCGCCTCGTGCCCACGCTCACCCGCGAGATGGGCCAGGCTTATCCCGAACTCTCCCGCGCCGAGCCGCTCATCACCGAAACGCTCAAGCTCGAGGAGACGCGATTTCGCAAGACCTTGGAGCGCGGGCTTACTTTGCTCGAAGACGGCAGCAAGGGACTTGCGCGCGGCGCAAAGTTTTCTGGCGAGGCCGCGTTCACGCTCTACGATACCTTCGGCTTCCCCCTCGACCTGACGCAGGATGCGCTCAAGCCGCGCGGCATCGCCGTCGACACCGACGCCTTCGACGCGGCCATGGAGCGCCAGCGCGAAAAGGCGCGCGCGTCGTGGGCCGGGTCGGGGGAGGCGGAAACCGAGGCGCTCTGGTTTGCCATCAAGGAGCGCATCGGCGCGACCGAGTTCCTCGGCTACGAGACCGAAACCGCCGAAGGCGTCGTTGCCGCGCTGGTGAAGGATGGCAGCGAGGTCGACGCGTTGCGCGCGGGCGAGAGCGGCGCCGTCGTCCTCAACCAGACGCCGTTCTACGGCGAGGCGGGCGGGCAGGTCGGCGACACCGGCGTCATGGCGGGCGAAGACGTGCGTTTTTCCGTCGCCGACACGCAGCGCAAGGCAGGTGACGTCCTCGTCCATTCCGGGCGGGTGGAGAAAGGCTCGCTCAAAGTCGGCGCCGCGCTCACCCTCGAGGTGGATCACGCCCGGCGCAGCGCCATCCGGCGAAACCATTCCGCGACCCACGTCCTGCACGAGGCATTGCGCCAGGTGCTCGGCGATCACGTCGCGCAGAAGGGCTCCCTGGTCGCGCCAGATCGGCTGCGCTTCGACTTCTCGCATCCCAAGCCGATGAGCAGCGAGGAGATCGAGCGGGTTGAGGATATCGCCAACGATATCGTGCTGCAGAATTCGCCGGTGACGACGCGGCTGATGGCGGTCGACGAAGCGATTGCGTCAGGGGCGCGTGCGCTGTTCGGGGAGAAATACGGCGACGAGGTGCGGGTCGTCGCCATGGGCGAGGGCGGCGGCAACACCATGGGCTGGTCGGTCGAGCTCTGCGGCGGCACGCACGTCAAGCGCACCGGCGACATCGGCATTATCGCCGCGCTCGCCGACAGCGGGGTCGCGGCCGGCGTGCGCCGGGTCGAGGCGCTCACCGGCGCCACCGCGCGCAAGCACGCGCGGCATCTCGGCGAGCTCGCCAAGTCCGCGGCGGCGGAGCTCAAAGCGCCGCTCGAGGACATGCCGCAGCGGATCGCGCAAGTGCTCGACGAGCGCCGCCGCCTCGAACGCGAGCTGTCCGAGGCGAAGAAGAAGCTCGCCATGGGCGGCGGGAGCGCGCAGGGCGCGGACGGCGTGCGCCTCGTCGGCGACATCAAGCTTTTGGCGCGCGCGGTCGAGGGTATCGATCTCAAGGACCTGCGCAGCCTCGCCGACGAGGGCAAGAAGCGCCTCGGCTCGGGCGTGGTCGCCATCGTCGGCGTCACCGAGGAGGGCAAGGCGGGCGTGGTGGTCGGCGTCACGGCGGACTTGACCGGCCGCTTCTCCGCCATCGAGTTGGTGCGAAAAGGGGCGGAGGCGCTCGGCGGCAAAGGCGGCGGCGGGCGGGCGGATATGGCGCAGGCCGGCGGTCCCGATGGCTCTAAAGCCGAGGCCGCGCTCCAAGCGATCGAAGGCGCGCTCGCCGGTTCGTAGGGTGGGCAAAGGCGCGCCGTTGCGTGGTTCCATGTGGGCAAATCGCGCACGCGCCGTGCCCACCTCACAATGAGATTCGCAGGCGATTTTGCCCACCCTACACGGTGCGACGGCGCGCTCTCACGGTCCCTTGCGCAGGAACACGTAGTCCGCCGCGTAGGGCGCGCTGTAGAGCGCGCCGGCGCGATCGCAGGCGCCCGCGTGGACGCCGCCGCGGGTGTTGATCCGCTGCACCGTCGTGACGCCGCCGAGCGTGCCGCTGCCGCGATGCCCCGTGACTTCGAGCTTGAGCCAGGGAATGTCGCCGGTGCTCTGGCCCGGTGCGTTGGCGACCGCCTTTGCCGTCACGGCGCTGCCGTCGACGTGTTCCCAATTGGGCCCGGCATAGTGGCGTCCCACGGTCTTGTCCTCGGCCAGTAAGGTCGCGATCGGCTCGCGGAACGCCCAGGCGAGCTTGCCGTCGTTGCCGGGTTTGCACTCGTAGATCTGCGCGCCCTCGGCGTGGAGCGTGATCACCGCGCTCTCGCCGGGCGCGGCGAGCGCCGGCGGGACCTGCGCCGCGGCTGTGCTCGCCTGCGCCGCCGCGGCGACGATGGCGAGAAGAAAGAGCGACCTGCGCATCGATGTGCACCTCTCGCGCGGGCGATTACGCCATCGCGCGCTTGAGATTCTCGTCGACCTTGTCGAGGAAGCCAGTGGTGGAGAGCCATTTCTGGTCGGCGCCCACCAACAGCGCGAGGTCCTTGGTCATGAAGCCGGACTCGACCGTCGCGACGGTCACCTGCTCCAAGGTGGAGGCGAACTTCGCGAGCTTGGCATCGTCGTCGAGCTTGGCGCGGTGGGCGAGCCCGCGCGTCCAGGCGAAGATCGAGGCGACCGAATTCGTCGAGGTCTGCTCGCCTTTCTGGTGCTGGCGATAGTGCCGGGTCACCGTGCCGTGCGCCGCCTCGGCTTCGACCACCTTGCCGTCGGGCGTCATCAGCACCGAGGTCATCAGCCCGAGCGAGCCGTAGCCCTGCGCCACGGTGTCGGATTGCACGTCGCCGTCGTAGTTCTTGCAGGCCCAGACATAGCCGCCCGACCATTTCAGCGCCGCCGCCACCATGTCGTCGATCAGCCGGTGCTCGTAGAAAATGCCCTTCTTCTCGAACTCGGCCTTGAATTCGGCGTCGTAGATTTCCTGGAAGATGTCCTTGAAGCGTCCGTCGTAGACCTTGACGATGGTGTTCTTGGTCGAGAGATAGACCGGATAGTTTCGATTGAGGCCGTAGTTGAGCGAGGCGCGGGCAAAGTCGCGGATCGAGTCGTCGAGATTGTACATCGCCATGGTGACCCCGGCGCCGGGGAAGCGGAACACCTCACGCTCGATCTTGGTGCCGTCGTCGCCCACGAACGAGAGCGACAGCTTGCCCTTGCCGGGCACGCGGAAGTCGGTGGCGCGATACTGGTCGCCGTAGGCGTGGCGGCCAATGATGATCGGCTTGGTCCAGCCGGGCACCAGCCGCGGCACGTTCTTGCAGAGGATGGGTTCGCGGAAGATGACGCCGCCGAGGATGTTGCGGATCGTGCCGTTGGGCGAGCGGTACATCTCCTTCAGGCCGAATTCCTTCACCCGCGCCTCGTCCGGGGTGATGGTGGCGCATTTGACGCCGACGCCGATCTTCTTCACCGCCTCCGCCGCCTCGACGGTGATGCGGTCGCGCGTCTCGTCACGCTTCTCAATACCGAGGTCGTAATAGAGGAGTTCGACGTCGAGATAGGGATGGATCAGCTTTTCCTTGATGAGATGCCAGATGATGCGGGTCATCTCGTCGCCGTCCATCTCGACGACCGGATTCTTGACTGCGATCTTCGCCATGGCGGCCGAGCCCTTGCCTCTTGTCTTTGCGTGCGCGGATGTATGCAGAACGTGGGCGGAATGCCCCCGGGGCAGGCGCCTTATGGCGCGCCGCGCCGGCTCCTGCAAGGATAAAACACGAGCGGAATTGCGGGATGGACCGATGCTTTTTCGCGCTCGCTATCCAACGCCGTCATGGCCGGGCTTGTCACCGCAAGTCGGGTGAACCCGACTTGCGGCAGCTTCAATAGTCCAGAACTCGGGCAAGCCCGAGTTCTGTGCCATCCATGTCTTTGTCGAGAGACAAAGAAAGACGTGGATGCCCGGCACAAGGCCGGGCATGACGAGTGAACAATTGACATCGCTGGTATAAGGCACGTCATGCTCTGCACGTGCGCGCGTAAACGGCGGTAACTGGCTTGGCGAAAATTCCGACATGGCGCGAGATCAGGGGGGCTTACGGCCGCGGCCGCCGCGCGCTGCGCCAAGCGATGCTCGAGCCTCTTCTCGTCGGCCGGCCGGCGCTGCGCGATGTCGTGATGCGCGCGCTGTCCGCGCGCGGCCACCTGGTGCTGTGCGAACTCGGCGATGTGCGTTTCTTCGTCGATCCGAGCGATCGCGTGGTCGGCGCTTGGCTGATGTGGCACGGCGGTTGGCAGCGCCGCGAGATCGACACCGCGGTCGAGGTATTGTCGGCGGCGCGGCGGCTGCGGCCCGACGCGGTGTTCGTCGATATCGGGGCGCATATCGGCACGCACACCGTCTATGCCTTGCGTACCGGCCGCTTCGCGCGCGCCATCGCATTCGAGCCGGAGCCGCGCAACGCCCGGCTGCTCGCGAAGAATCTCGAGATCAACGGGCTCGCTGATGCCGCCGTGATCGTGGCGAAGGCAGCCGGCGCCATGGCGGGAAGCGCGGAATTGCATCTTCACCCGCGCAACACCGGGGCGCATGCGATCGGCGAGGCGCCGTCGGTCGACGGCACCGCTCGCCTTGTCGTGCCGGTGGTGCGGGTCGATGACGAGCTCGAGCGGCTGGGCGTGGAGCTCGAAAACGTCGCTCTCGCCTGGATCGACGTCGAGGGCTACGAGCCGCAGGTGCTTGACGGGCTGGCAAGGGTCACGGCGCGCGCGGTGCCCATCGGTTTCGAATTCACGCCGCACCGTTACAGCGCCGAGAGCAAAGCGCGGCTCGTCGAGCGCCTGGCGCAGCACTACACGACGGTGCATAGCCTCGGCCGGCGAGAGGGAAGCGCGCCGATCGCCACGCTTGCCGCGCGCGAGCACACCGACGACGTGCTGGTATATTAGCCAATGCCCGGCGCGGGAACCGACAAGACAAAGACCTGGGTCGACGCGAGCGCCCCGATCATCATCTTGGTCGAGCCGCAGCTCGGCGAGAACATCGGCGCGGCCGCGCGGGTGATGGCCAATTTCGCTCTCAGGCGGCTGCGGCTGGTCAAGCCGCGCGACGGTTGGCCCAATATCCACGCACGCCGCGCGGCCTCGGGCGCCGATCGCCTTCTCGATGAGGCCGAGCTCTATGACACGCTGGACGCGGCGATCGCCGACTGCACGCTCGTGCTGGCGACGACCGCGCGCGCCCATGACCAAGCCAAGCCGGTGATCTCCCCGGAGGCGGCAGCCACCTTGCTGGCGCCGCGTGTCGCTGCCGGGGAAAACGTGGCGGTGATGTTCGGCCGCGAGCGCTACGGCCTCGAAAACGACGAGGTGGCGCTCGCGGACCGCATCGTCACCTTTCCCGTCAATCCGGCCTTCGCCTCGCTCAATCTCGCTCAAGCGGTGGCGGTGATCGCCTACGAATGGTTCAAGCTCGCCTGCGGCGGCACGCTGCCCTTCGCCATGCCGCAAAAATCGTCGCTCGCCGGCAAGGAGCAGGTGCAAGCGTTCTTCGCCCATCTCGAGCGCCAGCTCGATGCGATCGAATATTTCCGTCCACTCGAGAAGCGCGCGACCATGCTGGTCAATCTGCGCAACATTTTCGCGCGCATGCAGCCGACGCAACAGGACATACAGACGTTGCACGGCATCGTCGTCGCGCTGACCGAAGGCCGCAAGGGACCGGCGCGCGGCGGCGTGCTCGACGGCGAGGAAGCTGCCGCGCTGCGCGCGCTGCTCGCCGAGCACGGGCAAGACGGCGCGGCTCCCGCGTGCGGTCCGATGCGCGGACTTTCGCGGCTGCTTCGCCGCAATCCGACCGATGCCGAGCGCGCTCTGTGGCACGCGCTCACCAACGACCGGCGATTTGCAGGAAAAGGGATCAAGCGGCAGGTGCCGGTCGGACCGCACATCACCGACTTCGTGTCGTTCGCGCTGCGCCTGGTGATCGAGCTCGTTCCCGCGCAGGAAAGCAAGATCGCGGCGAAGGCGCGCGGTGAGCGCCGCGCGTGGCTGATGGAGCGCGGCTATCGCGTGCTCGAGGTCGCGGCGGAGGCGGTCGAGGCGGGACTGCCGCGGCTGCTCGACGAGTTGGCGCGAACGATGGCTGAGGATTAGTAGCCCCGCGTTGAGCGAGGCGCGGTCAGCTCTTCAGCGCTTTCACCGCCGCCGCGGCCCCTGCGCGCAAGAAGCCCATGTCGCTGCCGACCGCGAGGAAACGCACGCCGCGCTTGGCAAGCGCGGCGGCGCGCTCGACCGAGTGGCAATAGGCGCCCATGACCTTGCCGGCCTTGCGCGCCGCTCCCATGATGCGGTCGATCTCGCGGTCGACCTGCGGCGACATTGGGTCGACCTCGGCGCCGTTGCTAAGCGCGATCGAGAGGTCGGCCGGTCCGAGAAAAAGCGCGTCGATGCCGGGCGTCGCCGCGATCGCCTCGACGTTATCGAGCGCGGTTCTCGTCTCGATCATGGCGAAGGTGACCGTGAGCGTGTTGGCCTCGCGCAGATAAACCTTCTGATCCGCCATGTTGGCGAGCGTGGTGGCGCGATGCGGCCCCCAGCTGCGCTCGCCCAGTGGCGGAAATTTCGCAAACGAGACATAGGCGCGCGCGTCCGCCGGCGTGTTGATCATCGGCGCGATGATGCCCTCGGCGCCGAAATCGAGTGCGCGGCTCGCGGTTGCGAATTCGCCGACCGGAATGCGAACCATCGCCGCCGCGCCGCTCTGGCGCACCTGCGCGATTCCAGCGACCAGCGTGGCGGTGTCCCAGAGTCCGTGCTGGCCGTCGAGCGTGACCGCGGGAAAGCCTTCGCGGCCCACAAGCTCGGCGACGATCGGCGCGGGCAGTCCGCACCAGCCGCTGTAGACGGTCTCGCCGGCCTTGAGCCGGCCGGCCAGCGAGAAGGCGGTTGCAGTAGTCATGCGATCGTCCCTTGCTGCGAGCGAGCGCGCCGGCGGAAGATGTCGCGCATCACGAAGGAACCGTCAGCGGCCGGCTCTGACCTCCAGGACCGCCTTCGCCATGAACTCGGTCATGGTGCGGCGAATCTGGTGGTCGGAGTCGGTGATGCCTTTGGCGTCGAAGTCCTTGCGAATCTTTCGGAACACGTCGTCCTCGCCCGGTTCCTCGAAATCCGCGAGAACGATCGCCTTGGCGTACTCGTCAGCTTCGGCCCCGGAGAGCCCGAGCTTTTGCGCCGCCCACAGCCCGAGCAGCTTGTTGCGCCGCGCCGTCGCCTTGAATCGCAATTCCTGGTCGACCGCGAATTGCTTCTCGAAGCCTTCCTCGCGCTTGTCGAATGTGGTCATCGCCTCCTCGCTCATCGGCAGCGGCCGACTCTTGCTCCGATATTTCGGTCCTGGGTGGCACGCCGCGTCGGGTGGTTTGCACGACCGAGGTCGAACCACCGTTCGCGCCCTTGCATAGCGGGACGCGATGGTCAAGGCAACCGATGGCGAATCGATTCGCCGCGGTGGAACGTTCGCAATAAAGCGTTTTGCCGCGATTGTGCTGCGCAGCGCGATCGGCTAGTTTGCCGCCGTGGACGCACCGCATGTCCACGTTGGTCGAGCCGTCACGCGCGCTGCGACTCGAACCGGAGCCACGGCATCCAGATGGACATAAACAAACCACGGTACACGCCGATGAGCCGTCGTCGCCGAATCTATGAAGGCAAGGCCAAGGTTCTGTACGAGGGACCCGAGCCGGGAACACTGATCCAGCACTTCAAGGACGATGCGACCGCCTTCAACGCGAAGAAGCACGACGTCATCGAGGGCAAGGGCGTCCTCAACAATCGCATCTCCGAATACGTGTTCCAGCATTTGAACGACATCGGCGTGCCGACCCACTTCATCCGGCGGCTCAACATGCGCGAGCAGTTGATCCGCGAGGTCGAGATCATTCCGCTCGAAGTCGTCGTGCGCAACGTCGCGGCAGGGTCGCTGTCCCAGCGCCTCGGCCTCGAGGAAGGCACGCAGCTGCCGCGCTCCATCATCGAGTTCTATTACAAGAACGATCAGCTCGGCGACCCGATGGTGTCCGAGGAGCACATAACCGCGTTCGGCTGGGCCACCCCGCAGGAGATCGACGACATCATGGCGCTCGCCATTCGCGTCAACGATTTCCTCTCCGGACTGTTTCTCGGGGTCGGCATCCGTCTCGTCGACTTCAAGATGGAGACCGGCCGCCTGTGGGAGAACGATCTCATGCGGATCGTGGTGGCGGACGAGCTGTCCCCCGATTCCTGCCGGCTATGGGACATCAAGTCGAACGAGAAGCTCGACAAGGACCGCTTCCGCCGCGATCTCGGCGGCTTGGTGGAGGCCTACACCGAGGTTGCCAAACGCCTCGGCATCATGAGCGAGGGTGAGCGGCCGCGCGGCATCGGGCCGGTCCTCGTCAAGGGGTGATCCTTCGCCGTCGACACGTCTGCTCACCGGCGCGCCCAGGGCAGCGTTGCGCCCGTCGGGTCGGCTTGCGGCTTGAGCGAATCGCACCATATCGATACGCGCAAGGTTAGGCCATGAAGGCGCGCGTCACCGTTACCCTCAAATCCGGCATCCTCGATCCCCAAGGCAAGGCGATCGAGGGCGCGCTCAAGTCGCTCGGTATCGCCGGCGTGGCGAGCGTGCGGCAGGGCAAGGTGTTCGACATCGAGATCGAGGGGCGCGACCGCAAGGCGGCGCAGGCTGCGCTCGAGCAGGCGGCCGACAAGCTCCTCGCCAATAGCTTGATTGAGAATTATCAGGTCGAGCTCAAATGATCGCGTTGCGCGCCGAGATCGAGTTGATCGTGGCGCAAGTTGCGCGCGGGCGCGCGCTGCCATGAACTCGGCGGTCGTCGTCTTTCCCGGCATCAATCGCGAACGCGACATGGCTCGCGCGCTCCGCCTCGCCAGCGGCCACGAGCCGGCGATGGTTTGGCATGCCGATACCGCCTTGCCGGGCGGCACCGACCTCGTCGTGGTGCCGGGCGGCTTCTCCTACGGCGACTATCTGCGCTGCGGCGCGATTGCGGCGCGCGCGCCGATCATGGACGCGGTGCGCGCTCACGCCAGGCGCGGCGGGCTCGTGCTCGGGGTGTGCAACGGGTTCCAGATCCTGTGCGAAGCGGGGCTCCTGCCGGGCGTGCTGATGCGCAATACGGCGATGAAATTCATCTGCCGCGACGTCTATCTGCGCATCGAGCGCTCCGATACGCCGTTCACCCGCGGCTACAATGCGGGCCAGGTGATCCGCGTCCCGGTCGCTCACGGCGAGGGCAATTACATCGCCGATGACGCCACCATCGCGCGGCTCGAAGGCGAGGGCAGGGTGCTGTTCCGCTATGCCGATCCCGGTGGCGCGCTCGACCCGGCGTGGAACGTCAACGGCGCAACCAATGCCATCGCCGGCGTGCTCAATGAGGGCGGCAACGTGCTCGGTCTGATGCCGCACCCGGAGAACCACGTCGAAGCTGCGCTCGGTCCGACCGACGGACGCGGTCTGTTCGCCGGCCTCGTCGATCACTTCAAGCAGGCGGCATGAGGCGAGCCGCCTCTTGCCCTGTTTCACAGTTGCCACCGAAACTGCGACTCGCGTGTCGGTGATCACCGAATTCTAACGCCATGGCAACGACGTCCAAAAAGCCCGCGGCAGGAGCGCCCAAGAAAGCGCCGGCGCCGAAGCCGAAGGGGCGGCCGAAGGCGGGCAAGCGGGCGAAGGTCAGTCCCACGCTCATTGCGGCGCATGGCCTGACCGCGGAGGAATACCAGCGCATTCTCGCCCTCGTGGGCCGCGAGCCGTCGATCACCGAGCTCGGGATTTTCTCGGCGATGTGGAACGAGCATTGCTCGTACAAATCCTCGAAAATCCATTTGCGCATGCTGCCGACGAACGCGCCGTGGGTCATCCAGGGGCCCGGCGAGAACGCCGGCGTGATCGATATCGGCGATGGGCTCGCCGTCGTATTCAAGATGGAGAGCCACAACCATCCGAGCTACATCGAGCCGTATCAAGGCGCGGCGACCGGAGTGGGCGGCATCTTGCGCGACGTCTTCACCATGGGCGCGCGGCCGATCGCCTGCCTCAACGCGCTCTCGTTCGGCGCGCCGACGCATCCGCAGACGCGGCATCTCCTCGCCGGCGTGGTCGCCGGCATCGGCGGCTACGGCAATTCCTTCGGCGTGCCCACCGTGGGCGGCTCCGTGCGCTTCCACACCCGCTACGACGGCAACTGCCTCGTCAACGCGATGGCGGTCGGCCTCGCGCCGCGGGACAAGATATTCTACGCCGCCGCCTCCGGCGTCGGCATGCCGATCGTCTATCTCGGCTCCAAGACCGGGCGCGACGGCATCCACGGCGCCACCATGGCCTCGGCCGAGTTCGGCGAAGGCACCGAGGAAAAGCGTCCCACCGTCCAGGTCGGCGATCCGTTCTCGGAGAAACTGCTGCTCGAAGCCTGCCTCGAGATCATGGCGCAGGACTGCGTGATCGCCATCCAGGACATGGGCGCGGCGGGGCTCACCTGCTCCGCGGTCGAGATGGGCGCCAAGGGCGACCTCGGGGTCACGCTCGATCTCGACGCCGTGCCTTGCCGCGAAAGCGGCATGAGCGCTTACGAGATGATGCTGTCGGAGAGCCAGGAGCGGATGCTCATGGTGCTCAAGCCGGAGAAGGAACGCGAGGCCGAGGCGATCTTCAGAAAGTGGGGCCTCGACTTTGCCGTGATCGGCAAGACCACGCCAACCAAGCGCTTCGTCGTGATCCACGACGGAAACGTCATGGCCGACCTGCCGATCAAGGAACTGGGCGACGAGGCGCCGGTCTACAACCGCCCGCATGTCGAGTCGCCCAAAAAGCCGGTCCTCACCGCGGCCGATGTGGCGCCGCCGGTTGCGACGGCGGATGCGTTGCTGCGGCTGATCGGCTCTCCCGATCTGTGCTCGCGGCGCTGGGTGTGGGAGCAGTACGATCACGTGATCCTCGGCAACACCGTACAGCGGCCGGGCGGCGACGCCGCGGTGGTGCGCATCAATGACGGGCCGAAGGCGCTCGCGCTCACCACCGACGTGACGCCGCGCTATTGCGAGGCCGATCCGTTCGAAGGCGGCAAGCAAGCCGTGGCCGAGGCTTGGCGCAACCTCACCGCGGTGGGGGCGCGACCGCTGGCGCTGACCGACAACCTCAATTTCGGCAATCCCGAGCGGCCGGAGATCATGGGCCAGCTTGTCGGCGCGATCCACGGCATCGCCGATGCTTGCGAGGCGCTCGAGTTCCCCGTCGTGTCCGGCAATGTCTCGCTTTACAACGAGACCAACGGCCGCGCGATTCTGCCGACGCCGACGATCGGCGGCGTGGGCTTGCTCGAGGACTTCACCAAGTCGGCGAGCCTCGCCTTCAAATGGGAGAACGAGGCCGTTTTGCTCGTCGGCGAGACCGCGGGCTGGCTCGGCCAATCGCTCTATCTGCGGGACATCTGCGAGCGCGAGGAGGGCGCGCCGCCCCCGGTCGATCTTGCCGCGGAGCGCAACAACGGTGACTTCGTGCGCGCGCTGATCGCCGAAGGCATCGCCAGCGCGGTGCACGATGTGTCCGACGGCGGGCTTCTCCCCGCGATCGCGGAGATGGCAATGGCCTCCGGCATCGGCGCCGAGCTCGATCGGCCGCCGATTGCGGCGCATGCCTTCTGGTTCGGCGAAGATCAGGCGCGCTATGTGATTACGGTCGCGCCGGGGGTCGCCGAGACGGTGCTGGCGCGCGCGCACGCCGCCGGCGTTCCCGCGCGGCAGCTCGGCCTCACCGGCGGTGACGCATTGACGCTCGAAGGCGAGCGCCCCATTCTGGTGGCAAAACTGCGCGAGCGCTTCGAGGGATGGCTGCCGGCGTATATGGCCGGCGAGCCGGCCTGAGGCGGGAGAGACGCCATGGCGATGGCTGCGAGCGAGATCGAACGATTGATCAAGCTGCGTATTCCCGATGCCGAGGTGACCATCCGCGACCTTGCCGGCGATGGCGACCATTACGCCGCCACCGTGCTTGCCGAATCGTTCCGCGGCAAATCGCGGGTGCAGCAGCATCAGATCGTCTACGAGGCCCTCAAAGCCGAGATGGGCGGCAAGCTGCACGCGCTCGCCCTGCAGACCGGGACACCGGAGCGCTGATGCGCGGCGCCGCCAAGAGCGGAACGATTGCCGCCCCGGTTGCGCTCATCGCGCTGACCGGGCTCGCTGCCGCGCAGTCGCCGGAGCGGGTCAAGACGCTGGCGCCTCCCGGCGCGATCAAGACCACCGGGACCTGGAGCCTCGGCGCGCGCGCCGGCGACTTCGTCTACGTGGCCGGCATGCGCGGGATCGACCCGGCGACCAACACGCTCGTTCAGGGTGAGGAGGCGCGCATTCGCCAGGGCTTTCTCAACATGCGGATGATCGCCGAATCGGAGGGGGCGAGCCTGCGCGACTGCGTGCGCATCGTGGTCTACGTGACGGACATGTTTCGATTTCGCCCGCTGGTCAACAAGGTGCAGGAAGAGCTGTGGGGCAATGGCCCCTATCCGCCGCGCACCATCGTCGAGGTCCACCGCCTCAATCAGGACGACATTTTCGAGGTCGAAGGCACGTTCTACGCGCCGGTGAAAAAGTGACCACCAGGTGCTGGCGGCCCTTGGGCTCGCGCCCCGCCTACGCTACATATAGCGCGAGAAGGGGTGCGGTGCGCCGAGGTGCGCGGCCGCCGGAACAAGAGGCATTCCATGGCGATCGAACAATTCATTGAGAATGAGGTCAAAGCCAACGACGTGGTGCTGTTCATGAAGGGCACCCCGCAGTTCCCGATGTGCGGATTCTCCGGGCAGGTGGTGCAGATCCTCGATCACATCGGCGTGAGCTACAAGGGCCTGAACGTGCTCGAGTCGGACGACCTGCGCGAGGGCATCAAATCCTATTCCAATTGGCCGACCATCCCGCAGCTTTACGTGAAGGGCGAATTCGTCGGCGGCTGCGACATCGTGCGCGAAATGTTTCAGGCGGGCGAGTTGCAGGGCCTGCTGAAGGAGAAGGGTGTGCCGCTCAAGGAACGCGCTTCGACCTGACGCCGAGGGCGTCAACCGCTGATTCGTACTGCCCCGCGCGCGGGAGAGGGAGTGCACCGCGTTTCGTCGTTCGCGCGGTAGGCGCCGGAGAAAAAAATCTGATTTTGCGCGGACGCGCCTGGCCATGACGCCAGGCCGGCCGGCGCGTCAGGGCCCGGGTTTTAGCCCCGAATCGGGCGCCGCGAGCCGCCCTACCGCTGCGATTCAGAACAATTCAGGTTTACCCCAAGGACCTGCGACCCGTCCGGTGGCAGGCTGATCGTGCGCCAATCCGTGCGTGGGATTTGCCGCCAAGGAGATCCGCGATGAACGAGCAAGCTGAGCCGAAGCCGCGGGGTGGGACTTCCGAACTCGTGCTGTACTCGATGGTAGTCCTTATCGTCACGCTTTTGTCCGTGTACGTTCCGGCCTAGCGGCGGGTGCGACGCGACGCCTAGCCGGCGAGGGACGCGTCTCGACAGTAGGAAATTCCATGCCTGGCATGAAGCGGCGCCAGTTCATTGCGGGACTCGGTGTCGCGGCGGCATGGCCGGTTGCGGCGCGCGGGCAAGGTGAGCGCCTCCGCGGGATCGCGGTGTTAAACAATGTCGCCGAGAGCGATCCGGATATCTGGGCCTGGATCAGTGCATTCCGGCAACGGCTGGAAAGTCTCGGTTGGAATGAAGGGCGCAATCTCAAGATCAATATTTGGTGGGGAGCGGGCGATCTCCCGCGCCTTCGTGGCTACGCTGCAGAACTGGTGAGCACGAGTCCGGACGTTGCCTTCGCAGACAGTACGCCGGCCATCAGTGCGCTCCAGCAGGCAAGCCGTACCATCCCAATCGTCTTCGTCGGAGGCTCAAATCCCGTCGGCAGCGGCTTCGTTGCCAGTCTGGCGCGGCCGGAAGGCAATATCACCGGCTTCATTTCGTTCGAGCCAACCATCGGGGGAAAATGGCTGGGGACGCTGAAAGAAATCGCTCCGCGCGTGACGCGCGTGGGGCTGATCTACAATCCGCAGACCCACACCGGCCAGTACTTCCAGTCAATCGAGATCGCGGCGCAGTCGCTCTCGGTCGAGCTTGTCCGGCTGGCATTCGACAACGCGGCCGACATCGAGCCCGGCATCGATGAGCTTGCGCGTGGGCCGAACGTCGGCTTGCTCGTGCTGTCTGACCCGAGCACTGCCTTGCATCGCGAGCTGATCGCTGCGTTGGCGGCGCGGCACCGACTGCCCGCGGTCTATCCGTTCCGTCAGTTCGTCACGAGCGGCGGGCTCATCTCTTATGGCGTTGACCGGCCGGACCAATACCGGCGTGCCGCAGAATACGTCAGTCGCATCCTCAAGGGCGAAAAACCGGGCGAGCTTCCGGTGCAAGTGCCGACCAAGTTCGAACCTGGTGGATCGGTCGACCGGCAGATCAGTCGGTTTAACACCTCTGAGTAGACGACCA
>DASSGH010000028.1:0-3639 GCA_035693615.1 Xanthobacteraceae bacterium
GGCTTCGGCGCCGATCTCGGCGGCGAGAAGTTCCTCGACATCAAGTGCCGCAAGACCGGGCTTGCGCCGGACTGCGCGGTGCTGGTCGCGACCATCCGCGCGCTCAAAATGCACGGCGGGGTCAAGAAGGAGGACCTCAAGACCGAGAACCTCAAGGCGCTCGGCGCCGGCATGGCCAACCTCGCCCGCCATGTCGAGAACGTGCAGAAATTCGGTATCGTGCCGGTCGTATCGATCAACCGCTTCAGCGCCGATACCGATGCGGAGATCGCGCTCGTGAAGGAGGCCTGCAAGAAGCTCGGCGTCGAGGCGATCATGGCCGACCATTGGGCCGAGGGCGGCAAGGGGGCGGCGGACGTCGCGCGCGCGGTGGTCAAGGTCGCCGATGCCAGCAAGAGCAAACTGAAACTGCTGTATCCCGACGACCTGCCGCTGATCGAGAAGATCCGCACCATTGCCCGCGAAATCTATCGGGCGAAGGACATCGACGTGCCCAAGCCGGTGCGCGACCAACTCGATTCGTTCGAAAAGATGGGGTATGGCAAATTTCCGATCTGCGTCGCCAAGACCCAGTACAGCTTCACCACCAACGCCGACAGCAAAGGCGCGCCCAGCGATCACATCGTGACGGTGCGCGAAGTGCGACTGTCGGCCGGCGCGGAGTTCGTGGTGGCGATCTGCGGAGAAATCATGACCATGCCCGGCCTGCCCAAGGTGCCCGCCGCCGACGCGATCGATGTCGGAGGCGACGGACGCATTGTCGGCCTGTTCTGAAGAGCGATCTAGATGGATGCCCGCACCGACGATCGCGGAGGACTGGGCCGGCGCAACCGGCCGCGTAAGACGCCGAAAGGGCGCCAAGTCGATCCGCAAGCGCTGGCGGAGGTGTGCGCGCTGTTGGGCGAGCGCGAGCGCCGGCGCGATCTCCTGATCGAGTATCTTCATTTGATCCAGGACCGCTACGGCTATCTCTCCGCCGCAAATCTCGCCGCGCTGGCGCAGGAGATGAGCCTTGCGCTGACGGAAGTCTACGAGGTTGCGACCTTCTACGCCCATTTCGACGTGGTGAAAGAAGACGAGACGCCGCCCCCCGCGATGACGGTTCGGGTATGCGACTCGCTCTCCTGCGCCTTGGCCGGCTCTGAACACCTCCTGCACACGCTGCCGAGCAGGCTGGGTCCCGACGTGCGCGTCTTGCGCGCGCCCTGCATGGGGGCTTGCGACCACGCGCCCGTCTGCGCGGTCGGTCACGCGCAGGTCATGGGAGCGACGACGGAGAGCGTGGCGGCGGCGGTCGCGCAAGGCGCGCACGCCCACGCCTACCCGACGCCCAACGACTTCGAGCGCTACGTGCGCGACGGCGGGTATTCATTACTCAAGGCCTGCCTTGCCGGCGCGCGCACGCGTGACGATATCATCAAGGTCGTAAGCGACGCCGGACTCCGCGGCCTCGGCGGCGCCGGTTTTCCCACCGGGCGCAAATGGACGCTGGTGCGCGCGGAGCCCGCGCCGCGGCTGTTCGCGGTCAACGCCGACGAGGGCGAGCCCGGCACCTTCAAGGATCGTTATTATCTCGAGCGGGATCCGCACCGGTTCATCGAAGGCATGTTGATCGCGGCCTGGGTGGTCGAGGCGGCGGACGTCTACATTTATATCCGCGACGAATATCCCGACGTGCGGCTGATGCTCGCCGAAGAAATCGCCAAGGTCGAACGGGCCGGCCTCGCCAAGCACGCGCGCATGCATCTGCGTCGCGGCGCAGGCGCGTATATCTGCGGCGAAGAATCCGCGATGATCGAATCGATCGAGGGCAAGCGCGGACTGCCCCGACATCGTCCCCCTTATGTGGCGCAGGTCGGACTGTTCGGCCGGCCGACGCTTGAGCAGAACGTCGAGACGCTCTACTGGGTGCGCGACATCGTCGAGAAGGGCGCTCAGTGGTTCACCTCGCACGGCCGGCGCGAGCGCAAGGGCTTCCGCAGCTTCTCGGTCTCCGGCCGCGTCAAGAAACCGGGCGTGGTGCTGGCGCCCGCGGGCGTGACCGCGCGCGAGCTGATCGAGGAATATTGCGGCGGCATGCAAGAGGGCCACCGCTTCAAGGCCTATCTGCCCGGCGGCGCATCGGGCGGGATCCTGCCGGAATCCATGGCCGACCTGCCGCTCGATTTCGGCACGCTCGAGAAGTACGGCTGCTTCGTGGGGTCGCACGCAGTTGTGATCCTGTCCGACAAGGACGATATGAAAGCGGTGGCGCTCAACCTGATGCGCTTCTTCGAGGACGAAAGCTGCGGCCAATGCACCCCCTGCCGCGTCGGAACGGAGAAAGCCGCTAAGCTCATGGAAACGGCGCCGTGGGACGAAACGTTATTGAACGAGCTGTCCGCCGCCATGCGCGACGCTTCGATCTGCGGCCTCGGCCAAGCGGCCCCCAATCCGCTGGCCTCGGTGCTAAAATATTTCCGTGATGATCTCACCAAGCCGCTGGTGAGTTGGTGAGCTCGATCTGCGGAACCGAAGGTTTTGAGCTGATGGAACTTTCATGACAACGAACGGGAAAAACACGCCGCTGGGATATGGGCACGACCAGAAGGGCGCTGCGTTAGGCGACGCCAAGAATGAAGGCCGGCCGACCGTCACGCATCAACCGGCCGATCGCCGCGACGGTCCCAACATCATCAAGTTCACGCTGGACGGCCAGGACGTGGAGGCGCCGGTGGGCGAGACCATTTTCCGCACCGCACGGCGCTATGGCATCAAGCTGCCGCACCTGTGCTACTCGCCCAAGCCCGGCTACCGCCCCGACGGCAACTGCCGTGTTTGCATGGTGGAGATCGAAGGCGAGCGCGTGCTGGCAGCAAGCTGTATCCGCACGCCGGCGCCGGGCATGAAGGTCAACACGCAGACCGATCGCGCCAAAACGGCACGGCGCATGGTCGTCGAGCTGTTGCTGACCGACCAGCCGCCTAAGGACGTGGCGCACGATCCGCAATCGGAATTCTGGCTGACCGCCGACCGGCAGAAGGTCACGGCGAGCCGGTTTCCGCGCCGTTCGGCGCCCGTGCCCGATCGCAGCCATCCGGCGATGGCGGTCAACCTCGACGCCTGCATCCAGTGCAACCTCTGCGTCCGCGCCTGCCGCGAGGTGCAGGTCAATGACGTGATCGGCATGGCCGGCCGGGGTCACGGCGAGAAGATCGTGTTCGATTTCGACGACCCGATGGGGCAGTCGACCTGTGTCGCTTGCGGCGAATGCGTGCAGGCCTGCCCGACCGGCGCACTGATGCCCGCTACCCTGGTCGACGACGCGAACGTGCGCACCCAATTTCCCGACCGCGAGGTGCACAGCGTGTGCCCCTATTGCGGGGTCGGCTGCCAGCTCACCTATCACATCAAGGATGACAAGCTTCTCTATGTGAGCGGCCGCAACGGACCCGCCAACGAGAACCGGCTCTGCGTCAAGGGTCGCTTCGGCTTCGACTATGTCAGCCATCCGCACCGCCTCATGCAGCCGCTCGTGCGCAAGGACGGCGTCCCCAAGCATGCCGACGACCAGGTCGACCCGGCGAACCCGTGGACGCATTTCCGCAAGGCGAGCTGGGACGAGGCGCTGGCCTTCGCGGCAAGCGGCCTGAAGCGCAT
>DASSGH010000029.1:0-12978 GCA_035693615.1 Xanthobacteraceae bacterium
TCGATCACCCCGACCGGCGGCCCGTAATCGAGACGGCCTTGCGCGACATTCATGGCGAGACGACGCCGCTTACGAGCGGTCGAGACGGCGTATAAGGCTTCGCGGGGATGATTCCTTGAGCGATTTGCCACGGCCCGACAGACTCGGATTGGTCATGAAGTACTTGTGGGCATTGAAGGGCTCCTCCCCCTCGGCCGGTTTTAAGCGATTCGAGGAGCCGTCGGGTAGTAGTTTCCAGCTTTGTTCGTTGTCCTTGAGATTGGCCACCATGATTTGATCGAGCACTTGTTCGTGCACGGTGGGATTGAGAATCGGGCACAATACCTCGACGCGGCGGTCGAGATTGCGCGGCATCATGTCGGCGGAGGAGATGTACACGGCTGCCTTGGGATGCGGCAGCCCGTAGCCGGCGCCGAAGCAGTAGATGCGGCTATGCTCGAGAAAGCGGCCGATGATCGATTTGACCCGGATGTTCTCCGACAGGCCGGGCAGGCCCGGCCGCAAGCAGCAGATGCCGCGCACCACGAGTTCGACCGAAACCCCGGCGCGCGAGGCCTCGTACAGCATGTCGATGACCTCGGGATCGACCAGGGCATTGTCCTTGATCCAGATCGCCGCCGGGCGACCGCCGCGCGCATGCGCGATTTCCTTCTCGATGTGCTCGCAGATGCGGTCGCGCAACGTGAGTGGCGAAACCGCCATGCGTTCGAGCGCGGCCGGCTCGGCATAACCGGTGACGTAATTGAAAATGTGAGCGACGTCGCGGGCAATGACCGGATCGGAAGTGAAGAACGATAGGTCGGTGTAGATGCGCGCGGTGACCGGGTGATAGTTGCCGGTGCCGACGTGGATATAGGACGCAAGCGCTCCCCCTTCGCGCCGCACCACCATCGACAGCTTGGCGTGGGTCTTAAGCTCGATGAAGCCGTACACGACCTGCGCGCCGGCTCGCTCGAGCGCGCGCGACCAGCGGATATTCGCCTCCTCGTCGAAGCGCGCCTTGAGCTCGATCAGCGCGGTGACCGATTTTCCCGCTTCCGCCGCCTCGACGAGCGCCCGGACGATGGGAGATTCGGCCGATGTCCGGTAAAGCGTCTGCTTGATCGCGACCACGTCGGGGTCGCGCGCCGCCTGCTGCAGGAACTGCACCACCACGTCGAACGACTCGTAGGGATGATGGACGACGAGGTCTTTCTGACGAATCGCCGCGAAACAGTCGCCGGCGTGATCGCGAATGCGCTCCGGATAGCGCGGATTGTACGGCACGAATTCGAGATCGGGCCGATCAAGACTCATGAGCTGTGAGAGCTCGTTGAGCGCCAGAACTCCGTCGACCAAGAAAATCTCATCATCGGCGCAGGCAAGCGCCCGCTGTACGAAACGGCGCAGCTCCACCGGCATGGCCGCTTCAAGCTCGAGGCGGATCACCGATCCGCGCCGCCGGCGCTTGAGCACCGTCTCGAACTCGCGCACCAGGTCCTCGGCCTCTTCCTCGATCTCGACCTCGGAGTCGCGGATGACGCGGAAGGCGCCCTGCCCCTTCACCGCATAGCCGGGGAACAGGCGAGCGATGAAAAGCCCGATCACCTGCTCCAGCGTGATCACGCGGGCGGCCGCTACTCCCTCGGCGCTCGGCAGACGCACGAAGCGGTCGATTTTGTTCGGCATGCGGATGAGCGCGTTCATCGCCTTGCCGTCACTCGCGCGCGCAAGCTGCAGCGCAATGGTGAAGCCGAGATTCGGAATGAACGGGAAGGGATGCGCCGGGTCGATGGCAAGCGGCGTCAGCAAGGGAAAGATTTGCCGGAGAAAATAATCCTCGAGCCAGGTTTTCTCCTTCTTGGTCACCTCCGGCCCTTCGACCAGCACGATTCCCTGCTCGGCCAGCATCTGCCGAAGCTCGCGCCAGCGTTTCTGCTGATCGCTGGCGAGCGCGCCCACCGCCTCGCTGATGCGGGTGAGTTGTTCCGCCGGGGTGAGCCCGTCTGGGCTCTTGATGGTAATGCCGGCGCGCAGCTGCGCCTTGAGGCCGGCCACGCGCACCATAAAGAATTCGTCGAGATTGTTGGCGGAGATCGACAGAAACCGGACGCGCTCAAGCAAGGGATGGGGGTCGTTCGAGGCCTCTTCGAGCACGCGGCGGTTGAATTGGAGCCATGACAACTCACGATTGATAAATCGTTCCGGGCTCGCCATGAGATCGACGGCCGCGCTCGGCTCGAGCGTGGCCGGCGCCGCCGACGCGGCGGCTTCTTCTTGCATGACAACGACTTGGCCGCGATCAGCCATGACCGAATGGTTGATGATGAGGGGTCGCAATATCGCCGTCACCGGTGACGGCGCCGTGACATAAGGCCCCGCCCGCGAGGGGCCGTCAAGGCTCGCTCAGGCGCAGGATCTCGGCGGCGAATGCCCTGGTTAACGGGCGCTTGTGGCGCAAGGCTTCGGCATCGAGCCGCGCGACCACTGCGCGCGCGGCGGCAAAGGAGCGTTCGATCCGCCTCGCCAGGTAACCTATCAAGCCTTCATCCACCGCGAGTTGGCGGTCGGTAAACAGCTTGAGCAGCACTGCGCGCAAGAGCGCGTCGTCGGGCGGCGCCATGGCGATGAGGGGGAGCGCCTTGAGGCGGGAGGCAAGGTCGCGAATGGCGAACGCCACGGGCGCGGCACGCGCGGTGAGCAGCACAAACGCATCCTGCTCGCGGGCGAGGTTGAGCAGATGGAAGAGCGCCCTTTCGTCGACCGCCCCGGCGGCGACGTCCTCCACCACCAGCGCGCCGGTCGCGAGCGTCGAGGGCAGGCTCGCTTCCTCCAGCGCGCGCGCGGCGATGAGCCGCGCACCCGCAGCCTGCGCCCAGATGGCCGCGAGATGGCTCTTGCCCGAACCCTCTGGACCGGTGAGCACGACCGCACGGTGCGGCCAGTCCGGCCAGGCCTCGACCAGCGCAAGCGCTGCCGCGTTCGACGGGCCGCTCAAGAAATCCTCGCGCGCGAAGCTCTCCGCGTGGTCGAGCGCAAGGGCGAGTTGACGGGGACGAATGGACATCAGCCAGGCTTGTCCCCTCGGTAGAGGGGACTGGCGAAATATTGCCGCAGGCCGAAGCGCACCAGCACGGCGATCGCCGCACCCAGCGGCACCGCGATCAGAAGGCCGACGAAGCCGAACAAATAACCGAACGCGAACATGGCGAAGATCAACCAAACCGGATGCAATCCCACCCGTTCGCCGACGAACTTGGGCGAGACGATGTTACCTTCGATGAACTGACCGACCAGGAAGATGCCAACGACGAGCGCGATCCGCTTCCAATCGGGCCAAAATTGCGCGATCGCCACGCTCGCCGCCACCATCAGGCCGGTCATCGATCCGATGTAGGGAACGAAGGTGATCACCCCGGCAAGCAGACCGATGAGCAGCCCGAAATCCAATCCCGCCAACATCAACGCGATGGCGTAGTAGCAGCCGAGCACCACGCACACGCCGAATTGTCCGCGCAGGAAGCCGCCGATCGCCGCGTCGATCTCACCAGCGAGCTGGCGCACGGTCTCGCGCTGGCCCATAGGTATCCAGCTATCGACCCTGCCAACCATCGGATGCCAGTCGCGGATCAGGTAAAAGGTCACGACCGGCATGACGATGAGCACGGATGCAAATGAGACGAGCGCCTTTCCGCCAGTCCACAAGGAGTAGGAAAAGCTGAGAAGCCACGAAGCCGCTTGGCTGACGAGATCGGAAAAAGTCTTGTCCGATTCGGCGGTGCCGAGCCACTTCAACCAAGGCACGTCTGAGTCGACGATTAGTTCTTTGACCCGCTTGAAATACCCGGGAAGGTGGGAGATCAAAGCCACGCCCTGCTGCAGCAGCAGCGGAACGAGCAGCACCATCAGCAAGATGAGCGAGATGACCAGCACGCCGACGATCAGCAGCGCGGCGAGGGTTCGGTTCATGCCGAGGCGTTCCAAGCGGTCGCAAAGGGGCGCGAGCACGTAAGCGAGCGCAATACCGGTCACGAACGGAAGCAGGATGTCGTGCAGCAACCACAGCGCGGCCGCGAGCACGGCGAAGGTCGCGACCCAGAACGCGAGCGGACGCCCGTAGACCATCGGATCACTCACGGGCATCTCGTGCGGTCAGGGGCCCAGCTCGGCCGCGTTCATGTGGCGGACCCACTCGGCGAGATAGAAGCCAATGGAAATCAAGGTCAAGGCCGAAACCAATGCCGTGAGCAATGCCACCGCAGTGGCGGCATCGAACTCGAAGCCGCGCGCCGCCAGGATCACGCAAGCGAGCGCAATCTGCGCAACCGTGTTCAGCTTGGAGACGAGAAGCGGGTTGAGCGGCATAGGCTTGTCCACCAGCCACGATAGGATCACGGCGCTGACGATCATGATGTCGCGCGAGACGACAAGAATGACCAACCAGCCGGGAACAGCCTCGGCGATGCCAAGCGCGACATAGATCGAGACCAGCATGGCCTTGTCGGCGAGCGGGTCGAGGTAGGCGCCGAGCTCGGTGGCCATGCCGAAACGTTTGGCGAGGAAGCCGTCGATGGCGTCGGTGATCCCGGCGGCGAGAAACAGCACGAAGGCGATGCGCATCTCACCGGCCGTGATCGCCCAGACCACGACCGGCACCAATAGGATGCGGCCCAGCGTAATGAGATTCGGAATGCTCAAATCGGCGCCCCGGCTCGGCCGCGAGCCCCATCGTCATCACCAACTGTCGTCGCATGCGGCCATGCGCGGGTCAGTATAGCCGCGATCAAGCCATTGCACAGGCAGGGATTCCCAAGTACGCAAACGCCGCGAAGGAAGCTGGTCCGGCGACGGCGAGCCTCGATGTCGAGGCGGGGCGAGCGGATGAACAATGGGAGCAGCCGCGGCTGCGCTGGCTCGCGCCGATCCCGACCGAGGCCGCTCGCATCGAGCGCCCTCGGTCTTTAAACTGGTGAGCGCATGGCCAAGAAGCGCGTCGCGGTGCTGATCTCCGGCCGCGGCTCCAACATGGCCTCGCTGATCGAGGCGGCGAAGGAGCACACCTATCCCGCCGAAATCGCTGTCGTGGTCTCGAACCAGCCCCACGCCCCGGGGCTGGCGCGCGCGCAGGCGCAGGCAATTCCCACGGCGCTGGTCGACCATCGCCCGCATGGGAAAGATCGTGCCGGTTTCGAGCGCGCGCTTCAGGCGGTGCTCGATGCGCATGGCGTAGAGCTCGTTTGCCTCGGCGGTTTCATGCGGCTGTTGACGCCGCAATTCGTGCGGCATTGGCAGGGCCGCATGCTCAACATCCACCCCAGCCTCTTGCCTTCGTTTCCAGGTCTCGATCCGCACGGACAAGCACTCAAGGCCGGCGTGAAGATATCGGGCGCCACCGTTCACTTTGTCGTGCCCGAGACGGATGCCGGTCCCATCATTGCGCAAGCGGCGGTACCTGTGCGCGACGACGACAGCGCCGAAACACTCGCCGCCCGCGTGCTCGAGATCGAGCATCGAATTTATCCGCTGGCGCTCAGGCTCGTGGCGGAAGGACGCGTCAAGATCCTGGGCGGCCGCTGCCTGGTCGAGGGCGCGCATCCGGCGCAAGGCGCGTTGCTGGTTCCCGAGGCGCAGCAGCGCCAAGCTGGGACGGGTGGAAGAGAATAGGGCGTTAGTTTTCCCTGGGGTCGCCGGTCTGCCGAGTGTTGGTCCTACCAAAACAAACCCCCGGCGCATGGCCGGGGGCTACGGGAAAACTCGTGGCCGGAGCACCGGCCTTCCCGCCACGTCAAGACACCTTGAGATTCTCCGCCGAGGTCTTGCCGCGATTGGTCACGAGCTCGTATTCGACAGTCTGACCCTCGTTGAGCGTGCTCAGACCGGCACGCTCGACCGCCGAGATGTGGACGAATACGTCCTTGTCTCCGCTTGAAGGCCGAATGAACCCGTAGCCTTTAGTTGGATTGAACCATTTGACGGTGCCCTTTTGCATCGTCTGTCTCCTAGTCAGTGAAGTCTCGAGTGAGCGAAGCACGACCGCATCGCTGCGCACCGCGCCACAACTCGGGTTTTGGGAAGATCCGAAACGAATGCGGCCGATCGGCGCGCAGCGGCCGGAGCGGCCAAAATCCGAATTGCGCACAAGAAAATACGCAAAAATACGGCCTTAGCAAGGCTTCCGGGCGCACTGGCGCCGCGGACGACCTCGCCTGCATGCGAGAGTGAGAAGGAAACTCCTCTCGATTGGCTTCGCCTCGCATGAACGTTTCATCAGCCAGAGCATCCAGGCGGCATTATCGCGAAATCGCGCGGAAATTCGCCGCCCTCTTGTGTGTTATGATCCTCCATAGGAAGCTTGAAACCAACCGGGGGAAACCGCATGAGCACACTGACATCAGACCCACGCACCCTGCCGGCAGGCGAACCGAAGCCGATCATCTCGCCCCTATCCTCGTTTTATTGGCATGCCCGGGACCTCGGTTGGCTCGTCGTGCGCCTCACGGCGGGCGGAATGCTGCTGGTCCACGGCATCATGAAGGTGATGCCCATGGCGCAGCAGGGCTTTGCCGCGACCATTGGGGCCTTTGCCACAGGCAGCATGGCGCGCCGCGGAATCGAGCCCGCCATGGTCGCTGCGTATGTGGTGTTCTTCATCGAGACGATCGGCGCGGTGCTGATCATCCTCGGGCTATTCACGCGCTTCATCGCGGCTGCGGCAGCCATCGAGTTCGCGATCATCACGTTCGTGGCGCACTGGCCTCAAGGCTTCGCCTGGTCGAGGGGTGGATGGGAATATCCGCTGTTCTGGGGGCTAATCCTCTTCGCCATCGCTCTGCGCGGGGGCGGACCCTATTCCCTCGACCGCAAGCTCGGTTGGGAGCTCTAACCGGTCGCGAGCGTCAGACTTCTTTATGCTCGATGTGCCACTGCCTTCGAGCAACGGCATAGCCGACGATCATCAGCGCGAAGGCGGCGCCGCGCACGGTCCATATCCTCACGAGATCGGGGTGGGCGCCGCCGAACAATGTATCATTCACCCTGTCGACGAGAATCCAAATCAGCAGCGCGACGCCGGCGAGAATTTCGTCGAGTATCAACCGGCGATGCCTGCCGACCAGGATGTAACCGGTGACGAGCACAATAAGTCCGCCGACCGGACCGCCCCAGATATGAAGCTGGTGCTGCACAGGCTCACTGAACCAGTCACCCAATGCCGAATCGGAGACCATGAGCTCGCCCGCAACCCACCCGAGAAGCGCGCCGCCGCCCCAGACCAGGACTCTGTAACGCTCCAAAAGCAGCATAAGGATCCCGCTGCCGGCGATGATTAATGGAATGCTGGTGGCCAAGCCAAAGATGATCAGCGTGGACTTAATCGCCGTGGAATGCGCGAGATCTACCTGGGCTGCGGCATTCTTGGCCGATCCGGCAATCGCGAGCACGTTATCTAGACTCATGACGATGTCGGCAATGGCGACGATAATCATTGCACGCCAGAGGGTGTGCGCGCGCTCGACGCCGTCGTCGTCGCTGTCGGCGTCCTCGGTAACGAGCTTGATCGCAACGTAAAAGAGGAGCGCGCCGCCGACGAGCGTTACGTATGCAAACTCCATTGCCTCGGAGATTACGAACGTCAAAATGATACGCAGGAGCACTGCCACACCCGAACCGAGGATCATGCCCCAGACCCGTTGCTTCGGAGGCAGCGTTAAACAAGCCATCGCAATGACAACGGCGTTGTCACCGGACAAAATAATGTTGAGAAGAATGATCTGAAGCACACCGGTCCAGAACGGGCCATGCGTCATATGTTGTAATAAAACGTCCACCGGTGTCCCCTGTGTGTACCTGTTCGTTCGATCTGTGAGGGTGTTCCTCGCCCAGCCGCAATAACCGCGTAACCTAGCGGTGTTTCCCGCGCCTTGACCAGCACCTAAGGGCGGCGAAAGGTCACGCCGGACGGAACGCCTTCATCCGACGATTTCATTTCCCGAAAAGAACTGCGCGATTTCCTGCTGCGCCGTGTCGGGCGCATCCGAACCGTGCACCGAATTCTCGCTGATCGATTTCGCGTGGACCTTGCGGATCGTGCCCGCAGCCGCCTTGGCGGGATCGGTCGCGCCCATGACTTCTCGATACTTCGCAATGGCGTTTTCACCTTCGAGCACTTGCACGACCACCGGCCCGGAGATCATGAAGTCGACAAGCTCGCGGAAAAACGGCCGTTCGCGATGCACTGCGTAGAATTTCTCCGCCTGCTCCCGGCTGATGCGGACGCGCTTCTGCGCCACGATGCGCAAACCGGCGCGCTCGATCATATCGTTAATCGCTCCGGTCAAATTCCGGCCGGTGGCATCGGGCTTGATGATCGAAAAGGTACGCTCGATCGGCATTGCATTTGTTCTTCAGGAAAAGTGGTGCGACGACTGCGGCGGCTTATAGCGAGCGTGCGGTAGCGCGGCAAGGCGCCACGCCCGCCGCGTGGCAACAGCCTGGGCGCCGATCCGGCCGTGCCGGCAGCTCGCGGGCGGCGCTTTTAGCGCTGCGCCGTTGAACCCCGCGGGTCGTTCGCCCGACTGACTGGCAGGATGTGCGAGCACATCCCCATAAACAAGGAGAACACCCATGATCCGCAAGACGATTTTCGCTGCGGCCACTCTCGCCGCCATCGGCGCCGCCGCGCTCATCCCCACCCAAGCCTCCGCCGGCGGAGGCGGCAAAGGTGGTGGAATGGGCGGCGGCTATCACGGGCACGGCGGTCATGGCTACGGCGGTCATGGCTATTGGGGCGGCGGCTTCGGCGGCGTCGTCGTGATCGCACCGAGTTGCTGGCGGTGGATCCCGGGCGTCGGCAAGGTGTACGTCTGTTATTGATTACTCGAACTCGACGCAGAAGCCCCGGTCTCGCCTGGCGAAACCGGGGCTGTTCACGTGGCGAAGCAATCGCCGCTTCGGCCCGAAGAGGTTTGCTTTGGCATTGAGCCTTTCTATGCGAAGGCGATGAGGCGCGCGGGAGCGCCGGTTGCGCCCTTGACCTTCGCCACCCCGACCACCAGCGTGGCGCCCGCGGCCGGCACCTTGTCGAGATTGGCGACATTTTCCAGGCCCCAGCGGCCCGACGGCAACCAAGCGCGATGAACTTTGAAATCCTTCGAAGGACCATGGTCTAGCGATAGCGTGTCGACCGCCAACCCCCCCACCTTGCGCTCCTTCATCAGCCACTCGGCCGCTTCCGGACTGACCCCGGGAAAATGAAATACGCCCGAGGAATCCTTGCCGGTGAATTTGGCGGCGTCGCCCACGTGCTGCGCCCAGCCGGACTGCATTGCTACGCAGCAATTGTCCGGGAGCCGGCGGTACTTGCGCTCCCAGTTCGCAAGATCCTCGCGGCTGAGCAAGTAGTCGGGATTCTGCGCCGCCTTCGCCGCCACATCGATGACTGCGAGAGGCGCGACCAGCGTGTCCGCTGCAATTTTTTCGACGGTGGCACCGGATTCCGAGAAGTGAATCGGCGCGTCCAAGTGCGTGCCGGCGTGTTCGACGAGGCGCCACCAATAGAGATTGAAGCCATCTTTCTTGAGGTCGAATTTCTTCTCCATCTCAATTCCGGGCACGCCGAAAAAGGTGGGAAACTCCGCCGACATGATATGAGTGAGATCGATCGGCGATGTGAAGCTGCGGGCGGGCGCCGCGGCGGCGATCTGCGGCGCCGCAGCCGTGGCGGCGACGGACGCGGCGATCGCCCCCTTGAAGAAGCGCCGCCGCGAAACCGCCTCCCACACCGCTTCCTGACATCCGGGAACGCACATGCTGAGCCTCCATTCTATCGGCCGCAATCACGCGAGCGGATGCAACATTGGCGATTGCAGCATGGATGCGCAATCCGGCAGCCTCGCGTAACAGGCGGACCAGCAATCGGGAAAAACGACGACCCACCAGCTGGCGCCTAGCCCTCGCGGGCCGGATCACGTGCCGGTTGGTTTCTTTGCCGGCGCCTTCTGCGTTTTTGCCGGCGCGGGCGGCGGCGCCGGGGCGCGGTCGATCGAAACCAACCGCCCGCCGGCAAAACGATAGATCCCCGGCAACGGTCCGCGCAGATAGGTGAGCGTCACGATGCGCTCGCCGCGCTCATCGGAAGCAAAATCGATCTTGTCCACGGCGCCTGCGCGCCGCACCACATCGCACTCCGTCATCTGCAATGCGATGCCGCCGGCAACGGGCGCCGCCCCCCCTGTGGTGGGGTCGCCTCCGGCTTGCTCACCTTCGCCGGTGCACTGACCGGCAGCGTTGACGAGATCCGCTGCCGTTACCGGGCGCAGCGTAAACTCGTTCTTGCTGCCCGAGAACGTCGCCCAATCGGGCTTCCGCAGCAAAGTTTCGGGCTTCGGAACGAGCGTGAGATTGTTGAGGCCGAGATCGGACGAGCATGCGGCCAGGGCGCAGCAGAACGCCGCGACGGCAATCATGCGCAACCAAATTTGATTCACTGTTTGCATCGCAACGGCCTCGGTCCCGCTTACGGGTCTCGACCGACGCGCCAGCGCGCGAGAGTTTGCGTCAGCATGATCGGTCTGATCAATGGCTGTTTTCGCTTGCGGACGCGAGAAGTTGAGGCAAAGCCTGTCCTCCTTATAGAGCGAAGGCGCGCAGGGCGGCAACGCCGCGCAATACCTATTGCGGCCGTACCCGCGGCTGCGTGATGCGGACCGCGATCACCCAGGAAACCCAGAGGAATAGAAAATACATCGCCAGAAACACGGGCAGACTCGCTGCCGGCACGGTCCGTTCAATCACGAGGCCGACGAAATAGGCAATGAGGTTGCCCATGATCACCAACCCGACGTAGACGATCAGCAGGGACATGGCTCGCTTCCTCTGCCGGCTCGCGGCCGCGATATTCCAACACGTTTATGCAAAAGCCACAATAGCGGCGCACCGCGGATGCGGGCACTTTCCCGAGCGATTCTCGTAGCTTCGGCAGCGGCGACTTCGGCCCGGCTCACGGCAGGCGCTGCCAGCGCCCCTCCTCGTCCGGCCGCCAATACGTGACGTCCAAGCCCTTGGCCTTGCCGTCGCTCCAGTGTGCGCGGGCGGCGGCTACCGCTTCGGCATCGTCTCCGTCCACGAGCAGCACGATCCGTTGGTAGCTCTCGGTGTCCGCCGGCATGGGTACGCCATCGATGAGAAAGCGCACGGCCGCGCCGTTCGGGTTCTCGCCTCCGAGCGTGAGCAGAACGGGTTGCTCGCTCGCCGCGGCCTCGCGCCAGGTGCCGTGCGGGAGGAAGCTGTCGTCGCGAAACGTCCACAGGTGCGCGTCGAGCGCTTCGACTCGCTCCTCAGAGGCTGCCTGCACGATCACGCGCCAGCCGCGCTCGAGCGATTTTTCGATCAGCGCGGGAAGCACGCGCTCGAGAGGTTGGCGTTGCAGCTGATAGATCAGGATTTCGGTCATGATGAGCGCGTCATCGTCACGCGTTGTCCACGACGGCACCGCGATCGGGACCAGGCGCTACTTCTCGTAATATTCGGCAATGAGTCCATCCAACAACCGCACCCCGAAGCCTGACCCCCAGCTCCGGTTGATGTCGGTTTGCGGCGAGCCCATCGCCGTCCCCGCAATGTCGAGATGTGCCCACGGCGTCTTGTCGACGAAGCGCTGCAGCAGTTGCGCGGCCGTGATGGCGCCGCCGTACCGGCCGCCGGTATTCTTCATGTCGGCGAACTTCGAATCGATCATCTTGTCGTATTCCGGTCCGAGCGGCATACGCCAGACCCGCTCGCCGATCTCATTGCCGACCTCGACCAGCCGCTCGGCGAGCTTATCGTCATTGGCGAACAAACCCGCGTATTCCTGCCCGAGTGCGACGATGATCGCGCCGGTCAAAGTCGCAAGATCGATCATGAACTTCGGTTTGAAACGCTTGTTTACGTAGTGCAGCAGGTCTGATAGCACCAGCCGGCCCTCGGCATCGGTATTGATGATTTCGATCGTCTGTCCCGACATGGTGGTGACGATATCCCCCGGGCGCTGCGCCCTGCCGTCAGGCATGTTCTCCACCAGGCCGATCGCGCCGACCGCATTGACTTTCGCCTTGCGCCCAGCGAGCGCATGCATCAGGCCGACGACGCAGGCGGCTCCCGCCATGTCGCCTTTCATATCCTCCATGTTGGCCGCGGGCTTGATCGAAATACCGCCGGTATCGAAACAGACGCCCTTCCCGATGAAGGCGAGTGGCGCGGCGCCGCGCTTGCCGCCGTTCCAACGCATGATGACCGTGCGGCTCTCGTGTTGGGAGCCTTGCCCGACGCCGAGCAGCGCGTTCATTCCGAGCTTCTTCATCTCCTTGATGTCGAGCACGTCGACGGCGACACCGAGCTTTTTCAGTCCGCCGGCGCGTCGCGCGAATTCTTCCGGGTAGAGCACGTTGGCTGGCTCGTTGACGAGATCGCGCGCAATCGCCACGCCGCTCGCAACCGCGGAGCGGGACGAAAACGCCTTCTCCGCAGCCGCCACGCGCGCAACCGCAATCTTGACCTTCACCTTTGCGGGTCTCTCCTCCTCGTCTTTGCGTTTGGTCTTGTAGCGCTCGAAGGTGTAGCCGCGCAGTTGCACCCCAAGCGCCATGTCGGCGGCGCGCTCCGGCTTGAAGGCGCCGTCGGGCAGATCGGCGACGAGCGTGACATCGCTCGCGCCGGCGGGAATTCTGCCCATGGCGGCACCGCCTAATTTGACGAAGTCGCGCGCCTTGAGATCGCGCGCCTTGCCGACCCCCACGATGAGGAGACGCGGCACCTCAAGCCCCGCTGGCGCGACGAGGTCGAGCGCCGAGCCGTTTTTGCCCTTGAACCGGTCAGCACCCGCCGCTCGCTGAACCAAGTCGCCGGTTGGCGCGAGCGCGCGCCGCGCCGCCGAACCGAATTTGAGCTCGTCTTCGCAGAACAGGACAAGAACGCCTTTGGCGGGCGTGCCGAGGGGGGCAAATTCAAGCTCCAGGCGGCCAG
>DASSGH010000030.1:0-12443 GCA_035693615.1 Xanthobacteraceae bacterium
ACTCGCCCCGCTGCCAGCGATCCCAAAGCTCTGTTTTCTCTGATGCCGTAAAGCCTCGAAAATAACCTCGACGCATTGCCGAACACTCCATCTTTCCCTTTCAGGATAGAGTGTTGCGTCGACCCGTTGAGACCACCGCCATAAGCGGACATTAAGCAGATTATTCGATCACCTCGTCGGCGCGAGCGAGCAGCGTCGCAGGGATTTCGATTCCAAGAGCCTTCGCGGTCTTCAGGTTGACGGCTGTCTCGTACTTGGTCGGCGTCTGCACAGGAAGGTCAGCTGGCTTCTCGCCCTTTAAAATACGATCGACATACCCGGCAGCTTGCCGATATTGATCGACCAGGTTAGGTCCGTAAGAAACAAGACCGCCTTCTTTGACATGATAATCCGCGAAGTAGGTTGCAGGCAGTTTATACTCAGCAGCGAGCGAAATAATCAGCTTGCGATGCAAAACGGCCAGCGCGCTCCCTGTCACTATGAGACCGCTGTTCTCGGTACGTGCGAATGTGCTGATGACCCGTTCGATCTCATTGGCGTCGCGCATATTCAGCGGAGTTATTTCGACGCCGAGTGACGGGGCGACCGACTGGATTGCGCCGAATTGCCCGGGACCTGCGGTTATTGTGGGATCTCGAATGACGCCGACGCGTTTGAGATTCGGCGAAACCTCCTTGAGCAGTTCCAGCCATTTCGCACCAATGCCATATTCGAATTGGCCAAAACCGGTGGCATTGCCGCCCGGATGCGCCAAGCTGTCGGCATATCCAGCGCCGACCGGATCTGGAACGACCACGAAGACAACTGGGACGGTGCGGCTCGTGCGCTGCATCGCGTCCATGCCTGAACTGCCATTCACAAGGATGACGTCTGGTGTGAGCGCCACCAGCTCGGCTGCGGCATTTCGAATGCGTTCGGAATCGCCAGCGGCCCAATGTGTCTCGATTCGCAGATTGCGGCCTTCGACCCAGCCGAGCCGACCCAATTCTCCCTGAAACGCCGCAAGACGCCGGTTCATTTCTGGATCGCCCGCCGCGGTGACCATCAACACGCCAATGAGCCGCGGGCGCCCGCCGCCTTGCTGCGCGCGCGCCGCAAGCGGCCACGCAGCCACACCGCCGAGCAGCGTGATGAAGTCCCGTCGTCTCACTCGATCACCTCGTCGGCGCGGCCGAGCAGCGGCAGTGAGATAGTCAAGCCGAGTGAGCGCGCGGTCTTCAGATTGAGCACGAACTCGACCTTAGTCGCCTGCACCACCGGCAAATCGGCAGGTTTCTCGCCCTTGAGAATTCGCCCGGCATAGTTGCCAATTTGGTGGTAAGCCTCGCTGCGGTCGCTGCCGTAGCTCATGAGTCCGCCCGCTTCAGCGAATTCGCGCCACTCGTAGATTGCTGGAATTCGCTGACGCGCTGCCAACGCCACGACTTGCTCTCTGCAAACCACAAAAAACGGATCGGCGCCAATGATGAGCGCGCCAATTTGCTTTGGCACGATCGCGGCAAAGGCCGCCTCGATCTCGCCTTCGCTGCTGGCGTGGAGGATCTGTATTTGTTGGTCGAGTGTGCGCGCTGCTTTCTTAACCTCACCGAATTGAAGTTGGGCGGTCGCAGCATTGGGGTTTAACAGCATCCCGACGACGGAGACGTTTGGAACGACTTCGCGCAAAATTTCCAGCCGCTTCGCCACCAGCGTACTAGTAAGAAGATAAACGCCGGTGGCATTGCCGCCAGGGCGGCTGAAGTTAGCGACGAGACCTTCGCTCACCGGATCGCCGCCTGACGTAAAGAGGATTGGAATCGTCACGGTTGCCGTTTTGGCTGCGCGCGCCGTCATAGTACCGCCGGTCGCGACCAGCACGGCAACCCGCCGTTGAACTAGATCGGCCGCCAAGCGTGGCAGCTGATCGTAGCTACCTTCGGCCCAACGGAATTCGATCGCCACGTTGCCGCCCTCGACAAAACCGGTCTCCTCGAGCCCCCGGCGGAATGCCGTGAGGGCACGCTTCCATTCGCCCGGCGACCCGCTGTGAAGAAACCCGAGCACCGGCATCGCCGGCTGCTGCCCCCGCGCCGCAAGCGGCCACGCCGCCGCTGCGCCGCCGAGAAGTGTGATGAACTCGCGGCGGTTCACTCGATCACCTCGTCGGCGCGGGCGAGCAGGGTGATCGGGAATGTCAGGCCAAGAGCCTGCGCTGTCTTCAAGTTTATGGCCAATTCGACTTTCACAGACTGTTGGACCGGCAGATCGGCGGGGTTCGCACCCTTGAGGATGTGGCCACTGTAAATGCCGGCCTGTCGGTAGGCGTCGGCCACGCTCGATCCGTAGCTCATCAGACCGCCGGCCACCACGGCCTCGCGCCACGGATAGACAGTAGGCACCCTGTGCCGGGCAGCCAGCGCGACCAGTTGCTCTCGCCGGTAAAAATAAAGGCCCGTCGCGGCAACGGCCAACGCACCGGCACCCTCCCGAACGAGCGCTGTAAACGCGGCATCGATTTCGGCCGCGTTGCCTGCATTCAGGACGAGAAGATCCAGGCCAAACGAGCGCAGGGCCCCCTGCATCTCTCGCGACTGCGCCGCGGCGCTCGGAAAATTCGGATCTAAGAGCAATGCAACCGTGGTCGTTTTCGGCACGATCTCGTGCAACAGCTCGGCCCGCTTTGCTTCCAACGCGGCGATAAGGAAGTAGACGCCAGTGGCATTGCCGCCGGGTCGGTTGAAACTGGCCACGAAACCCAAGCGGACCGGGTCATCGGCACTTACGAACACGATCGGTATGGTGTTGGTTGCCGCTTTCGCCGTCTGCATCGTAGGTGTATTCGCGACGATGACGGCCACTTGGCGCCGAACCAGATCGGCTGCCAAGTCCGGCAATTGATCATAGTGGTTCTCAGCCCACCGGTATTCGATCCGCAGGTTTTGACCTTCGATGAAGCCCGCTTCCTTGAGGCCTTGCTCGAATGCCGCCCGGGGCGCCGCAGCGAGTTCGGGTGAAGCTTGATGGAGGAATCCAATCAGCGGCAGCTTCACGCCCTGCTGCGCCCGCGCCACGAGCGGCCACGCCGCCGCCGCGCCGCCAAGCAGCTTAATGAAGTGACGACGCCTCACGTCGAGCATCGGGCTTCCTCCCCCTCACGGGGTTGTCCCGCTAACTCAATCGGTTTGCCGCATGCTCAGCCTGCCGCGGGAATGCGAAAAGGTCTTTGGGTTAGACCTGAATTGTTCTGAATCGAGTGAATGCCCGTCCTGTGCAACCGGCCCCAACGATAGCACACCATCGGGCGGCGCGAGCCTACCGCACTGCGAGATTTCAACCCGCCTTTTGTCCGGTGTGGGTCATTCTCGTCATTCCCGCCATCCCGGCGTGTCTGGTTCGCGCCAAGAGCGGACATTCGGTCCGTGCACGCGTTTATGAGTACACGCACTCGCTAGAGCGGCCGCAGGCGAAATTCCTTCACTGCGACTTCGCACAACAGATCGGGATTGCATTCGCGGACTTGGCAAAGTCGATGATCTGTTTGACGACGACTTCATTGGCGGGCCCGGAATGGTCGTTAAGCCCGAGCGGGACGCGGGCCATTTCGAATGCGAGTCCCATGATCCACTTGGTCTCGGGGTCGAAGCTGATGCCGCCGAGAAATGGTGTGATGGGCATCAACGCTCCTCGTTCCAAGCAGGAGCGCGACCGGGCCTGCACCATCGGCCTGCCGGAAACATTGCCGGTGGTGATGGCGTCTTGGCGCCCTTTTCCGCGCCTCTCGGTCCGGTACGTGACTTAGCGCCAGCCGAAGCGCGATTACCCCTCGTTTCCTGGGCGCAAAGTTCCGCGGGGCGGGACTCGTGCGGAACCGAGGCCATGCCAGGAGCGTTTGCGGTCCGGCCAGTTGCGGAGACCGAGATGTATAATGTCATGTTGAGATGCGCCGCGTGCGGACGAGCCCTTGCCGAACAGGCAGCCTGGAAGGGCAGCGGCGAACGCTATTACTGCAACGAATTTTGCGCCGACGCCGAAGCTGCCGAATCGCCATCGCTCGTCCCGATCATCCCCGCGGACGCGCCAGAGCCTGTGCCCGCGCCGGCGCCGGGGCGCGGCTGACGGCGTTATGGCTCGGCCGGAAGCATCGGCTGGGGACCGGCACTGAGAGCGGCTCAGTCTTCACGATGGTCGCGTTCACGCCGCGAGCCGCGCGTAGTCCTTGGTCGCCATGACCTGCAGGCGGCGCATGTAGCGCGGCTCGTCCGCGCGGTAGTCCGCCACGGCATTGTGCACCGTGCCGATATTGTCCCACATCAGCACGTCGCCTTCCGCCCATTGATGGGCGTGGAAGTATTTCGGCTGCTCCTGATGGCGGAAGAGAAAATTCAACAGCTCGGCGCTCTCCGCCTCGGACATCCCGTCGATGCGCGTGGCATAGCCGGGGTTGCAGTAGAGCACCTTACGGCCGGTGATCGGGTGGATGCGAAAGATCGGCTGCGCCACCGGCGGCTTTCTGGCGCGCTGCTCTCGCGTGAGCGGCGCGCGCCGCGAGCCGGGGCGCGCACGCATCATGTCCCAGAATTTGGCGAAGTCGTGCGTCGCCGTTCGCCCTTCAAGCCGCGCTTTGATCTCCGCGGGAAGATCGTCGTAGGCCGCGTGCATGTTGCGGAACTGCGTGTCGCCGAGCGGCCTGCCGTCGCGCACCGGCACCTTGACCGCGTAGAGCACGTTCGCGAGCGCGATGTCCTTGCTGTAGGACATGTCGGTGTGCCAGCCCTGTCCGGCATCGCCGAGGCCGATCGGCTTGCCGTCCGCGGTCATGTTGGACAGCACCATCACTTCGGGCAGGCCGGGCTCATGGAATTGATTGGCGACGTTGATTTCGAGCTCGCCGAACATGCGGCCGAAGCGGACGAAATCGTCCGTGGTCAGGCGCTGCCTGGGGAAGCACAGCACGCCGTGCTCGCCGAGCGCGCGAAGCATGTGTTTGAAGTCGGCGTCCGAAACCGGATCGGCGAGATCGATCCCGTCGATCCTTGCGCCCATCGCCTTGCCGCTCGGCTCGATCCTCATCTCCCGGCCATTCTCAATCGATGTGCGCGCCCGACGCTTTGATGATTGGCCCCCATTTCGCGAGCTCCGCCTTGACGAAGGCCGTGGCTTTCTCGGGCGTGCTGCCGGGCGTCGGATCGACGCCCGTTTCTTCCAGGCGGTGGATGACCGCGGGATCGGCCAGCGCGGTGCTGATGGACTCGCTCAGCCGATCGACGATTGCCTGCGGCGTCCCTGCGGGGGCGAGGATTGCGTTCCAGGTGTAGCACTCGAAGCCCTTCAATCCCTGCTCCTGCAAGGTCGGAAGCTCAGGCATCGCCCGCATGCGCGTCGCCATGCCGGCGCCGATCGCGCGGATCGCGCCCGATTTCGCTTGCGGCATCGCGGTTGGCGTTGCGTCGAAAGCCATGGAGATCTGCCCGCCCACCAGATCCGACATCATCGGCGCAGAGCCGCGATAGGGCACATGCACGACGTTGATGCCGCCGGCGAGCGCCTTGAATTGCTCGCCGCACAAATGAAGGATCGAGCCGAGCCCGGAAGAGCCGTAGGTGTATTTGCCGGGATTTTCCTTGACCAAAGCGACCAGGCTCTTGACGTCGGTCGCCGGCAGGGACGGGTGTACGCTGAGCAACGTCGGCGTCACGCCGATCTGCGCGACCGGCGCGAAGTCGCGCACGGGATCGTACGGCATGTTGCGGTACAGTCCCGGATTGATGGCGTGGGTGGATACTGTCGCCATCAGCAGCGTGTAGCCGTCGGGCGGGGACTTGGCGACCTGATCGGCGCCGATATTGCCGCCCGCGCCCACCCGGTTCTCCACCACGAACTGCTGGCCCAGCAGGTCTCCCATCTTTGCGCCCACGACGCGCGCGACGATGTCGGTCGGGCCGCCGGCGGAGAACGACACGATGATGCGCACCGGTTTGGACGGATACTTCTCCTCGGCCTTCGCACCTGCGAGCGCCCATAAAGCCGCAAGCACGAGCGTGGCGGAAAGCAGAAGCCGGCGGACCGTCGTGTTCATGTGGGTCCCTCCCTGGATTTTTCGGCGATGTTAGCATTGCCTGGTCCCGCCGGGCAGTCCGCAAAGCGGCGCTGCGGCGAGAAGGCAGGGCGGACCGCCCCGGCCGCGTTCACCCTCGGCTCAATGGCTTGCAGTCGCTGCGGCGCCGGGCTTCACTGCCGGCGCCGGGAACGGCAGTAACGATGGAGCGGTGCCCGTGAGCACGCCACCACTCAAACCGCTGGGAATGATGCAGGTGCTGGCCCCGCTGCTCGCCGTCCTGCTCGCGGTCGTGGTCGCGCTATTGGCCGCCTGGGCGCTGAGCCTTCCCGCGCCTGCGCAGGGTGCAAGCGCAATTCAATCCGATCGGCAGATGCTTTAGGGGACGGGCAACAGCGGCTTTTGTCCCGGATGCAGCTGCATGTCGACGGCGGTGAGCAGCGCCGCGGTACCGGCATAGTTGCCCATGAGCATCACCAGTTCGACGAGCTTGTTCGGTCCGAACAGCGCCTTCGCCTTAGCGAACATCTCCGACGTCACCTTGTGGTCGCGGAAAATCTGCCGGCCGAGCTCGATGACGGTCGCGTCGCTCTCCTTCAACCCCGCGGTCGGCATGCGGTGCTTGATGACGTCGATGACGCGCTCCTCGACACCCTCCTTGCGCGCCTCAGGTTCATGCGCCGCCCACTCGAATTGGCTGTCCATCTCCCGCGCGGTCGTCAGGATCGCGATCTCGCGCACGCGCGGAGGGAAACCGGCCTCGAAACGCAGGTAACGGTTGAGCGCGCGCGCGTGCTCGGCGGTCTTCGGGCTGTAGAGCCCGATCCCGCTCGGGCCTTGCAGCCCGGCGATCGTGGCGCCCGGCGCCGCCACGCGGTCGTAGTGCGCCTTGCCGGCGTCATCCAAATCTTCGCGTTTCGGCAGCGGCAGGCGAAACCCCGATTGGGGATCGATGTCCGATGGCATGATCTGTCCCACGGTCGGCGGCGAACCGACCTGCGTCAAAGCCGCCAGCGGGCCAAGGAGGCCGGCGGCGGCGAAGAGGCAAATGATACGCAAGCGCGGGCGCACGCGGCTGCCCCCCGTTGCGGGCTGATGCGGGGAATTGTCGCCTATCTGAACGCGATGCGCCAGGCGTTCTTGAATGCCGGCCAGCGCCTGAGCGGGTAGCGCCGGTAGATACCGTAATGCAGCAGAAGGCGTTGCAGGAAAACCACGTCGTCCACTCCGTTATGGGTATCCACCAACGCCGAATCGGAACAATGGTTCCGATCATCTCCGAGTCGGCCGCAGCCGTCGAGAGGGCCGACTCGCCGAGGCGGATACGCAACAGGTCTATAAGCCGTGTGTTTCGCTTTGATGACGCGGCGCGGCAAGCGAGGACGGCGCCTTAACCGGAGCGCCGATCGCCCCGGTCGCCCTCGCCCTTCTTCGCGACCCTCTTGGCTTTGGAGCGCCGGTCGGCTGCGAGCGAGCGGCCGACATTGACCTGGCGGCTGGTGAATTGTCCTTTTTTCCCGCGCCGGACGTATCGCTTGTCACCGCGCGGTTCGATTAATTGGCGTGGCATGACGTTCTCCCTAGGGTCCCCGCCGTCAACGCCACGCTCGTGCGGTCGTTCCCGGAGTCCTTGCCAGCCGGCCACCCTCAGTGGGCTGGGGCGATCGTGCCGCGGCACTCGCCAAAGCCGAGGCTGGCAAACCCGTCGCGCCGGCAGCGCGCGCGCATGATGACGGTATCGCCATCTTCGAGAAAGCGGCGCGTCTCGCCCGACGCCAGCGTCAGCGGGCGCCGTCCGCCCGCCGAGATCTCGAGCAGGCTGCCGAGCCCTTCGTCGGTTGGCGCCGAGATCGTGCCGGTGCCGAAGAGATCGCCCGCGCGCAGGTTGCAGCCGCCGCTGCTGTGATGCGCGATGAGCTGCGCCACCGTCCAGTAGAGATGGCGCGCGTTGCCGAGCGACAGTCGCTGCGGGGGAAGGCGCTTCGCCGCAAGGTCGGGCGTTAGCAACAACACCTCGAGCTCGACGTCCAAGGCGCCCGCCGCCTGGTCCGCCGCGTCGAGGAGGTAGGGCAGGGGAGCCGGATCTCCCGCGGGCCGGCTTGCTTGCGCCGTGCGGTAGGGGGCCAACGCTTCCGGCGTGACCATCCAGGGCGAGATGGTGGTGAAAAAGCTTTTGCCGAGGAAGGGGCCGAGCGGCTGGTATTCCCAGCCCTGAACGTCGCGCGCGGACCAATCGTTGAGCAGGCAAAAACCGGCGACGTGGTTTGCTGCCTCGGCGATGGGGATCGGCGTGCCGAGCTCGTTGCCGGGCCCGATCCAAACGCCCAGCTCGAGCTCGTAGTCGAGATTGCGCGACGGCCCGAAGCTCGGAGCCGCTTCGGTTGCGCCTTTGCGCTGGCCGTTCGGGCGGCGCACGTTCGCGCCGGAGGGCCGGATCGAGGACGCCCGGCCGTGGTAGCCGATCGGCACGTATTTGTAGTTCGGCAGCAGCGGATTGTCGGGGCGAAACAGCTTGCCAGCGTTGGTGGCGTGATGAATGCCGGCGAAAAAATCGGTGTAGTCGCCGACCGCGGCGGGAAGCTCGAGGCGGCAATCCGCCGCGCGGTGCAGAAGCCGCGCGCGCAATCCTTCGATGCGCGCGCGCTCGGGGCCTTCTGCGTCGAGAATGTCGCTCAACCGCCGGCGCAGCGCCACGCGCGCAGCTCGCCCGAGCGCGAACAGCGGATTGAGGGTCGCGCCGGAAGCGGCCTCGGCGGCGGGCGTGGACTGCGCGTCGAATAGGCCGAGATCGAGTGCCGCGGCGAGATCGACGATCTCGTCGCCGATGGCGACGCCCCCGCGGGCAGCGCCGCTTCCCGGCGTGAACACGCCGAGCGGCAGGTTCTGGATCGGGAAATCGGCATGCCCATTGGCCGAGGCGACCCAACTGCGCCGCGCGACGGAATGGGTTTCGTCCATCATGACCTTCGCGGGGTTGGGAAAATCGGATCGCACGCCGCGCGTTTGCGCGCTCGCCCCGCATAGTGCCGTTCGCGGTAGGCCGACACAAGCCGACCATTGCATGCATCGCCCATGCGCGAGTGAGAGCGATACGGGATTGTTGCTCGGCGGGTGCCTTCGTATAGAGGTCGGGAGAGTTTGTCCGGCGCGAGAGTTGCTGCAGGGTGCCTATGCCGTCGAATACCGGATCGCACGTGATTTCCAGCGCCGATCTCGAGCGCTTCGCGCGCGCGCTGTTCGCGGCGGCCGGCGTTGCGCCGGCCATGGCGGAGGAGTGGGCGAAATCGCTCATTTGGGCGAATCTGCGGGGCGTGGACTCGCACGGCGTTTTGCGCATCCCCGGCTACATCGAGCGGCTCAAGAGCAAGGCCATCAATCCGGCCCCTAAGATGCGGGTGGAAAAGCGCGCCGGCGCGATCGCGGTGTTGGAAGCGGATCGTGCGCCGGGCGCTGTCGCCATGACCATGGCGATGGCGGAAGCCATCGCGCGGGCGCGCGAGGCGCATGTCGGCTGGTGCGCGGCGCGCAACATCACCCACGCCGGCGCCGTCGGCTACTTCGCGCTGCAGGCAGCGAACGCAGGAATGGCGGGCATCGTCATGTCGGCCTCCGGGCCGATGATGGCCTATCACGGCGCCAAGGTCGCCGGGGTCTCGACTAACCCGCTGGCGATTGCGTTTCCCGCCGGCAACCGGCCGCCGCTGCTCCTCGATATGTCCACCTCGACCGTCGCGATGGGAAAAGTGATGAGCGCGCGCGACGCCGGACGCGACATTCCGCTCGGCTGGGGACTGGACGCGCAGGGTCGCGACACCACCGACCCCGGCAAACTCGCGACGCTGCTGCCGCTCGGCGGTCCGAAGGGCTCCGGTCTCTCGTTCATGATCGAGTGCCTCTGCAGCCTCACCATCGGCAATCCGATCATCGCGCCCGCGCTTGCGGCCGGCGGCAAGCTCGACGCGCCGTTTCTCAACGGGCTCGCCATCGCCGTCGATCTTGCCGCGTTCGGCGATCGCGCGCGCATCCTCGAGGAAGCGGATCGCCTGGCGGGGCGCATTTCGGCGCTTGCGCCCGACGCGCACGTCGAGCGCATCTACCTTCCGGGCGAGCGCGGCGACAGCGTGTTACGCGAGCGCACGCGCGACGGCATTCCGTTGCCGCAGGGCACGTGGTCGCGGCTCATCGCCTGCGCCAAGATGCTTGGGGTGACACCGCCGTGAGGTCGCGCAAGCGAGGGGGCCATTGCCTGCCATCTTGATCTGAGTCCATGAGAACGATTCGTCCGAAGTGAAAGCTGTCATTGCCGGGATTGACCCGGCCATCCATCGGTTGAGTAAGATGCTTTTTCTTGCGCAGGAGCTGGATGGCGGGTCATAAGCGCGTTCACGCGCGTCTTCGATGCGCTTCTGCCCGCGCATGACAGGTTACGGCCTACTCGCGCCGCCAAGCGGGCCTGCGCTTTTCGAGAAAGGCGGCGATGCCCTCGCGTCCTTCGGCCGAGGCGCGCGCGTCGGCGATGCTGCGCGCGGTGAGCGCCTCGAGCGCGTCGTCGACCGGACGGCCCGCGACGTCGGCGATGAGCCGCTTCGCCCGCCCTTGCGATTGCGGTCCGCCGGCCAGCAAGCTCCCAACCACGCTTTCGACGGCCGCATCGAGGCCGCTGCCGGGAACGACTTGATGCAGGAGGCCCAATCGGTGTCCCTCCGCCGCGGAGAACGCCTCGCCGGTCAAGAAGTAGCGGCGCGCCGCCCTGGCGCCGATCGCGGCGATGACGTAGGGGCTGATCGTCGAGGGGACGAGGCCGATCCGCACCTCGGAGATCGAGAACATCGCCTCTTGCGCCGCCACCGCGATGTCGCAGGTGGCGATGAGCCCAGTGCCCGCGGCGTAGGCGGCGCCGTTCACCCTGGCGATGGTCGGCTTTGCCAGCTCGTTGAGACTGCGCAGCATCGCGCTGATCGTCTTGGCGCTGGCGAAATTCTCCGCGTCGCCGGCCGCCGCCATGCGCCGCATCCAGCCGAGGTCGGCGCCGGCGCAAAAGGCCGAGCCGCTTCCAGTCAGCACGACAAGCCGCGCGCCGTCGTCGGCGTGGAGCGTCTTAAACGCCTCGGTCAACGAGCGGATCACAGTATCGTCGATGGCGTTGCGCACCTGCGGCCGATTGATCGTCACGGTGGCGACGCCGCGCGCGTCTTTGCTGATGAGAACGGTGGATTCGCTCATCGCTTCCTGCCGTCGGATAGACTATCGGTGGATTCAGATTGCATTATTTCTCGCCTTGCGAAAACTGCCGTGTCAACAAACTGCAGGAGACGACATTGGCGCAGCCGCAGCTGAATTACGACCGGATCATGGCCTACCGGCCGGCCGACATCCGCGTGAGCTACGGCGAGCGCGACTGCATCCTCTACGCGCTCGGCATCGGCATTGGCATGGACCCGCTCGATCCGGGCGAGCTCAAATTCGTCTACGAGCGCGCCGGGCTCGAAGCCTTTCCCACGATGGCGGTGGTGCTGGGCTGGCCCGGCCGCATGACCGATCCGGCGTTCGGTATCGACGAGCGCCTCGTGGTCCACGGCGATCTCAAGGTGGTGCTGCATCGCCCGCTTGCATCCCAGGCAACGCTGGTGAGTCGCCCGCGCGTCAGGGAGGTCATCGACAAAGGTCCCGGCGGCGCGGCGATCATCCAGAGCACGCGCGAGCTGATCGGCGAAGATGGCGCGCCGGTCGCGACGGTGGACAGCAGCACCTTCGCGCGCAAGCATGGCGGTTTTGGCGGCAAGGCGACGCAGACGGCCGAGCCGCAGGCGATCCCCGAGCGCGCACCGGACGAGGTCTGCGATCTGCCGACGCCGCCCAATCTCGCGCTCATCTACCGTCTCAACGGCGACGAGAATCCGCTGCATGCCGATCCCGAGCGCGCCAAGGCCGCGGGCTTCGAGCGCCCCATTCTGCATGGGGCGGCGAGCTTCGGCGTTGCGGCGCGCGCCATCCTGCGCGCATGCGCCGGCTCCCGGCCGGAGCGGCTGCAAAGCATCGAGGCGCGATTCTCGCGCCCGGTGTTCCCCGGCGACACGATCCGCACCGAGATGTGGCGCGCGGGCGAGCGCGTCTCGTTCCAGTGCCGTGTCGTCTCCCGCAATGACATCGTGCTCAGCAACGGGCTTGCGACGTTGCGCGCTGGCTAGGCTTCAGCCGACCGGGGGAAGCGTGTGCTGGCCGTACTCAATCCGCTTTGACAGCGCGGCTCTGTCAACGTCCGCTTCACCCCGAAAGATGGGATAATCGGCCTGCCCAGCTTGTGAATAGCTGAAGAATCAGGTGCTGCGCTTCAGGCTGATGGTGAAACGAGGTCCGCAGATGCGGCCTCAAGCATCAGAAGGAGAAGCGCAGCATGGACTATTTTGCT
>DASSGH010000031.1:0-15804 GCA_035693615.1 Xanthobacteraceae bacterium
CGTGCCGGTATTTCCGCTCAAGGCCGCCGATTTCATCGCGCGCGGCGTCCCCAGGGGCCCGGCGCTGGGCGCCGCGCTCGCGGCGGCGGAGGAGGCGTGGCTCGCGGCCGACTTTCCTGCTGATGCGCCGGCCGTGGCGGCGCTCGCCGACGCGGCGGCGGCAGCGCAGACGAGGTGAGGGCCGCACTCCGCTGCGACTCGCTCCGCGCGGCATTCCGCATTACATTTACCGCGAGGATGAGGATGAACACGACTCGCCGTCCCGCCGACATCGCCCGCCGCTCGGCCAACGCGCTCAAAGCGCGGCCGCGCGACGCCTTCCGGCGCGAGACCTTCGCACTGCCGCGCGAGAAAGCGCGCGAAAAGGCGCGCGAGATGTTCCGCCGCTTTCCCAAGGCGGCCTACATGACAGAGATCGAATCCTGGCGCGAGCTCCCCGGCGATCGCATCGAATTCACCATGCGACGGCTTCCGAGCGCGGATTGACGCGCCGAGGCACGGCGCGATGCTCCAATCTCTCTCTGCTGCGCTTGCCGAGATCTCGCTGCCTCAGCTCGCGCTGATGGCGGGAATGGCGCTGATCGCCTCGATCATCGGCGGGGTCGCCGGTTACGGCACCGGCGCGCTGATGCCCCTGGTGTTGGTGCCCATCGTCGGCGCCGAGCCGGTGGTGCCCATCATTTCTCTCTCGGCGCTTTTGACCAACACCGGTCGGGCCACGGCGTTTTGGAGCTTAGTCGATGGGCGGCGCGCGCTGATCGTGCTCCTCGCCGCGGTGCCGACCTGCATGCTCGGCGCCTGGGGCTATACCATGCTCACCGGCAAAGGCGCCGCGCTGGTGATCGGCGCGATGCTGGTTGCGACCGTGCCGCTGCGGCGGCTGATGCGCCGGCGCGGACTGAGGCTGTCAAACCGCGGATTGGCGGCGGCCGCTTTCGGCTGGGGGCCGCTCGCGGGCGGGACCGTGGGCGCCGGCATCATCCTGCTCTCGCTCTTGATGGCGGCAGGGCTCGAAGGGGCCGCGGTAGTCGCAACCGACGCCGTGATCTCGATCGGCATCGGGCTCGCGAAGGTGACGACGTTCGGGCTCGCCGGCGCGGTGAACGCGACCGTCATCGCCATCGCGCTGCTCATTGGTGGCGTGGCCTTCCCCGGCGCGTTTTTGGCCAAGCGGCTGACCGAGCGCTTGCCGCTGCATGTCCACACCGCAATCCTCGACGCGGTCGTGGCCGGCGGCGGCACGGCGATGATCCTCAGTGCCTTCGCGCGCTGAGGCGGGCGGCTCAAGGCCACTTCACCACCGGCGGCAGCGAGGAGAGGATTGCCTCGACATTACCGCCGGTGCGCAGTCCGAAGACGGTGCCGCGATCGTAGAGCAGGTTGAACTCCACGTAGCGCCCGCGGCGCACGAGCTGCTCTTCGCGCTCGGCGGCGTTCCAGGGCGTGGCGAAGTTCTTGCGCACCAGGTCGGGATAGATTGCCATGAAGGCGCGGCCCACCTCGCGGGTGAAGGCAAAATCCGCCTCCCAATCGGCGCTGTCGAGATAGTCGAAAAAAATGCCGCCGACGCCGCGCATCTCCTGGCGATGCCGCAAGTAGAAGTATTCGTCGCACCATTGCTTGTACTTCGCGTAGGGCGCGACGGGCGCGTGCGCGTCGCACGCTGCTTTCATCGCGGCATGAAACCGCAGCGTATCGGGATCGTCTTGCCGGCGGCGCGTGTCGAGCACCGGCGTCAAATCTGCGCCGCCGCCGAACCAGGCCTTGGTCGTCACGACGAAGCGCGTGTTCATGTGGACCGCGGGCACGTGCGGGTTTTGCGGATGGGCGATGAGCGAAATGCCGGAAGCCCAGAACCGCGGGTCGGTTTCGGCCCCGGGAATATCCTTCCGGAATTCCGGTGCGAACTCGCCGAACACGGTGGACGCGTGCACCCCAACTTTCTCGAAAACGCGGCCGGTCATGCTCGCCATCACGCCGCCGCCGCCGGCTGCGCCGCTGTGATCGGCGCGCGTCCAGGGCGTGCGAACGAAATGACCGGCCGCGCGGTCGGCGAGCGGCGCGTGCTTCGGCAAGTCTGTTTCCACCGTCTCTAGCGCGGCGCAGATCTCGTCGCGCAGCGCTTCGAACCAGGTTCGCGCACCTGCCTTGCGGCCGTCGAGCACGCTTTCGCTCATCGCACCTCCGTCTTCCCTTTAGGCCATGCTCGCCGAGCCGTCACCAGCGTCGCCGTCGCGGTGCGCGCAATGTTTGCTGGAAGACTGAGCGCGAGCTTTTTTTTGCCATTGTTTGGGCCGGGGAAAATTCCAGCCGAAGCTTTATTTTGCCATTGTTTCAGGAAACGCTGGCGATGTGGGGGACGTTGGGAGTGTGATGTCCGCTTCCCGCTTGCGTGGGGACTTTGGCAGGCGGTGAGTTAGCGACAGAGCGCCGCGAGCGATGCGGGTGAGGGGTAGCGCCTTGGGGCGTGAGAATGTCCCTCACCCGCTTCGTCTTTTGTGGCTGCCTTCCCCTTCGACTGCCTTTCTCTCCAAAGTAACCGCTGTCTTTGAAAGGTTGCGCCGCCCGCATCGTGGCGATCCGGCTCAACTGTCGCCGACCGGGCGTGCGTCCGTTTGACGAAGGGCTTCACCCACGGCCATGGCGGCGGCCACCGCCACATTGAGCGAGCGCAACCCCTCTCGCATCGGAATACGCAGCCGCGCGTCGGCCGCCGCGTGTACCTTCTCGGGGACTCCCGAGCTTTCGCGGCCGAACAGCAAGACGTCGCCGCGCTCGAATGCATGCGCAAGATACGAGCGCGGCGCACGCGTGGTAAAGAGAAGGAGCCGCGCCGCCGCGCCGCCGCGCCAGGCTTCAAATGCCGTCCAACCGGCATGACGGACGATCCTGACCTGATCGAGGTAATCCATGCCGGCACGGCGGAAAGCCCGGTCGCTGGTGGGAAAGCCGGCGGGTTCGATGATGTGCGCCTCGACACCGAGGCAGGCGGCGAGGCGAAGGATCGTGCCCGTGTTCTGGGGAATGTCGGGCTCATAAAGCGCGATGCGCAGGGGTAGGATTGCGGACATGCGACAACGCTAATCTTATGACGGACAAATGGCTTGTGCGACCTTTGGCCGTTGCGTCAGAGGCCCGCATTGCCCACTTGCGCTCTCCTGGCAAGGGTGCCAATAAACGCCGCTGGATGAAGCCGCTTGGCCCCTCGCTTGCAGAGAGGCGAGCGGCTGGTTCGCCCGCCGCCGCCAGGCGGCGTCTCCGTGTCGGTGCTGGGTGGCGACGGCCGCACGCGGAGAGAACTCACGCAGCCGGCGGGAGCAGGCTGCGGGTGGACTGACGGACAGAAAGGAACGACGCACGTGACGACGATGTCTTCGGCCGAGCCGACGCGTCGCGATTTTCTTTACATCGCGACTGCCTCCGTCGCCGGCATCGGCGCCGCCGCGACGCTCGTGCCGCTGATCACGCAGATGAATCCCGACGCCTCGACGATTGCGGCGGGTGCGCCGATCGAAGTCGATCTTTCACCGATCGCCGACGGCCAGGTGGTCAAGGTGTTCTGGCGCGGCAAGCCGATTTACGTCAATCACCGCACGAAGAAGCAGATCGAAGAGGCGCAGAACGTCGACGTCGCAAAGCTTCCCGATCCGCAGCCGGATTCGGCGCGCGTCAAGCCCGGCCACGACCAATGGCAGGTGCTCATCGGCATCTGCACGCACCTCGGCTGCATCCCGATCGCCCACCAAGGACCTTACGACGGCTATTTCTGCCCCTGCCACGGATCGGTCTATGACACTTCCGGACGCATCCGGCAGGGACCCGCGCCGTTGAACCTGGCGCTGCCGCCCTACGAATTTCTCTCCGACACCAAGATCAAGATCGGTTGACGGCCTCGATCATGAGCGGACATCCGAGCTACCAGCCGCAAAGCGCGTTCATGCGATGGATGGAGCGGCGGCTGCCGATCGGCGGGCTCATCTATTCGTCGTTCGTCGCTTATCCCACGCCGCGTAACCTGAACTACTGGTGGACCTTCGGCGGCATTCTCGCCTTCATGCTCGGCGTGCAGATCGTCACCGGCGTCGTGCTCGCGATGCACTACACGCCACACGTGGACTATGCCTTCGATTCCGTCGAGCAGATCATGCGCGACGTGAATTACGGCTGGCTGCTGCGCTACCTGCACGCGAACGGGGCGTCGATGTTCTTTCTTGCCGCCTACATCCACCTGTTTCGCGGCATGTATTACGGCTCCTACAAGGAGCCGCGCGAGGTGTTGTGGATCCTGGGCGTCATCCTGTTGCTGCTCATAATCATGACCGGGTTCATGGGCTACGTGCTGCCGTGGGGGCAGATGAGCTTCTGGGCGGCGACCGTCATCACCAACCTGTTCTCGGCCATCCCGCTAGTGGGCGAATCGATCGTCACCTGGCTGTGGGGCGGCTTCGCGGTCGGCAACCCCACGCTCAATCGGTTCTATTCGCTGCACTATCTGCTGCCCTTCGTCATCGCCGGCGTGGTCGGGCTGCACATTTGGGCGCTGCACATGGTGGGGCAGAACAATCCGGCGGGTGTCGAGCCGAAGACCGAGCAAGACACCGTCGCGTTCACTCCCTACGCAACGATCAAGGATAGCTTTTTGCTCGCCGTGTTCTGCATCATGTTCGCCTGGTTCGTGTTCTATATTCCGAATTTTCTCGGTCATCCCGACAACTACATTCCGGCCAATCCGGCGGTGACGCCGATGCACATCGTGCCGGAGTGGTATTACCTGCCGTTCTACGCGATCCTGCGCGCGATTCCGAACAAGCTCCTCGGCGTGATGGCGCTCGGCGCCTCGATCCTAATCCTCGCATTCTTGCCGTGGCTCGACACGTCGCGAGTGCGCTCGGCGCGCTATCGTCCCGCCTACCGCCAGTTCTTCTGGGTGTTCGTCATCGTTTGCATCGGGCTGGGCTGGCTCGGCTCCAAGCCTCCGGAAGGCAATTACGTGCTGTTCGCACGCATCTTCACCGCCTACTACTTTGCATTTTTCCTGGTGATCCTCCCGGTGCTCGGCAAGATCGAGAGAACCAAGGCGCTGCCCAATTCGATTTCGGAATCGGTATTGCGCGAAGGCAAGCCGATCGGGGCACCGGCCCCGCCGCCGGCGAGCGCGAAGGTTTGAACCATGGCTCGCGCGCGCGTCGTCCTCGCTCTCGCCGTTTTGCTCGCCGCACCGTGCGCGCCGGCGCGGGCGCAAGAGCATGAAACACCGGCGCCGCCCACGAATAGGTGGTCGTTCGCCGGGCCGTTCGGCAAGTTCGACCGCGGGCAGCTGCAGCGTGGCTTCAAGGTCTATCGCGAGGTCTGCCAGGTCTGTCACGCCTTGAAGCTGGTCGCGTTCCGCACGCTTGCGGATCCGGGTGGACCGGGTTTCACGACCGCGCAAGCGACCGCCATCGCCGCCGAATACCAGGTCAAGGGCGAGCCCGACGAGCAAGGCGACGTCAAGGATCGCCCCGGTCGCCTCGCCGATACGTTCCCGCCGCCTTTCCCCAACGATCAGGCCGCGCGCGCGCGTTACAACGCGGTGCCGCCGGACATGTCGGTCATCGCCAAGGCGCGCGGCTACGAGCGCGGCTTCCCCCGCTGGGTGGGCGACATCTTCACGCAATACCAGGAGCAGGGCGTCGACTACATCACCGCGCTGCTGCAGGGCTACAAGGACAAGCCACCGGCTGGGGTCACCATTCCGCCGGCCAGCTTCTATAATGAATATTTCCCCGGCCACGCCATCGCCATGCCGCCGCCGCTCACCGACAACCGCGTCGAATATACCGACGGCACGCCGATGACCGTCGCGCAATACGCCAAGGACATCTCGGCGTTTCTGATGTGGACCGCCGAGCCGCACCTCGAGGCCAGGAAGCGTACCGGCATGCAGGTGTTCATTTTCCTCATCGTGCTATCCGCGCTCCTGTACTTCACCAAAAAGAAGGTGTGGCACGCAGTGGCGCTGCATCCGGAGGAACTCAAGCCACGCCCGCCAACCGAATATCCGCGCGCGTGAACAAACCCGCATGACCAAGGCCGTGCTCGGCGTCATCGGCGGCTCCGGCATCTACGACCTGCCGGGGCTCGAGAAGGTCCGGCAGAAAACGATCCGCAGTCCCTGGGGAGAGCCGTCGGGTCCGCTGCGCGTCGGTGAGATCGCCGGCACGTCCGTGGTGTTTCTTTCGCGGCACGACAAGGGCCACCGGCTCTCGCCGACCGACATCAACTATCGTGCCAACATCGACGTGCTCAAGCGCGCCGGCGTAACCGACCTCGTCTCGCTCTCCGCCTGCGGCTCCTACAAGCAGGAATTGCTGCCCGGCACCTTCGTGCTGGTGGATCAATTCGTCGACCGCACCTTCAACCGGCAGACTTCGTTCTTCGGCACGGGCTGCGTCGCCCACGTGTCGATGGCGCATCCCGTGTCGCCGCTGCTGCAGGATCGCATCGCCTCCGCCGCGGCGCGGGAAGGGATCAAGATGATGCGCGGGGGCACCTACGTATGCATGGAAGGGCCCCAGTTCTCGACCTACGCCGAGAGCATGACCTACAAGGGACTCGGCTATTCCGTGGTCGGCATGACCAATCTGCCGGAAGCCAAGCTCGCGCGCGAAGCCGAGCTTTGCTACGCGACCGTCGCCATGGTGACCGATTTCGACTGCTGGCATCCCGACCACGACGCGGTGACGGTACAGGACATCATCGCCGTGCTCAGTGCCAATGCCGACAAGGCGAAGGCGCTAGTGGCGCGGCTGGCCCGCGATTTCCCGCGCGAGCACGAGTCCTGTCCGATCGGCTCGGACCGCGCCCTCGACACCGCGCTGATCACCGCTCCCGAAGCGCGCGACAAGAAGCTTCTGAAAAAACTCGACGCCGTGGCTGGCCGGGTGCTGAAGGCGAAGCGCTGAACGATCTTCACGCCGACCGAGTGCTCGCCCGCGCCAGCCGTTTCGCGATCTGCCGCGCGGCAACCGCGCCGCTCGCGATTGCGGTCGCGATGCACGGATGCGCCGGGTTGGCCACGTCGCCGGCCGCGAACAGGCCGCGGCAGGACGTTTCCATGTTGCCGTCAACGACGAGATAGCCGAGCACGTCGGTTGCGGGCGCAAGCGCGAGCAGCCAGGATTTGTCCGTGTTGGGGCGATAACCGAACAGCAACACCACATGATCGGCCTCGATCTCGTCGCCGCCGTGCAGCCGGATGCCGACTCTCGAATCCGTCTCCTCAAGCGCAGCGACCGTGCGCTCCGCCAACACCGTGACCAATCCTGGCGCCTGGTATCGGCGCAGCCGCTCGATCAGCAGCGGCTGCGCCTTCGGCAACTTCGAGCGCATGATCACCGTCACGCGGATGCCCCTCTCGGCCAGCATGCGCGAGACGTCGAAGGCGTTATCGCCGCCGCCGATCACCGCCACATGCGAGCCCAAATCCGCGCCTTGCTCGCCGACGGCGGTCGCGCCCACATGGAGGCGACCCGCCGCCATGATGCGGCGCGCGTTCGCGACACCGTCGAGCCACTCCTCGCCCGCGAATCTCGTGCCGGTCGCGATCACGATGGCCGGCGCTGACAAAGATCGCGCCGCCGGCTCGCCGGCGAGGTCGAGGCGCCAGTGCTGCTCCTGCTGGCGCAGGCGCTGCGGGGTGACTCCGAGCCGGCTCTCCACGCCAAGCTCGCGGATGTGCGCGGCGAATTCGGCGGCGTTCTCGCGCCCGGTTTTGCCGCGCTGTCCGAGCAGCCATTCGTTGGGATAGGGACTCATGCGCGCCATGCCGCCGAGCGCGCTCTCCTTCTCGATGATCAGCGGGGAGACGCCGTAATTGTGCAGCCACAGCGCGCAGGACATGCCGGCGGGGCCGCCTCCGATGATCGGCACGACCGGCCCGCGCGGCTCGCTTGATCGCGGCATATGCCGTCTCCGGTTGCGCGCGGCCCCATGGTTCGCCAGAGTGAGCCCGCCTGCAAGCCTCTCCGCCTGATCCACACGAGCCGCTCATGATCAGCACCCAATTCGAGCACGACCTCAAGGACACGGTCCGCGCCATTCCGGACTATCCCAAGCCGGGGATCGTGTTCCGCGACATCACCACGCTGCTCGGCAACGCGCGCGCATTCCGCCGCGCGGTCGACGAGCTGGTCCAGCCATGGGCTGGGATGAAGATCGATAAGGTTGCCGGCATCGAGGCGCGCGGCTTCATCCTCGGCGGGGCGGTGGCGCACCAGGTCTCGGCCGGTTTCGTGCCGATCCGCAAGAAGGGCAAACTGCCGCACAAGCGGGTATCGATCGCGTATTCGCTGGAATACGGCCTCGACGAGATCGAGATGCACGAGGACGCGGTAGAGAAGGGCGACCGCGTCATCGTGGTCGACGATCTCATCGCCACCGGCGGCACGGCGGAAGGCGCGGTCAAGCTCCTGCGTCAGCTCGGCGCACAAGTGCTCGCCTGCTGCTTCATCATCGATTTGCCCGACCTCGGCGGCGCCGCCAAGCTGCGCCACCTAGACGTGCCGGTGCGCACCCTCATCTCCTTCGCAGGGCATTAGGCTCTGCACGCGCAAATCGCGATTGCAGCGTCGGCGTTCGAGCGCGAGCGCTCCTTGCGTGCTGATGGCTCCTGACCATGCCACCGATTCGAGTAGGGCCAGAACGTGTTGAATGCGCGAAAACCGACATGTAGGATCACGTGTTGCGTTTTTCCCCGATGACGCTGTCTCTCAGACGGTGAGCGAGAGGAGACCGGTTCATGCCAGTCGCGCCTAACACCGCATCAAGCATGATCGTGCGCACTGCCACCAACCCGACGTACACCATCTACAACCTTGGCCAAAACCAAATCCTGCTTGGACAAGACGTCATCACTTCCGGTCAGCTTGGTAGCGACTTCAACTTCGCCGGCCCGGGCGCTGTTATGTGGGACTTTCCCCAAAACACCCTCGACTTGTGGGTGAGCCATCCCAGTACGATCGTGGTCGGTGGCAGCGGTGGAACGACTTTCTCGGTGCCGGTCACCCAGTTTGTAGTCTACAACATTAATGGGAATACGATCACAAACTCTAACACTTTGGGCAACATTGGACAGGATTGGCAAGTCCAGGGATTCGGCTATTTCTTTAGAAGTAACGACCTTGGCCAAGCCGACCTGCTGACGCGCAATGTTAGCAATAACACGGCAACGTACCTCGCTTATGATACTGAGAACAACCAATTCAACAGCTTCATAACAGCGGCTGTAGTCGGTGCCAATTTTACTACTGCCGGGTTAGGCGCGTACTTTACTTTGTCTGGTAGTACTCTCGCTCAACTCATGGTGCTTAGCGACGGTGCCGGGGGGCTGAGGGCGTACGCATACAGCAATGGTACATTGGTGAATGATCCCTCTCAGGTTTTCGCCACGATTGGAAATGGAAAGGATTGGGAGGTTCTCGGGTTCGGTCATTTCAACAGCCAGTTTGGCTTAACCATGGTCGTACGCAATATCGACTCCACATCAGCGAACTTCCAGCAGGTGTGGATCTATGATGTTGTTCAAACGGCCACAGGCAACTACGCGGCCCAGCTGTCAACGGCTGTGACGTCCGGCCAAATGCCGGGCGTTCTCGGCGGGATCGGTGTGGATTGGAAAGTCGCTGGCATCGCGCCGCTCAACGTGGACCTCTTCCCCGCCAATTTGGTCACCGACGATTTGGTGATGCGCAACACCAACACGGGTGCATTCCAGGTCTATAATATCCAAAACGATGTGCTAACTGGAAGTGCAGCTTTGACGCCGCCAGCGTCAAAGCCGATCGCCCCAACCTCGACGGTTGGTGGCATGGCTATCGATCTCTCCCCCCAAGCCTCAGGCTCGACCTCTCAGCTGGTGCAGGCAATGGCCGGCTTTGGCGACGGCAGCGGCGCAGCCGGGGGGCTGAACGCTGCGCCCCTCGCTGCCGATAGCTCACAGCAGTCGTTTCTGACGGCGCCGCAGGGGTGAGGCAAACCGCGACTCGTTTCGTTTTCACGGCCGGCTATTTGCGGTGCGGTCCCCACGGGCCGCGCTCGCTCTCCGCACCCGAAGAGGAGCCGAGCTCGATCGGCGGCCGCGCCGGCAGGAAAGTCCCGCCGCCGCGTGCGTCCGGCGTTTCCTGCCCCCATGGCCCGCGGCCCGAGGGCTGGTCACCAGCTTCGCTCGCGCCGCCGACATCGCTGTCGTTCCGCGCGGGTAGCGCCAGCCGGCCCGAATCGTGGCCGCCGGCGAACTTCACCAGCGCCGCCACCCGCGCATCGATCGGCGGGTGGGTGTCGAAGATGTTGGAAAATCCCCCGCGCGGATTGTCGATGCACATTTCCATCACCGCGGAGGTCGCGCCGGGAAGCTCGCCGCGGCCTTCGATCTTGCGCAGCGCCGAAATCATCGCGTCCGGATTCTTGGTGAGCTCGACCGAGCCTGCGTCGGCCAGATATTCGCGTTTGCGCGAAAGCGAGAACCGGATGACGATCGACAGCATCCAGGCGACGGCGATGAGCACGAAGGCGATGAGTATCACCAGCCCCGCACCGCCCCTGCGATCGCCGCTGTCGCGGCTGCGCCAACGGAACCCCCCCTGGAACATCAGGCGAAAGACGAGCTCGGCGAAGAATGCGATGACCCCGGCGATGATGACCGCGATCACCAGCATGCGCACGTCGCCGTTACGGATGTGGGTCAGCTCGTGGCCGAGCACCGACTCGATCTCGGCATCGTTCAGGGAATTGATGAGTCCGGAGGTGACCGTAATCGAATATTGCTTGTCGTTCATGCCGGTGGCGAAGGCGTTGAGGTTATCATCTTCGATCACCTTGAGCTTGGGCGTGGTGATGCCGCGCGAGATGCAGAGGTTCTCGAGCAGATTGTAGAGCCGCGGCTCCTGCTGCCGCGTCACCTCGCGCCCGCCGGTTACCGCGTCGATCATGCTTTGGTGGAATTTGTAGGCGATGAGGATCCACAGCGCGGTGCCGAGCGTCGCCCACGGCGCGGCATAGAGCGCGTCATACAACGCGCGGCGCAACAGCTCGTAGGGTGGCGCGTCGATGGTGAACGCCTCGCCGAGCAGCGCCCCGGCGTAGACGAGCAGGTAGACGAGAAAGAACAGGCCGACGAGCAGCGCGATCGAGCGCCGCTTGTTCGATTGGATGTGTGTATAGAGTCCGTAGGCTGCCATTAGCGAGCTTGGGTGTGCCTGTCATTCCGCCATCGCGCCGCGATGGCAAAGGGGTGCAGCGGACCCGCAACGCATCAAAACTTCACCTGCGGTGTCTGATCGAGCACCTTGCGCTCCTCGACGCCGACGTCGAAGAAATCTCTCGGCGTGAATCCGAACGGCCCCGCTAGCAGCACCGCCGGGAACTGCTGAATCCCGGTGTTGTACTCCTGCACCGCGTTGTTGAAGAAGCGTCGCGCGGCGGCGATCTTGTTCTCGATGTCGGAGAGTTGGCTCTGCAGCTGTTGAAAATTCTGGCTGGCCTTGAGGTCCGGGTAGGCCTCGCTCAGCGCGAACAATTGCCGCAGCGCTCCGCTCAGCGCGTTCTCGGCGGCGGCTTGCGCCGCGACACCTCCCGACTGCGCCGCGACCGCGGCGTTGCGCGCCTGCACCACCGCTTCGAGCGTACCGCGCTCGTGCCCGGCATAACCTTTCACCGTTTCCACCAGGTTGGGAATGAGGTCGTGCCGTTGCTTCGTCTGCACGTCGATATCGGAGAACGCCTGGTTGACCCGCTGGCGCATGGCGATAAGTCCGTTGTAGATCGTGATGATCCACAGCACGAGCACGATGATCACGCCGATGACGATCCAGGTGACGGCGGTGGAGGACATGAAATAGCTCCTCGGAAGGTTTATCGCCGGCGCAATCTATGGGGCCGCAGGGGCGAAGGGAAGCGGCGCGGCGTGGCGTGCGGAACGCGTTGGCGGACAAATCGTTGCTTTGAGCGGACCGGGATGATCGCGGGGGAGGCTTTGGGGGCGAGGATGACAGCGACTATGCCGGTCACGGCGGCGACACCGGCAAATGCCGCGATCGTCGCGACCGATATTCCGGCGCGGCTCGATCGGCTGCGCTGGGGGCGATTCCATACGCTGGTCGTCGTCGCGCTCGGCATCACCTGGATCCTCGACGGTCTCGAGGTGACGCTCGCGGGCGCGATCGCGCCGGCGCTCAAGGAGAGCCCGCGGCTCAAATTCTCCAACGCCGACGTCGGCTTTGCCAGCAGCGCCTATCTCGCCGGGGCGGTGTGCGGGGCGCTGTTCTTCGGCTGGCTCACTGACCGGCTCGGACGCAAACGGCTGTTCTTCATTACGCTCGCGGTCTATCTCGTCGCCACCGCTGCGACCGCGCTGTCGTGGAACCTGGCGAGCTTCGCGTTATTTCGCTTCTTCACCGGCGCCGGCATCGGCGGCGAATACACCGCCATCAATTCGAGCATCCAGGAGCTGGTGCCTGCGCGCTATCGCGGCTGGAGCGATCTCACCATCAACGGCAGCTTCTGGATCGGGGCCGCGCTCGGCGCGGCGGGCTCGATCCTATTTCTCGATCCCAATCTCCTGGCGCCGGACCTGGGATGGCGCCTAGCGTTTCTGATCGGGGCGTTACTCGGCCTCGTCATCTTCTTCATGCGCCTCTGGCTGCCGGAATCGCCGCGCTGGCTGATGACCCACGGCCGGCTCGAGGAGGCAAACGCGGTGCTCGAGGGCATCGAGGCCAAATTCCGCGCCCGCGGCCACGACGTGCCGGGTGAGCCGCTGCCGGTGATCCGGCTGCGGCAGCGCGCCGCGACGCCGCTCGCCGAGGTTGCCGACACGCTGTTTCGAGTCGAGCGCCGCCGCACGCTGGTGGGCTTGAGCCTGATGGTGGCGCAGGCGTTCTTCTATAACGCGATTTTCTTCACCTACGCGCTGGTGCTGACCGATTTCTACGGCATCCCGGGCGATCACGTCGGCTGGTATCTCCTGCCTTTCGCGCTCGGAAATTTCCTCGGCCCGGCGCTGCTCGGCAGGCTGTTCGACACTGTCGGGCGCCGCCCCATGATTGCGACGACCTATGCGCTATCCGGGATATTGCTCGCCGGGGCGGGCTATCTCTTTGCCGTCGGCGCCTTGTCAGCAACGGGACAGACCATCGTCTGGATGGTCATCTTCTTCTTCGCTTCCGCGGCGGCAAGCTCGGCCTATCTCACGGTGAGCGAAATCTTTCCACTCGAGGTGCGGGCATTGGCCATCGCCTTCTTCTACGCCGTCGGCACTGGGATCGGCGGGGTGATCGGGCCGTGGCTGTTCGGCGCGTTGATCGACACCGGCTCGCGCTGGAGCCTCTTCGTCGGCTATCTCTTCGGCTCGATATTGATGCTCGCGGCAGCCTTCATTGCGGCGCGCTACGGCGTCGCGGCCGAACGCAAATCGCTGGAAAGCATCAGCCGACCACTCGCCGCCGCCGAGTAGCGGCGAGGCGGGGTAGTGCATCTCGCGGGCTTTTTGGCCCGCGAAGTGTCCTGAAATCCCCATCGCAACACGAGCCCGCCCGACCTGTGCAGTAAGATATCGCGGGGCCCCGGAGTAAATTGGTCCCGGCTTGCGCCGGCAAGCCCAGCCATGTACCGCGGTCGGCGTGACTGGTCGTTCTGATGACTTGTGTGCGAGGGGCAGGCAGGCCGATCTTTGAATGGATACGATGGCGGCGAATTCCAGCAGCTACGAGGATGCGGCAGGCATGTCGGCGCGCAAGCGGGAGATCCGCCGCCGCGCCGACGCGAGCGCACCCGCGCGCCGGCAATGGCTCGCGCGCAGCGCCTTCTTCCATCATGAGGATCTGCTTTATCTGAAATTTCTCATTCCCGAAGGCGCGCGCGTGCTCGAGCTCGGATGCGGCACCGGCGACCTGCTTGCCGCGCTCAAGCCGTCGTTCGGCGTGGGTGTCGATTTCAGCACCGGCATGATCAGCGAGGCGCGCAAGGCGCATCCCGAACTCACGTTCTTCGTCGGCGACATCGAGGATCCTCAGTTCTTGCGGTCCTTGCCCGGACCATTCGATGCCATCGTCGTGGTCGATACCTTGGGCGGGCTCGACGATTGCCAGGCGATGTTCGCAAGCCTGCACGATCTGTGCACACGCGAGACCCGCGTCGTGGTCGGCTACGTCTCGCACCTATGGTATCCGGCCATAAAAGTCGCGGAGGCGACGGGCATGAAAATGCCGCAGCCGCTGCAAAACGTGCTCTCCCCCGCCGACGTGCGCGCGCTCGCGGCACTGGGCGACTTCGACGCGGTCAAGAACGAAACCCGCGTCCTCGTTCCGGCGCGGCTGTTCGGGCTCGGCCGGCTCATCAACCGTTTCCTCGCGCCGTTGCCGCTGATCCGTCAGCTCTGCTTGCGGCATTTCACCGTTTCCCGCTCGCTCCGGCAGGCGACCGAGGTCCAATCCGCAAGCATCGTCGTTCCCGCGCGCAACGAGCGCGGCAACATCGAGGCAGCGGTCAAGCGCATCCCGCGCTTCGTCGAGCCGCTCGAAATCATCTTCGTCGAGGGCCATTCCAAGGACGGCACCTGGGAGGAGATCGAGCGCGTGGCTGCCGCATATCCCGACCGCAACATCAAAGCGATGCGCCAGCCGGGAAGGGGCAAGGGCGACGCCGTGTTCGCCGGCTTTGATGCTGCGCGCGGCGATGTCCTGATGATTCTCGACGCCGATCTGACCATGCCGCCCGAGCAGTTGCCCAAGTTTTGGGATGCGGTTCGCTCCGGCAAGGGCGAGTTCGTCAACGGCTCGCGTCTGGTCTATCCGATGGAGGAGGAAGCCATGCGTTTCCTCAACCTCATCGCCAACAAAGCCTTCTCGCTTCTTTTCACCTGGCTCTTGTCGCAGCGCTTTACCGACACGCTGTGCGGCACCAAGGCGATGTGTCGCTCCGACTACGCGCGCCTCAAGGCCGCGCGCGGCTATTTCGGAGAGTTCGATCCGTTCGGAGACTTCGAGCTGATCTTCGGCGCATCGAAGCTCGGCCTCAAGGCGGTGGAGATTCCCATCCGCTACGCCAGCCGCACCTACGGCGAGACGCAGATCTCACGGTTCCGGCACGGCCTCATGCTGCTGCGCATGGTGGTGTTTGCGTTCATGCGCATCAAGGCGATGTGATGGAACGTGCGGACCATCTTTCAGATCATCGCCGGGTGTGGGAGCGCAAGGGCGTGCTCCGCCTCGTCTACGAGGATTTTTACGATCGCATCGGCGCTGCCTGCCGTCCCGGCCTGACGCTCGAGATGGGCGGCGGCATCGGCAATCTCAAGCGCCGGCTCGCCGACGTGATCTCGACCGACATCCAGAGCGCGCCTTGGCTCGATTGCGTCGCCGATGCGCAGCGCCTTCCGTTCGCGGACGCCTGCGCCGCGAATATCGTCATGGTCGATGTGTTGCATCATCTCGAGTTTCCCGTTGCTTTCTTCCGCGAGGCCGCGCGGGTGCTGCGCCCGGGCGGGCGTGTGCTCATGGTCGAGCCCGCCATCACCTGGGGCAGCAGCCTGTTCTATCGCCTCCTGCACCACGAGCCGGTTCGCACCTCGGCGGACGTGCTCGGCGACGGCAGCCCCGATCCTCGCCGCAATCCCTACGATTCCAATCAAGCCATCCCGACCCTTCTCGCCACGCGCGAGCGCGAGCGGTTCCATCGGCTCTTTCCCACGCTGCGCATCGCTTGCGTGCAATGGTTCGCGTTTGCCGCCTATCCGCTGAGCGGCGGTTTCCAGTCCTGGAGCCTGATCGG
>DASSGH010000032.1:0-50606 GCA_035693615.1 Xanthobacteraceae bacterium
TGCCGATCTTCGTGCAGTTCCTGACCAGCCTATCGGCGGTGCTCGACAAGGCGGCGGCCTATGCCGAGGCGAAGAAGGTCGAGCCTGCGGTGCTGCTCAACATGCGCCTTGCGCCCGATATGTTTCCGCTCGCGCGGCAGGTGCGCGCGGCGACCGATCACGCGATCAACGCCTGCGGCCGGCTCGCCGGCGCCGAGATGCCGAGCTTGGGCAACAGCGAGGCGAGCATTCCCGAGCTCAAGGACCGCATCGCCAAGACGATCGATTTCCTCAAGGGGCTCAAGCCGGGTGAGATCGACGGCACCGAGGACAAGGCGATCAAGATCACGTTCCCGAGCGGGGCGACGCGGGAGTTCACCGGCCAATCGCTGCTGCTCACCAATTCGCTGCCCAACTTCTTCTTCCACTGCACCACCGCTTACGACATCCTGCGCCATTGCGGCATCGAGCTCGGGAAGCGGGATTTCATGGGCACGCCGGTGTCGCTCTGATGCGCACAAATACAAAATCCGGATAAGTGGGCAGCTGCCCCGGATTTCGCTCCACTCAATCCGGGCTACACTCTGCGCGCCTTTGCCACGCTGTGCTATCGTGGCGAAAGGATGATGCTTCTGTCGTGTTTGATTGCAGGGAGGAGAAACATGTCTGAAAGATTGAACCGGCGAAGCGCCGCTCGCGCCGTCGTCTCGCTCGTCGCCGCGTTGGCGGCGTCCGTGCTCGGCGCCGCACCGCTCTTTGCCGCCGATCCCATCACCATCGGCTTCGGCATGGCGCTCACCGGTCCGCTCGCCGCCAACGGCAAGATGTCGCTGCTGGCGATGAAGATTTGGGAAGAGGACGTCAACGCCAAGGGCGGGCTGCTCGGCCGGCCGGTCAAGCTCGTCTATTACGACGATCAGAGCAATCCCTCGACGGTGCCGGGCATCTACACGAAGCTGCTCGACGTCGACAAGGTCGACTTTGCCGTGAGCCCCTACGCGTCGACGCAGATCGCGCCGGCGATGCCGATCATGATCAACAAGAAGCGGCTGTTCGTGAGCCTGTTCGGCACCGGCATCAACGACGAATTCAACTACGACAAATACTTCTCGATGCTGCCGACGGGCCCGACGCCGAAGCCCACCTTTACCAAGGGCTACTTCCGGGTGGCGCTGGCGCAAAATCCAAAGCCTCAGACCGTGGCCATTGCCGCGGCCGACGCCGAGTTCGGGCGCAACGCCTGCGACGGCGCCAGAGAGAACGCACAAAAAGCCGGATTGAAGATCGTCTACGACAAGACCTACCCGCCGAACACCACCGATTTCGCGCCGATCGTGCGTGCCATCCAGGCGGGCAATCCCGACCTCGTCGTGATCTGTTCCTATCCGCTCGATTCGATCGGCATGGTGAAGGCGATCAACGAGATCGGCTTCAAGCCCAAGATGCTGGGCGGCGCGATGGTCGGCCTGCAGGCGAGCGTGTTCAAGACTCAGCTCGGGCCGCTGCTCAACGGCATCGTCAATTACGAGACCTGGATTCCGGCGGCGACCCTGCAGTTCCCCGGCTCGATGGATTTGCTCAAGAAGTATCAGGCGCGGGCGGCAGCGGAAGGCGTCGATCCGCTCGGCTATTACATGCCGGTGTGGGCGTACGCCTATCTGCAGGTCCTCGGCGACGCGATCGAGGCGACCAAGAGCACCAAGGATGACGTGCTTGCCGATTACATGCGCAAGACCACGTTCAAGACCGTGGTCGGCGACGTGAAGTTCGGCGCCAAGGGCGAGTGGGCGGAAGATCGCATGCTGCTGGTGCAGTTCCAGAATATCAAGAGCAACAGCCTCGACGAGTTTCGCGACCTCTCGACCGAGGTGATCATCGATCCGCCGCAATACAAATCGGGCAATCTGATCTACCCGTACGGGGAGGCGAAGAAATAAGCTCCCGGACCGGCTTCGCGGCGCAGGTGCTCGGGGTCGGCGCGCTCGGCGCGCTGACCCCGACTTACGCGTGCGCCATCATGTGGGTGGCAATCCATAGCCCGGCCAGAACCAAGAGGCTCGTGAAAACGAAAGCTATGGCATTGAGCATCATGCGATGCCGATACTCGCCGTCGCTTTCCGGGCATTCGTATTTTGCGAGATCGGGAACGGGCGAGTCACGCCAGGTCGAATCGTCGATCGGCGGATTGCGCCAATGGCGGGCGGTCATGCGTCGCATGCGCGGGTGCAATCGTATCACGCGGCCATGATCATTGTCGGCGTGTGCGGAATTCATGATCGAATGCGTCGCTTGCGCTTTGACCTTGCGTGCTTGCGCCGCCGCGCGAGCCGTCCGGCCGCGCCGTGATGCTACTCGGCGGCGACCAAGCGCCGCCGTTCGGTTTCTTCCTCGGTGTGCCGCTTGCCGCCCCTGAGCCAAACCTGCACGCGGTCGAGATAGAGATAGACCACGGGCGTGGTGTAGAGCGTCAGCAGCTGGCTCAGCACGAGCCCACCGACCATGGCGTAGCCGAGCGGCTGACGCAGCTCCGAGCCGGTGCCGTGACCGAAAGCGAGCGGTATGCCGGCGAGCAAGGCGGCGGCGGTCGTCATCAGGATCGGGCGGAAGCGCAGCAGGCAGGCTTCGCGGATCGCGGCGATCGGCGGCATGTGGCGGTCACGCTCGGCGACGATCGCGAAGTCGACCAGCATGATGCCGTTCTTCTTGACGATGCCGATCAACAGGATGATGCCGATGATGCCGATCACCGACAGGTCCATGCCGCCGAACTGCAGCGCCAGCAGTGCGCCGATGCCGGCCGACGGCAGCGTTGACAGAATGGTCAGCGGATGGATGTAGCTCTCGTACAATATGCCGAGGATGATGTAGACGACGATCAGCGCCGCGCCGATCAGCGCCGGTTCGCTCGACAGCGAGGACTGGAACGCCTGCGCGTTGCCTTGGAACGTGCCGATCACCGCTGGCGGCACGCCGATCTCGCGAGCGGCCTGGTTCACCGCGTCGACCGCTTGCCCGAGCGCCACTCCCGGCTGCAGGTTGAAGCTCAGCGTGACCGCCGGAAACTGTCCCTGATGCGCGATCGACAGCGGACCGACCTTGCTCGAGTCGACCTCGACTAGCGTGGACAGCGGCACGGCGGCGCCGGTCAGCGGCGACTTCACGTAGAGGCGATCGAGCGAGGCGAGGTCGCGCTGCTGCTCGGGCGGAATCTCGAGAATGATCCAGTAGGTCTTGAGTTGGGTGAAATATTGGGTGATCTGCCGCTGGCCGAAGGCGTCGTTGAGGGTATCGTCGATCATCTGCGCCGAGATGCCGAAGCGGGATGCCTGGTCGCGGTTGATGCTGACCTTGAGCTGCGGACCGTTGGCCAACAGATCGCTCGACACGTCGGCGAGCTGCGGCAGGGTGCGCATCTTCTGGAGCAGTTTCTCCGACCACTCATTGAGCTCGGCGACGTTGGAATCCTGCAGCGTGTACTGGAAGCTGGCGCGGGAAATGCGGCCGCCCACGGTGATGTCCTGCGCCGGCTGCAGGAACAGCGTCGCGCCTTGGACCTTGGCCAGCTCCGGCCGCAGCCGGTCGATGACCTGCGAGGCCGTGAGCTCGCGCTCGTCGCGCGGCTTGAGCACGATGAAGAAGCGCCCGGTATTGCCGGTGTTGGCGCCGCCGGTGCTGCCAGTGAACGAGCCGAAGCCGCCGACGTCCGGGTCGCGCAGCAGCACCGCGCCGAACTCGCGCAAGATGCGCATCATCTGCTCCGGGGTGGTATCCTGCGCGGTTTCGGCGAAGCCCTGGATCACGCCGGTGTCCTGGATCGGAAAGAAGCCTTTCGGGATCTGGAACATCATCACCGCGGTCAGCGCCATCGTGGCGAAGAAAACGCCGAGCGTGATCGCTCGGTGGCGCAGCACGATGTCGAGGGTGTACTTGTAGCCCGCCAGCAGCCCATTGAAGCCCGCTTCGATGATGCGGTAGACGCGGCCGTGGTTGTCCGATTCCTTATGCATGAAGCGCGAGCAGAGCATCGGCGCGAGCGTGAGCGAAACCAGCGCGGACACGGCGATCGAGGCGGTGACGGTGAGCGCAAACTCGCGGAACATGCGGCCGATGATGCCGCCCATGAGCAAGAGCGGGATGAACACCGCTACCAGCGACAGGCTGATGGAGAGCACGGTAAAGCCGATCTCGCGCGAGCCTTGAAGCGCCGCCTCGAACGGGGAAACGCCGTCCTCGATATGCCGATAGATATTTTCCACCACCACGATGGCGTCGTCGACGACGAAGCCGACCGCGATGGTCAGCGCCATCAGCGACAGATTATCGAGGCTGAAGTTGAACATATACATCGCCGCGCACGAGCCGAGCAGCGCCAGCGGCACCGTTATGCTGGGAATCGCCGTGGCCCAGAAGCTGCGCAGGAACAGCAGAACGACCAGGACGACGAGGCCGATGGTCAGCCCGAGCGTGAACTGCACGTCGCGCACGGAGGCGCGGATGGTCGTGGTGCGGTCAAGAATGGTTTCCACCTTGACGGCAGGAGGGATCCGGGCGGTGAGCTGAGGCAGCTGCGCCTTGATCTGGTCGACGGTGTCGATGACGTTGGCGCCGGGTTGCTTGAATACCGCCAGAATGATGCCGCGGTTGTTGTTCTGGTAGGCCGCGACGTTGCGGTCGACCGGCGCCTCGACTGCCTCACCGACGTCGCGCACGCGGATCGGCGCGCCGTTGCGGTAAGCGAGGATGACGTCGTTGAACTGCTCGGCGGTCATGATCTGATCGTTGGCGGCGATCGTGAAGCCGATCTTGTCGGTGTTGATCGTGCCCTTCGCGGCGTTGGTCGTGGAGGCAACGAGCGTGTTGCGGATCTCTTCCAAGGTGACGCCGGTTGAGGCGAGCTTGGCCGGATCGACCTGAATGCGGATCGAGGGAGTCGTGTCGCCGAAGATCGAGACCTGCGCCACGCCCGACACTTGCGAGATCTGCTGGGCGAGGAACAGGTCGCCGTAGTCGTCGACCTCGGTCACTGGCATGGTTTCCGAGCGCAGCGACAGCATGAGGATCGGCGAATCGGCCGGATTGACCTTCTTGTAGCTCGGCGGCGTGGTCATCGATTGCGGCAACGTCTTGCTCGCGGCGGTGATCGCCGCCTGCACGTCCTGTCCGGCCGAGTCGATGTTGCGGTTGAGGTCGAATTGAATGACGATCGTGGTGGCGCCGAGCGCGCTGGTCGACGTCAGCTGGCTGACGCCGGGGATCTGCGCCAACTGTCGCTCGAGCGGCGCGGCGACGGAGGAGGCCATAGTGTCGGCGCTCGCTCCCTGAAAGGTGGCCATGACTTGAATGGTGGGAAAATCCACCTGCGGCAGGGGCGCGACCGGCAGGAACGGATAGGCGACCACGCCGACGAACGCCAGCGCGGCCATCAGCAGCGAGGTCGCGACTGGCCGGCGAATGAATGGTTCGGAGATGTTCACGAGCTGCCCGCCGCTCCCGCGACCGGTGCGGCGGTGTAGGTCACCGGCGCGTTGCGCTGGAGTTTGTATTGACCGTCGGTCACGATGCGCTCACCGCCGGCCAGGCCGGACGTGACGATCGTCACTTTGCCGTAGGCCGGACCGACCTCGATCGGGTGTGACTCCGCCAGGCCATTGGCATTGACGATCCAGACGAAGAGACCTTCCTGTCCGCGCTGGACCGCAGCCGAGGGAACCACGACCGCATCTTTGCGAATTTCGAGCAAAAGGCGGGCATTGACGAATTCGCCGGGCCACAGCTTGTCGTCCTCGTTGGGGAACATCGCCTTGAGCCGGATGGTCGCGGTGGTTTGATCGATGACGTTGTCGACCAGGAGCAGGGTTCCGGTGGCAAGCGCGCGCCGATTGTCCTGATCGAAGGCGGTGACCTCGAGCGAGCCGCGCGCCATGGCGTCGCGAACCTCGTCGAGCGTACGGGCCGGCAAGGTGAACATGACCGCGGACGGGCGCGTGAGCACCAGCGTCGCGAGCGCGCCCTGGTCGTTGGCGTGCACGATATTGCCGGGATCGACGAGGCGCACCCCCATGCGGCCGTCGTTCGGCGCGGTGATCGTCGTGTATTCGAGATTGGTCTGCGCCGTTTGGATCATCGCCTCGTCGGCCTCGATCAAGGCCTTGAGCTGGTCGACCTTGCCCTGCTGCTGATCGACGATCTGCTGCGAGGTGATGTTCGATTTCACTAGCGTCTTCGAACGCTCGAGGTCCTTGCTCGCGGAGATGAACTGCGCCTCGTCCTGGGCCTTTTTGGCCTTGGCGTTGTCGAGCGCAGCTTGGTAGAGGCGCGGATCGATCAGCGCCAGCACGTCGCCCTTCTTGACCTGCTGGCCTTCCTTGAACAGGACCTCTTGCAGCTTGCCGTCGACCTGGGAGTGGATGCCGACAGTGTAGGACGCCTGCACCGTTCCAAGCCCGGTCAAATAGATCGGAACATCCTGTCGGCCGACGATCGCGACGCTCACGGATACCTTGGCACGCGCGGGAAGACGCGCCGCCTGCGCCCCTTGCGACTCCTTCCCCCAGTGCCAATAGGCCGCGCCGCCGCCGGCGAGGGCTGCGACGCAGATTGTCATCAGGACGATACGGCGACCGCGTGACGCTCTCGTTTTCCCCTCTGGCATCACGATTTTCACCTCGCGATCCAACACTCCATGAATAAGTGTCGCTAACTGAAAATATCGGTGCAAAAACGGCGCCAAACAACTTACGAATCCGTAGGGTAGCGTTTACTGCGTGTTTACGCGGCTGCGCGCGCGCCGACCACGGTGCGCGCCGGAAAAGGCCGCCAAACGCGCGGATCGTGGCTTGCGGCGGCCGGATATCGATGCCGTTAATTCGCCCGAACGCTGCGAGGGGCGCTGATGCGCAGGTGCCACGATCGCGGCGGAAAAGCGTCGCTAGCGCTTGGTGCGTCCCTGCTGCGCCTGCGGCGTCGCCTATTTCAGCGGCACGGCCTGGCGATTCCTGCCGATCAAAAGAGCGCCGCGCGGATCCTTCGACTGCGCTGAATGGCGCGTTTGGCAGGCGCCGCTGTTAATCCTCAGCGTCGACCTCGCCATCTATCTCGTGCGGACGCCTCTCGCCGAGCCGTAAGCCCGCCGAGACGTTCTCGAGATGGAAGTTACATGAACGATTCCTATTTCAGTGAGCCGGCAAGGCGTCGGAATTTGCAGCTGGCGAGATCGAGTCGATCCTGTCTGATGCCTCACCCATGTCCGTCGCCAAAGCCGTGGTCGCTGCGAGCGTCGTGCTCGCACTTGCGTTTCTTATTCTGATCTAGCCGCGCATCCTGAGATCTTTCCCGGTTGTCTTGCCGAGCGCTCTTTGCCGCGGCTGCCAACGTGACTGGTTAGCGCGTCACGCGACGCTGTCCGGAACATTTGCGCCAGTCGCGCGTTTGCGGGCTTATTGCCGCTAAGGAGGAAGAGTGCAGTTTACTTGTTACTTGGAGTGCAGTTTACTTGTTACTTGGAATGCACGCTGGCGGTGGGCAGCTCGCTCGGCGAGCCTGAGAGGATCAGAATGACAATCAATATGACCCGCCGTGCGGCGCTCATTCTCCTTGCCTGTTGCGCCGCATCGCCGGCGCTCGCGCAGGCGAGCAAGCCTCAGAACGGCGAATTCGTGAGGCTCGACCGGCCCGCCACCTTCGAGATGAATCCGAATAGCGGAAGCCTCAAGGAAAGCGTGCAGAAGGGGCAGGAACTGGTCTGGCACCCGAAAGACAAGCCGAACGAGCCTCGCTTTAAGGTCACGAATATGTCGGTCGCGTTCCTGCGCAGCGAAAGCGGTGGGCAAGTGAAGATGACGTTCACCGGCAACATCTCCTCTCTCGGCTATTCCACCTCGGAGGAGGTGAAATTAAACGCCATCGTTCGCGCCAAAGGTGGCGCGTCGCTGCACTCCTGGAGCTTCGGCATTTCGGTCAAGTGCGCCGACAAGGATCAGTCGCTGACGCCTCTGACGCACGACGTGCCCAATGACCTCGCGCAGAACATCTTCACCAATGTCAGCACGGTCGAAATTGCGGAACCGACCGAGCCGAGTTTCCCCGGGGTGAGCGTTCAGCGCTGCAACTGATGGGGACTAGGCCTAGTCATCACCCTCGTCCGTTCCGGCCCAGATACCGACGCGGCTCGAGCGCGCCTGCTGTTCGAGCGCACGCAGCTCCGGCGTTGCATTGCTGCTCGCTCGGCCGCCGCCATTGAACAGCACCACGCGCGAGAGGTCCTGATCGTCAACCCGACAGCGATATTCGTTGCCGCTGCCGATCGGCTCGCACGCCACTTCGCGACTTCCGAGATAGCGCCGGAACTCACGCGCTGCGCGGCCGCGCACGCCCTCGACGCCAACCAGCCGCAGCGCGCGTCCTTGGATCTCCAACATCCCGGTATTTTGCACGACCGGCACGCCGCGGACGACGGACGCACTCGCCGTGGGCTTCGCATCGCCCGCGTCCGCCGCGGCGAGCGCCGTCCTCCGCGGTTGCGGCCGAACGATCTTGGCCCGAATGGCGGCGGATTCGGTGACGAAGTCGTGCCAAATGCGCGCCGGCAGATCGCCGCCGGTCACGCCCCTTGTGGGGCGATTGTCGTCGTTGCCGATCCATACGCCGACGACGATATCGTTGGTGAATCCGATGAACCAAGCATCCTTGTAGCTCTGGCTCGTCCCGGTCTTGCCCTCGACCGGGGCGTTGATCCTGGCCGCGCGCCCGGTGCCCTCGCGCACGACGCTCGCGAGGAGATCGTGAATTCCCGCGCGTGCGGCCGGATTGCTTGCCGGCTGGAGCTGCGTCTTTTGCCGCGTGAACACAACGCGGTCGCCATTGCGTACGGTACGGATCGCGTAGGGCTCGACGCTTTCCGCGTCGGCCGCGATCGCCGCGAACGCGCGTGTCATTTCCAATAGGGTGACTTCACCCGCGCCGAGCGCCAAGCTCGGCAGCGCAGGCAATTGGGATTGCACGCCGAGCTTACGCGCGGTGTCGATCACGGCCTGAATCCCGACCGCGTCGGCGATCTGAACTGCCACCGAATTGATCGAGTTGGCGAAGGCGGTGCGCAACGTGACCGTCCCGCGGAAGCGTCCGCCGTAGTTCTCCGGTTCCCAATTTCCGATCTGCACCGGTCGATCGATCGCCGTCGCCTGCGGGTCGAGGCCCTTTTCGAAAGCGGCGAGGTAGTCGAAAACCTTGAACAGCGAGCCGGGCTGCCGTTTCGCCTGGGTGACGCGATTGAATTGGCTCTCGTTGTAGTCGCGCCCGCCCACCATTGCGAGGATGGCGCCGTCCGGCGTCATTGCCAGGAGGGCGGCCTGACCGACGCGCTTGGCGCGGCCTTCCGCCCTGAGCCGACGCGCGACGACTTTTTCGGCGATGCTCTGCAGATCGAGATCGAGGGTGGAGCGCACGGCCAGATCGGATGCCGCCGATTCGACAAGATGCTTCACGTCGCCACCGAGCATGTCGACGAAATAATTCGTTCCCGGCGGATTGTCGGGCGGCACCCGCAAGGTCGTCGGCTCTCTGCGCGCGGTGTCGGCCTGCTGCTGCGAAATCGCCCCGGTCTCGACCATCGCTTTGAGCACCAGTGCCGCGCGCTGGCGTGCGCCCTCGAGATTGCGGGTGGGAGCAAGCGCTGAAGGCGCGCGCACCAGTCCTGCCAGCATGGCCGCCTCGCTCAGCGACAACTCCTTCGCGGCCTTGCCGAAGTAACGTTTCGCCGCGGCATCCACCCCATAAACGCCGGCGCCGAAATAGGCGGTGTTGAGATAGCGCGAGAGGATCTCTTCCTTTCCAAATTGGCGCTCCATCCATAGCGCGAGGATCGCCTCCTGGACCTTGCGTTTGATGGTGCGCTCCGGCGAGAGATACGTCATGCGCGCGAGCTGCTGCGTGATCGTGCTTCCGCCTTCGCGCGGGCTGCCCGACCGAAGGTTGCGAATGGTCGCGCGCAGCAGGGAGGGCAGATAGAACCCGCCGTGCTGGTAAAAATGCCGATCCTCGATGGCAATGATTGCGCGCGACACGTTCGCGGGCACATCCTGCGGCGACAGTTTGTCGCCCTTGAAGACGCCGCGCGTGGCGAAGACTTGGCCGTCGGCCGCCTCGACGACGAGCGCGCTCGGCGTCGGTTCCACCACCAATCCTCCGCCGACGGGCAAAGTGGCCATGCAGTAGGCGACGTATCCGACGGGAACCATGACGATCGCGGTCAGCGCGACGGCAATGACATGCACCCACCGCGGCTGGAGCGCGGAGCCCGCGCGTCGCGGACCGCCGAGGGGGGCGGGACTTTGGTCCCGAGAATGCGAGCCCAACCGAAATGCGGTGCGCATCGCGATCCCTAGCGCGATGGCGGCGGAGGCGGCGGAGGCGGCGGATCTACCCATCCGCGGCGGCGCGGAACGTCGAGCCGGAAAATCTCAGAAGTCGCGGATGGGGCCGCACCGTTAGGGCTACCCGTTGCGGGACGCGCGCTGAACCCGTCGGTCTCGCCGCGACCGATACTGTCGCCCCGCCCGCTCCAAGAAGAGCCCCGATGGGAACGGTGACGCCATCGGACGACCTCGGTCCCCCGATCTGCGTGCAGAACAGCCACTGAGGACGGCGCGATGAGCGGTGACGCAGCGGCGTCCGCCGCGCCGCCGAGGAAAATGGCTGCAGCAAAAGCAATTTGGCGTGCCCGCATGAGGGCCCCTCGCTGGCGCCGACACATGCAAGAACGTCGATGGCGCCCGTATGTTCCGCGCCGGGCGCGTGCCGTGCCCGCTCCGCTCTCACATCTTGGGCGGATGCGCGCGGATGACCGCTTCGTTGACGGCCGTGCCCCAGCCGGCGCCCCGGGGAAGGAGAAACTCGCCGTTCTCGATGACGTATGGGTTGGTGAGGAGCTTCGCCTTCCACGGCACCTCATCGACGTCGAATTCCATGATCCGGAAATTGGGAATCGCCGCACAGAAATGCGCGCTCATGACATTGGCCAGCGGACCGTTGAAATTGTGCGAGGCGACGTTGATGTCATAGGCGTCGGCCATGGTGGCCATCCGCGTCGATTCCACGAGCCCGTTCCATTGCGCGTCGATGATGGCGACGTCGACCGCATAATTCTCGAGGTAAGGCTTGAGATTGCGCCGGCCGAGGATCGCCTCCAGCGAGCCGATGGGGGTGGTCGTCGACTGCCGGATGAGACTCAGCGCCTTGGGCTCGAACAGGTCCATTTCCAGCCAGAGCAAATCGAACGGCTCGACCGCCTTGGCGATGCGCCGCAGCCCCTCGGGCTTGTAGTTGAAGTTGAGATCGAGCAGAAGTCGCACGCCCTTTCCCGCGCCCTCGCGCAAAGCTGCGAGCTGGTCGATCAACGCGGCAAGCACCTCGTCGCCGAGATTGAGCTCGGGATGTCCAGCGCCGGCGCCGAGCATACCGGGAGCAAACTGCCGGCCGCCTTTGGCGTCGAACAACAGCACGTTGGTTTTCAACGCCTTAAAGCCGCGCTCGCGCGCCTCGCGCGCGGCGGCCTTAAGATCGTCGAGGCTGCGCACCGCCGGCCGATCGATCACCTTGCCGTCGAAAAGCTCGGCACAGCGGGCGCGCAAGACGCCGCAACGCGACCAATAGACCGGCAGCCGCTCACGCACGGCGCCGCCAAGAAGCTCGTAGACGGGAACGCCGAGCGCCTTGCCGCGGATATCGAGGCAGGCTCTCGATGGCGGCGATGGCGTGGGCCGTGAGCCCGCCCGCGGTCGGGCGAGAGCGGGCATAGAGCGCGGCGTCAATGCGGGCGATCGCGCACGGGTCCTGCCCGATGAGTTCGGCAACCAATCCGTGGATCAGGGCGGTCATTCCCTTGCGGCGGCTCTCGTTGAACTCGGACCAGCCGGTGATGCCCTCGTCGGTGGTGATCTTCAGGAAGGAATAGGTGTCCCAGCCGCCATCGGCATGGAAGTCCTCGAGCTTGACGATCTTCATTCGCGACCTCGCTTGGCGTTTGCACGCTCGCGACGCTGACAGGGCGCATGAAATTGTGCCATGCTTTGCGAGCGACACCAACCGCGCCGCGGAGCTCGGCCGCATGCGATATGTCCGACACTTTTTGCGTGCGAGCGCGGCCGGGATTGCACTGCTCTTGCCGCTTCTCGCTTGCGCGCTCGCACAGCCGAACAGCGTCGCCGAACTTGCCACCTACCAGGGCGCCGACCGCGAGCAGCTGCTCATCGAGGGCGCCAAACGGGAGAAGGAACTCACCTTCTATTCATCCATACCGCCCGATGATATTGCCGCGCTCGTCTCCGCCTTCGACAGGAAATACGGCCTCAAGGTCAAGGTCTGGCGCGCGGATTCGGAAGGTTTCCTGCACCGCGTCGTGGGCGAGGCCAGGGCTCGGCGTTTCGAGGTCGATGTCATGGCGGGGTCAAGCTCGGCGCTCGAACCGCTTTACCGCGAGAATCTGCTGCAGGAGGTCAAGTCGCCATATCTCTCCGGCGTCATTCCCGAAGCGATCGCTTCGCACCGGCAGTGGGTGGCGGTCTATCTCAGCACAATCGTTCAGGCTTACAACACCGAGCTCGTGCGCGAAGATAGCCTGCCCAAGACCTATTACGATCTGCTGCGGCCACAATGGAAGGACAAACTCGGCATTGAAGCGGAGGATTTCGACTGGTTCGCGCAAGTCGTCATGGATATGGGCGAGGCGCAAGGCTTGCGGCTGTTCCGGGACATCGTGGCCTCGAACGGAATTTCCGTGCGCAAGGGTCACAGCCTGCTTACCAATCTCGTGGTCGCCGGCGAAGTGCCGCTGGCGCTCACGGCATACGGCTTTCTGGCCGAGCAGGCCAAGCGCAAGGGCGCGCCGCTCGATTGGTTCGTGATTCCACCGGTGATCGCCCGTCCTACGGCCGAAGGGCTCGCCCGCAACGCGCCGCATCCGCATGCGGCGGTGTTGTTCTTCGATTTTCTGATCAGCGAGCAAGGTCAGCAGATCCTGGCGAGCCGGCAATTCGTCACGGTGAGCCGGACCATCGAGACTCCTTTCAACAAAGCCCCGATCAAGCTCATCGACTCGGCCGCGATCTTGAGCCAATCGCGGAAGTGGCAGGAGCTCTATCAAAAGACCATACTAGCGCCGTCGCGATGATCCGGACGGCAAGCATCCATGCGCTACATCGATGCGTTCAACCATTTCTTCCCCAAACGCATCTATCAATTGATGCTGCAATCGCCGGCGGGACAGAAGGATCTCGGCAAACGGATGCAGGGAATTCCCGCGCTTTACGATATCGAGGAGCGTCTGCGCGTCGTCGATTCCTTCCCCGATTACACCCAGATCATGTCGCTCGGCATGCCGGCCATCGACCGGCTCACCGGGCCCGATCAATCGCCCGAATGGTCGCGGATCGGCAATGACGGGCTTGCCGAACTGGTCGCCAAATACCCCGACCGCTTCGTCGGCTACGCCGCCTCGCTGCCGATGAACGCGCCCGCCGCCGCGGCCAGGGAAGCGGAGCGCGTCCTCTCAAACGGCGCCAACGCCATCCAGCTGCACACGAATGTCGACGGCGCGCCGATCGACCAGGAGCAGTTTCTGCCGATCTACGAGATCATCGAGCGGTCGGGCAAGCCGATCCTGCTGCATCCGATTCGCACCCGCGAAATGGCGGACTACCGCACCGAGACGGCATCGAAGTACGAGATCTGCAGCGTGATCGGCTGGCCATTCGAGACCGGCGCCGCGCTGGCGCGATTGGTTTTCTCCGGGATCATGGACCGTTTTCCTAATCTCAAGGTGATCGCGCACCACCTCGGCGGCATCATTCCCTACTTCGAAGGCCGCGTTGCCCACAGCTGGGATCAGTTGGGGGTCCGCACCTCGGATGAGGACTATTCGCTCATCCTGAAGAAGCTGAAGAAGCGGCCGTTCGACTATTTCAAGGGGTTCTACGGCGACACCGCGCTTGCCGGCGCCCGCGCGCCGACGATTTGCGGGTTGTCGTTCTTCGGGCCTGATCATGTGCTATTCGCCTCCGATTGTCCGTTCGACAAGGAGAAAGGCAGGGGCTACATCCGCGCTACGATCGCGGTCATGGAATCGCTCGAGCTTTCCGAGGAGGACATGAAAAAGATCTGCCATCGCAACGCCGAAACGATGTTCGGGCTGCGCAAAGCTTGATCCATGCTGCTTTGGCTTCCACTTCTTTGGGCAAAGAGCGGCGGAGAGAGGACGCCAGATGTCCGAGCCTCTCGCTGCCCCGTGCGGCGCGACTCACGGCGATCGTGTGCCGCGGCTCGTTGCGGGAACCAGATCCGCGACCGAGCATTGAATGCGCCGATGGGCGCGGTTAGCCTGGAGAGGGACAGCGGAGGAAAGATGTTCGCGCGCTGGAGTGCGGCGACGGTGCTCGCTACGGCGTTGGCGGTTGCCCCCGCGCATGCGGATCCGGTTGCGAACTTCTATAAGCGCAGGCAGATCGATCTCATCGTCGGCTCCGGGCCGGGCGGCGGCTACGACATCTATGCGCGGTTGCTTGCGCGCCACTTCGGCAAGTTCATTCCCGGCCATCCGCCCGTGATCGTGCAGAACATGCCGGGCGGCGGCAGTCTGCGCGCCGTCAATTTCCTCTATAACCTCGCCCCGAAGGATGGCACCGCGATCGGCACGTTTACGCGCAACATGCCGCTCATGGGTCTCCTCGCCGGCAATGCAAACGTCCAATTCGATCCGCGCAGGCTGACGTGGCTCGGTTCCGCGTCGAGCTTCGTCAACGACGCTTATATTCTTATCGTGCGCAAGGACGCGCCGGTGAAATCGATCGATGACGCGCGACGCGCGGATCTTCCCGGGCTCGTGCTCGGCGCCACCGCCGAAGCAGTGACGAGCAACGACGTGCCGATCATCTTGCGAGACACGATCGGCCTGCACGTCAAGCAGGTCGTGGGCTACCCGGATAGTGCTTCCGTCTTTCTCGCGATCGAGCGCGGCGAGATTCACGGGCGGACCGTCGATCTGTCCACCGTGAAGTCAATGAAGCCCGAGTGGCTCAAACCGGACAGCGGTTTTCGCGTGCTCGTCCAGTTCGCGCGCGCGACCCGGCATCCGGATTTGCCTGACGTGCCGACGGCACGCGAGTTGGCGAAAAACGAGGCGGCGCGTGCGCTGATCGAGCTTGCCGAGCTTCCCTATGCGCTGTCACGGCCGTTCGCGGCTCCGCCGCAGGTGCCGGCGGCCCGCGCCAAGGCGCTGCAGCGCGCCTTTATGCAGATGCAGAACGATCCCGAATACCTGGAGGACGCCGCCAAGATCAGCGTCGACGTGAGTCCGATCGGCGCCGATGAGGTGCTGCGCGCCATCGACCGCATCGCCGTCGCGCCGCCGGAGCTTCTCGACTATGCGCGCAAGCTCCTCGGCGAAACCAGAGGCGGCGGCTGAGGCGCGATTCCGACCTGCGCGATCGGCAGCAGGGGAGAAGCCATGAAGCGAAGCACGGGCAGAATTCTCACCACCCATGTCGGCAGTCTGCCGCGTCCCGCCGATCTGCTCGACATCGTGCAGGCCAGAGAGCAGGGCAAACCCGTCGACGAAAAGGCGCACGCGGCGCGGTTGCGCACCGCGGTCGCCGAGATCGTGCGCAAGCAGATCGATCTCGGCGTCGACGTCGTCGACGACGGCGAGTTCGGCAAGCCGAGCTTCGTCTCCTACGTTAATGAACGCCTGGGCGGTTTCGAGGCTGACAAGGATATGCCGCGGCGGAGCCCGTGGGCGGACTCGCGCGAAGCAAAATCGTTTCCCGAGTTCTATGGGGACGGACACTTGGCCGTCCGGCAGAATCATATGGTTTGCATCGCGCCAATCACCTACCGCGGCATGGCGCACTTGCAGACCGACATCGATAACCTCAAGGCGGCGCTAAACGGCGCTAGGCCCGAGGAGGTCTTCATGCCCGCGATCTCGCCAACCAGCGCGGCGGATTGGCAGCGCAATGCCTACTACAAGACCGAGGATGAATACCTGTTCGCCATCGCCGATGCGCTGCGCGAGGAGTATGAGGCGATCGTGAACGCGGGCTTTCTGCTGCAGGTCGATGATCCCCATCTCGTCACCTACTGGATCAAACAGTCCGATCTCACCCTGGAGCAGTTCCGGAAGTGGGCGCAGCTTCGGGTCGAAGCGCTCAATCATGCGTTGCGCAATATTCCGCCGGAAAGAGTCCGGCACCACACCTGCTATGGCATCAACATGGGGCCGCGCGTGCACGATCTCGAGCTCAAGCACATCGTCGACCTCATTCTGAAGATCCGGGCCGGCGCCTATTCGTTCGAGGCGGCGAATCCGCGACACGAGCACGAATGGAAAGTCTGGGAGAGCGCGAAGCTGCCGTCAGGCAAGTCGCTCATTCCCGGGGTGATTAGCCACTCGACTGTTTTGGTGGAACACCCGGAGCTCGTGGCCGAGCGTATCTGCCGCTATGCCAAGGTGGTCGGGCGCGAGAATGTCATTGCCGGCTCCGATTGCGGCTTTGCCACCTTCGCTGGCTCGAAGGAGGTGCATCCGAGCATCGTGTGGGCCAAGTTTAAGTCGCTCGTCGACGGTGCGCGACTCGCGAGTCAGCAGCTGTGGGGCGGGCGGTGAGGCGGTCTGGCTGGATCGGATAGAAGCGCGGCTGTGACACGCCTCAAGCCAGGCGCGCCGCGGCCCGCACATCGGACAGGGTTGCTCCGAAGCGGCGGTGGAAGCTGCGATTGAAATAGGAGAGATCGCGGAGGAGGCGCCGGCCCTTGCAATCGGTTGCGGGAACTACAGCATCAAAGAGCAGATTTTTCGGTATCCGCGACCCTTTGCAATGCGTGCGCTCGCGCACGGGGAGGGTGCAGTCCAGCCAGCGCGGCGGCGAGCTGTTCTCCGGTCAGGTCTACCGTCACTGGCTCGAGCGCGGCGCTGCGCGCGGCCACAAAGCCGATGAGATCGGCGCCGGCATATCCGCCCGCCCGCAGCGCCGCGACGCAATCCTCGGCTTGCGCGAGCGGAACCGCCGCCAGCAGTCCGCCCGACGTTTGCGGATCGAATAGCAGCGGATAGAGCGGATGCCGCGTCGCCGCGGTGAGCTCGCTGATCGCGCGCCGCAGCCGTACATTCTGCGGCTGCAATGACGAAAAGATGCCGAGTGCCACCGTTTCCCGCGCGCCTTCGAGCAGCGGCACGCGCTCGATCGCGAGCGTTACGTCGACCTCTGAGGCGCGCACCATCTCGATGAGATGGCCGAGCAGACCAAACCCGGTGACGTCGGTTGCGGCATGCACGCCGTACCGCCGCAGGATTTCCGCGGCGTTCCGGTTCGACTGAACCATGTGCGCGATCGCTGCCATGACCCAACGGGCCTTGGCCTTGCCACGCATGTCGGCGGCAAGCAGTGTGCCGGTGCCCAATGGCTTGGTCAGAATGAGTCCATCTCCCGGCTTTAGCCCACCTTTGCGCAACGCGGCCGCCGCCGGAACGAGTCCGTTGACCGCAAAGCCGAGCGCGAGCTCGGCGCCTTCGCTGGTGTGTCCGCCGACCAGCGCACAGCCGGCCTCGCGCAGCACCTCGTTTGCACCGGCCATCATTGCAGTGAGATCGGCTTCGATCTTGCTTTCGATCCCGAAAGGCACGGTGGCAATCGCCAGCGCCGTCTGCGGCTCCCCGCCCATGGCATAGACGTCGCCGAGCGCGTGGTTGGCTGCGATTTTCCCCAACGTGTACGGGTCGTCGACGATTGCGCGGAAATAATCGACGGTTTGTAGCGAGAGCTGCTTGCCGCCGACGTCGACCAACGCCGCGTCATCAGGCGCATCGAGCCCCAACACCACGTCGGCCCGCGCGGCGGGCTCGACGCCCGCAAGCGCGCGCGACAGCACGCTGGCGCCGACTTTAGCGCCGCAGCCACCGCAGCGCATGGCAATAGCGGAAATTTCCTTAAGCGCCTCGCGGTCGGCCAACGGCGACAGCGCGGGAGAGGCCGCCGTCATCTCCGGCAGTTCGTTGAACTTGCGCATGAAGCGGCGATCGATCCAATCCTTCCAGCGCCACACCCATGCGCCCTCGACCACGAGGCCGTTGCGGGTCCCGACGGCGTAGCGTTCTCCGGTCGAGACGAGATAGAGCGCCTCCCGCTGCGGCCGAAACTGGCGCAAGGATCGGCCCGTCAGTGTGCGACGAATGTTATCGGCAAGCGCCGGCCCGGCGCGCACAGCGTAGACGCCGGACTTGGGCAATTCGCGGCCAGAAAAGGCGATGGTGTCGCCGGCGGCAAAGACGTCATCATGGCCGGTTACCCGCAGCGTCTGGTCAACCCGGAGAAAGCCGCGGGCATCGAGCGGCAATCCGGCCTTGGCCAGCCAGCGCGCCGGCGCCGCCTCCGTGGTCCACAGAATCTCATCCGCCGCGAGCGGACCATAGCCCGCGAGCATGAGCTGGCCGGGCTCGACGGCGGTGACCGCGGCGCCGGTCACGACTGCGATCCCTCGCGTTGCCAATGTCGCGTGGAAGCGTGCGCGGAACGCTGCCGGAAAGCTGGGCAGGATATTGGCATCGCCCGAGACCAGCACGAACGACAATCCGCCGCCGTCGAACCCGGCACGCCTCACTGCATGCCGCAGGCGGTGCTCGACCGCGAGCAGGAGCTCGACGCCGCCAGCGCCGGCGCCGACCAGGGCCACGGCACTTTGGCCTTTGCGCGCGAGCACGCGCGCCTGCAGCGCCTCGAAGCGACGCAAGAATCCGTCGATCGGCTTGACCGGAATGGCATGCTCGCTTGCGCCCGGGACGCCTGCGGTGTTCGGCGTAGAGCCGATATTGAGCGAGAGGAGATCGTAGGAAACCGGCGGGCGAGAGCGGCAGATCACGCGACGGCCGGCGAGGTCGAGCTCGACCGCCTCATCTTGATAGAGCCGTGCGCCGGCGAAGCGGGCGAGCGGGCCGGTATCGATATGCGCGTCATCGAACCCGTAATGGCCGGCGATGAGGCCGGGCAGCATCCCGGAATAGGGCGTGTGCACCTCGCGGGTGATCAGCGTGAGACGCACGCCGGGGATCGGCCTCATCCCGAACATGCGCAGCACGGTCACGTGTGAGTGGCCGGCGCCGACGAGCACCACGTCCTTGAGCACGGGATGGCTCGCCGCTTTCATGCCAGCCTCTCCTTGCCGACCGCGCGATGCGATAGGAGCGCAAAATCGGACCGACATGGCATCACATGTTCGTCAGGTCCGTCACCGCCGACGTGTTCGCAAGCCGTCGCGAGCGCCGGCTCGCGTTTCGGCCCGGCAAGGACCGTGGCATGACCTCTTCAATAAGGCTTTTCCATTCGGCCTTTTCCCGCGCCGGCCGGAACAGAGGGGCGCGGCGCGCGATCGCGCGTTTGAGCCGCTTGAGGAAAGCTGGATCCGTCTCGATGCGGATCAGCAACCGCGCCAGCGCTTCGGTATCGCCGACCGGATAGTAGCCGGCATAGTCGCGTCCGAGCAGGCCAAGCGAACCGTCGATGCGCGTCGCCAATATCGGAACGCCGGCTGCCACGGCCTCGGATATGACGTTTGCTCCGCCTTCGCTCAAGGATGACAGAACCATCGCCCGCGCGCGGCCGAGCAGGCGACGGACATCGGCGCGCGGCCTGTCGCCGCGCCAGACATAGCGCGGATTGATCGCCATCTCGGCCTTCGCCGCCGCTGCCCACCCCGGCGTCTCGGCCGCGCCGAGATGCACGATGCGAATCCGCGAGCTTGCCGGCAAACGGCGCGCCGCTTGCGCGGCACGAAACGGATCTTTCACCTCGCGCAAATGGCCGATCACGGCCACGTCGAAGCTGCCGGTGCGATCGGCTCGGCCGCGACGCACCGACAGCGCCGACTGATATACGACGCGGAGCTTATCGCGAAACCGTGCCGGCACGCGCCGTCGCGCTAGTTCCTGCAGCGCGACCAGCCGATCGGCGCAGGCGAGCGATCGCATAACCGGCGCCCGATCGCGATCGATGTAGCCGTAGATGTCGGTGCCGCTCAAACCCACGATCAGTGGGCGATCCGGATACCGTTCGCGAAAAGTACGGATGCTGTCCGCGCTGCGCCAGGCGTGGAGGGCGATCATGAGATCGGCCGCGGCTCCGTCGTAGCGATGAGCAATGTGAACGCGATGTCCAAGCTGGCGCAAGATCCGCGCCCAGCGCATGCTGGTGGTCCTGTTTCCCGACCGTGACGATGGACGAGTCGGCGTGATAAAAACGATGTTCATGACCGAGGCTCTTTTATACCGCCCGACGAGCGGCGCTACAGCCCACGATCTCGTCGCGCAGCTGCGCGAGGCGCGTGACTTTACCCTTCGCCTCACTGATGATCTCACGGTCAAGCAGTTGATGGGGCCGATGCTTCCGATCGTCAATCCCATACTGTGGGAAATCGGGCATGTCGGTTGGTTCCATGAATACTGGACGCTTCGGCACGCGCACGGGCAAGCGCCGATTCTCGAGCGCGCCGACCGCTTGTGGAATTCAAGTACGGTTGCCCATGCGACGCGATGGGCTCTGGACTTGCCCGATCGCGAGGGCGTGTTCGGATATCTCGCGGATGTGCTTTCCCGCCAGGTCGACCACCTTGGCGGTAGGGTCGATGTCTTCGCCTCCTATTTCTACGAGCTTTCGATCCGCCACGAGGACATGCATGTCGAGGCGCTCGCCTATACGCGCCAGACGCTTGGATATCCGCGGCCGCAAGGGCTCGGCCGTCCGGTCGCCGATCGCGCCGGCGCGTGGGAAGGCGATGTCGTTGTGCCCGGCGGGCGCTGGCAGCTCGGTTCGACGCCGGCCGATGGCTTCGTTTTCGATAACGAGAAGTGGGCGCACGCGGTCGAAATCGCACCATTCCGCATCGCCAAGGCCGCGGTCAGCAACGCCGAGTTCGCCGCGTTCGTAGAGGAAGGCGGCTATCGCCGGCGGGAATTCTGGAGCGCGCCGGGCTGGGAATGGCGCGAGCACGTAGCCGCCGAGCATCCGGTCCATTGGCTCCGCCATGAGGGCGGCAGCTGGACGTGGCGCAGTCACGACGACGTGGAAGCGTTGCCGCCGCACGCGCCGGTGACCTTTGTCAACTGGTATGAGGCGCAAGCCTACTGCAACTGGGCCAAGCGCCGGCTGCCCTCCGAGGCCGAATGGGAGGCCGCGGCGCTGGGCGAAGCGAGCGCGGACGGCACGCGCTTGACCTCGACAAAGCGCCGCTGGCCTTGGGGCGACGCGGCGCCGACCCGCGAGCGCGCCAACCTCGGCTTTGCCTGCGATGGTCCGTTTGATGTCGCGGCTTGCGCCGCGGGCGACAGCGCGTTCGGATGCCGGCAGATGAGCGGTAACGTATGGGAGTGGACCGCTTCGGATTTTACCCCGTTTCCTGGCTTTGCCGCGGACCCCTACGAGGATTATTCAAAGCCCTGGTTTCATACGCGCAAGGTCTTGCGCGGCGGAAGCTTCGCCACCAGCGCGCGCATCGCGCGACCGCTCTACCGCAACTTCTTCACGCCCGATCGCAACGACGTCATCGCCGGATTCCGCACATGCGCGCTGTGACCGACCCGGTGCCGAAGCCAAGCGCGAGCGCGCCAATGCTGGCCAAAACAGACACCATCGCCACTATTGTGAAGGATTGGCTCTCGCAGTTCGAAGAAGCGCTCGCCGCTCCGGGCCAAGCTCGCCTCAAGGCGCTGTTTCATGCCGAGAGCTATTGGCGCGATGTGCTGGCCCTGACCTGGCATCTCAAGACGGTCAGCGGTTCGGATGCGATCTTGCGAGAGCTTGCAGTGCATGCCGGCCGTGCGCGCCCGACCGGTTTCAAGATAGACCAGGATCGGACCGCACCCCGCAAGGTAACCCGCGCCGGCACCGCTGCGATCGAAGCCATCTTCAGCTTTGAAACCGCGGAGGGTCGCGGCAGCGGGGTCCTCCGACTCACCGCCGCTGGCAAAGAAGGCAACGGCTTCAAAGCATGGACGCTGCTGACGTCGCTTGATGAAATAAAGTGCCACGAAGAACGGCTCGGAAGATTACAACCTCAGAGCAAGGCCTATGCGCGCGATTTTCGCGGACCCAACTGGCTCGACCTGCGCAAGGCCACCGCCGAATATGCCGACCGCGAGCCTGCCGTGCTGGTTGTCGGCGGAGGACAGGCGGGGCTATCGATAGCCGCTCGCCTCACGCAATTAGACATCGATACGCTGATTGTGGACCGTGAGGCGCGCATCGGCGACAATTGGCGGAAGCGATATCACGCGCTGGTTCTGCACAACCAGGTGCACGTCAACCATCTGCCGTACATGCCGTTTCCGCCAAATTGGCCGGCCTACATTCCCAAAGACAAACTGGCCGGGTGGTTCGAGGCCTATGTTGAGAGTATGGAGTTGAACTATTGGACGGCCACCGAATTCGAACGCGGCAGCTACGATGAAAAAGCGAAGCGGTGGTCCGTTGTGTTGCGTCGCGCCGACGGCAGCAAGCGCGAGATGTATCCACGCCACGTCGTGATGGCCACCGGAGCAAGCGGCATTCCGAGCATTCCGAATATTCCGACCTTGCGCGAGTTCCGTGGTGAAGTTCTGCATTCCAGTCAATACGACGATGGCGAGGCGTGGAAGGGGAAGAACGTTCTTGTCATCGGTTCGGGCAACAGCGGTCATGATATCGCGCAGGACCTGCATTCGGCCGGGGCGAAAGTCACGCTCGTGCAACGCGGCTCGACCATGATCGTCAATGTCGAGCCGAGCGCGCAACTGCAGTATGCGCTCTATGACGAAGGACCCTCGCTGGAGGATTGCGATCTCATCACGACATCGATGCCGCTTTCGCTGGTACGGAAAAGCCATATCGGATTGACCGAAACCGCGAGGAATATGGACAAAGAGTTGCTCGATGCGCTTGAACGCCGCGGCTTCAGGCTCGATTTTGGCGAAGATGGCGCCGGCTGGCAGTTCAAGTACCTCACGCGCGGCGGCGGCTACTACTTTAACGTCGGCTGTTCGGATCTGATCGTCAAAGGGGAGATCGGATTGGCGCAGTTCTCCGATATCGACACTTTCGTGCCGGCAGGAGCGCTGATGCGGACCGGCGAAACGCTTTCCGCCGACCTGATCGTGCTAGCGACAGGTTACAAGGGGCAGGAGTATCTGGTCGGCAAATTGTTTGGCGATGATGTCGCCAACCGGGTCGGCCCGATTTGGGGATTCGGCGATGGCCAAGAATTGCGCAACATGTTCACGCGCACTGCCCAACCAGGCCTTTGGTTCATCGCGGGCAGCTTCGCCCAATGTCGCATCTACTCGAAATATCTCGCGCTACAGATCAAGGCCTGCGAAGTTGGCCTGCTCTAATCCGTAACGCGTACGCGAATGGAACTCCACTCTGGATCCAAGGAAAGCGGACGGCCAGGACAGCCAGCCCTGCGGCCGTCGCGAGCACGACATCGACAGCGGCGAAGTCGTGCACCTGCGGCTATTCGGCATGCGGTCCTCGCTCATCGTGCTCTCACGATCGTGGTGCAGGCGCTTTCGAGCTTTGGCAGCTCGCGGCTCGTGGCCATCCTCACCTCGAGCTTGCGGCTACCGCCGCGGATGACCGGACAGTAGGGATCCGGCGCATCGAGCGCGCCGAGCAGCCGGCGGCGCCCCGCGCAGCCCCCGCCGCAGGTCGCGACATAAGCGCAACTCCGACAGGGAGATGGCACGCCCCGCGCGTCGACAAACGCGTCGCTATCCGCGATGTCGGCGCCACACTCGAGCAACAGATCAAGCGGCGCGCCGCCTCCGGGCCAATAGACGCACGGCTGGACCGTCGCGCGCGGCGTCACCCGCACGGTTGCCGTTCCGCAGCCGCCGCGGCGCGGCGGCAAGCCCGCCATGGCCCGCACCAGCGGCTCGCCGATCGCGATCGCATCGGTGTCGGCAAACAGTGCCTCGAAGCCCACCCAATATTCCTCATACGTGAGCGCGAAAGCGTTGGAACGCACGGGCTGGTACACATTGACGCGCAACGGCGCGTCATATGCCTTGACGATGTTTACGATCTCGGCAAGTCGATCGAAGTTCGATCGCATCATGACGGCGATGAACGTCACCGATACGCCCAAGCTGCGGCAACGTGCGGCTTGTTCGTGGATGAGGCGCCAGTTTCCCGGACCGCGCTGCCGGTCCTGCTCCGCCGCAGTGGGATAATCGAGTGAGAATTCGACGTCGTGGAAGGCGGTTACCTCCACGTCGTCCAGCGCCGCGATTGAATAGCCGTTCGAGGTGATGGTGAGCTTGATCGGCTCGCCGCGCAAATACTTCACCAGAGCCCCAAACTCCGGATGCATGCCGTTCTCACCGGTGCCGAGGTTGACGGAACGCACCGGCAAGCTGCGCATCACCGAACGGACCTGTTCAAGCGACAAGCGATCGACCCGCGTCGGGTCGCGATAGCAGAACGCACAGCTCAGATTGCATTCATTGGTGAGCCCAAGCCCCAGCGCGAATTTGCGCTCCAGCTCCTCCGTCGAGCTCTCGCGCGGTTGTGATGCGGGAACGACCATGGCGGTCTTCGTGCCAGACGCTGAGCAAAGCATTCGCTGCCGAAATGAATTTAGCCGTGAAGCTGCGACGAGACCAGCGGGCTCGAATGCTGCGCGACCTTCGTGAACGCTTGCGCGGCGGCAGCCGACCTTAAACTCTCGTGGCCAGCAGCCCGAAGCGCCGCGCCAAGGCGGCGATTATCGGGTATGGTCAGAGCAAGTATCTCGGGACCTCAGGCTCGCACGAATTCTCGCGCCCGCGATGCCACTGGAGATATTCATATGGCGAACCCGTTTACCGATTTCTGGAGTTTCGTAATCGGGAACACCGAGGACCACAACGCCCTCGGCTCGTGGAAATATCTATTCGTCGCGCTGTTCCTGGTTCTCGTCATCGCGAGCATCGCGATTGCGATCAAGAACTGGCAGGAAGACCCATCGCAGCGCACGGCCTCCCATTTCGGCACCTGGCTCGTTCGCGTGCTGGTGGGCGGAATGTGGTTCCAAGGAATGCTATGGAAGTTGCCGCTGCCGGTCTCGGGCGGGTTGCAATACTGGACCGAACAGATGGCGAGCCGGGCCGCGTTCGAATTTCATCGCGAGCTGGTGACGTCGGTCTATCTTCCCTACCTAAATATTTTGAATCCCATTATCTTCCTTGCCGAATTCACCTTCGCCGTATCGCTCATTTTCGGACTCGGGGTGCGCCTCATCGGCGTGCTCGGCATCATATTCGTGCTGCACCTCTGGCTCGGCATTTACCAGCCCGGCAGCCCCGCTGAATGGCCGTGGCAATACATATTCCTGGCGACCGTCATGTTCTTTTTCGCCCTGCATGCCGCCGGCCGGAGCCTCGGTCTCGATGCCTGGCTGCGCCGCGATGTACCGGCGGTGCGTGATGGAAAGGGCTTTTTCGGCGCCCTGTTCCACATGATAGGGTAAGCGCGCCGAGTGGGTGGCAGGTAGGTTTGCGCTATCTCCCCGCGCGCAGCCGCGCCAGCAACTCCGTTGTCGGCCATCCGTCGGCGGGCAGACCGAATTTCAGTTGCGTGTCGCGGATGGCAACGCGGCTCTTGAGCCCGAGCACGCCATCGATGCGGCCGACATCATAGCCGCGCTTTTCCAAAAGCTGTTGCAATTCGCGAGTCTCTTCGAAGGTGATTTTTGGAATGTTCTGGCTGCCCTTGTGCATGGGCGGTGCGCCGTCGAGGCGCGTGGCATAGTACGCAGCGGTCAGAGAATAGTTCAGCGACTGATTCCATCGCAGATAGGCCTGGAAGTTGTCGTACGCGAGGAACGTCGGCCCGAATCGTCCCAACGGCAGCACCACGGACGCCGGCATGGCGTCGTTCGGCAGCGGCTTGCCATCGGGGTACGTGACGCCCCATGCCGCCCACTGCGAGCGCGGATGCTGCACCGAAAGGTCCGCCTCCTTCCACGGCAGGTTCGCGGGCACGCGCACCTCCTGCAGCCACGGCTCGCCGCGCTTCCAGCCCAGATGCACGAGGTATTTCCCGGTCGAGCCGATCACGTCGGCGGCGCTCCGGATTAGGTTGCGTTTGCCGTCGCCGTCATAGTCGACGGCGTGCGCCATGTATTCCGACGGCATCATCTGCGTCTGCCCGAGCTCACCCGCCCAGGAGCCGATCATTTCCTCCGCGCGCAGGTCGCCGCGCTCGATCAGGCGCAGTGCGTCGAACAGGTGGCCGCGGAACATCTCGGAGCGGCGGCAGTCATAGGCGAGAGTAACCAGCGATTTGATTGCTTGATCCTTGCCCTGACCGGCGCCAAAGTCGCTTTCCAGTCCCCAGAATGCGGTGATCACCGAGGCCGGCACGCCGAAATCCTTTTCCTCGCGCGCGAATAACGCCTGGTGCTTTTTCATTTGTGCGGCTCCGTTCGGGAGACGCCCGCCCGCCAGCATCTTGTCGGAGATTTCGAGGAAATTCTGGGCAAAGAAGCGTTGCCCGCGGTCGATATTGATGATGCGCTGATCGAGCACGAGATAAGGCGATACCGCGGCGATGGTTGATTGCGAAATGCCCTTGGCCGCCGCCTCCTTCTTGAAATCGGCGAGCCACGGCTCGAACGCGCCGGTGTTGCGGCAATTCGCTTGACCGAATGCCGCCGTCGGCGCAGCCATCACCAGCACCGCCAATACTGCCCATGTTTGTCGTGTCGCTTGCATTGTCACTGTCCCGCTTTGGGCCGGCCATGCTTGGCCGGGCTCGCTGGCATTCGCGCGGCATGCGGCGACGGCCCTTCTTGCTCGCGCAACGGCAGCTCGCCTATGTTGATCGAGGGCTCGCCTGAAATTGGCCCCGGTTATGACCTACTGGCGCTTTGTCCAAAGACGCGGAGTTTTCGACAACATCATGACGCCGGGATGATTCAGCGGGAGCCAGGATATGCGACTTGATGTCCTCGCCGCGCTCAGCGTCGGTTCGACGCTGATGCTCGCCGGGACCGTGCTGGGGCAACCGGCATCTTCCCCTGCTGTTTCTGCCCCGCCGGCCGATTACGGGCCGCCGATCAGCAATGAGCAGGCGAAGGCCGTCGCCTCTGCCGCGCTCGCCGAGGCCAGGAAAAACAATTCGCCCATGGCGGTTGCCATCGTCGGACCAGCCGGCGACCTCGTTTATTTCGAGAAAATGGACGGTACCCAGCTTGCGTCCATCGAGATCGCCCAGGGCAAGGCCCGCACCGCCCTCATGTTCCGGCGCCCGAGCAAAGTGTTCGCCGATCACTATGCCGCGCGTGATCGAGCGTTTACGAGCTTCCCGGAAAAACCCGTGGCATCCGAAGGCGGTGTTCCCATCGTCGTCGACGGCAAGATCATCGGTGCGATCGGCGCAAGCGGTGGCAGCGACTAGCGAAGCCGGCGCCACAGCGCCGCAACAATCCAGCTGGAGACAGGACCATGCGACTTGACGTCTTGATCGCGCTCAGCATCAGCTCGACGCTGGCGCTCGCCGGGACCGTGTTGGGACAGCAACCGGCCCCTTCCACCGCTCCTCCCACGCCGCCGCCTGCCGATTACGGAGCGCCGATCACCAACGAGCAGGCGAAGGCGGTCGCCGCCGCCGCGTTTGGCGAGGCCAAGAAGAACAATTGGCGCATGGCGTTCGCCATCGTCGGCCCCGCGGGCGAGCTCGTCTATTTCGAAAAGATGGATGGCACGCAACTCGCCTCGGTTGAGATTTCCCAGGGAAAGGCGCGCACTGCCGTGATGTTCCGGCGGCCGAGCAAAGCGTTCGCCGATCAATACGCCGCGGGCAACACGGCGTTCATGACCTTTCCGGAGAAGCCGGTGGCATCCGAAGGCGGCGTTCCGATCACCGTGAACGGCAAGATCATCGGCGCGATCGGCGCAAGCGGCGGTACCGGCCAGCAAGACGGCCTGGCGGCGGCCGCGGGCGCAAGCGCGGCAAAGTAAGCTGCCGGCTCGGCGCATCGCGCACTTACCTGAACGATCAGACCGAATCGTCAACGACAGTGCCCGGGAGACGGCGGCGACGCTGCTCGCGCGCTCGGCGTTGCGACGTTGGTCGCCCCGTCGGAGCCACGCGGCAGCGGGGCAAGCGCCATGCTCGCGAGCGCGCGACGGGAGCGCCTAAACTCATAGAAACGCTGGCTTTTCAGCGTCGCTAGCGAAGCCTCCTCACGTTGCATAAATTATCCGCGAGCGGCAGCCGCACGCCGGTCGGTAACGTATAATGAAGGAACAATCGATACCCAAAAACGGTTTCTCTCACCTACGCCTCTCGCTTTCTCCAACCCGGGAATGGGCATGCCGCCCGCGACCTCGTTATCTGTCCCTCGTCGCCGCCGTGACGAAGGTGATCTCCCAACGCTCTCCCACGCCGCGCCGAACGATTCTCGTCTGCTCTGGCTCGACGCCTTCCGCACTGTGCGGGCGGAGACCGAGCGCCGCGCCGCTCCGTTGAGCGCTGAGGACCAGATAGTGCAATCGATGGCGGATGCGAGCCCGACCAAATGGCACCGGGCGCACACGACCTGGTTCTTCGAGCAATTCCTTCTCGTCCCGCATCTTGCCAACTATCGCGTCTTCGACCCGCAATTCGCCTACCTTTTCAATTCGTACTATGTGGCGGCTGGCCCGCGCCACGCGCGGCCAAGGCGCGGCCTCCTCACGCGGCCGGACTGCGAGCGCGTCGCGGCGTTTCGCGCCCACGTCGATGCAGGAGTCGAGCGGCTGCTGGCGAGCGCCGAAGAGCCGCAACTCGGCGAGATGGTGCGTATCCTGGAGATCGGACTGCACCACGAGCAGCAGCACCAAGAGCTCCTTCTCACTGATGTCCTGCATGCCTTTGCACAGAATCCCCTCGCGCCTGCCTACGCCGCCAATTGGCGGGTGCCGCGCAGGCCCTCTTCGTCGGAGGGATCGGCGGCGCTGCCGTCCGGTATCCAGCGCCTCGGCTTCGAGGGCGATGGGTACAGTTTCGACAACGAGGGGCCGCCGCACCCGGTCTTGCTGCAGCCGGCCTGCATTGGGCGCGGCCTCGTGACCAACGCGCAATGGTTGGATTTCATGGCCGACGGCGGCTATTCGACGCCGTCGCTATGGCTCTCGGACGGCTGGGCGACGGTCGAGGCGGAAGCCTGGAACGCGCCCGGCTATTGGCGGGAGGTGGATGGCGCATGGTACGCCTTCACCCTCGGTGGGCTGCGGCCGGTCGATCCAGACGCGGCGGTTGTGCACGTGAGCTATTACGAGGCGGATGCCTTTGCGCGCTGGGTCGGCAAGCACTTGCCGACCGAAGCGGAATGGGAGGTGGCGGCCCGCGCCAACCTGCTCGATGACGCCTTCGGGATCGTGTGGCAGTGGACGCGCAGCGCTTACCTCCCTTATCCGGGCTACCGCGCGGCAGCGGGCGCGCTCGGCGAATACAACGGCAAGTTCATGGTCAATCAGATGGTCTTGCGGGGAAGCTCGCACGCCACACCCGCCGGCCATGCGCGTGCAAGCTACCGGAATTTCTTCTACCCGGCGGCGCGCTGGCAGTTCAGCGGGCTGAGACTTCTGGACTATGTCGCATGAATTGCGCGGGTGAACCGGAGTGAGTCATGGCTGCGCCTATCGAGGCCGCTGTTCGCTACGAAGACGCCAATACGGATTCGTCCTTCGCGCGCGACGTGATCGCCGGCCTCAGCGCGCGGCCCAAGCGGCTCCCCCCGAAATACTTCTACGACGAAACCGGCGCGCAACTGTTCGAGCAGATCACGGCGCTGCCGGAATATTATCTGACGCGTTGCGAGCTTGAGATTCTGCGCGAGCGGGCGCGAGACATAGCGCAGTTTTTTCCCGCGCCTTCGGCGCTGGTCGAATTCGGCAGCGGCTCGAGCAAAAAAATGCGAATCCTGCTGGCGGCTGCGCCGACCATTGCCGCCTATGTGCCGGTCGACATCTCGTCGCAAATGCTCGTTCAGGAGGCGCAAGAGCTTCGACGCGACTATCCTCTCCTCGCGGTGCTTCCGGTCGAAGCTGATTTCACCAAGCCGTTCACCTTGCCGGCCGCGGCGGCAGGCATGGCGCATACCGGGTTCTTTCCCGGATCGACCATCGGCAATTTCGAGCCGCACGAAGCCGGCGCCTTCCTGCGCCACGCCGGGCGGATGCTGGGACGGCACGCTACCTTGATCATCGGAGTCGATCTGGTGAAGGAGGTGAGCATCCTTCACGCCGCCTACAATGACGGGGCGGGCCTCACTGCAAAGTTCAATCTCAACCTGCTGGCGCGCGTCAATCGCGAGCTCGATGGAGACTTCGATCTCGAAGCTTTCGAGCATCGCGCCTTCTACAATTCCGAGCGCCACCGGATTGAGATGCACCTCGTCAGCAAGACGCGCCAGCACGTCCGGGCCGCCGGGCGTGCGTTCGATTTCGCCGCCGGAGAGACCATCCATACCGAGAACAGCTATAAATACACGCTCGAGCACTTCACGAGATTGGCGCGCGGCGCAGGCTGGAGTCCCGTCGCTGTTTGGACTGACTCGGGTAAAAATTTTTCGGCCCATGCTCTGGCCTTCCAGGACCGATGATACTTGCGTAATCGAATTGAGCGCGCATGCCGATCTGTGAAGCCGATCCCTGGCGCCTGCAATATTTCGAGGGTACGGCCTGTCCGCCCGATGTGAACATCCCAACCGAAGATAGCGACGCTTGGCTTTGGTATCCGCACCACCGCTGGGTCTATGACAAGATCGCGATCGCGTTGAGCCAGGGTCTCGATGCCGGACCGCATGGCGTCCAGCCGCCGCGCTTTCCCGTATTTTCCAAGCCGATCGTCAACCTCAAGGGCATGGGGATCGCCAGTCGCGTGCTCGCCTCGGAGAAGGACTACGAGGCAAGCCTAACGCCGGGCCACATGTGGATGGCGCTCTTGGGCGGGCGCCATGTCAGCTCGGACGTCGCGGTCGTTGACGGCGAGCCGCGCTGGTGGCGGCACGTCACCGGCGAGCCGGGAAACGAAGGCACCTTCGACCATTGGACGGTGCACGCCGAGCGCGATGGCGGCATCGAGGACTATTGCGGAACGTGGATTCGCCGACATCTCAAGGGCTACACCGGCATCCTCAATGCAGAGTCGATCGGCGGACGCATCATCGAAGTGCATCTGCGCATGAGCGACCAATGGCCCGACCTTTATGGCGCCGGCTGGATCGAGGCGCTCGTGCGTCTCTATCACGAGCGGCGATGGGACTTCCCCGACGCCGAGCGCCGCGACGGATACAGCGTGGTGCTGTTCGGCCCGCATGGGCGGCGCTATCGACATCCGCCGCCTGCGCTCCTCGCCCAGGTGCGGCGCGTGCCGGGCATCTCCAGCGTGCAAATCACGTTTCACGAAGACAAGGAACCCGAACGCCACGCCATGCCGCCTGGCGGCTTTCGTCTCGCCGTCGTGAACGCCTTCGACCTGGACGCCGGTCGCGCCGCGCGCGAGATGCTGCGGACCCATTTCCTCGCCCGCGCGGCGTGACTGCGTAGAGCAACGCCTTTGCCCGCGCTAGAGCTTGTTGCTACAAGACGACGACACCAAGTCAGGGAGTATGCATGAAGATCGTCGGTTTCGAGGCCAATGGCGCATTGCGTCTCGGCGTGGTCGAGGGCGACCAAGTGATCGACCTGCAGGCCGTTGACAGCACCATTCCCGGTGATCTCGGCGAATGCCTGCGCCGCAACAACGGCGACCTGTCGCCGCTCAAGGACACGGCGAAGCGCGCTCCCGCGGCGGCGCGGCGCGCGCTGAAAGGCCTGACCTACGGCTTGCCGGTGGCGGCGCCGGGCAAGGTGATCTGCCTCGGTCTCAACTACCTCGAACATGTCAAGGAAGGCTCCCAGCGCGACAACATTCCGAAATTCCCGACGATCTTCATGCGCGGGCGAAGTTCGCTCGTTCCGCACGCGCAACCGATCCTGCGCCCGAAGGCATCGGAGACGCTCGACTACGAAGCCGAGCTCATCTTCATCGTCGGCAAACGGGCCAAGCACCTCACGCTTGCCGACGCATATGCGTGTATCGCCGGATACGCCTGCGGCAACGAGGGCTCCGTGCGCGAATTTCAGCGCAAGACCACGCAATGGGATATGGGCAAGAATTTCGACCGCACCGGGGGTTTCGGCCCCTGGATGGTCACGGCCGACGAAGTGCCTCCCGGCGCCAAAGGATTGAAGATCGAGAGCCGGCTCAATGGCCAGGTCATGCAGTCCGACAACACCGATAACATGATGTTTCCGGTCGCCGAGACCATCGCCTATGTCACGCAGGGCATGACCCTTGAGCCGGGCGATATCGTGTTCACTGGCACGCCCTCGGGTGTCGGTCACGCGCGCAAGCCGAACCCGGTGTGGATGAAAGCAGGCGATACCTGCGAGATCGACATCGAGGGCGTCGGCGTGCTCGTCAATCCGATCGAGAACGAGAAATAACGCGGTGCTCCGCGCTCATGCCGAAGATCCTCATGCCGAGGAGCGGCGCGCTCGCGCGTTCGCGCCCCCTGCCCAGGGCGCCATGGCGGCGCGTCTCGAAACATGGGCCTCCCTTTCGCGCCAAGCTGCGCCCATCAGCAACCGAAAACTTCTCCGCGTGAGGTCGGGACAGGACCTGGCGCGATCATCTCCTCGAAGAATTTGGAGGCCGTCATGGCTAATTTGAACGTCGTCTCAATCTGCGGCTCGCTGCGCAAAGGGTCCTTCAATGCGATGGTGCAGCGCATGCTGCCCTCGCTCGCGCCGGATGGCATGACGATCAAACCGGCGCCTTCCTTTGTCGATTTTCCGCACTACAACGCCGACATCCAGAACTCGACTGGCTTTCCTGCGCCGGTCAATACGCTCGCCGATGCGATCCGCGCCGCCGACGGCGTGATCTTCTGTACGCCCGAATACAATTTCAGTATCCCGGGCGCGCTCAAGAACGCGATCGATTGGGTGTCGCGGCTGCAGAACCAGCCCTTCGCCGGCAAGCCGGTGGCGCTGCAATCGGTTTCGCCCGGGCCGGTCGGCGGCGCGCGCGTACAGTACGACCTGCGCAAGTGCATGATGTTTCTCGACGCCTTCACGCTGAACAAGCCGGAGATCTTCATCGGCGGTTGCGCGTCTAAATTCGACGAGAAGACCGGAGAGCTCAAAGACGAGGCCACGCGTGGCTTCATCAAACAGCAATTGGCGGCGTTTGCCGCCTTCATCCCGCGAGTCGCTGCCAAGAGTTGATAGGGTCTTTCGGAGGAAACGATGGTGAGCGGCCGGCAACTGGACGTGCTCGTGATCTGCGGCTCGTTGCGCAAGGGCTCCTACAACGCCGCGCTCGCGCGCACCCTGCCGGCGCTGGCGCCGGGCGGAATGAAGCTGCGCGACGCGCCCTCGTTCGCAAGCTTTCCGCTCTACAATTTCGACATCCAGGAGGCAACCGGCTTCCCGCCCGAGGTCACTGCCTGGGCGGATGCCATCCGCAGGGCCGACGGGCTGATCATCGTCTCGCCCGAGTACAACTGGTCGATCCCGGGCGGCCTGAAGAACGCCATCGACTGGGTCTCGCGCATGAAGGATCAGCCGTTCAAGGACAAGCCGGTGGCGCTGCAATCGGCCGCCGGCGGCATTCTCGGCGGCTCGCGCATGCAATATCACCTGCGCCAATCGCTGACTTCGATCGATGCGCTTCTGTTCGGCCGGCCGGAGGTGATCGTCACGTTTGCCGCGCAGAAGTTCCACGAGAAGACCATCGAGCTCATGGATCAGACGGCGATCGACATGATCAAGCTTCAGCTTTCCGGCTTCGAACAATTCATCCGCCGCGTGAGCGCCAAGGAATAACGACATGGCAAGGCTCGCCGGCCGGATCGCGATCGTCACCGGCGGGGTGAAGGGCATCGGCCGGCATTATTCGCAGGCGCTCGCGGCGGAAGGTGCCCGCGTGATGATCGCCGATATCGTCGATGGCAGCGGACTCGCCGAGGAGATCGCCGCCGAGCACGGGGCGAATTCGGTCGCGAGCGCCGTCGCCGACGTCAGCGACGAGACGGCGGTGCGAGATCTTGTGGCGGCGACCATGGAGCGTTTCGGCAAAATCGACGTGCTGGTCAACAACGCGGCCCTGTTTGCGCCGCTGCAGGAAGAGAAGTGCACCGACATCGACGCGGCGCTCTGGGACAAGGTGATGGCGGTGAATCTGCGGGGACCGTTCCTGATGGCCAAGCATGTTGTCCCGCACATGATCGCGCAGGGCTACGGCAAGATCATCAACATCGGCTCCGGCACCGCCTTCCGCGGTATTCCCTGGATGCTGCACTACGTCACCAGCAAGGGCGGCGTCACGGCGTTCACGCGCGCGCTTGCGCGCGAGCTCGGCGAGCATGGCATTCGCGTCAACACGCTGGCCCCGGGGTTCACCTTGAGCGACACGGTGTTGAGCGAGAACCCCGGTCACGTGAGAACCGCACGCGAGCGCGCCGTTCAGTCGCGCTCGCTGCGGCGCGATGAACATCCCCAGGACCTGCTCGGCGCGCTCGTTTTCCTTGCGTCGGCGGAGAGCGATTTCATCACCGGCCAGACGCTCGCGGTCGACGGCGGCAACGTGAATACCTGATCATCCGGCCTTTCAGCCGGGAGATAGTTTCATTATATACTAATTTGCCGGTTTGGATTATTCTCAATCCTAACCCGCCCGTACGAACAATGGAGAGCGCCATGGCGAGCGCGACCGCGAGCAAGCGAGCCGAGAGCACCGGCCCGGACCCCAAGCACAATATCGAGGCGATGCGGGAGGCCTATTACCAGCGTATCGCCAAGCACGATATGACGCCGTTATGGAAGGTGATGAAGAACGTCGTCACCAAGGAGCCGGTGACGCGCTGCCGGCCGGTGATCTGGCACTATGATGACATCAAGCGGCTGGTGATGGAATCCGGCCCTCTCATCACCGCCGAGGAGGCGGAGCGCCGCGTATTGATCCTGGAGAATCCGGGAATGCGCGGCGAATCGAAAGCCACCAACACGCTGTTCGCCGGTGTGCAGATGATTCTCCCGGGCGAGGTTGCCCCCGCCCATCGGCACGTGTCCTCGGCTATCCGCTTCGTGCTTGACGGCGACGGCGCCTATACCGCGGTCGAGGGGGAGAAGGCCTACATGTCGCCCGGCGACTTCGTCATCACCGCCAACTGGGCTCCGCACGACCACGGCAACACCTCCGACAAGCCCATGCTCTGGCTCGACGTGCTCGACTTTCCGCAGGTTAATTTCTTCGAGACCTCGTTTGCCGAGCAGTTCTCGAGTGCGACGCAGCCGACGAGCCGGGCGGACGGGGATTCGCTCAGCTTTTATGCCTCGGGCGTGCTGCCCGATGGCGCGCCGGCGGCGCTCAACCGCAGCCCCGTGATCAATTACACCTATGCGCGCACACGGCCGATCATCGAGCGCATGCTCAAAGCTGGCGACGTCGACACGCGCCATGGCGCGCGCGTGCGCTACGCCAACCCGATCAATGGCGGTCCGGTGCTGCCAACCATGGGCGCGTATCTTGCGCTCTTACCCAAGGGCTTCAAAGGCGAAACATACCGCGCGACCGACGCGACCATCTTCGTCTGCGCCGAAGGGCAGGGCGCCACCACGGTCGAGGACGAGGTGCTGGAATGGGGCCCCAATGACGTCTTCGTGGTGCCGCCGTGGCGGCATTATTCGCACCGGGCGAGCAAGGAATCGGTACTGTTCTCGATCTCCGACCGGCCGGCGCAGGAGGCGCTCGGAATCTGGCGCGAGGATAGCGCGCCGCACTAACGGCGGTCCGGTCAGGTCGCAAGTTACTTGCCGTCGTTCCAGATGTCGGCGGCAAGCTTCCACTCGCTTCCGACCTTCTCCCACACCACGAGATATTTGCCCGTAACTTCCTGCGGCCTCGGACCTTTGGTCTTCAGGCTGAAGGTCCCGATCTCGCGCGCCGCCGAAGGGCCGAGTGCCTTCACGTCGAGGGTTATAAGCTTCGGATCGGTGACTTGCTCCGCCATGTTCTTCCACATTGCCTCGATCGCGGCTCTGCCCTTCACCATGCCGGAACCCGGCGGGAAGGCCGTCGCGTCGTCGGTGTAGAGCGAAGCGACGCCGGCAAAATCGTCCTTGTTGAAGCACTCGATCCACTTGGCGTTCACCGCCTCGATCTCCGCCTTCTGCGCGAACGCCGGCGCAACCAGGGCAGCGAGCAAGGCAATCACCGGGCCGATCCTGCGCATGACGCGTGCCTCCAGATTGAGTTGACGGCGGATATTCGCACGACGCGCGGAGCAAGGCGAGTTACTATGACGGCGCCGGGCTGCAATCCGGCGTGAGGGCCGACGCCTCCGATGCTCGCATCTTTCGTCCACGATATCCCGGGTCAGCGCGTCGTGTTCGCACCGGGCGCGGTCACGCGCGTCGGCGACGAAGCGGGGCGCCTTGGATTGAGTCGGGCGCTGGTGATCGCAACGCCCGGCAGCGGCGCGCGGCTGGGCGGCCGCCTCATCGAAATTTTGGGCTCCCGCGCGGCTGGGCTGCATGCGCAGGCCGTGCTGCACGTGCCGAAGCCGGTTGCGGAAGCTGGGGTCGCGGCCGCCCGCGGCGCCGATGGCCTCATCGCCGCCGGGGGCGGCGCCGCCATCGGCCTTGCCAAGATCATCGCCCGTGATATCGGCCTGCCGATCATCGCCGTGCCGAGCACTTATTCCGGATCGGAAGCGACGGCGATTTGGGGCCTGAGCGACGGCGAGCGAAAATTCACCGGCAAGGACGCTCGCGTTCTGCCGCGCACGATCGTCTACGACCCGGAGCTCACGCTGGCGCTTCCCGCCTCGGTGAGCGCGGCGAGCGGCATGAATGCGATCGCACACTGCGTGGAAGCGCTGTGGGTGCCGGACCGCACGCCGTTCCTCATGGCGCTCGCGAGCGATGCGCTGCACCGCTTCGCCGTACATTTGCCGCGTGTCGTCGCCGACGGCGCCGACCTCGAAGCGCGCGCCCAGTGTCTCGTCGCGGCGTGGCTTGCGGGGGTGGTGCTCGCCTCGGGCACCGCGCTGCAGCACAAGCTCGCACACGTGCTCGGCGGCCTCGGCCTGCCGCATGCCGAGACCCACGCGATCATCCTTCCCCACGTGACCCGCTTCAACCTCGCGGCGGCACAAGAGGCGCGGGTGCGGCTAGCGGCGGCGCTCGGCGGAGAGGGCGCGGATCGTCTTGCCGAGATGTTGCGCGGCTTTGCCATTCCGCAAGGGCTGACCGAAGTCGGCTTCGACCGGCGCAAGACCGATTTCGTTGCGCAGGAAATCGCTGCGATGGGGATCAGCGTCCCGCGCAAAGTATCGGCCGAAGATGTGCGGATGCTGCTCGCCGCGGCGGAATAGCGCTCGCGACCGATCACTGTGCGGCGGCCGGGGCTTCCGTTGTTTCTGCCCGGGGCGGCTCGACCCGGAATCCGCCGCCTGCCTCGAGCGCGATCCGGCGCTGCGCCACCGCCTCGGCCCAGCGCGCGGTCCGCAGCAGCCCGCCGAATGAGAAGAAGTGCGGCGCGATATCCGCGAGATGCAGCTGCGCGCGCGCTTGCGCGAGCGCGCGCACCAGGGCATCCGGCGCCGACATGACGAACAGCTGCCGCAGCAGGCCGGCCTGCCGCGCGAGGCTCTGGGCCGATGCCTGCACCCCGCAGCGTCTGGCGTAACGCAGCAGGGTGGCCAGATTGGTGGGTCCCGCAAAGCCGATCCGCACTGGATGGTCGAGGCCGAAATCGCGCAGGCGCGCGATCCATTGCACGATCGCCTGCGCGTCGAAACAGAACTGGCTGACGATGTGGACCGCCATCCCGGTGGCTTCGGCCGAGCGGATCTTGTCTGCCAGTGCACGATCGAGATCTTGCTGCAGTATGCGCGGATGACCGTCGGGATAGCCGGCGATGCCGATCTCGCGGATGCCATGTCGCCGCAGCGCGCCGCCGTCGGTCACCTCGATCGCGCTGCGGAAATCGCCGGCGGGCTCTTCGTGATCGCCGGCAATGATCAAGAGGCGCGCCACGCCCGCCTCGCCGCTGAGGCGGGCGAGAAAGTCGTCGAGCGCGCGGGCGCTGGCGAAGCCGCGGGCAGCGAGATGCGGCACCGGCTCGAAGCCCTTGTTGCGCAGCTGCGCTGCGGCTTCGATTGCCTCCTGCGCGGGCCTTTTCGGCACCGCGCTGAGGTAGACGCGTGTCGCCGGTGGAGCGATGGCGGCGAGCGCTGCGATCTCCTCCGCGGAAGGTCGCGTCGCTTCGAGCGAAAAGCCCCCCATGAAATCGGCAATCGCGGCGATCGGTTCGGGGTTATTCTCGATTTGACTCGTGGCTGCGGCCATTCGGTCATTCTCGCCGGCGGGAGATCACGTAGGACTCGTCGTAGAACCAGAGCGCTCCACGCTCGCGCAGAACCTCGCGCGTGGACTCAAGATAGCGCCCGTCGGCGACCACCTCGGCGAGGCGGTCGTCCTCGACTTGCGCCACATAGATCGCCGCGTTCCACGCCGCAAACAGCGTCGAGGTGCCGATCGACTGATCGGAAATCTCGCTCGGCAAGGTGTGCATGTCGTAGCGGAACAGCGAACGATTGTCCGCATAAGCGTTGAAGTTGAGATCGCGCCCGGCTGGGCCGAGGTCGTGCTTCACCGCCTTCATAATCTGATGCCGGTCGTGAATGAACGGATTGTCGCCCGGCCACACGCGCTGAATGATCTCCATGCCTGGATCATTCCCATGCGAATGGATGGCAATCAGCCTGCCTCCCGGTCCGAGCGCCTTGGCCAGCGGCGCGATGACGCGCCTGGCCTTGAACTCGAGGGACGCGCGCGCGCGGTAGGGCTGCGAGGCGATGACGAGATCGTAATTGGCGACCGTCCCGCCGGGACGCGGGATGATCGGGTCGAGCAGGAACTTGTGATCCGCGCGATAGAGCACCAGCACCACCGGTCGTTCGTAGACCGGGTTGCCGGTCTTCGGGCTCACGCCGGCCTTCCAGTTCTGCGACAGGAAGGGCACGAGATCGGTGATTTGTTGCTCGAAGCGATAAGCCGAATTGCCGACGAGCGGCACTTCGTGCCAGACCATGCTCGATGCCGCCGACAGCGACTTGACCGCGAGCCAGGGCGCATCCGCGTAGGCGAGGTTGGTCAGCACCAGAACGGTTGCCGGATGCTCGAAGAAGCGGTCCGACATCTTCTGCAGGGCAAGCCTTACGTCCTCGAGGCTGATCTCCTTGCCCACCAAGTAGAATGGCGTGGTCGGAAAGCGGTCGTGCATCGCGCGCATCACCCGCAGCAGCACGGTGCCGTCGCCCACGCCGGCGTCGAATACGCGCAGCGCCGGCGGCCGCGGATGCACATTGGCGAGTTCGAGCGCGACCCGGCTGGCGATGACCCACTTCTCGCTGCAGGTGCTGACGAACAGCAGGTATTTCTGCCGATTGTCGAAGAAGCGGAAATTACGCTGCGGATCGCGTTGCCCTGTGATCGGCACTAGCGCGGGCGCCGCGGCGGGCGCGGCAGGCCGCGCCTCGCGCGCGCGCTCGATCACGGCAGCACGCGCCGGCGCAGCCTGGTTGCTCTCCATGAAGTCACGGATGCGGTCGAGCGTCTCGGTGGTGATGCGGCCGCCGTTGCGCAACCGCGCGGTGAGCTTGCCGTCATTGACGGCACGCCGGCCGAACGTCGATTCCGCAAGTCCGCTGTGGCGGCAATAATCGGCGATCTGCTGCAGCAGTTCCTGCGCGTTCATGGGACGCCGAGACCCCGGAGTTTCGCTCCCAACCTGCGCGCGCGCCGCGCTTGACCGGACGGCTTGGTGCGCAGGAAACGCGGCTAGGGAACCAAGCAAGGCGGTTTTCGTCAACCACAAATCGTCCCACTCTAGGGGTGGGCCATCTGATGGGAAATGGCCCAACGCCACTAGGGGCTCATATTTGTTACGCTTGACCGGCCGAGGTGGGCGCCGCCCGACGGGAGATCGGGCGGTGTGGGAAGTATCCCCTCAGACGGTGGGCAGGCCCGATTAGGTAGCGGTCCTAGACCTCGAGAGCCCGCAGCACGGCGTTGGCGATGGCGGCGGTACCGTCGCGGCCGCCGAATTCGCACGGGGAGAGGCCCGCGGCAAAGGCGCGGTCGACCGCGCGCTCGGTCGCGCGCGCGGCGGCAGCGGCGTCGTCATGGCCGTGGCGTTCGGCGAGCCAGTCGAGCATCAGCGCGGCGGAGAGGATCATAGCCGTCGGATTGGCGAGACCCTTGCCCATGATGTCTGGCGCAGTGCCGTGGCAGGGCTGGAACACGGCATGGGTGTCGCCGATGTCGGCAGAGGGCGCCATGCCCATGCCGCCGATCAGCCCGGCGGTGAGATCGGAGATGATGTCGCCGAACATGTTCTCCATCACCATTACGTCGAAGTCCCACGGCCGGCGCACAAGCATGGCGGCGCACGCGTCGACGTAGAGGCGATCGGTCGCAACATCTCCATAGCGGGCGGCGCATTCGTCGAACATGCTGCGGAAGAAGGCGTAGGCTTTGAACGCATTGGCCTTGTCGACGCAGGTGAGAAGGCCGCGGCCGCCGCGCGCCTTGCGCCAGCGCGCCAGGCGGAAGGCAAAATCGAACAGGCGCTGCGAGGTCTTGCGCGTGATCAGTAGCGTCTCCCGCGCTTCAGTATCGCTCACCACGCCCTTGCCCATCGACGCAAACAGGCCCTCGGTCGATTCGCGGATCACGATCAGATCGATGCCGCGTTCGGCCGCTCCGACGATGGGACTTGGGACGTTGGGAATGAGGCGACACGGGCGCACGCCAGCATAGAGGTCGAACATGAACCGCAACTCGACCTGCGGCATGATCTCGGTATTGTCGGGATAGCGGATGTGCGGCAGCCCGCAGGCGCCGAGCAGGATGGCGTCGGCTTCTTCGCAGAGCTTGATGGTGGACTGCGGCATCGATCTGCCGGTGTCGTGATAGTGGCTCGCGCCCGCCGGCGCCTCGGTGAAGCGGAATTTGAGCCGCGGGGTTGCTGCCGCCACCTTCTCCAGCACCGCGAGCGCGGGCGCCATGACTTCGGGTCCAATGCCGTCACCCGGCAATATCGCGATGTGGAAAGTGTCGTTGGCGAGCATGTGATGTGTCGGTGCGTTGGTTCGGCAAATCGGAGGGAATATTGCACAGCGCGCGCCATTGGCTCCAGACTGCTGTCAGCCCAGCGTGTCGACCGGTGCCACGACTGCGCTAATATCGAATTGTCCTTTGTGTTCGGCCCCTATGCCCGGCTGACACATGTCGAACGCCGCAGGTCGGAAATCGCCCGGCTTGTGCGGCATTGGATCTGCGCATGCCCCGCTTCGCCGCTAATCTGGCTTATCTCTTCACCGAGCGGCCGCTCATCGAGCGGTTCGCGGCGGCCGCCGCGGCCGGCTTTCGCGCAGTCGAGTTGCAAGTTCCCTACGACCTCGCGCCCTCGGCGGTGAGGACCGAGCTCGACCGCCACGGTCTGACCATGCTCGGCATCAACACCGCGCCCGGTCAGGCCGCAACGGGCGAGTTCGGCGTCGCCGCCGTCCCCGGCCGCGAGCGGGAATTCGACACGTTGTTCAAGCAGGCGCTCGATTACGTCACAGAGATCGGCGGATGCCAGATCCACTGCCTGGCCGGCAAGGTTTCGCCGGAGCAGCGGCCGGCGGCGGAAATGGTCTTCATCAGAAATCTGACACGTGCCGCCGACGCGGCGCGGGAGAAGAACATCACGTTATTGATCGAGCCGATTAACCCGCGCGATCGGCCAGATTATTTTCTCACCCGCGCCGAGCAGGCGGCCGACATCATCGCAAAGGTGGAGCGGGCGAACGTGCGCATGCAGTTCGACTTCTATCACGCGCAGATTGTCGGCGGCGATCTCATCAGAAGGTTCGAGAAGCATCTGCCGTTCGTCGCCCACGTGCAGGTTGCGGCGGTTCCGTCGCGGCACGAGCCCGACGAAGGCGAAGTGAACTATCCGGAAATCTTCGCGGCGCTCGATCGGTTCGGGTACCGCCATTGGGTCGGGTGCGAGTACCGGCCGCGCGTGCGAACCGAGGACGGCTTGGGCTGGGCACGCGCTTACGGGGTGAAACCGCCTTGAAAAGTTGGATCGACCGTTCCCGCGGAAGCGGGAACCCATAGCCACGGTTTCGGCTATGGCTCTTCCCCTTACGCGATGACGACAGCGCGGTTGTCGTCAGCTACAGTCGTTCGTCCATGACAGCAGCATTACGAGGGGAGACGAACATGCGTCTCGACAACAAGGTTGCGCTGGTCACCGGCGCTGCATCGGGCTTTGGTCAAGGCATAGCCGAGACCTTCGCGCGCGAGGGGGCGCGCGTGGCCGTCGTCGATATCAATGAAAAGGCCGCACGCCAGGCCGCCGCCTCGATCAGCAACAAGGCGATCGCGCTGCGCTGCGACGTGTCGCAGCGCGCGGACGTGGACACAGCCGTGCGGGCGACCGTCGATGCGTTCGGGCGAATCGACATCCTCGTCAACAATGCCGGGATGAGCCACGTGCGGCGGCCGATGCTGGAGGTGGAGGAGGCGGAGTTCGATAGGCTCATGGCTGTGAACGTCAAATCGATCTTCCTGTTCGCACATGCGGTTGTGCCGCTCATGCGCAAGCAGAAATCGGGGGTGATCATCAATATCGGTTCGACCGCCGGCCTCAGGCCGCGGCCGGGGCTGACCTGGTACAACGCCTCCAAGGCCGCGGTGAATCTCGTGTCCAAATCGATGGCGGTCGAGCTTGCGGGCGACGGCATCCGCGTCTGCGCGATCGCGCCGGTGATGGCGGAGACGCCGCTGTTATCGACCTTCATGGGCGGCGACTCACCGGAGCTGCGCGCGCAGTTCAAAGCAACGGTGCCGCTCGGCCGCTTCGCGACCGTCGATGACGTCGCCAACGCGACGCTGTTTCTCGCCTCCGAGGAGGCCTCATTTCTCACGGGCAACGTGCTCGAGGTCGACGGCGGCCGCTGCGTTTAGGCATCTCGGGACAAGGACTCCGAGGCGCCTATCGCTCGCGAAAGTGCCTTACCGGAGAAGCCCGATCCGCTTGATCTCGACGACCTCGCTGCCGTCGCTTGCAAGGCCGCGCCAAATCGCTTCGCAGCGCCAGCCGCCCCGGTCGCCGTCGATCCGGTAGAGATTGAAGCCGGCACCATCGTTGCGGCCCGGTGCCACTGCCGAAGCTGACGGCGCCCCCACGACCGGGATGCGCCCCTGCGGTCCCTCGACCTCGATCAGCGAGTGCACATGGTCGTGCCCGTGAATGACGAGCTCCGCCCCTTGCCGCGCCAGCTCGGCGCGAAACTCGCTACCGTCGACGAGGCGCTTGAAGTGCCGCGCCGGCTTGCTGATTGGCGGATGATGCACCATGACCACGCGGAAGAGCCCTTCGCGTCCGTAGCGCTCGAGCGCCGCGGCAAGCATTACGATCTGCTCGCGCCCGAGATGGCCGGTCGCCAGGAAGGGCGCGGTCGGGACCGCCGTCGATAATCCGATCAGCACCAGCGGGCCGCGCCGGCGCACGAAGGGGAACGCCGTCTCGCCGCCCTCGTCACCGCGCATATACTCGCCCCAGTGGAGCTGCGGATAGGTTGCGGCCGCGCGCACATAGGCGTCGTGATTGCCCGGCACCAACGTGACGTCGTGCGGCGGCCCGAGCGCGGCGAGCCACGAGCGCGCCGGCGCGTATTCGCCGGCGAGCGAGATGTTGACGAGGTCTCCGGTCACGGCGATGTGGTCCGCGGCGTGGGCCTTCAGATCGGCGGTGATGCGCGCGAGCACGTCGGCGCGATGGATGCGATGGCGCTTGCGGCGCCAGTTGAGAAAGCCGGCCGCGCGTTTGCCGGCGAGCTCGGACAAGCGGGGCCTCGGCAACGGTCCGAGATGCGGATCAGACAAATGCGCGAGAACGAACATCACTCGATGTCAGTTGACACCGGCCATCACGAGCTGCCGATCAGAATTCCGGCGACGAACACCAGCGCGCCGCCGACGATGACCTGAAAGGTCGCCGCGAGGAATGGCGTATCCATGAATCGATGGCGAATGTAAGAGATGGCCACCAGCTCGACCGCGACGACGGCGATGGCGACAGCCGTAGCGGTCCAGAAATTGGGAATGAGATAGGGCAGCGTGTGCCCAAGCCCCCCGACCGCGGTCATCACCCCGCACACCACGCCGCGCACCACCGGTGCTCCGCGTCCCGTGAGCGAACCGTCATCCGAGAGCGCCTCGGCAAAGCCCATGGAGATGCCTGCGCCGACCGATGCGGCAAGCCCCACCAGAAACGTCTCCCACGTGTTGTGGGTAGCGAACGCGGCGGCAAACAGCGGCGCCAAGGTCGAAACCGAGCCGTCCATCAGCCCGGCGAGGCCCGGCTGTACGTACTGCAGCAAGAACATGCGCCGCGCGGTTTCATCCTCCTTGGCGCGCGCGCTCGGGGTCAGGATTTGCTGTCCTAGCTTGTGCGCGAGACTCTCGTGCTCCGCCTCGGCCTCGGCGAGCTCCACCAGAAGCTGGCGCACGGAGGCGTCGCGCGAGGATTCGGTGGCACGGCGGTAGAACCGCGCCGCCTCGTATTCCATGTTCTCGGCGAACTTGCGCGCCTCGTCGAGATTGAGCGGGTGCATGAGCCATAACGGCTTCTTTTGGATGAAACCTTTGACGTCCTGGCGGCGGATCAGCGGCAAGTACTCGCCGAACTTCGACCGGTAGAGATCGAACAGCATGGTGCGATGGCGCACCTCCTCCTCGGCCATCTCGTCGAAGACCTTGGCCGAAGCCGGATACGTCTTGCGCAATCCTTCGGCAAAGCCGCGATAGATGCGGCTATCCTCGTCCTCGTTGGTGATGGCGAGCGCGAGGATTTCCTGTTCGGTGAGTTCGGCAAAGCGTTTCACGAGCCCTCCACTCCCCAGATGGCGTATGCGTATATTAGAACACTTCTAAACAGCAAAGCCGGGCTTTTGACAAGCCGGAGGCGATTGCCTCACTTGCCATGATGCGCGGATAACCGGCGAGACCGGGATGAAACGCCTCAGCCTCAGTGCGACGCGCCGCGCGCTCGAGCCCGCGCTGCGGCGTGCCCTGCACGCCTATTGGCGCTTTGCGCGGGCCATGACGCTCGGCGTGCGCGCGCTGGTGATCGACGAGGAGGGGCGCATCTTCCTGGTCAAGCACAGCTACGTGAGCGGGTGGCACTTGCCGGGTGGCGGCGTCGAGGCCGGCGAAACGCTCGGCGAAGCGCTCGCGCGCGAGCTGCGTGAGGAGGGCAACATCGAGATCACAGCGCCACCACGACTGCACGGGCTTTTCTTCAACAATCGCGCCTCCCGGCGCGACCATGTCGCGCTCTTCGTCGTCCGTGCATTCCGCCAATCGGCAGCGCCGGTCCCAGACCGCGAGATCGTCGCCCACGGCTTCTTTGCCGCCGATGCGCTGCCCAACGACACCACGGCCGCGACCCGCGCCCGCATCATCGAAGTGCTTGGCGGCGCGCCGGTCAGCGAGCGATGGTGAGCGGCGCCCGTGCCCGCGCGACTGCAGGCCATCTACCTCGTGCGCTGCGATGCGCGCTCGATTGAGGAGCGCGCGCGCGCCATCGCGGTCGAGCAGAGCGTCGAAATGCCGGTCTCGGCGATCACCGATGACTTCGTGCGCTCGGAGATCGTCGGCCGAGTCGAGACCATCGCGGAAAAGGAAAACAATGTTTTCGAGGTCCGCATCTCGCTTGCGGCCGAGACCGTCGGTCGCGACCCCGGACAGTTCCTTAACATGCTGTTCGGGAACACCTCGTTACATGAGGATGTGGTGCTCGCCGATGTCACGGTTCCGAAGGAGCTGATCGAGGCTTTCGGCGGCCCGCGGCACGGCCTCGATGCGCTGCGGCGGCGGGTCGGTGCGCCGCCACGGGCGTTGACCGCATCGCCGCTCAAGCCACAAGGCTTACCTGCAGCAAGGCTGGCCCAAGTGGCGCAGGACTTTGCTCGCGCCGGCATCGATTACATCAAGGACGACCATGGCCTCGCCGATCAGAGCTATTCGCCTTTCGCCGCGCGCGTCGAAGCGGTCGCGGGCGCTTTGCGCAGCGTCGAGCAGGCGGGCGGGCGTGGAGCGCGCTACGTGCCGAGCCTGTCGGGCGATCTCGACACCATGCGCGCGCAGATCGGAATGGCCCGGAGCACCGGCATCGATACCGTGATGGTGGCGCCGATGATCGCGGGTCTCTCCAACTTCCATCGCCTGGTGCGGGAGAATCCCCCCATCGCTTTTTTCGCCCATCCGACCATGGCCGGCGCGGCGCGGATCGCTGCGCCGCTGCTCATAGGCAAGCTGTTCCGCATGCTCGGCGCCGATGCCGTCATCTTCCCCAACTATGGCGGGCGCTTCGGCTACTCCCCAGATACATGCCATGCGCTCGCGCGCGCGGCCTTGGACCACCGCGAGGACCTGCGCCCCGCCGTCCCCGTGCCGGCGGGCGGCATGACCACCGCTCGCGTGGGCGAAATGCTTGATTTCTATGGAGCCGACGTGATGTTGCTCATCGGCGGGGCGCTGCTCGAGGCGCGGGAGCACCTGCGCGAAGCGACCGCCGCCTTCGTCGCCGAAGTCCATCGATACGACCATGGGTACGCGCATGGCGAGCCGCGATAAATCGATCCACCGCAAGGCCAAGGATTTCCGCTGGGAAGGCGTGGCAGAGCTTCCGTACAAGGAGGACGATCGCGCCTTGTTCAAATCGATCACGCGGCAGGTGTTGTTCGCCGATCCGCAGCTGCACGGCGAACTGCGCTATTTCGAGGTGGCGCCCGGCGGCTTCTCCACCCTGGAGCGGCACCAGCACATGCATGCCGTCATGATCCTGCGCGGGCGCGGGCACTGCCTGGTCGGCGAGGAAGTCAGAGCGATCGAGACCCGCGACCTCGTGACCGTGCCAGCGATGACCTGGCATCAGTTCCGCGCCACCGGTGGCGAGCCGCTTGGCTTTCTCTGTATGGTCAATGCCACGCGTGACAAGCCGGAATTGCCCTCGGCGGAGGATCTCGCCAAGCTCGAGCGGGACGCGAAGATCGTCGCATTCCTGCGCAACGAGCCGATGCTCTAGCACCGCTGTTAGAAATGATATCCGCCCGCTGCGGATAGCAATCGACCATTTCGTGATGGCCGTCACATCGCCCGCGGCGAACCCCCGGCATGCTTCCGACCGTCGTTTGCACCGGGGTTTTCACGCAAGAAGAAAACGGGGAGACGGTCATGATCGATGCCTTGGCTATGGCCTTCGTCGCGCTGGCGCTCGGCTTACCCGCGGTGATCGGCGCGACCATGCTCGGCTCGAAATTCTAGTTGAAGTGGTAGGGCGTATTCGCTGCGCATCCTTGCCGCGTGCTCGTTCAGGTCAATGGCGAAGCGCGGGGGGAGACGCTTTGCGCTGTCGCATCTCCCAAGGTACTGTCATCACGGATAGCGGGTTGAGCGCTCACGGGTGACATCTGCGCCTACAATCAGGGTCGGCGTCGACATCGGCGGTACGTTCACCGACGTCGCGCTAGAAACGCCCGAGCGGCGATACACGGAAAAGATTCTGACCACCGCGCAGGCGCCGGAAGCGGGCGTGCTCGCCGCCTTGCGCTCGGTGATTGCCAAGGCGGGAGTCGAGCCCGGCGAGGTCGGTCTCATCGTCCATGGGACGACGCTCGCCACCAATGCGCTGATCGAGCGCAAGGGCGCTAGAACCGCGCTCCTCACCACCGAAGGCTTCCGCGATGTGCTCGAGATCCGGCACGAAAATCGGTTCGAGCAGTACGACATCAATATCGACTTGCCGCCGCCGCTGGTCCCGCGGCGGCTGCGCCTGCCAGTGCGCGAGAGGATCGATGCGCAGGGTGCGGTTCTGATCCCGCTCGATGAATCCAGCGTGGCGCATGCGATCGAGGCGCTCGGCGCGCAAGAAGTCGAGGCCGTGGCGGTTGCCTTCCTCCACAGCTTCACCAATCCGGATCACGAGCGCCGCCTCGGCGAAGCGATCGCCCGCCGTTTGCCCGACATCGCAGTGACGCTCTCCAGTGAGGTCTCGCCGGAGATGCGCGAGTATGAGCGCTTCTCCACCGCCTGCGCCAACGCCTACCTCCAGCCCCTGATCGGGCGCTACCTCGGCAAGCTCGAGCACGAGCTGGCAGACGCGGGCTTCCGCTGTCCCTTGCTGCTGATGACTTCCGGCGGAGGGATCACGACGACCGAGACCGCCATCCGTTTTCCCGTGCGACTGGTCGAATCCGGGCCGGCGGGCGGCGCCATCTTCGCCGCCTGCATCGCGCGCCAGCACGGGCTCGATCAGGTGGTGTCGTTCGATATGGGGGGAACGACCGCAAAAATCTGCCTGATCGACAAGGCGCAGCCGCAGAGCGCGCGCGCGTTCGAGGTGGCGCGGGTGTACCGTTTTCTCAAAGGCAGCGGGCTGCCGCTGCGCATCCCGGTCATCGAAATGGTCGAGATCGGCGCGGGCGGCGGCTCGATCGCGCGCGTCGACACGCTGGGGCGCATCGCCGTCGGCCCGGACAGCGCCGGCTCGGAGCCGGGACCGGTGTGCTACGGGCGCGGCGGCAAAGAACCCACCGTGACCGATGCCGATCTCATTCTCGGGCGCATCGATCCCAGCGCGTTCTCGGGCGGCAAAATGCCGCTCGAGGTCGCTGCTGCCGAGCGCACGCTCGCCGCGGCGATCGCAGCGCCCCTCAAACTTGCGACGGAGCATGCGGCCCTCGGGGTCAGCGAGATGGTGGACGAGAACATGGCGAATGCCGCGCGCGTGCATGCCATCGAGAGCGGGAAAGATCTTGCTCCGCGCACGTTGATCGCGTTCGGGGGCGCGGCTCCGCTGCACGCCGCGCGCGTCGCCGAGAAAGTTGGCATCGGCCGAGTCCTCGTCCCCCTTAACGCCGGCGTGGGCTCGGCGGTCGGCCTCCTGCGCGCGCCGCCGGCCTATGAAATCGTGCGCGGCCGGCTGATGCGGCTTGAGAGCTTCGACGCCGCCTCGGCCAATCGCCTGCTTGCGGCGATGCGCGCGGAAGCAGAGGGGATCGTGCGGCGCGCTGCCCCGGCCGCGCCGCTGCAAGAGCAGCGCTCCGCGTTTATGCGCTACCGCGGCCAGGGGCACGAGATCGCGGTCGCGCTGCCGGTGCGCGAGTTCACTCCCGCCGATCGGTCGACCATCAGGGAGCTGTTCGAGGCGGCCTACCGCCGGCTCTACAGCCGCGCGATTCCAGGCGTCGAGATCGAGATCCTGAGCTGGGTCGTCGCGGTGAGCGCCCCATCGGAAGGCCATCTCGGCACGCCCGCCGCCGGGCGGCCGAGCGAGCCGAAGCCGCTGGCGCGGCGGCCTATCTTCGACCCCGAGACCGCTGAGTTCCGGGACGTCAACATTTATTGGCGGCCGGATCTTGCACCGGGAGCCCGCATCAGCGGCCCGGCGGTCATCGCCGAAGACGAGACGTCGACCATCGTCAGTCCGCGCTTCGACGCGCGCATCGACAGGTTCGGCTATATTGAGCTCACCCGGAAGGAGGCCTAAATGGCGGTCGCTCGTCCTAACGCCGCGCTCGCGCAGATCCACGTGCAAATCATGTGGAGCCGGCTGATTGCCGTGGTGGAAGAGCAGGCGCAGACCATGCTGCGCACGGCGTTCAGCACCTCCGTGCGCGAGGCGGGCGATCTCTCCGCCGGCGTATTCGACCGCCACGGCCGCATGCTGGCGCAAGCGGTCACCGGCACACCGGGTCACGTGAACTCCATGGCGAACGCGGTGCGGTATTTTCTCGAAGTCTATCCGCTCGCGAGCATGAAGCCCGGCGACCACTACATCACGAATGATCCGTGGCTGACGTCGGGCCATCTGCACGACATCACGGTGGTCACGCCGAGTTTCTACCGCGGCGAAGCCGTCGGGCTGTTCGCAAACACCATCCATGTCGTCGATATCGGCGGGCTGGGCATGGGTCCGGACGGACGGCAAGTGTTCGAGGAGGGGCTGGCCATTCCGATCATGCCGCTCGCCCGCGAGGGCCGCATGAACGACGATCTGCTGCGCCTGGTGCGTGCGAATGTGCGCGAGCCGCTGCAAGTCGAAGGCGATATCTACGCCGCAGCGGCCTGCAACGACGAGGGCAGCCGCCGGCTGGTCGAGATGATGGACGAGTTCGAGATCGCCAATCTCGACCGGCTGGGCGACACGATCATCGAAGCCTCGCGCGACGCGACGCTCGGCCGCGTGCGTGCGCTGCCGAAGGGCACCTATCGCAACAGCATGACGATGGACGGCTACGACAAGCCGCTCGTGCTCAACGCTGCCTTGACGATTTCCGACGACGGCATCCACGTCGATTACGACGGCACCTCGCCGGCGTCATCGCACGGCATTAATGTCGTGTACAACTACTGCCTCGCCTACACTGCGTTCGGCGTCAAATGTCTGGTGGCGCCCGAGGTGCCGAACAAC
>DASSGH010000033.1:0-28761 GCA_035693615.1 Xanthobacteraceae bacterium
TCCTCAAGGGGCTCAAGCCCTATTTCGAGGACTACCACAAGCTCAAATACACCAGCGAGGCGATCAAGGCCGCGGTCGAGCTGTCCGCGCGCTACATCCATGACCGCAAGCTTCCCGACAAGGCGATCGACGTGATCGACGAATCGGGCGCAGCGCAGATGCTCCTGCCCGAAAACCGACGCAAGAAGACGATCGGCATCAAGGAGATCGAAACCACCATCGCCACCATGGCGCGGATTCCGCCGAAGACCGTGTCCAAGGACGACGCCGTGGTGCTGCAGCATCTCGATCAGACCTTGAAGCAGGTGGTCTACGGCCAGGACAAGGCGATCGCGGCGCTCGCCGCCTCGATCAAGCTCGCGCGCGCGGGCCTGCGTGAGCCGGAAAAGCCGATCGGCTGCTACCTGTTCTCGGGCCCGACCGGCGTTGGCAAGACCGAGGTGGCCAAGCAGCTCTCCACCGCGCTCGGCGTGGAGATGATCCGCTTCGACATGTCGGAATACATGGAGCGCCACACCGTCTCGCGGCTGATCGGCGCACCGCCCGGCTATGTGGGCTTCGACCAGGGCGGCTTGCTTACCGACGGCGTCGACCAGCATCCGCACTGCGTTCTGCTGCTCGACGAGATCGAGAAGGCGCATCCGGATCTGTTCAACGTGCTGTTGCAGATCATGGATCACGGCAAGCTCACCGATCACAACGGCAAGCAAGTCGATTTCCGCAACGTCATCCTGATCATGACCACCAACGCTGGCGCGTCCGATCTCGCGCGGCAGGCATACGGCTTTACCCGCATCAAGCGCGAGGGCGACGACCTCGAGGCGATTAATCGGCTGTTTGCACCGGAATTCCGCAACCGGCTCGACGCTATCATCACGTTTGCGCATCTCACGCCCGAGATCATCGCCAAGGTGGTGGAGAAATTCGTGCTGCAGCTGGAGGCGCAGCTCGGCGATCGCGACGTGACCATCGAGCTTTCGGAAGAGGCCACCAGCTGGCTGATCAAGCACGGCTATGACGAGCAGATGGGGGCGCGGCCGATGGCGCGCCTCATTCAGGAGAACATCAAGAAAACCCTCGCCGACGAAGTGCTGTTCGGGAAACTCAAGGACGGCGGCCACGTCCGCGTGGTCACGGCGAAGGAGGACACCGGCGCCGAGAAGCTCGGCTTCGAATATCTCGACGGACCGATCACGCCTAAGCCCGAGAAAATCCCCGAGGCAAAGCGCAAGCGGCGCAGTCCGCGCCGTAAGCCGTCGGGGCCGAAAGGCGGCGGCCCGTCACCGCGCGGCTCGGTACCGAAGGTGCCACTGGTCAAGGTTTGAGCGCGATCGCGATTGCGGGGCGACTAGCGCAAGGCCGGGCTCTCACTTCAGCGCCGCGGAAAGCTGCTTGGCCTGATCGGCGAGCACCTCCGGCGCCTCCTTCACGCTCGCCGGCGGCTTGAGCGCGACGCCGGCTTTGCGCGGGATGACGTGGATGTGCAGGTGAAAGACCACCTGGCCTCCCGCGCTTTCGTTGAACTGCTGGATCGTCACCCCGTCGGCGCCGAACACCTCCACGCTGGCCTTCGCGATCTTCTGCGCCACCTTGATTGCATGCGCGAGATCGTCGGGAGAGACGTCGAGGATGTTGCGGGCGGCCGCCTTCGGCAGGACCAGCGCGTGACCGCTCGCGCGCGGCATGATGTCCAAGAAGGCGAACGCCTTGTCGTCTTCGTAGATCTTGTAGCAGGGCAGTTCGCCGCGCAGGATCTTGGCAAAGATATTGTTGGGATCGTAAGCCGGCATGGACGTTTGCTCCTTGCTTGACTCGTACCCTTCCGATCAGCCGCGCATCACCTCGCGCTGCGCTGCGCCCCGAGATACGCAACGTATCGCCCCGTATCGGCGCGACGCTCATCCCTTGCGGAACGGCGCCGTCTCCGCGAGTTCCTCTTCCGCCGCCGCCACATAGGCGCGCTCGCGCCTAAGAAAATCCTCGATCGCGCGCCGCAGCGCCGGGTCGAGGATGTAATGCGCGGAATAGGTCGTCGTCGGCATGTAGCCGCGTGAGATCTTGTGCTCGCCCTGGGCTCCGGCCTCGACACGGGCAAGCTTGTGCTCGATGGCGTATTGGATGGCCTGATAATAGCAGAGCTCGAAATGCAGGAACGGGTGGTGCTCGATCGTGCCCCAGTGCCGGCCGAACAGCGTGTTGGAGCCGATGAAATTGATGGCGCCGGCGATCCAGCGGCCATTGCGTTTGGCCATCACCAGGAGGATGCGCTCGCGCATCTTTGCGCCGACGAGCGAATAGAACTCTCGCGTCAGATAGGGGCGGCCCCATTTGCGCGAGCCGGTTTCCATGTAGAAAGCAAAGAAGGCGTCCCACACGCTTTCGGTGAGGTCGGAGCCGGTCAGCCAATGCACGCTAACTCCGTCCGCGAGCGCGTCAGCACGCTCGCGCCGGATGGTCTTTCGCTTGCGCGAAGCGAGCGCCGCGAGGAACTCGTCGAAGCCGGCGTACCCGGCATTCTCCCAATGGAACTGCTGGTGGGTACGTTTGAGGAAGCCGCGTGCGCCCAAGAGCTCCCATTCCGGCGCGGTCGGAAAGGTGACGTGGACGGAGGAGGCGCCGGAGCGCCGGCAGATATCGATGAGCGCATCGGCAAGATGCGCGCGCACGGCTTCGGCGTGCGGGCCCGCGCGCACGAGCAGGCGCCGCCCCGTTGCAGGCGTGAACGGCACCGAGACCTGTAGCTTGGGATAGTAGCTGCCTCCCGCGCGCTCGTAGGCCTCGGCCCAGCCGTGATCGAAGACGTATTCGCCGCGCGAATGCGATTTCACGTAGCACGGCACGGCGCCCAGGAGTTCGCCTCGGGCGTCCTCGGCAATGAGGTGCATAGGCTGCCAGCCGGCGCGCGCGCGAACCGATTGCGACAGCTCCAGCGCAGAGAGGAAGTCATGTGAAATGAATGGATTGTATTGGTCTGTTAAATTCGCTTCTTGCTCCCCGAGGGGCCCCGCGCAGGGTCCGCCGCGGCCGCCGTTGCCGCGCACCGGCAAGGGCGGATTGGCGCACGCGTCCCAGGCCTCAGCCGCCACCTCGTCGATGGAATTCGCTACGCGCAGGGTCAGTTCGATCATGGCCTTGGTCATGCAAGTTTACGGCCGAAATCCTTCGAAGATCATCTGGTCGGCATAACGCGCGGCGCGTTGCCGCTCATCCGCGCTGCGCACCGTCCAGGCGAGGAGCGGCATGGCAAGCACCTTGTGCGTGAGCGTCGGGAGCAGTGCGGGCAGGTCGCGCACGGAATAGGCGAGGAATTGCGGACGCGATGCGAGCGTCGGCGCGAGCGCGGCGATGGCTTGCTTGGGCGCGGCTAAGACGTCGCGCCAAGTGTGAGTACGCACCGCCATCCCGCGCGCGAGCCGCGGCGCGATGCTGCGCAGGTCTGCGACTTGGCGCGGCTCGAACGACATCACCGCGGCCTTCCCGCCGTAGCCTGACAGCACATCCGCGGCGCGGGCGGCAAGCCGCCGGTCGCCCGCCCGCGCGCTCTTCAACTCGATGAGCATCGCGGTTCGGCCGGCCACGAAGTCGCACAGTTCGCCAAGCGTGACCATGCGGTCCGCGGTTCCCTTGAACTCGACGCGCTTGAGCTCGGCGGCTGTCATTGCGTCCAGTCGGCCGGCTCCTTCAGTGAGCCGACCCAGCGCGTCATCGTGGTGCACCATCGCCTCGCCGTCGCCGCTGATCTGCAGATCGCATTCGATGCCGTAGTGCCCGGCGACGGCGGCGGCGAATGCCGACATCGTGTTCTCGATGATGCCCTGTGCATCATCATGTAGACCCCGATGCGCCAACGGCCGTGCGATCAACCAATCCAGATCGGCCATTCGCGGCAGCGTCAGGCGATCTCGAAGATGCCTTCCACCTCGACCGCGGCGTCGCCCGGCAGCACCGCCACGCCCACCGTCGTGCGGGCATGCCGTCCCTTGTCGCCGAACACCGCGACCATGAGATCGGAGGCGCCGTTCATGACCTTCGGACCATCGAGAAAAGCTGGATCGGAATTGATGAAGCCGCCCAGGCGCGCCACCTGCTTGACCTTGTCGAGATCGCCGAGCGCGGCCTTGACCTGCGCCAGCACATTGATCGCGCAGGCGCGTGCCGCTTTTTGGCCGTCCTCGAGTGATACGCCGTTGCCGAGCTTGCCTTTGGCAACCATCTTGCCGGCCGAATCGAGGCAGATCTGACCGGAAACGAACAGCAGCGAGCCGGCGCGCACGAACGGGATGTAATTGGCGACGGGGCTTGCCGGTGTGGGAAGCGCGATTCCGAGTTCGGCGAGCTTTTTGTCGACCGTTCCGGCCATAACGTCCTCCTGCTGCACTGGATCGAATGCCTTGTCTTCGCCGATCGGGCGTAAGCATGCAAGCGGCCCGCGTCCGCGTTCCGGCATTGCATGGTTGCAGGAGGCGAACAGCGTCCCTATGTTGCGGCGCATGCCGGCGGGGCGGAGGCAGATGGCGATGACGATCTTCGGCAGGCCGATACTCTGCGCTGTCCTCGCGACGGCGGCCGTGACCTTCCCCTTCGACGCGCAACGCGCAACGGCGTTGACGCCCGCGGGCGAACTCGCCTCCCATCGCGCGATCTATGAGCTCAAGCTCGCGCAGACGCGCGGCAATTCGCCAGCGGCTGCCGCCCGCGGACGCATCCTCTACGATTTTTCCGGCAATGCCTGCGACGGCTACGCGCTGCATTTCCGTCAGGTGTCGGAACTCGACAATGGGGAGGGCAAAGTCACGCTCAGCGACCTGCGCTCGACCACCTGGGAGGACGGCGCGGCGAAGAAGTTCATCTTCAAGTCGCAGAACTATCTCAACGAGACGCTGGTCGATTCTGTCGATGGAGAGGCGGAACGCGAGCCCGATAAGGTCGCGGTCAACCTGACCCAACCCGCCGCCAAAAAGTTCGAGCTCGAGGCGGCCATGGTATTTCCCACCGATCACATGCGGCGCATCATCGAGGCCGCGCGCGAGGACAAGAACATTCTCGAGCTTCCGGTCTACGACGGATCGGAGAAGGGCGAGAAGGTCTATAACACGCTGACCGTGATCGGCCCGGCGATCGCCCCGAACGAGCGCGTGCCGACGGATGCCGCGGCGGGCGAGCCCGCGCTGGCCACGCTCAAACGGTGGCCGGTCACGGTGAGCTATTTCGACAAGACGGGGCGGGACGACGACCAGCTGCCGGTCTATTCGATCAGGTTCGAGGTCTACGAGAACGGCGTCTCGCGGGCGCTGATGCTCGATTACAACGACTTCGCCATCAGCGGAGAACTCACCTCGCTCGAGCTGCGCAACAGCGGGCCGTGCCGGTGATTGCCGCACGCGAGCGACGGCGCATACGGTGCGCCGGCGTCGAATGCCTATCCGTGTAGACGCTCTTGCTTAGCGCAGGCCTGAGAGCGCCCGGTCGTAATAGGACAGGTCGACGTATTTCTCCGGTGCAGGCGGCTTGCCGCCCCACTGTCCTTCGATTTCCGCGCGCAGCTTGAGGACGTTCGCAAAGCCGGCCATGTCGAATTTTGCATCCTTGGCCATGCCTTCGGTGGGATCGGTTGCCACCGCGTAGGCGAGCGCCGCGACCTGCGGCGCAAGCTTGAGGCGCTCCGAGAGCAGGGCAATCGCCTCCGTCTTGTTGGCAGGATCGAGCGCCCACCGGCGGCCTTCCACATAGGCGCTGATATAGCGCACGAGCGCGTCGCTGTTCGCTTTTGCCCACTCGCGCATGACGAAGGCGCCATCCGACTGATAGGCGCCGACCGCTTTCGTCGCAGTGCCCATGTCCTTCAACCCGGCCTCGCTGGCGCGGAAGGTATAGGGCGGATTGAGCACGGCGGCTGCGGCGTTGGCTTTGTCCTTGGTCATGGCCTCGAGCCGCGCCGTCGTGCCGCCGACCGGCTTGACGGCATAGTCGCCCTTGTTGAGGCCGGCGTCCTTGAGCGCCTTGTAGAGGAGCAGCGCAAAGGCGGTGTTCGGCGCATCCACCACGACCGTTTTGCCGCGCAGATCGGCGTACGCATTGATCTCCGGCTGGACGAAGATGTGGTTGAAGCCGTTGTCGCCGCCGGTCACGATCGCGACCTCGGCCTTGGCAAGCTCGACCATCGCCACCGCGTTGTCGACCGCCGCGTGCGCGATCTGATGGTCGCCTTTGGCGAGGCCGTTGCGCAGCACGTCGGAGTTCGGCGTGTTCAGGACCTCGACTGCCAGACCATGCTTCGCGAACAGGTTTTTGTGCTCGGCGGCGAAGATCGAAAAGTTCGACAGGCCGGGGAAGACCATGACCTTCAAACGAGTCTGGGCGGGTGCCGAGTTCATTGTGCCAAGCATTGCGGCACAGGCCAGCATCGCGAGCATGAGCTTGCGCGTTGGTCGCATGGTCATCCTCCGGGGTTTGTCGTTGATTGTTGCGAAGTCTAACACCAGCCGCGGCGAGTTCATCCAGGACTTCGCCTCATTCATCCTGCTCGGCCTCGAGCGCAAGCCCTTTGACCACAGCTTCCTCACCGAAGCGCTCGCGCAGGCGATCCATGGCCTGCTCGGCCCCGGCGCTGCGGCGGTCGATGAGATCGGCGAAATCCGCCCCATCCGCCTCGCACAGGCCGGAGAGCCCGATGCCGATGAGACGAAACATCGTGCCGTCGATCTCGCGCCCAAGCAGATCGCGCCCGACGGCAAAGATCCGCGACGCGAGCTGGGTCGGATGACCGAGCGACTGCGCCCGCGTTCGGATGCGGAAATCGGCGCTCTTGAGCTTGAGCGTCACGGTTGAGCCGGCGAGCGCGTTGGCCTTGAGGCGGGCGGAGACCTTCTCGGCGAGGCGCCACAGCCGCAGCTCCAGCGGACGGAACTCGGCGATGTCACGATCGAACGTGGTCTCCGCGGAAATGCTCTTGGCCTCGCGCTCGGCGCGCACCGAGCGATCGTCGAGCCCACGCGCGAGGCGAAAGAGCCGCGCGCCTTCAGTGCCGTAGCGGCGCCGCAGCTCGCTCTCACCGGCGCGCTGCAGATCGCCAATGGTACGCAGGCCGTCGCGGGCGAGCCGCTGCTGCGCGATGCGGCCGACGCCGAAGATCAGCGCCACCGGCTTGGGCGCGAGGAAGGCGGCAGCTTCGCCGCCGCCGAGCACGGCAAAGCCGCGCGGCTTGTCGAGATCGGAGGCGATCTTGGCCAGGAATTTGTTCGACGCGAGCCCGATCGACACGGTGATGCCCAGGGCCCGCTCGACCTCGCCGGCGAAACCGGCGAGCGCCTTGGCGGGCGACATTCCATGCAGCCGCGCGGTGCCAGAGAGATCCATGAACGCCTCGTCGATCGACACGGGCTCGACCAGCGGGGTGAGCTTGAACATGAGCTCGCGCACTTCACGTCCGACCCGCGCGTATTTCTCCATGTCCGGCCGCACGACAGTGGCATGCGGGCACAGCCGCCGCGCCTCGAACATCGGCATGGCCGATCGCACGCCGAACGTGCGCGCGACGTAGCAGGCGGTGAGCACGACGCCGCGCTGGCCTCCACCCACGATCACGGGCTTGTCGGCGAGCGTGGGATCGTCGCGCTTCTCGATGGTGGCATAGAAGGCATCGCAATCGACGTGGGCGATGGCCAGCGTGTCGATCTCGGCATGGCGCAGCAGGCGCGGCGAGCCGCAGCCCGAACAGCGGGCGGCTTGCTCCGGCGCGTCACGCCGGCAATCGCGGCAGAAGCCGGGCATGGTCCTCCCGCCTGTCGCGTCCGCGTTCGGCGCGGCCGCCGGAATCGGTCACGGCGCCTCGCGCTACCAACGCCGTCCGGCGATGGTATCACGCGCCTCCATCACCGCGCCGGGGGGAATCGTGTTTTCCGCCGCAAATGCAATCAGCAGCGGCTCGTCGGCGGCAAGATATTCGAGCACTCCGAGGAGAAATCGCGGCTCGCGGGCGGCGGCACGGATGGACTCGGGGCCTATTCCGCTCATCGCGAGAAAGCGGCCGAGCCGCTCGGGCTCGCCGGCGATGAAAGCGAGCGCGGCGACCGCGAGCGCTTCGGCCGCGGCGCGTTTTTCTGGACGGTTTGCCCTGCCGGCTCGCTTCGTCATGAGAATCTCTCAGAGGAGCGCGCGTCGAGGAAAACGTGCTGCAGGGTACGACGCAAGCCCGCTGGCCCGCTGGCCGAGGCGAAACAAGTCCCTCGACGCATGGGCGGCATCTCGGCTAGGGGAGGGCGTCGATTTTAAGGAGGCGACTATGCGCCAAGGCCGTTTCTCCATTGCCGGGGTGAGCATTCTCTTCGCCTTGGGCCTGGCGTTGTGGGAAGTGTATTTCTTTTGGTTCGCAGGATCATACCCATGGCTGGAGGCCGGCCTCACGCCGGAGCGGCTCGGCTTCAACATGGCGTGGCTCGTGGCGATCTATCTGACGTTTCAGCTCATCTCGATCCCCTTCGCCTTGCCCTCGGCGAGCGGGCGCTTCATCGGCGTCCTTGACGGCATGGCCTCGCTGGTGCCGCTCGCAGTCGTACTCGTCGCTGTTTTTGGCAAGCCGCACTTGATCGGCAGTGGACCCCGTTGGGAGGCGGCCTTCCTGCTCATCTTCATCACTTTGGTGGACCTCTTCGGTGGGTACACATTCAATCTCGCGCTCAGCCGTCGCACCATGGACGTCGCGGCGGCAGCGCCGCCCACGTGAAATACGCCTGGTGGCAGCGTTTGCGTTTCCGTAACGTCTCGGCACTAGTACGCGCTATGGCTGACGTGAGTCGCTGCTCTCGGAAACGCAAGGGTGTCGGCGCAGTCCGACGCCCTCTCCCGCAACGGGAGAGGGTAAGGAGCCTGTCGCCCGCGCATAAGTCCGGCGATGGCGATTCGGCTGCCGGCAAATGTTCCATCTCGGAAGCTCGGCAATGTCGAAGACCGTGATGATCGTGGAGGACAACGAGCTCAACATGAAGCTCTTCCACGATCTGTTGGAGGCGCACGGCTACGACACGGTGGCGACGCGCAACGGCATCGAGGCGCTCGATCTTGCCCGTAAGCACCGTCCCGATTTGATCCTGATGGATATTCAGCTGCCGGAGGTCTCGGGGCTGGAAGTGACGAAATGGCTCAAGGAGGATCCCGAGCTCAAGGCCATTCCGGTGGTCGCGGTGACGGCCTTCGCGATGAAGGGGGATGAAGAGCGCATCCGCCAGGGCGGGTGCGAGGCCTACCTGTCGAAACCGATCTCGGTCGCCAAGTTCATCGAAACCATCCGCCGCTTCCTTGGTTCCGCGTAACGCCAGGTCGGGCCCGTGCAGATGGCTGGGCAGGGGCGTGACTGGTCCAGCGGCCTACCTCCAGCGGCCGTTTAGCTTGACCAAATTCTCTACCTTATCCACAACCTAATTTGTTGATTTCCGAGGTGGTTGCGCTACCGTGCAGCATGCGATGAGAGGGTGCTCCTGGCCCGGTGAGAACCCGGGGTACGGGGCTATCCCACATTGCCTATGGCATTGATAACCCTGCGGAATGCTCAGGTCCGCCGCATCTCCTGGGTCCGTGGGGTTCGGCCGGTTCGGGGGCGGTAAGAGTGGCCTCCTCATGACGCCGCTCCCGACCGGCCACCTTTGTTTGCGGGTGGGCGCCTAATTCACAGCCGAATTGAGTAAAAACGCGAGCGCGGCCGCCGCGCGCCCGTGCGCCACGCCGCGGCGGTCACTTGATCTTGGATTCGCGGAACTCGACGTGCTTCTTGGCGATCGGGTCGTACTTCTTCTTCACCAGCTTGTCGGTCTTGGTGCGCGAATTCTTGCGCGTGACGTAATAGAAGCCGGTGTCGGCGCTGGAGACCAGCTTGACTTTGATGGTGGTGGCTTTCGCCATGGCAAGCCTCGATCGCGTTACGTTGCGGGCACCTATATAGGGATTCCCACGCAAGCGAAAGCCGCTTCTCGGCCCAGTGAGCGCCGCTGCGTTTGGCGCCGGGCGAGAAAAGTCGGGAGGCGAACGCAAGGGCATTGCGGCATCCGGGGCGGGAAGCTGGAATACGTCAAGACGCCGAAGCGCCCTCGACGCACCTATTAACGCGACGTGCGCGCCTACCACGTGTATCGCACGGTGCCGGTGCCGGCGTAGGTCGAGGAGTTGGAGGCGAACTCGCCGTCGAACTTGCCGATGAGCGCGACGCCGTTGGCAAGCCGAAGCTCCGCGCCGGCGATGCCCATGTGGCCCAAACATAGGTCGTCAGTTGCAATGATGTGATGAGATCAAACAAATCGCGATTGGAGGAGCCCGCGACATGTCTATTGAGTTTCGCAAGATCGTCGATATCAGCCTGGAGCTCGATCCAAAGAACTTCGCCATGCGCACCCCGGCGGGGTTCAAGAAGGACATGCAGTTCGAGATGGAGGTGATCAAGGAGCACGATGCGCCGGGCGGCGCCGGCCAGATCGTGCGCGGCGTGCACATGCGCCTGCATGCCGGCAGCCACGTGGACGCGCCCGAACACAACGTGCGCGGCGGCACGCAGATCCACCAGCTGCCGCTCGAGCTCTTCATCGGCGACGCCGTCGTCGCCGACCTGCGCGACAAGCTGCCAGGGCAGGCGATCACCGCGAAGGACCTCGAGCAGCGGCTCGACAACCGCATCAGGAAAGGCGACCGCCTACTGCTGCGGACCGACCACAACAACGCTTACGACGGCGGCTCCGAGACATGGATGAAAGAGTCACCCTATCTCACCATCGGCGCCACGATGTGGTGCATTGAGAAGGGCGTGGTGATCGTCGGCTATGATTTCTATCATGGCAACGACGAGCCCGGGGCGCCGCGCGTGTTCCACAATTCGCGCACGCTGAGCGAGCGCGGGGTCATCACCATGCCGTATCTGAAGAACCTCGATCAGATCGACAAGGACCGCTTCACGCTGGTGGCGTTTCCGCTCAAGCTGATCGGCGCCGAGGCCTCGCCGATCCGTGCGGTGGCGCTGCTGTGATCATGCATCGCATCGGGGCTTTCGCGCGGCGCATGACCGTCGCGATCGCTATGGCGGCCTGTCTCGCCGCGCCGGCGCCCGGCGAAGAGCCTTATCCGTCGCGGTTGATCACGATCGTGGCACCGATCACCGGGGGCACGGCCATCGACATCCTGGCGCGGCTCTACGCCGACAAGCTCGCCAGGCGTTTCGGCCAGCAAGTGGTGGTCGCCAACCGGGCCGGCGCCGGCGGACTGATCGGCGCCCAGGCGGTCGCGAGCTCGTCACCCGACGGCTACACGCTGCTGTTCGCCAACTCCGGCCACGCCATCCTCGGCACGCTGAACAAGAACTTGCCATTCGATCCGGTGGCCGATTTCGCCGGCGTGTCGCTCGTAGGTGAAGCGCCCGCCGTCGTGGTCGTGCCGCCGTCGCTCGGACTGTCGAGCCTGCAAGAGTTCGTAGGGCTGGCGAAATCAAAGCCCGGCGAGATCAACTACGGCTCGGCGGGCATCGGCACCTCGACCCATCTCGCTGGCGCCTATTTTGCGCTGAAGACCGGCATCGATCTCGTGCACGTTCCCTACACGGTGAGCGCGACCATTATCGCCGACCTCTTGGGCGGCCGCATCCAGGCCGCGTTCGTGCCCATGGCGTTCGTGCTGCCGCTCCTGCAGGACGGCCGGCTGAAGGCGCTGGCGGTAGCGGCGAAGGACCCGATCAACGAGCCGATCGCAATCGCCACTGCGCTGTCGCAAGGCATTGATTACGAATACGCGACTTGGTACGGCGTGCTGGCGCCGGGCAAGACGGCGAAGGAGGTGCTCAAAACGCTCAGCCAAGCCATCGCGGAGGCCGGCAAAGATCCGGAGCTGCAAGCGAAACTTCGCGTCCAAGGGATCGAGCCGCGCGACATCCGCGTCGAGGCGTTCGACGCCCATATCCGCAACGACATGGCGCGCATCGCCCCGCTGCTGAAATCCATCGCGGAGAGCCGCTGAAGGCGGAAGTTGGCCTGCGGTTCGGACGCGCTAAAGCTTGATGTTCGCCGCTCGGATGACCTTGCTCCATTTCGCGTTTTCAGCTGCGATGAACGCTGCGAACTCGGCCGGCGAACCGGCAAACACGGTTTCACCCCAGTCGGTAATGGTCTGCTTGATTTTGGCGTCGGCGAGGCCGGCATTGATCGTCGCGTTGAGTGTTTCGACGATCGCAGCGGGCGCGTCGTTTGGGGCGACGACGCCCAACCAGCCGATTGCTTCATAACCGGGCACGAATTCGCCAATGGTCGGAACCTTCGGCAGGGCCGGTGTGCGTGTCGCGCCGGTGACTGCAAGGGCGCGCAATCTCCCCGCCTTGATGTGTTCCATAGCATCCGCAATGGTGGCGAAGTAGACCTGGACCTGGCGTCCCAGCACGTCGGTGAGAGCCTGTGCGCCACCCCGATAGGGCACGTGCAACATGCGTGCTCCGGTCATGCTCCTGAATAGTTCCCAGAACACGTGAGGCGTAGATCCGAGCCCGGAGGAGGCTACCGTGATGGCATTGGGATTGGCTTTCGCCGCGGCGATCAACTCGGGGACCGAGTGCACCGAAAATTCGGGATGCACGACCAACACGTTCATTGCCAGCGTCAGGCTGGCGACAGGCGTCGTGTCGTGCATGAAACTGAACTTCAGATCGTTGTAGAGGATCTCGTTGCGCAATTCGGTCGAGCCGCAACGCTGAGCGTGTAACCGTCCGGCGCCGCCCGAACGACGGATTCAAGCGCGATGTTCCCGGCCGCTCCCGGGCGGTTCTCGACGACGAACGAGCGGCCGAACTGCTTGGACAGCCACTCGGCAATGAGCCGAGCGTGGATGTCATTTGTGCCGCCGGCCGGAAAACCAACAACGACGCGCACCGGGCGCGACGGATAAGGTTGCGCCCGCGCGGCGCGCGATAGGGCGGGCAGCGCGGCGGCGCCCGCGGTCAAACGGAGAAATTGCCGGCGAATGGGAAATTTCATAGTGCTCTCGCGCAGCTATTATGTCATTGCTACGACTGGAATAAACATGACTGCGTGAGGGTTTCATTGGCGACCGGCGTTCATCGATCGGCGCCAGCTCGGGAGGATCGCAATGGATCAGATGACGTGGCGCGCTTTCGCGGGAGCGGGATTTGGGCTGCTCCTTGTCGCATCCGCAAGCTTCGCCCAGCAACAGCCCTCCACCGTGCGGGTGCGCGGCACCGTCGAAGCGGTGGATGGCCCGATGCTGACGATCAAGTCACGGGACGGCCAAACGACCTACCACGTGAAGCTCGCGGATAACGTCTCGATCCGCGGTATCGTCAAAGCCTCGCTCGCGGATATCAAGCAGGAATCGTTCATCGGGGTCACCGGAATGCCACAGGCCGACGGCAGCCAGAAGGCGGTGGAAATCCACATTTTCCCGGAAGCGTTGCGCGGCACCGGGGAGGGGCACCGCCCGTGGGACCTTTCGCCGAACAGCACCATGACCAATGCCACGGTCGCGCAAATGGTCAAAGGCGTCGAGGGCGACGAGATCACGCTGAAATACAAGGACGGAGAGAAGAAGATCCTGGTCGTGCCGAGCACGGCAATCGTGACCTATCTTCCCGGCAATAAGAGCGAGCTCAAGCCGGGTGCTAAAATTTTCATCTCCGCCGCGAACAAGAAGGAAGATGGCACGCTCGAAACGGCCGCCATTTCGGTGGGCCGCGATGGGATCACGCCGCCGATGTGAAAGGTGCACGACGGCGAGCGCTCCGCTCGCGCGCGGCCCGCGCCTGCGTCACAACATGTCCCGCCGGAAGCTGCCGCGCGGCATGGTGTAGAAGGGGACCGGCAGCTGGGGCGCGAATCCGTCGGCGATGCGCGCGTCGAGCTCCTCCAGCATCACACCGGTCACCGCCGGCATGTCGAGCTCCTTGGCCTCGCCCAGCGGCATCCATACGAGCTCGACCAGCTCGGCATCTGGGCCGGTGACGCCCTCGATGCGGTGCGCGATCGTGCTCGCGTCCATGGTGAAGAAGCGCGCGTCGAACCGGCGCGGGCGTCCCGGCGGGGTGATGGCGCGGCCGATGAAGTGCAACGCGCCAAGATCGGGCAGGATGTTCGCCGCGGCAAACTCCCTCCACGGTCCGCGCGGCACCTTCGTCGCTTCCCCGCGCACGCCGAGCAAGAGGCCCGTTTCCTCGAACGTCTCGCGGATGGCGGCGAGCGCGAACGCGCGTGCTTTGTCTGCGCTCGGCCGCTTGAGCCGCTTCATCAGGTGCGCTTGGACCTGCGGATCGAGCTCGCGCGCCGCCGGCATCCGCCGGTCGGCCGGATCAACGCGGCCGCCGGGAAAGACGAACTTTCCCGGCATGAATTTGTGGCCGTGATGGCGCTTGCCGAGCAGGACCTTGGGGACGCGCCCGGACCGGTCCACGAGGATCAGAGTTGCTGCATCCTTCGGCCGCACATAGGCAGAGGTGAGGTCGCGCTCGACCTCGTTCATCCGCTGGACGAAGCGGGCCATACGCTCGATGCGCTCGGCGAGCACGTCGCTCATCGTTTCCTCGTTCGCCCGCGTTGCGCGCGATTTGCGGATTGGGCGCGAGCCGGATGCTCGCGCCGCATGTGCCGGCGGCTGGTCCCTGTATAGCGGCCCGGGGAGAGAAGTTCGAATCGCAGCGCGCCTGCGACCGGCGCGGCTTCGACCAGCCGCACCGTGACTCGATCGCCGAGCCGGTAGGTCTCGCCGCTGCGCGCGCCGATCAAGGCATGGCGGTCCTCGTGATGGCGGAAATAGTCGTCGCCGATGGTGCGCGCAGGGACGAACCCGTCGGCGCCCGTGTCATCGAGCTTGACGAAAAGGCCGGCGCGGGTCGCGCCGGAGATGTGACCCTCGAACGCCGCGCCGATGCGATCGGCGAGGAAATGCGCGAGCAGGCGGTCGAACGTCTCGCGTTCCGCCTTCATGGCGCGGCGCTCGGCAGCCGAGATCTGCGCACCGATCTCGCCCAGCGCCGCGGTGTCCTGCTCCGGCGGGAGCGCGCCGTCGCCGAGCCGCAACGCCCGGATGAGGCCGCGATGGATGATGAGATCGGCATAGCGGCGGATGGGCGAGGTGAAATGGGCGTAGCGGCGCAGGTTGAGGCCGAAATGCCCGTAGTTCTCTGCGGTATACTCGGCCTGCGCCTGCGTGCGTAGCACCACCTCGTTGACGAGCTTCTCGACGTCGCGGCCTTTCACCCGCGCCAGGATGCGGTTGAAATGCTCGGCGCGCAGCGCCCCGCCTTTGGCCAACGAGATGTCGAGAGTTTGCAGGAATTCGCGCAGCGCGTTCACCCGCTCGGGATCGGGCTCGTCGTGTACGCGATAGATGAGCGGCACGCGTGCTCGTTCGAGCGTCTCCGCCGCGGCGACGTTGGCAAGGATCATGAATTCCTCGATCAACCGATGGGAATCGAGCCGCTCCGGCGTCATCACCCGATCGACCGTGTTGTGGGCGGTAAGCACGATCTTGCGCTCCGGCAGATCGAGATCGAGCGGCGCGCGCGCGCCGCGCGCGCGCTTGAGCGCGCGGTAGGCGGAGTAGAGCGGCTCGAGCACCGAGGCCAATAAGGGCCCGCTGGCGTCGTCGGGCCAGCCGTCGACTGCGGCTTGCGCCTGCACGTAGTTGAGCTTCGCCGCCGAGCGCATGAGCACGCGGTGGAAGCTATGCGATCGCTTGCGGCCATCGGCGCCGACGACGAGCCGCACCGCGAGCGCCGCGCGATCTTCGCCGGGCCGCAGCGAACACAACTCGTTGGAGATGCGCTCGGGCAGCATCGGTACGACTCGATCGGGGAAATAGACGGAATTGCCGCGGACGAGCGCTTCGCGGTCGAGCTCGGAGCCGGGCCGCACGTAATGGCCGACGTCGGCGATAGCGACCGTGATGACGAAGCCGCCTGGGTTTTGCGGATCGCCGTCGCGCGCGGCGTGCACCGCGTCGTCGTGGTCCTTGGCGTCGGCGGGATCGACGGTGACGAGCGGCAACGCGCGCCAGTCCTCACGCCCGGACAACCGCGCGGGCTTGGCCGCCTGCGCCTCTGCCAGCGCCGCGGCAGGAAAGACGTGCGGAATCGAGTGGGCGTGGATGGCGATCAAGCTGACCGCGCGCTCGGTTGCGAGCGAGCCGAGCCGTTCCGTCACGCGCGCGCTGGCGAGCCCGAAGCCGCTGCGGCGCGCGGCCACCTCAACGGCGACGAGATCGCCGTCGCGGGCATCGCCGCCGGCGCCCGGCGGGATGGCGAGCTCGCGGCCGACTTCTTTCTTCTCGATCGGCACGATCCGTCCGCCGCCGCCCGGCGCGGCGCGGAAAATTCCGAGCACGCGCTGGCGGCCGCGGTCGATGAGCTTGATGATGCGCCCGCTGTAGCGGATCGCATCTTCTTTCTCGCGACTCTCCTCGATCCGCAGCAAAGCGCGGTCACCGACACCGGCAACCTCGCTCGGTCGGGCGCGGCGCGGAATGCGCACGCGAATCTTGGGCGCGGGGCCGTGCTCGGCCTCGTCCCATTCGGTGGGGAGCGCGATCAGCTCGCCATCGGTATCACGCGCGGTGATGTCGGTGAGCACGACGTGGGGCAGACGGCCGGGCTGATGTAGCTTCTTGCGGCGGCGCTCAATCGCGCCTTCGTCGGCGAGCTCGCGCAGCACGCGCTTAAGCGCCGCGCGGTCGGCGTTTTTCAGTCCGAAGGCGCGGGCGATCTCGCGGGTGCCGATTTTACCGGGCGCCTTGCGAATGAAAGCGAGGAGGTCGTCTTTGGAGGGAAAGGTGGGTTTGGTAGTGGGGTGTTTCATAAGTTTCATAAAATGCATCGCAATTCAGGTAAGTCGAAAATCAGTAATGAGAAGACGCGCGCCGCAAGTCGGTAACCCGACTTGCGGTGACAAGCCCGGCCATGACGGCTCACTGATCTATGCTTTTGGGCGGCAGCGGTTTCGTCGTCTTCTTTGCCGCAGGCTTGGCGGCCTTCGGTTTGCGCGCAGCTTTGGCCTTCGGCGCAGCTTTGGGCTCGGGCGCGGCCTCGGATGCCGCGGTCGCCACCGCGGCAGCACGCGGCTTTGCAGCGGCGCGCTTTTTGCCGCCGCGCGCACTTCTGGCATCCAATAGGGCGACGGCTTGCTCGAGCGTGATCGTTTCTGGCGCGAGGTCGGAAGGAAGCGTGGCGTTGACGCCGTCGTGGCTGGCATAGGGCCCGTAGCGGCCGTTCTTGACCACGACCGGACCACCCTTGTCGGGGTGCTCGCCCAGCGCGCGGCCCGGATCGGCGCCGCGGCGGCACTTATGCGCGCGCTTGGCGCGTTTTTCCTCGATGAGCGCGACCGCACGGTTCAGCCCGACTGCGAGCACGTCGTCGCCCGTGCTCAAATTGGCGTAGACTTTGACGTGCTGCACATAGGGGCCGAAACGGCCGACTCCGGCCATGATCGGCTCGCCGTCATCGGGGTGCTTGCCGACCTCGCGCGGGAGCGAGAGAAGACCGAGCGCGCGGTCGAGATCGACGTCGTCGGCGGAAAGGCCTTTCGGCAAGGCGGCCCGCTTGGGCTTCTCGCCGTTGACGGCTTCGCCCAGCTGGATATAGGGCCCAAAGCGGCCCGAGCGCACGGTCACTTCAAGGCCACTCGCCGGATCTCCGCCGAGCTTCTTCAACCCGTTTTCCGGGGCGCCGTTGCCATTTCCGGGCGCGAGCTGCCGCGTGTAACGGCATTCCGGATAATTGCTGCAGCCGATGAAGCCGCCGAACTTCCCGAGCTTGAGCGAGAGCCGGCCGGTCTCGCAGTTCGGGCATTTGCGCGGATCGGAGCCGTCAGCGCGCGGCGGAAAGAGATGTGGGGCCAGCATCTCATCGAGGGCGTCGATGACCTGCGCGACCCGCAGGTCCTTGATATCGCCCACGGCGGCGGTGAATTCGCGCCAGAAATCCCGCAGCAAGTCGCGCCAGGCCATCTCGTTGTTGGAGATGCGATCGAGCTGTTCCTCGAGCCCGGCGGTGAAATCGTACTCGACGTAGCGGGCGAAGAAGCTTTCGAGAAATGCGGTGAGCACTCGCCCTTTGTCTTCGGGCACGAGCCGCTTCTTGTCGATCCGCACATAGCCGCGATCCTTGAGCACCTGCAGGATTGAGGCGTAGGTCGAGGGGCGGCCGATGCCGAGTTCCTCCATGCGCTTGACCAGCGAGGCTTCCGAATAGCGCGGCGGCGGCTCCGTGAAGTGCTGGCTGGCGTCGAGCTTGCGCTTGGCCAACGCCTCGCCCGCGCTCATCTCCGGCAGCCGGCGTCCTTCCTCGTCGGCCGCGGCGTCGTCCTCGCCCTCCTGGTAGAGCGTGAGGAAGCCGTCGAACTTCACCACCGTGCCGGTGGCGCGCAGATCGATGATGCGTTTGCCGCCGCTGCTGGCGGGGGAGGCGACCGTGCCGGTGATGTCCGCCGTGGTGCGCTCGAGCTCGGCGGACTCCATCTGGCTCGCCACCATGCGCAGCCAGATGAGTTCATAGAGCCGCGACTGGTCGTGATCGAGAAAGGATTTCACCTCGCGCGGGCGGCGCCCGACGTCGGTCGGCCGGATCGCCTCGTGCGCCTCCTGTGCATTCTTCGTCCTGGCCTGGTACGCCCGTGCCGAGGGCGGCACATAGTCCTTGCCGTAGTCGGCCCCGATCATCCGGCGCGTGGCGGTGAGCGCCTCCTCCGCCACATCGACGCCGTCGGTACGCATATAGGTGATGAGGCCGATCGTATCACCGTCGATGTCGACCCCCTCGTAGAGCCTTTGCGCCACGCGCATGGTGTGCGCGGGTGCAAAGCCGAGCTTGCGACTCGCCTCCTGCTGCAGGGTCGAGGTGGTGAACGGCGGCGGCGGGTTGCGCCGCGCCGGCCTCGCTTCGACATTGGCGACGGCGAATGCGGCATTCTCCAGCGCCTGCTTGAAGGCTTCGGCCTCGGCCCCGGTGCCAATGTCGAGCCGCTGGATCTTCTCGCCGTCGGCGCCGACGAGGCGCGCCTCGAACTCCTCGCCTCTGGGCGTGGCGAGAGTGGCCACGAGCGACCAGTATTCGCGCGGGACGAATTTCTCGATCTCGAGCTCGCGGTCGCAGACGAGGCGCAGCGCCACCGATTGCACCCGGCCGGCCGAGCGCGCGCCAGGGAGCTTGCGCCACAGCACCGGCGAAAGGGTGAAGCCGACGAGATAGTCGAGCGCGCGGCGGGCGAGATACGCATCGACGAGGGCGCCATCGATGTTGCGCGGGTGCTTCATGGCGTCGAGCACCGCCTGCTTGGTGATGGCGTTGAACACCACCCGCTCGACCGCCTGCTGCTTGAGGGCGCGCTTCTCCTTCAAGACTTCGAGCACATGCCAGGAAATCGCCTCGCCCTCGCGATCGGGGTCGGTGGCGAGGATGAGCTTGTTGGCGCCCTTGAGCGCGCGGGCGATGTCGTTGAGGCGCTTCTGGGACTTATCGTCGACCTCCCAGATCATGCGGAAATTGTGCTCGGGATCGACCGAGCCGTCTTTGGCCGGCAAGTCGCGCACGTGCCCGAACGAGGCCAATACCTCGTAGCCCGAGCCAAGGTAGCGGTTGATCGCCTTTGCCTTGGCCGGAGACTCGACGACGACGATATTCATGTAATCCCAATGAGTTGGAGGGAGATATCGGGCTCCGGTCGCACGCAATCGGGGCGCCCTTGTCGCGGCGAAACATGGGGTTGTCAACCCTCCCTGTCAAACCGTGACCCCTCGCGCGAGTGCTGCCGACACGCCATGGCGCCTCCCCGGCGGGTCCAAAAACCGGAATGGTGCAGGGCCGCTTTATGCCTAAATATGAAGTAGTTGCAGGATAAGGCAGAGACGATGGATCAATGGGATGAGCCGCCAGTTCACCAGCAAGTCAAACAATCTTCGCTGGCTCGCCATGCGGCGCCCTCCGCGGGCGTTGCCGGAAAGCCACGGCTTCATAATTTTAGCCCGTGGAATGATCGAGGCCGCAATTCTACCGGTCTCAACCCGGACAGTTCCACGCGGGGAACCTGCAATGGCGTGGGTTTCGGCCGGGGGACAGGGCCATGTGGATCATTATGTATATCGCGATGGTGGCATCGCTGCGCGCGATGGGGCTCTCGCCGAGCATGGTGCCGGTGCGGACCGACGAGGATCGGCCGCCGTTCGGCGACATCTGAGTCGCACGTTGCGCTCGCGGCGCTGTGCCGCGATCGCCTAGAGCAGCGACACCAGCGCGCCGCCGTGGCGCTCGAGGCGGCCTGCGAGTTCGAGTTCGAGCAGAACCACGCGCACGACGGCGGGGGAGCTTCCCGACAGTCGGACCAGATCATCGATCGGCACCGGGGTGGGGCCGAGCAGGGCGAGGATGCGCGTGCGCTCGGCGACGCCGGGTTCGGCGCCCGGGGCCGGCGGTTCGGGCTCCTCCGCGCGCAATTCGACGGCCGCGCCCAGGATCGGGCGGAGTACGGCGAGCACGTCGGCCGCCTCGGTGACGAGGGTTGCGCCTTGCTTGATCAGGTCGTTCGCGCCCTCGGCGCGCGGGTCGAGCGGCGACCCGGGCACGGCGAAGACTTCGCGGCCCTGCTCCAGCGCGAAGCGCGCGGTGATCAGCGAGCCCGAGCGCTTGGCCGCCTCCACCACAACGATGCCGGCGCATAAGCCCGAAATGAGTCGGTTACGGCGGGGAAAATCGCGCGCGCGGGGCTCGTGCCCAAACGGCATTTCCGACACCAAGGCGCCTTGCGCCAGGATCGCTTCGGCGAGCTCGAAGTGCTCGCGCGGATAGATGTGGTCATGGCCGCCGGCGAGCACCGCGACAGTGCCGGTTGTGAGACTCGCGCGATGGGCGGCCCCGTCGATGCCGCGCGCGAGCCCAGAGACCACGACCAAGCCCGCGGCGCCGAGGTCGCGCGCGAGCCGTTCGGCAAAACGCAGGCCCGCGGCCGATGCATTGCGCGCGCCGACGAGCGCGACCGTCGGTCGCTTGAGCGCTGCAGCGTTGCCGCGCACTGCCAAGAGCGGCGGAGCATCGTCGATCATCTGCAGGCGACGGGGATAATCGGGTTCGCCGACGGCGACGAAGACCGCGCCGAGGGCTCGCGCCGCCTTGAACTCGCGCTGCGCCTCCTCGCGCGAAGCGACGCGGGCGGGACCCTTGGCGCCGCCGCGGCGGGCAAGATCGGGAAGCGCGGAGAGCGCGGCACGCGCACCGCCGTAATGATTGACGAGCGCGCGGAAGGTCCGCGGACCGACGTTGTCGCTGCGGATCAGGCGCAGCCAATCGAGCCGCTGCTCGTCGGTGAGCCGTACCCCCTCGTTCGCTTCACTCACCTGGCGCCCCGTAGAGCCGCACCGCTGCCAGCATCGCCGATGCGCATGACGGCCACAACCGCCATTGCGGGGACGAATACAATCCAGATGGCGTTGACGTGCCGCGCCAGGCGCAGTGAGATAGCGTCGGCTCCCGCGAGCAGGAAGAATGGGGAGCGGACTGGAGAGGACACATGAAGCTCGCCATAGCGCTCGTGCTGATGCTCGGGTTGTGCGCTTCCCCGGCCTTCGCCCAGCAGGCGGCAACGGAAGCGGTGAATGCGCGCGCGCTCGCCCAGCAAGTTCCCTCTCCCCTACTTGTTTTTCCGCCAGCCAGTGCGACCGTCCGGGTGATAGGAACGCCTTCGGTTCAGCCCTCGCCAGGATTGAGGGTCGAATGCACCCCCGTTGAACAATCAATTGCCGGCTTGATCATCGGCCCGACCGATCTTTGCGACCGATAGGAAGCTCGCTGCGCGCCACTCAGCGGGCGGGAATCTCAGGCGTCCTTGCGCCGATCTTGCTCTCGCTGCCGTTGACGAGCCGCGCGATGTTGGCGCGGTGCATGATCCATAGCAGCGCCGTGAGCAACGCGAACACCACCGCCTCCGGCCGCTCGCCCACGAGCCACACCGCCAACGGGCTTGCCGCGCTCGCAACGAGCGCGGCAAGGGAGGAATAGCGAGTCAACGCCGCGACAGCGACCCAGACCAGCGCGAACGCGATCGCAGCCGGCCAGGCCAACGCCAGCAACAGGCCGATATACGTGGCGACGCCCTTGCCGCCCTTGAAGCCGAGCCAGACGGGGAAGAGGTGGCCGAGGAATGCGCCGCCCGCGGCGGGCAGGGCCAGTTCGCGGGCGAAATCGCGATATTCAGCGCCGTAGTAGGCATAGATCAGCAGCACCGCGAGCGTGCCCTTGAGCGCATCGCCGATAAGCGTCGCCGCGGCGAGGCCCTTGCGGCCGGTGCGCAGCACGTTGGTTGCGCCGATATTGCCGGAACCGATGGCGCGGATGTCGCCGCTGCCGGCGAGCCGAGTCAGGATCCATCCGAACGGGATCGAGCCGCAGAGATAGCCGAACAGCAATGCCGCGGCATAAGCCGGCCAGAGTGACGGTTGGAAGAACAGCGGCATGGGGGCTTACTACGCGGCCTTCGAGGTCATCGTGCCGGCAGAGGAGGCGCGCGCCTCACACATATTCGTAGACGGTGCGGCCGGCGACGATGGTGCGGACGACGCGGCCTTCCAGCTTGGCTTCGTCGAATGGCGTGTTCTTGCATTTGGATTTGAGCTCGGCGGGATCGAGCACCCAAGGTACGTCGGGATCGAGCACGATCACGTCCGCGGGGCTTCCCTGCCGCAAGGTGCCGCCACCCAGGCCGAGGATTTTCGCCGGTGCGCTCGACATCGCCTTGAGCAGCGTCATGAGCGCAAGCTCGCCCGCGTGCACGAGGCGCAACCCCGCCGTGAGCATGGTCTCGAGCCCGATTGCGCCGGGCGAGGCTTCGGCAAACGGCAGGCGCTTCGTTTCGACGTCCTGCGGATTGTGATCGGACATGATGACGTCGATCAGCCCCGCGGCGACCGCCGCGACCAGCGCCGCACGATCCTCCTCCGCGCGCAGCGGAGGCTTGAGTTTGAGGAAGGTACGGTAGGGCCCAACGTCGATCTCGTTCAAGGTGAGATGGTTGATGGAGGCGGAGGCGGTGACTCGCAACCCTCCGTCCTTGGCGCGGCGCAGTACTTCGAGCGACTCGCCGCAGGTGAGGGACGCCGCGTGGTAACGGCTTTCGGTGAGCGCGACGAGGCGCATGTCGCGTTCCAGCACGATCGTCTCGGCCGCGGTGGGTACGCCCGTGAGGCCAAGCCGGGCGGCGAACTCGCCTTCGTTCATCACGCCTTCGCCGGCGATGTCGGGATCTTCGGTGTGATGCACGATCAGCGCGTCGAAATCGCGGGCATAGGTGAGGGCCCGGCGCATGACCTGCGCGTTCGTCACGCTCTTGGCGCCGTCGGTGAAGGCGATCGCTCCCGAAGCCTTAAGCAAGCCGATCTCGGCCATCTCTTCGCCGCGCAGCCCCTTGGTCAGCGCTGCCATCGGCTGCACGTGCACGATCGAGGTGTCGCGCGCGCGGCGCAGGATGAAATCGACGATCGCGGGATCGTCGATCGCCGGCGTGGTGTCGGGCTGCGACACGATGGTGGTGACGCCGCCGGCGGCGGCCGCCTGGCTCGCCGAGGCGATGGTCTCGCGATATTCCGCGCCGGGCTCCCCGACGAAGGCGCACATGTCGATGAGGCCGGGCGCGACCACCTTGCCCTTGCAGTCGATGACCTCGGTCGCCTCGGGCACGCCGGCGGCGCCGATTCCGCGCTTGGCCTCGCGGATCACGCCGTCGGCGATGAGAAGATCGCCGTCGATGTCGAGGTCGCGGGACGGGTCGAGGATGCGCGCATTGGCGAGCAGGATTGGGCGGCGCTCGGCGAGCATCATCATGGAGAAGTGTCCTCGGGCCCGCCGACGCGAACGGGCTCACGCATTGGGCAGGTTCCGCGACAGCGCCTCGAGCACGGCCATGCGCACCGCAACACCCATCTCCACCTGCTCGCGGATCAGCGATTGGGCGCCGTCGGCGACCGCGCTGTCGATCTCGACGCCGCGGTTCATCGGCCCCGGATGCATGACCAGTGCGTCCGGCTTGGCATAGGCGAGCTTCTTCTGATCCAGCCCGAAATAATGGAAGTATTCTTGCATCGAGGGCACGAACGAGCCGTTCATGCGCTCACGCTGCAGGCGCAGCATCATCACGATGTCGGCGTCGCGCAGGCCCTCGCGCATGTCGCGCGTGGCTTCGACCCCGAAGCGCTCGATGCCGGAAGGCATCAGCGTCGACGGCGCGACCACGCGTACCCGTGCGCCCAGCGCATTGAGCAGGATGATGTTCGAGCGCGCGACGCGCGAGTGCAGGATGTCGCCGCAGATCGTGACGATGAGCCGCTCGATGCGGCCCTTGTTGCGGCGGATGGTGAGCGCGTCGAGCAGCGCCTGGGTTGGATGCTCGTGCGAGCCGTCGCCGGCGTTGATCACCGAGCAATCGACCTTCCTCGCCAAGAGCTCGACCGCGCCGGAGGCGTGATGGCGCACCACGATGATGTCAGGATGCATGGCGTTGAGGGTGATTGCCGTGTCTATCAGCGTTTCGCCCTTGCGCATCGAGGAGGAGCCGACCGACATGTTCATGACGTCGGCGCCGAGCCGTTTGCCGGCGAGCTCGAAGGAGGCCTGGGTGCGGGTCGAGACCTCGAAGAAAAGATTGATCAGCGTGCGCCCGCGCAACGCCACCTGCTTCTTGTCGATCTGGCGGTTGAGCTCGACGAAATTCTCCGCGAGGTCGAGCAGTCCCAAAATCTCCTCGCGCGAAAGACCTTCGATCCCCAACAGATGGCGCTGGTTGAGGACGAAGGTGGGCTTTGGTGCGATGTTCATTAAAGGCGTTTCTATAGGCCTGGCCGCGGCCCCCCGCAAGGGAGCCCGGCGCTCCCCGCCAATGCAACTGTGGATGTTTTGCACACCGATCGTAGGCTGAAACGGGGAAGAATTCGGGTTATCAATGCATGCTCGCGCCGAAACCGGAGCGCCAAGGAAGCAGGCGATGCGCGTCGAGGAGGTGCTCAACCAGTCGCCGCCCTATGTGGACATCGACCTCTACGCCAGCGATCGGCCGCTTGCGGACGCGGTCGCAGCCAACGGCGGCGGGCGCGACGCGGCGCCGCTCTCGGCCTTCGGCAGGCACTGGGGCTCGGTCGAGATGTTCGAGCTTGCGCGCGCGGCCAATGAGCACCAGCCGCAGCTCAAGGCCTTCGACCCGAAGGGCTTTCGCCTGGACCTTATCGAGTTTCATCCGGCCTATCACCAATTCATGGCGGAGAGCATCGCCGCCGGCTTGGCGGCCTCGACCTGGCGCGAGGATGCAACGCCGGCTCCCGCACCCGCGCAGGTCCTGCGCGCCGCGCGCGTCTACATGGTGGCGCAAATCGAGACCGGACACCTGTGTCCGATCACCATGACGCACGCGGCGGTGGCGGCGCTGGCGGGCGAGCGAACACTCGTGGCAAAGCTCATGCCCAAGATCATGTCGCGCCGGTACGACCCGCATTTCCGCCCCTGGTGGGAGAAGACCGGCATCACGCTCGGCATGGGGATGACCGAGAAGCAGGGGGGCACCGACGTGCGCAGCAACACCACGCGCGCGCAGCCCGCGGGCGAGGCTTACGGCATCACCGGGCACAAATGGTTCATGTCGGCGCCTATGTGCGACGCGTTCTTGGTGCTGGCGCAGGCGCCGGCCGGGCTTACCTGCTTTCTCATGCCGCGCTTTCGTCCGGACGGCTCGGTCAACGGACTCTATTTCCAGCGCCTCAAAGACAAGCTCGGCAACCGCTCCAACGCCTCCTCGGAGGTCGAGTTCGACGCTGCCTTTGCCTGGCGCGTGGGCGAGGAGGGCAGGGGCGTGCGCACCATCATCAACATGGTGCAGCTCACGCGGCTCGATTGCGCCCTAGCGTCTGCCGGCATCATGCGCATGGCGTTGACGCAGGCGATCCACCATTCGCGCTACCGCAGCGTGTTCCAAAAGCATCTCGTCGACCAGCCGATGATGCAAGAGGTGCTCGCGGATCTCGCCCTCGACGTCGACGCCGCGACCGCTCTCGTGATGCGACTCGCCCGCGCCTACGATCTCGCGATGAGCGATCCGCAGGAGGCGGCGCGGGCGCGCCTGCTCACGCCGGCGGTGAAATATTGGGTGTGCAAGCGCGCATCGGGCGTCATCGGCGAAGCGATGGAGTGTTTGGGCGGCAACGGCTATGTCGAGGAGAGCGTGTTGCCGCGGCTCTACCGCGAGGCGCCGGTCAACGCGATCTGGGAGGGCTCGGGCAACGTGATGTGCCTCGACGTGCTGCGCGCGCTCGCTCACGACGGCGAAGCGGCGCGTGCGGTGCTGGCTGCGCTTGGCGAGGAGGCGGCTGATCTTCCCGGGGCGCGGGCGGCGCTGACGTCGCTCGAGCGCGCCTTGGCCGCTCCGGATCTGGAAGCACAAGCGCGCGCCGCGGTCGATGGCCTCGCCCTGTTGGCCGCAGCAGCAGCGCTGGCGCAGAGCGCCCCCGAGGTCGCTGCCCTGTTTGCCCGCACGCGGCTCGAACATGGCCATGGGGCGCTCTACGGGACGAGCGAGATATCTGCCGACGAGGCGCGCCGGGTGATCGGCCGCGCATTGCCCGCGGCGTGATGCCATCGGCCAATTGACCGCGTCGCCCGGTCAGCTAGCGTCAAATCGCTGGAAATTGCGCCGCGTCATTCCAAGCATTGTACCGAGCGGCTGATGACGAAAAATAGCGGCACCACGAGAAGCATATGAGAGTATTGATTTCAGGAGCGGGAATAGCCGGCCTTACCGTAGCCTATTGGCTACGCCATTACGGGTTTACTCCGACCATAGTCGAGCGGTCACCATCCTTGGTGACGGGAGGCTATAAAATCGATGTGCGCGGGACTGCCCTGCAAGTTCTGACCCGAATGGGTATTCATGATGCTGTCGTCGCGGCAAGCACCGACATGCAGGGGGCACTCCTCGTCGACAAGGACGGTACCGTCATCAAAGAAATGACCGGGGATGCATTCGGACACCGCGTCGGCGAAGATCTGGAGATTGTCCGCGGTACGTTATGTCAGATCCTGATGGATCACATTTTTGATGCGGAATTTATCTTTGGCGATTCAATTCGAGCAATCGAGCAATCTTCCGAGAGGGTCCAAGTCGAGTTCTCGAAGAACAGCCCGCGTGAATTCGATTTGCTGATTGGTGCCGACGGACTTCACTCCAATGTACGGGCCATCGTATTTGGTGATGAGTCGCGGTTCGTTCGCGACCTTGGTCTATATCTGTGCGTCTATACAGTTCCGAACTACCTGAATTTGGATCGCTTGGAAATGCAATATTCCGAGTCGGGGAGAGTGGCTGCGATCTGGAGCTCACGCGGCGACGCCAATGCCAAAGCATGCTTTGGCTTTGTCGCGCCGTCGACCATTGATTTGCGAAACAAGGCTCAGCAGCAGCAAGTGCTCACAAGCGTTTATCAGGGACTCGGTTGGGAAGTTCCGAAATTGCTGAGCATGATCCCCGCCGCGCCTGACTACTACTTTGATGCGGCTGCGCAGATCCGCATGGAGCGCTGGTCACAAGGTCGAGTTGTCCTGGTAGGAGACGCCGGCTATTGCGCTTCACCCATGTCCGGTCAGGGCACGAGTCTCGCACTCATCGGGGCCTATGTGCTGGCCGGAGAATTGGCCGCCGCATCTGGGAGCTATCGCACGGCATTTGATCGGTATGAAAAGGAGATGCTTCCGTTCGTTACGCTCAATCAGGACCTCGGGCTCAAATCCGCTAAGTTGATGAGGTCTAAAGAGAACAAGAATGTGGTTACGTGGCTGCTCGAGCAGGTCATACGGCTTGCACCTGGCCGGCTGTTGGAATTTTTTATCAACCGCTCGACCCGACGCATACACGAAGCGGCTAACGCCATCACCCTCAAACCTTATTAGGCCTGATCCGGCTGATCACCCTTCGCCTTGGCGCTGCATCAGCTTTGTCGCGCTAGGTCAGCCGCCGGCTGGTCGGATGGATATTTGTATGAACCGAATCTGAGGACCAGGACGGAGAACGACAAAAGGAGAATTGCGCCGGTGACGACCAGTATATCCATGCCCGTGCGGTGCTCGGCGCCTACGATTTCGATCAGCGTGCGGCCGAGAGCAGTAATTGCAACATAGATCAGGTACCGTACCGGGAGGCGAGTGGTCTTGAAATAAATGCCGACCATCGCACCAATTTCAAGATAGATGAACAAGAGGAGAATGTCTCCGAGGCTCGCACGGCCTTGGGCGGTCATGCCGATGAAAGCTGCGGCCGCTGACCAAACGGTCGTCGCGCCAATTGCGAATAGCGCCAGGTAATGAAATGCGTCGACTAAAAGCTTACCAATGGCGTCGACTGTCTCTTTCATACCTCGATGCAAGCTACTTGTGGCACTGCCGAGCCGGCGCATTGTTCCCACCATGGACCCCTCCTGGTTTACTCGGATCTATCTTGGTCGGCTGGTCGCACGAACTGGAGCGTTCCGGCAGCCTCAGTGTTTCGACAATGCCAGCGCGCCGCGAGCGAGCCGATCGAGCGCGCCCTGCAGAATGTAGGCCGCCGCGTGCTGATCGATCACTCTGGCGCGGCGGGCGCGCGTCACATTGGCCGCGATCAACTCGCGCTCGACCGCGGCGGTCGACAGCCGTTCGTCCCACAGCGCGATCGGAAGCTCGGTCAGCCGCGCGAGGTTGCGGGCAAAGGCGCGGGTCGATTGCGCGCGCGGGCCCTCGCTGCC
>DASSGH010000034.1:0-31503 GCA_035693615.1 Xanthobacteraceae bacterium
TCCTCGCAGGCCGCCGCGATGCGCGGCTCCCAGAATCTGGCCGGCATATCCGATCCGGTGATCGATGCGCTGATCGAGAAGGTCATCGCCGCCGACAGCCGCGCCAGCCTCACGACCTCGTGCCGCGTGCTCGACCGGGTGATCCGCTCGGGCCGCTATTGGGTTCCGCACTGGTACAAGCCCGCGCACTGGCTCGCCTATTGGGACGTGTTCAGCCGGCCCGCAACAAAACCGCGTTACGCGCGCGGCGCTCCCGACACCTGGTGGTACGATCGCGACAAGGCGACGAAACTCGAGCGCGGATAGCGCCGATCTTCCAATCGCAGCCGGGCATGGCGCGTCCGAGGCCGCGCGCTACCGCGCGCTTGCCCCGCCCAACTCCCGTCTTTCCGGGATCAGGGAACCGCGCCATGAATGCCGGGCGTCGCCGCCAAGCCTGCGCCCGCACGCCCGCATGCCGGGCATGAGCAGTGGTCGACCGCCCTCGTATATGCATCGCGCAACGGTGCCGGTTCATATACGATAGGCCGGCCAGAGGAGGGGCGCAGCGCGGTGGCTGCGCCACACAAGCGCGGACGCGCACAGGACATGACCGCCTACATCATCCGGCGTCTCTTATTCATGGTCCCGACGTTGTTCGGCATCATGCTGGTGTCGTTCGTGGTGGTGCAGTTCGCGCCCGGCGGGCCGGTCGAGCGGGTGATCGCGCAGCTTTCGGGATCGGATACGGGCGCCACCTCGCGCATCTCGGGTTCCGCCGGCGGCGATCTCGGTGCACGGGGTCAGCCCGGCGGCGGCGCCGCGATGGACGCCGTCACTTCGAAATATCGCGGCGCACAGGGCCTCGACCCGGAATTCATCAAGAGCCTGGAGAAGCAGTTTGGCTTCGACAAGCCGGCGTACCAGCGCTTCTTCCTGATGCTGTGGAACTATTCGCGCTTCGATTTCGGCAAAAGCTATTTTCGCGACACCACGGTGCTCCAACTCATCAAGGAGAAGCTGCCGGTCTCCATCTCGCTCGGCATCTGGCTCACCCTGCTGACCTATCTAATCTCAATCCCGCTCGGCATCCGCAAGGCGGTCGAGGACGGCTCGCACTTCGACGTGTGGACGTCGGGCGCCATCATCATCGGCTACGCCATTCCCGGTTTCCTGTTCGCGATCCTGCTCATCATCCTGTTTGCCGGTGGGTCCTTCTTCAACATTTTCCCGCTGCGCGGGCTGACCTCCGACTACTGGTCGCAGTTGTCGCTGCCGGGGAAAATCCTCGACTATTTCTGGCATCTCGTCCTGCCGATCACCTCCATGGGGCTAGCCGCGTTCGCCACGATGACGCTGCTCACCAAAAACTCGTTTCTCGACGAGATCCGCAAGCAATACGTGCTCACCGCCCGCGCCAAGGGCTGCACCGAGCGGCAGGTGCTCTACGGGCACGTGTTTCGCAACGCCATGCTGATCGTGATCGCCGGCTTCCCGGGCGCCTTCGTGCACGCGTTCTTTGCCGGCTCGCTGTTGATCGAGACCATCTTCTCGCTCGACGGCATCGGCCTGCTCGGCTTCGAGAGCGTGCTCAACCGCGATTACGCCGTGGTCTTCGCCACGCTCTACATCATGTCGCTGGTCGGCCTGGTGGTGAACCTGTTGTCCGATCTCGCCTATACCTGGGTTGATCCGCGCATCGACTTCGAGACCCGGGAGGTGTGAGCTGGACGAGCGCACCGCCATCGCTCCCGAGACGACAGCGCAGACGCCAATGGGGCTTGGCGTTCCGCCGGAGCGGCATAGCTTGGCGATGTCTCCGCTCAATCGCCGGCGCTGGCTGAGCTTTAAGGCCAACCGGCGCGGCTATTGGGCGTTCTGGATTTTCGCCGTGCTGTTCGTCATTTCACTGTTGGCCGAGTTCATCGCCAACGACAAGCCGTTCTTCGTGCGCTTCGACGGCAGGTCGTATTTTCCGGTGTTCGTGACCTATCCGGAAACCGCCTTCGGCGGCGAGTTCGAGACGGCGGCCGACTACCGCGATCCATACCTGCAGAAGCTCATCGCCGAGAAGGGCGGCTTCATGCTCTGGCCGCCGATCCGCTATTCCTACAACACCCACAATCTTGACCTGCCGACGCCCGCGCCGTCGCCGCCGACGTGGATGCTGACCGAGGCGCAATGCAAGAGCGTGGTCGACCGCAAGGGCCTGAGCGGCTGCAGCGATCTCGAGTACAATTGGCTCGGCACCGACGACCAGGGGCGCGACGTGGCGGCGCGCTTGATCTACGGCTTCCGCTTGTCCGTGCTGTTCGGGCTTGCGCTCACCATCGTCTCGTCGGTGATCGGGGTGGCGGCCGGCGCGGTGCAGGGCTATTTCGGCGGTTGGACCGATCTTCTGTTCCAGCGATTCATCGAAATCTGGACCTCGATCCCTTCGCTCTATCTCTTGCTCATCATCTCCTCGGTGCTGGTGCCCGGCTTCTTCGTGCTGCTCGGGATTCTCTTGTTGTTCTCCTGGGTGTCGCTGGTCGGCCTGGTGCGCGCCGAGTTCCTGCGCGGGCGCAATTTCGAATACATCCAGGCGGCGCGCGCCCTCGGTGTGTCGAACCGCACCATCATGTTCCGCCACCTCTTGCCCAACGCCATGGTCGCCACCATGACGTTCCTGCCATTCATTCTGTCCTCCTCGGTGATGACGCTGACCGCGCTTGACTTCCTCGGCTTCGGTCTGCCGCCGGGGTCGCCCTCGCTCGGCGAGATGCTGTCCCAAGGCAAGGCCAACATTCAGGCTCCCTGGCTCGGCATTTCCGGCTTCCTGACGGTCGCGACCATGCTTTCGCTCCTGATCTTCATCGGCGAGGCGGTGCGCGACGCCTTCGATCCGCGCAAGACGTTCGGGTGAACGCGATGGAAGCGCCTTACGACAAGCTGCTCGAGGTCAACGAGCTCTCCGTCGCATTCCGGCAGGGCCAGCACGAGACGCTGGCGGTCGACCGCGTCTCCTTCGAGATCAAGAAGGGGGAGACCGTGGCCCTCGTCGGCGAATCCGGCTCCGGCAAGTCGGTAACCGCGCTCTCCGTGCTCAAGCTCCTGCCTTACCCGGCCGCGCGGCATCCCAGCGGGACGGTCCACTTCAAGGGCCAGCACTTGCTGCACCTGCCGGAAGCGGAAATTCGCCATGTGCGCGGCAACGACATCACCATCATCTTCCAGGAGCCAATGACTTCGCTCAATCCGCTGCACACCATCGAGAAGCAGATTGGCGAAATCCTGATGCTGCATAGCGGCCTGACCGGCCAGGCCGCGCGCGAGCGCACCATCGAACTGCTCAGCCAGGTCGGCATTCCCGATCCGCAGATGCGGCTCAAGAGCTATCCCCACCAGCTCTCCGGCGGGCAACGCCAGCGCGTGATGATCGCCATGGCGCTGGCCAACGAGCCGGATCTGCTCATCGCCGACGAGCCGACCACCGCTCTCGACGTCACCGTCCAGGCGCAAATTCTCAACCTCCTCAAAGAGCTGCAGAGGCGGCTGGGCATGGCGATGCTGTTCATCACCCACGATCTTGGCATCGTGCGCAAGCTCGCGGACACCGTATGCGTGATGAAGGAAGGCAAGATCGTTGAAACGGGCCCGGTCGAGCGCGTCTTTACCGCGCCTGTGCATCCCTATACCCGCGCGTTGCTGGCGGCGGAGCCAAAGCCCGATCCGGCGCCGGTATGTCCCGGCGCGCCGGTCGTGATCAAGACCGAGGACCTGAAAGTGTGGTTCCCAATCAAACGCGGCGTCATGCGCCGCGCGGTCGGCTACATCAAGGCGGTCGACGGCGTCAGCATCGAGGTGCGCCAAGGCGAGACGCTGGGCGTGGTCGGGGAATCCGGGTCGGGCAAGACCACGCTGGGCCTCGCCATTCTGCGGCTCATCTCCTCCGACGGTCCCATCGTGTTTCTCGGCAGCACCATCGCCGGGCTGACGTTCCGGCAGATGCGGCCGTTCCGCCGCCACATGCAGATCGTGTTCCAGGATCCCTACGGCTCGCTCTCCCCGCGCATGTCGGTTTCCGACATCATCGAGGAAGGCTTGTGGGTACACGCCCCCAACCTGAGTCGCGCCGAGCGCGAGCAGCGTGTGATCCGCGCGCTCCTCGACGTCGGCCTCGATCCCGACACGCGCTTTCGCTACCCGCACGAATTCTCCGGCGGCCAGCGCCAGCGCATCGCGTTGGCGCGCGCGATCGTGCTCGAGCCGACTTTCGTCGTGCTCGACGAGCCGACGAGCGCGCTCGACATGCTGATCCAGGCGCAAATGGTCGACCTTTTGCGCGCGCTGCAGAAGCGGCGAAATCTCACCTATATGTTCATCTCCCACGATCTGCGGGTGGTGGCGGCGCTCGCCTGCCGGCTCTTGGTCATGCGCCACGGCAAGGTGGTGGAGGAGGGGCCCGCCGCCGAGGTTTTCGCCCGGCCCAAGAGTCCCTATACGCGGGCCCTGCTGGCCGCCGCCTTCAATCTCGAGACGGCGCCCGAAGACGTGGTCGCGCAGTAGGACCGATGGCCATCGACGCGTGGGCGCCGCGGACTGGGTCCTACCCTCCCCCTTGTGGGGAGGGTCGGCGACCGAAGCGAGCCGGGGTGGTGGTCGTGCGGCGACCCGCTGATGGACCCCCACCCCCATCCCCTCCCCACAAGGGGGAGGGGAGGCCACTGAGTGCGTAGCCGGACATGCCGAGAGATACCGCTATTGCCGATGAACCCGCCGACGCGGCGGTCGTCGAGCGCGAGGTTCTCGCTGGCGGGTTTCGTCCCTACGAGCGGGTGCGCGCGCAACGCGCGGGCGAGGGTGTCGAAACGCGCGACCTACTGCGCGCCGGTACGGCAGTCGCCGTCTTGCCGATCGACCTTGGTCGCGGCGAAGTCGTCCTCATCCGCCAGTTTCGTGTCGCGGCGCAGCTCGCCAACGGCCGCGGCAATCTCGTCGAGATTGTCGCCGGCCACGTCGAGGCGAACGAAACGCCGCGCGAGACCGCGCGGCGCGAATGCCTGGAGGAAATCGGCATCGCACCGCGCCTGCTGGTCGAGCTGTTCACCTATCTGACCTCGCCGGGCCTCACCGACGAGGAGGTCACGCTCTTTCTCGGCGTCGTGGATGCCTCGCAAGCGACGCTTGTAGGCGCCGCCGAGCGCGAAGCGAGCGCGATCCTGCGCGCGCCGATCGCGACGGCGCTTTCGGCGCTTGCCGCCGGCACCGTGCGCAACGGTCCGCTCGTGGCCGCGCTGCAGTGGCTCGCACTCAATCGCGGACGGCTCGCCGACATCGTGCGCACCGGCGCGGTCTCGCAGCGTTTAGCGTTAGATTGAGTCAGCCATTGCCCATACCGACCAGCGTCACCCCCGGGCTTGACCCGGGGGTCCATCGTTCTTCGCAAAAACTTTTTGCAAATAGGATGGATTGCCGGGTCAAGCCCGGCAATGACGATGTGGCAGGTGCTCAGCACTGGCCGAAAGCGCACTAATGCCCGCGATCCTCCTCGCCGTCACCGGCACCGATCCGCAGCCCTGGGCACAGGCGTTGCGGGCGCTCGCGCCGCAGCGCGACATCCGGCTGTGGCCGGAGCGCCTCGGCGAGAGTGCCGATATCGCCTATCTCTGCGCCTGGCACGCGCCGCGCGGCCTGTTTGCCCGCTTGCCCCGCCTGCAGGCGATCTTCTCGCTCGGCGCCGGGGTCGAGCATATTCTCTTCGATCCTGAGCTGCCCGACGTACCGGTCGTGCGCAACGTCGAACCCGATCTCATCGTGCGCATGACCGAATACGTGGTGCTGCACGTGTTGCTGCATCACCGCCGCCAGCGGCTTTACGACATCCAGCAGCGCGAGCGCGTCTGGCGCGAGCACGCGCAACCTGTGGCGAGCGCGGTCGCGGTCGGCGTCATGGGGCTCGGCGAACTCGGCGCGGCCGCGGCCGTGGCGCTGGCGCGCCTCGACTTCCGCGTCGCCGGCTTTAGCCGCACGCCGAAGGCGCTTGCCGGCATCGAATGCTTTCACGGCGAGCGGGGGCTCGAGGCCTTCCTGCGCCGCACCGAGATTCTTGTCTGTCTCCTTCCGGTGACGCCGGCGACGCAGGGCCTCCTCGACCTAAAGCTTCTGCGCAAACTAAAGCGCGACGGCGCCGCGGGCGGTGCCTACCTGATCAATGCCGCGCGCGGCGCGCTGCAGGTGGAAGCCGATATTCTCGCCGCGCTCGACGAAGCCTCGCTCGCTGGCGCAACGCTCGACGTCTTCGCACGCGAACCGCTGCCCCCGGCAAGCCCACTGTGGCGGCATCCCAAGGTCACGATCACGCCGCACAACGCCGCGACCTCCGACCCGCGCGCGTTCGCCGCCAATGTGCTGCGTCAGATCGAGCGCTTCGAAAGCGGTCTGCCGTTCGAGCATGTGGTCGATCGCGCCCGCGGCTATTAGCGTTAATATCGGACCGGGTCTTGCGGCCGCGCGGCGCTCCCGGCGGGCTGCCTCTCCTGTTTGGGCACAGGGTCGCGTCCAGACCCCTCGAGAGGATGCTCGATTGGCATCGCTTCGTGTGACCCAGCTCACACCGGGTGATCTTAACCTTCTGCTAACCTTCTGCTAAGTTTCCGGCTCGTGGCAGTGATAAATCCCAGCGCGGGAGTGTGCCATGTCCAATCCTCATGATCGTAAATCGCCTGCGGGCCACGCAGCCGCGGTTGCTTCCCTGGTCGCAATCGTTGCTTGCGCCTTGGCGGGCGATGCGCTGGCGCGCCAGTCGCCGGCCGAGCCGAGCGTAGCCGAGCCGGAGTTGGCGGCGCGCGTCGCCGCGATTGCCGAGCGGATCCGCAGCGCCGAGCCGACGCTCGTGCGCGAGCTTCCGCCGGAGGTGAAGATCGCCCAGTGGCGAAACCGCTAGGGCGCATTGCGAGGCCAAGCGCCATGGCCGCAGCTAGCGATACTGGCGACGACACCGCGACGGGGCGTTTGCGTCTGCTCGTTCTGCAGCCGACGCCGTTTTGCAACATCGACTGCTCGTACTGTTATCTGTCCAACCGCGGCTCGGCGGCAAGGATGAGCCTCGCCACGTTAGACCTCGTTTGCCGGTGCGTATTCGAGAGCCCGCTCCTCGCGAGCGAGCTGCAGGTGGCGTGGCACGGCGGCGAGCCGCTGACCGTTCCGCTCGCCTGGTACGAGGAGGCGACCGCGCTCATTGCCGCGCGCCGCCCGGCGAGCCTGCGCCTCACCCATGCCTTCCAGACCAACGGATTGCTGGTGAACGAGGATTGGGCTCGCTTCTTCAGTCGGACGGGCGCGCGCGTGGGGCTCAGCATCGACGGTCCGGCCGACCTACACGACGCCAAGCGGCGCACTCGACGCGGGCGCGGCACCCACGCGGGCGCCATGCGCGCCGTGCGGGTGCTGCAGGATCAAGGCGTCGCGTTCCATGTAATCACGGTGCTCACCGAGCGCGCGCTCGACGATCCGGACCGCTTGTTCGACTTCTATGTCCGGCATGGGATCACCGAAGTCGGCCTCAACATCGAGGAGATCGAGGGCGCAAACACCGCCTCCTCGCTCGCCGGCGGCAACGAGGCGAAATACAGGGACTTCATTAGGCGGTTCTTCGCACTGGTGTGGCGGTCACCGGGCGTTCTCAAGGTGCGCGAGTTTGAAAGCGCGCTCGGCTACCTGTTGTCCGACGAGCCCGTGTGCGACGAGCAGAATGAACCGTTCGCCATCGTGAGTGTCAGCCACGCTGGCGACATCTCGACCTTTTCGCCGGAGCTGTTGGGCGCACACCATCCCCGCTTCGGCGATTTTTCCTTCGGCCACGTCGCCGTGCACGCACTCGCCGACATCGCGGCGGCTGCCCCGTTCCACGCCGTCAGCCGCGAAATCCGCCGCGGCGTCGACGCGTGCCGGCGCGACTGCCGTTATTTCCGCTGGTGCGGCGGCGGAGCCGCGGCGAACAAGCTCTTCGAGACGGGACGATTCGATACGACCGAGACAATGCACTGCCGGCTCACGCGTCAGGTGGTGCTCGATGAAGTGATAGCAGGGATGGAAGCGCATATGCGGCCGGCGAACATGCGAGACGCCTATGTCGGCCCCGCGTGACGAGGGCCACTGATCCGGAGTAACCGTCATGCTTGATCATTACTGGTCTGTCTTCTTTTTCTTTGGCCTATTGGTCGTGACGGCTTTCGCTTGGAAGCGCTTCAACGAACCTTCCTTTCCCCATCAGGATTCGCTGCCGCGGACGGTCGATCCGCTTCGCTACCTGTTTTTCAAGTCGGCTTACCAGAAAGCGCGCTTGACCTACCTTGTCGCGCTGCTGTTGTTGTACGTCTTGCTGGTAGCGCCCGGTCCGAAGATTGCCCCTGCGCTCGGCACGGTCGGTGCTAAGGACTTTCCCGCCGAGGGTTGGGCGTTGCTGGCGGCGCTCATTCTCACCGGTGTGGGACTCGCGCCCGATTCGCTGAAGTGGCTCAACACGGTCGAGGAACTGCTGCGCCACTGGGTGCATGAATGGTTCCTCGTGCCCGACGGCGTGGAAAGGACGATCGGCGTCCTCGAGGATGCGCGATATGAGCCGCCGCCGAGCCAACTCGATCTGCTGCAGAGTCCGCGCAGGGAGAAAACCCAGGAGGATCTCAAATCGCTGCCGGAAACGCTGCGCTATCGCTGGGCGCGCGCCACCATCCTGGTTACCTCGTTGAAACAGATGGGGGCAGGGGCCGCGCACCCGCTGAAGAAAGCGGCCTTCGATCCGTTCGAGGAGGATTTCGACGCCATCCTCGAGAAATACCGCGCGCTCAAACCGGATGTGGAGGCGTTGAGCGCCGGCGAGGTGAGCAATTTCACCGAGGAGCAGCTCAGCCGATCGGTGGACCGTCTCCTCAGGCGCGTCTACGCCTATATCAGCTGGGGCATCCGCCACCAGGCCGACAGCGAACTGGAAGTCGACGACACGCTCGAGGAGCTCGGTTTCCGTATCCCCAAGATCGGCGGCCGCCGCCTGTTCGACGTCGTGATGCCGGCAGTTCTGTTCATCGCGTTGTTCACGATGTTGTTCTGGGTAGCGAATGACGCGGCGAGGCGCGCGATGGGGCTGTCGGCTCCCGACAGATCCGAGAGCATCGTCTATGCGCTGTCCTCGGCGATGGCCGCCGGCTTGATGTACGGGGGTGCGGTGCTGATCGCGTTGCGCCGGCGCTCGGCGCAGATCGAGCGCAAGGCGTGGAGCGAGGGATCGGCGCGATGCCTGATCCCGATTGCCATCCGCGCCGGCCTGTTGACCTGGGCGGTGATCACGATCACCACCGTGCTGTGGGGCTTCGCGGAGACATGGCAGTCGCTCGCCGGGATGCTGCAGCTCGTCGGATCGTTGGCCGGCGGCGGCTCCGAAAGCGCGGTGCCCTTCGCCCAATGGAGTTTCCTGCCCGTGCGGATTGCGACCGCGCTGCCCTGGCTGCTCGCGGGTGCGACCGCGAGCGCGGTGCTGGCAAGCTCGCTCGGCGGCGACGCGCGGTCGACCAACCGGTCGCAACGGGTGATCGATGCGGTGTTCATCGGCGGCGCCCTCGGCGTAGCCGTCGGCTCGGCGCAGTTGCTGCAGAACTCGCTGATGGAGATGATCGATCACACCCCCCGCTCAGCCGACGAGATCATTACCGTGGGATTGGCGGGCTTTGTCTGCGGCGCAGTGATCGGGTTCAAGGTGCCTTGGGGGTACAAGACCAATCTCGTGACCCCACCTGATCCGGTGATGGCGCGTGCGCTCCGCGACTTGCTGCGTCAGGCCGAAAGCGCGCTGGGCAGCAAGGTCGCCGCCGAGAACTGGGTATTTACGCCGCACCCCGATCTCGGCTGGATTACACCGGCCGAGGCCGCGCAGTACAAGACGCACGCGACCGGCGTGAAGCGGTTGCTGGAGAGCGAAGCCGCCGCCCGGCGCGAGCAAGCCCGCGCCGACCGGCCGCCGCCGGTCGTCATCGACGGCGGGCGCAGCGCGTCGCGCCTTGCAGGCCTGCCGGCTTGAGCGCGGCGAAGGCGGCTCAGAAGAGTTCGTGCATGAGATTCTGCATGAGCGGATGCGAGAAGTAGATCTCCGCCTGAACAAGGACGAGTGTTGCGGCGAACGTCATCAAAATCGCGGTAGCGATCTTGAGAATAAATGCTGGGGCGGGGGTAACTCGTAGCTGCTCAGCCCGTATCATGATGACTCCCTAGTTTATCGATCCGGAAAGCCGCCGGAGGTCTTCGTCACACAAGGTGACTGAAGCTGGTTGCGGCCAGGATGCGCAGGCGTGCGCTCGCGACGCCGAATCTCTGTTGGCGCAAACAAAGTAGTCGCTCACGGTTCAGCCTTGAGGTTGGCGGCGCGAATGACTTTCGCCCAGCGCTCGGATTCCACTTTGATGACAGCGGCGAACTCGTCGGGCGTGTTGGCGACCGGCACGAAGCCGATGGCATCGAGCTGCTCTTTCACCTCGGGCAACGCGACCGTGCGCACGATCTCGCGGTGCAGAAGGTCGATGATCTCCTTCGGAGTTCCGGCGGGAACGAGCACGCCGAGCAAGGTGTCGGCCTCCTGGCCGGGAAATCCCGCCTCGGCGATGGTCGGCACCTCGGGCAGCGCGGAGGAGTGCTGCGCGCTCAAGATAGCGAGCCCCCGCAGGCTTCCTTCCTTGACATGCGGAACGGCTGGCGCGAGCACGACGAAGGCGAACTGAGTGTGGCCGCCGAGGGTCGATTGGATCGCCGGCGCCGAACCATTGAACGGCACGTGCACGAGATCGGACCCGACCAACAGCTTGAACAGCTCTCCGGACAAATAGGGCGTGGTTCCCAACCCCGCGGACGCAAAGCTCAGCTTGCCCGGATTGGCCAACACGAAGTCGGCGAGCTCCTTGACGCTCTTAACCGGCAGCGACGGGCTGGCGACCAGGATGTTCGGCGCATAGGCGGGGAGAGTTACCGGGACAAAGTCCTTCGTCTGGTCGTATGGGACCTTGGGATAAAGGCTCGGATTGACCATGTAGCTCGAAGAGACGAGCACAAGGGTATAGCCGTCGGGGGCGGCTCGCGCCGCCGCGCGCATGCCGAGGTTGCCGCCCGCGCCGGCGACGTTCTCGACATAGAACTGCCTGCCCAGATGGTCGGCGAGCTTCTGCGTCAGCAGCCGCGCCACGATGTCGGTCGGCCCCCCTGGGGCGAACGGCACGATCATGCGCACCGGCCGGGTCGGATACGTGTCTGCCCATGCGAATCGGGAGGAGACCGACACCGCGGCGGCGCTCGCTGCCAGGCGCACGAATTGCCGGCGCGGAGTGTTCATATTCAAGTTTGCCTCGTGAAGGGGATCGAGTCGTCAAGTAATGACGGACGCATGTGCTGGCCGCCGATCGTGTCGCAATGCCGAGCTTGGCCGAGTGAGCTCTTTGAACCTCCCGACGTGTCCCGCGCGTCACGCGCACGGTGGATGCAATTCGCGCCCGAGCGATAACGAGGCCGCCCACACCCCCCCTGTCTTTGGAAAGAATGCCCCGAGCGCAGGCGCAATGCTTTGCCCCGCGCTGGATTTATGCTGGAGAGATGCTTGATTTTTCCTGGAGACGCCTACCGCCCCAGGGCAACCTCTTTTTCAGAACGATTCAGGTTCGCTTAAGGACGGGCGGCGGTCGGAGGGGAATACTCCATGGTGCGAAGCTGCCGCTGCGCGACGGGCGACGTGGTGGCCGGCGGGACGCGATTGTCCTAGGCTTGGAGATCACCGGTATCCGTTCGCCAGCCGCGGGGACAACCGATGGCACCGGGTCGAATGAAGCGGCGCGCGTTTCTCTCGCTCCTCGTCGGCGCGACTGCGCCCTCGGTTTTTCGCCCGTTGGCGGCACGCGCGCAGCAGACGATGCCGCTCATCGGCTTTCTCAACAGCAGTTCGCCCGACGCAGACGGAGAGCGCGTGCGCGCCTATCGCCAAGGCCTAAGCGAAACCGGCTATGTCGAGGGCCGGAACGTGACAATCGAATATCGCTGGGCGGACGGGCGAAACGATCGGCTGCCGTCAATGGCCGTCGATCTGGTTCGCCGGGGCGTAAACCTCATCGTCACCGGCGGCACCCCCGCGACTCTGGCGGCGAAAGCCGCGACCACGACCATTCCGATTGTGTTTATCCTATCGACCGACCCGGTCGAAGCGGGACTCGTCGCCAGCCTCAGTCGGCCAGGCGGCAATGTCACGGGAGTGACCGGATTGAACGTGGAACTGGCTCCAAAGAAACTCGAGTTGCTGCACGAATTGCTTCCTTCGGTGACCACCCTCGCCCTGCTGGTCAATCCGACCAACCCGATCGCCGCTGAAAACCAATCACGCACCGTTGCGGCTGCTGCCCGAACGCTCGGCCTCCAAGTTCATGTCTTGCATTCGAGCACGGAAGGCGATTTTGACTCGGTTTTTGCAAGCTTCGCTCGGACAAGCGCCGGCGCGCTCGTCATCGGGAGCGACCTTTTCTTCACCAGCCGGAGCGAACGCCTTGCCGCGCTGGGTCTGCGGCATGCCGTGCCCTCGATTTACCAGTTTCGCGAATTCGCGGAGGCGGGTGGCCTGATGAGCTACGGCGGCAGCATCACCGATTGGGGGCACCGGGCGGGTATCCAGACGGGGCGCATTCTTGCCGGCGCCAAGCCGGCGGACCTGCCGGTCCATCAGGCGACCAAGCTTGAGCTTTTCATCAACCTCAAGACTGCGAAGGCGCTCGGGGTTGAGGTCCCCGCGACGCTGCTCGCCCGCGCCGACGAGGTGATGGAGTGAGGCGGCGCGAATTCATCCATCTGCTCTGCGGCGCGGCGGCGGCGTGGCCGCGCGTTGCGCACGCGCAACAAGCAGACCGGGTGCGGCGCATCGGCGTGTTGATAGGAACTTTGGAGAATGATCCGGAAGCGTCGCTGCGCACTCAAGAATTCCGGCAAGCGCTTGCCAAACTTGGCTGGTCCGAGGGCCGCAATGTCGGGATCGAGTTCCGCTTTGGCGCCGGCGATCCGAACCGGATGCGGGTGCAGGCGAAAGAACTGGCCGGCATCTCGCCGGATGTCATTGTGGCGGAAAGCACGCCGGCGGCGGTAGCATTGCGGCAGGCGACTACAACCGTGCCGATCGTGTTCTTACAGGTCGCGAATCCGATCGGGAGCGGCCTCGTCGCAAGTTTGGCACATCCCGGCGCAAACCTGACCGGGTTCACGAATTTCGAGCCCGCGATCGGGGGCAAGTGGCTCGAGCTGCTCAAGGAGGTCGCGCCGGGCGTGACGCGCGCGATCGCCATCTTCAATCCCGAAACGCATTCCGGCCAGTACTGGCAATCGATCGAAGCGGCCGCGTCATCTTTGGCCGTCGAGTTCAACCGAGCCCCGGCTCGCGATGCTACCGCAATCGAGAACGCCGTGGTTGGTTTGGCGGGTGGAGATAATGGCGGCATGCTGGTGATGCCGGACGCCTTCACCCTCGCTCACCGCGAACTCATCGTTACGCTCGCCGCCCACCATCGCCTGCCGGCGATCTATGCATTTGCGGTCTTCACCAAGGCTGGAGGACTGCTGTCCTATGGGATCGATCAGGTCGAGATCTACCGACGTGCGGCATCGTATGTCGATCGCATTCTCAAAGGAGACAAGCCGGGCGAGCTGCCGGTTCAGGCGCCGACGAAGTTCGAGCTAATTGTCAATCTCAAGACTGCCAAGGCTCTCGGTCTCGAAGTGCCTTGGTTCCTGCAGCAGCGCGCCGACGAGGTGATCGAGTGAGGCGCGGCGGCCAGTCTGCGCGCAGGTCTTTCCTGGGCAAGACGTGGATCGCGGGAACAAGTCCGGCCATGACGGAGCGAGTTGGGCGCATCGACACGCCGAGGCGCGCCTTCATGACGATGCTCCGCGCCGCGGCGGCGTGGCCGGTTGCGTCGCGCAGAGCAGGGGCCAATGCCGGTGATCGGCATCCTCGCGGTCACTTCGGCTGAAGTGCGTTCCGAGAGGCGCTAAAATACTTGCGGCGACCGCTCGTTTCCCCGCAATTCGAGCATATGTAAGTAGCGTCATCTGAATGATGGTCATTCAAGTGGATCGATTCATCCATTAAATGAGCAAACGCCCCTCCAGTGCGCGCCGCGACCACCACCGCCGGGGGACTCATCAGATCGTGCTCAACGAGATTGGCGCCGAATGGGGCAATTTCCCCGAGCAGGACTCTCGTCTCAAGACACGCCAGACCTTGTTAAGCAGATCGCCGCCAACGGTTGGCATAAATAAAAGGTTCAGCGCGAGTCGATGCGCTAATGAACGATCGCCAAATCTGGCGCGAGGCCTTTTGAGGTGGAGGCCGGATATCTGCACCTCGGCCTGCAAGGAGGCCAGTAGGAGAGTAAGGTACAATCCCCATGCTAGCATTTGATTACGGCGTTCCCGCAGAACTGTTCTGGAATCGCAAGTACAGGCATCAGCCCTTTGGGTACAGACGCTTCGCCGGGGCTGCCCATGCCATTCGATTTGCAATCGAAGAACTTCCGCCCGAGCTCCTGCTTGGCGCTTTTCTTGAAGTCGACGGTGAAAGATACGGCAGCGAGGAAATTCGTCGCTTGTACCAGAGCTCCAGTTGCCTCTTACCTCGACAGGCAGCGGTGTAGCTTCTATGATTACTCGTTCGCGGAGCAAATCTGTCATCTTCGGCCATCCATTCGATCTGAAAGGCGTCGGCCGGATTTGCCGCCCGAGAGTCCAAAGTTGTGACCAATGGCGAACAACAGAACAAGAGATTGGAGGGGCCAGACGCCCGCGAAAATGACCGAAAAGACAATTGACCTGGATCAGCATCGTGGGATGGCCGCTCAGAAGGCGACCGATCTGCGGCGACTGCTGGCAGATGTGGAGGCCAACGAAAAAGCCTTACGCCTCCGACAGCACGAGTTGGAAGCGCACCTGGTCGCGGCTCCGGCTGCGAATTGGCCTGAAGCCGCCGAGAAAGCCCGTTACTTGCTCAACCTCCTTGCCCACTCCGTGACGGCGCAAGACCCCCGCAGACAAAAACTGATTGCGGCGGTGCTCGATGACTTCGAGCGGCTTGCGCGGAGCTCTAGCAGTTGAGAGCGACCCGAAGGAGCGGTCGAGGCCGTCTCGCCGTCTTCCGCTCAGTTGCGTGCCAGGCTGTGCGGGTTAGAAAAAGGCGTCATGAAACGATGAGGGTGAAGTATGCGGGAAACATGGCGACTTCGACGAGGTACGCAATCGATGGCAATTAGCTTTCCAAACCACAGCCGCTCATACGACACGACGCGCCGCGCCGTTCGGTTCTGGGGCTATGACAGCGCAATGGAGACTTCATTCTTTGTTAGCGAAGAGGCACTCAAGCAAATTCAACCGGATATGCAATTTGACGAGGCCGGTCTGCTGAGGGCCTTCGATTTGAACCGTGCACTGATCTGCGCAACCGCGGCGAAAGTATATAGGCGAGGTCACAAAGGTTCTTACGATCTGCTGCGTAATGACTTTTAAAGCCTTGGCCTTGGGCGGCCGGCACATACTGCATAGCCGCGCAACTCCCAAAGCAGATCGCCATTGGCTTCTACCTAAGCACAATCGTGTGATGATTGGGGGTCGTCTGTCGAATGGCAGACGGACAGCATATACTGCCGCCATCATCGGTAGAGGCTTTGCCCAGGCGCCGATGGCTGAGAGACCCGTCGAGCTCCCGCCTGAAAATCAGGGAGCCGATGGTCATGCCACTTCTATTCCAACCAGCACCGCCGCCGTGCGTTAGGTGCGGCATCACGACTGTCGTAACCCCCGCATTCGAGGAGGGCCAACGGGTGTTCGTGGTTCGATGCCCCGAGTGCGGGCATTCCGGTACGTATTCGCTCAATTATGGTGCCGGACGGAAGCGGCCAGCCCGATCAGGATAGATCGGACGTACCGCGTTGCCGAGACACGCGAGGCCGCTTTGGCTGACGGTTTCTGTCACCCTGCAAGCTGCCGCCGACGAACTGATCGAATGAGGCGCAGAGAGCCATATCCGTCACGCCCCGCCTCGTCCGGGGCATCCACGTCTTTCTTTTTTGAGCGGCGAAAGCCTAGATGGCCGGAACAGGTCCAGCCATGACGGCGACAATCGCCTCCCATCCTGATCGAGGTGGCGCGCAAAATTGCCGATGACTGCCGCAATCGACATCGAGCGCAGCCTGCGTGCGCGCTATCGTCAGCCCGCCGGCGTCGAGCAATTCGGCATCGAACCCGTTCCGGAAGATCGCAAGACGGCGGGCTGGTTCGATCTCTTCAGCATCATGTTCAACTTCCTGATCAACCCCGGCGTCATGCTGAGCGGGGGCCTGATGGTGGCCGCTGGACTGTCCTTCCAGGCCGCGTTAGCGGCCGGGTTTTTTGGCACCCTCGTTGCACTGGTGTTCTATCTGGTCATGGCGACGCTCGGGGTCGACTACGGGATCCCCGGTCAGGTCGCCACCCGCGCCGTTTATGGCTTGCGCGGAGCAAAGCTGATCCCCTCGCTGTTGCGGGTCATCGTGTCGATCTACTGGTTCTCGTTCCAAACCCTTGTTGGCGCATCGGCCATCGTCGCGGTACTCGCGAAATTGACCGGTATCACCTATCCGCTGGTCTGGGTCAGCGTGATCTTTGGCTTGATCCAGGCGTGCGTCGCGGTGATCGGCTTCGGGTCGCTCAAGGTGCTGGCGCGAGTCGCACTGCCGATCAAGGTCATCGTGTTGGCCTATCTGTTTGTTCTGTTTGCGCGCCATGACGATGCGAATTTCGAGTTTGCCAAAGTGCTGTCCTACTCGGGCGCCGGCGGCTGGACCTGGGTGTTGCTGGCGGGGTGGCTGAACGTCACGATTGCAGGCTGGCTGACCAACGTCACCGATGCGGCGGATTTCGCCCGCTACACGCGCTCGCGGACGGAGATGTGGGTTGGCACCTTCGCCGCGGGCGCGCTCGGAGCGTTGCTGTCCACTGCACTTGGCGCGTATGGGGCCGCCGCAACCCTCGGCAAAGTCACCAACCCTTTCGTGCTGACTGCCCAAATCGAAACCAGCTGGGTCGCTTTCCTGGTCGTGCTGGTATTCCTCTGCGTCGATGACTGGACCATCAACGTGCTCAATCTCTATTCGGCAGGGTTGTCGCTTTCCAACATGTTCGAGCGGATTGGGCGGTTCTGGACCACGCTGGTCGCCAGCGTGTTGGGAGTCGCGCTGTGTGGCGATCCGGATGTGTTGAACTTTTTTCGCTACGTCAGCATGTTTGGCAACGTGTTTTCGCCAGTCGCCGGCGTGCTTGTGTTCGATTATCTGTTCGTGCGACGCATGCACATCGACGTGGCGGCGCTGTACGACCCGAAAGGCCGCTATCGCTACTGGGCCGGCTTCAATCCGATCGCGGTCGCCTGGACGGCATTTGGCTTTCTGATCTGCACCTACGTGATCCCGACCGCTTGGATTCCGGCCTTGCTCACGGTGCTGATCACGGGCGTCGGTTACACGCTGACGGTTTGGACCATGCAGCGGGCCAAGATGCAGGTTGTGTAAGTCAGTTCGACGCGGCTATGAAACAGCCGCGTAACATGAGAGCGGCTTATTGGCGTCGAACGCTTATTGAATTTAGTTCTTGACTACAATTTGCATTCGAGCTAAAGATCCGCGTCTCGCTCCTGAAGCGTGCTCGTCCTCATCCAGAGGGGCGCGCATGCGAGATGGCGCCCCCAAGGCCGAACGCGGGTGCGCGCGTCTCGAAGGATGAGAACGCGTCAGAGCTCATATTCGAAACGCATGGCTAGCGCGTTTGAGCGGCGAGCCTCCTCAGCATCGCGACAAGAGAACAGCGACCTACGGTTGTGCGAAATGGCCCCGCATTGTTTCCGCATTGTTATTTACAATGAAAAACCGCAACCAGACCGTGTGACGCAGGCCGGAGCGGCACCGTTGTCCTTCAGGCTGGGCGCGCCTCACGGTGTGCCGGGTCAAGCCGGCGCATGCTCGTCACCTCGCTGCCCGCGGCGCGGATGCGCGAAATCGCCGCCTCGATCGGCTCGACGGCGACCGCCATGTGAAACGCGTTGGCGTGAATGAGCGAGCCCGCATCGCGCGCGATGGCGACGTGGCGGTGCCAGAACAGAAGATCGCCGCGCCGCAATGCTCCGAGATCGACCGTCGGCGCAAGCGCGCGCCCGAGCGCCTTCTCCTGCAGGTGGCTGTCGCGCGGGGAAGCGATGCCGCAGGCGGTAAGTGCAACCTGCACCAAGCCGGAACAGTCGAGTCCGAGCGAGGTCTTGCCACCCCAGAGATACGGCGCGCCCAGGAAGCGCTCGGCGACCGCGACGAAATCGGTTTCCATCTCGTCGATCGCCACGAGATGACGCGCCGGCAGGTAGCCGCCCGCGGCGGTGATCGCGAAGACGCTCTCGGTGCGCGCGACTGCGAGGCGGGATCCGAGCGGCAGCGCCTGGAGCGGCGGCAGCTTGATCGACGGCCCCGGGAAGACCAGCGTGCGCAGGGCCGCAACCTTGTGCGTCGGCGGCGCGCCGGGCGCGCCGAGCGCGCTCGCCGGCAGGAAGCCCGCATAACCGTCGGCAACGAGCGTGCCGCGCGCCCAGCCTTCCCGCGTCTCGTGCACGATCACGCGCTCGCCGTTGAGCGCTTCGGTGTCGAGCGGGGCGTCGGGGGAGGGCGCTTGCCGCAACGGTGCCGTTGCGTCGACGACCTCGTAGACTTCCTCCGCGCCGCGTGGGCCCTCAGCCATAGCGCGACACCAATAGCGCATAGAGCGCGCGGGCGGCTTGGCATTCGCCGCCTTCCGGTCGCCCGGGCTTGGTCGCCTGATTCCAGGCGTAGACGTCGACATGCAGCCACGCCTTGGCCGCCGTTACGAACCGGCGCAAGAACAGCGCCGCGGTGATCGACCCACCGAAACTGCCGGACGCGACGTTGTTGACGTCCGCCACCTTGGAGTCGAGCAGCGCGTCGTAGGGGCGCCAGAGCGGCATCCGCCACAACGGATCGTTTTCGCTCTTGGCGCAATCCGCAAGCGCGGCGGCGAGCGCCTCGTCGTCGGTGTAGAACGGCGGGATCTCGGTCCCCAGCGCCACGCGCGCGGCGCCCGTCAGCGTCGCCAGGTCGGCAATCAAGTCGGGCTGATCCTCGTCGGCGAGCGCGATCGCGTCGGCGAGGATGAGACGGCCTTCGGCATCGGTGTTGCCGATCTCGACGGTCAAGCCCTTGCGCGAGCGATAGACGTCGCGCGGACGAAAGGATGCGCCCGAGATCGCGTTCTCGACAGCCGGGATGAGCACGCGCAGCCGCAGCTTGATCGCGCGCTGCATCAGCATGTGCGCCAGCGCGAGCATCGCCGCCGCGCCGCCCATGTCCTTCTTCATGTTGAGCATGCCGCTCTCGGGCTTGATGTCGAGCCCGCCCGAATCGAAGCATACGCCCTTGCCGATTAGCGTCACTCTCGGATGCTTGGGATCGCCCCAGGTGAGATCGATGAGGCGTGGCGGGCGCGCGGCGGCGCGGCCGACCGCATGAATGAGCGGAAAATTCTCTTCGAGCAAATCGTCGCCGACGATGGCACGCAGCTCTGCGCCGTGGCGGTCGGCAAGCGCGCGCGCGGCAGTTTCGAGCTCGGCCGGGCCCAAGTCGTTTGCCGGCGTGTTGATGAGATCGCGGGCCAGCGTGACGCCCTCGACGATGCGGGGGAGATCCTCGCCGTCGACGTTGCCGGGCAGCTCGAGCTGGATGTCTTTCGCGTCTTGCTTGCGGTAGCGGGTAAAGCGGTAGGCACCGAGGGCGAACGCAAGCGCGGCGAGCCGTTGGTCGTGCGCCGCGGTGGCGAAGCGATAGGCACCGCCCGGCAATAGCGCCGGCAGCGCGCCCGGCCAAAATAAGTCCTTGCTCGGCTCCTCGGGGCGCTCGAGCGCGAACAGGACGCCGCCAAGGCCGCCATCGGGGCCGGGTAGGAGGCAGTGACGGCCCGCCTTAGGCTCGAAGCCGGCCGCGTCGGCGAAGCCTCGCGCGGGCGAATCGAGCGCTCCCCGCAGTTCGCGCCAGTTCGCGGCGGTAACGAAGGTTACCGGAACCGTCGTGGCCGCGTGGCCGCGGGGAAGAAACACAGGATGCATGGAGACCGTCCCTGAAGGTGTCCTGCTAACATGCAGTTCGGCGGGGGTGAAGGCGAGCGGGGCGAGCTCCACCGCCGCCGCCGTTAACCCTTCGTTAGGGTGCATTAACCATTCGTTAAGGTTAACGCTTTATTGCCGGAAGCCGTCTGGGGCGCCCAACGGGACCGTGATGATCCGCTCGATCAAGGGGTTCGGTTGCGTCGAGGGGTTGCTGCCGAGGGTGCTCGCCGCCGCGCTTGCGGTCGGGCTCGCCGGTTGCAAGACGACCCAACCGACGGAGATGAGTGCATCGCGCGGCGTTGCCGCCGCCGAAGGCGAGCCTTCGGCGCTAAGCTTGGCCGAGCGCTACCGCGCGCATCCGGACGATCCGGACGCCGCGATCAATTATGCCCGGGTTTTGCGAGGCGGCGGCCAGTACGCGCAGGCCCTCGCGGTGCTCGAACGCGCGTCGAAGGAGCACCCGAACGATCGCCGCGTGCTTGCCGCCTATGGCCGCGCGCTGGCGGCTGCCGGCAATTACAAAGGCGCGCTCGCGGTGCTCGACGGCGCCCACACGCCCGGCGCGCCCGACTGGCGCGTCCTTTCCGTCCAGGGCGCCGCCCTCGACCAGATGGGGCGGCACGCCGAAGCCCAGCGCTATTATGCGACCGCGCTGCGAATCGCGCCGGATGAGCCCTCGGTGCTCGCCAATCTCGGGCTGTCCTATGCGCTGGCCAAGGACCTCGTGCGAGCGGAGGCGACGCTGCGACGGGCGGCGGCGCACTCGCACGACGATCCGCAGGTGCGGCAAAAGCTGGCGTTGGTCATGGGGTTACAGCAAGGGAGCAGGCCGGGGGAAGCTCCGGCGCGAGTGCTACCGAGCGAAGCCAACGTCGTCCATCTGCGCCAAGCGCTCGCCCAATAGTCCAGAGAGCGGCGGCGAATCGAAACGCGGTGATCAGCGCGCAACGACGCTGAGCGCGGTGTTGCCGGCCATTGGCGATTCGGCGGCAGGCGCGCGACCGGCGGCGACGAAACCCACGGCTGTCAACAAGGCGATGAGCAATGTGGCGCGAATGAGCGAGCTGTCCCCCATGTCTGATCCCCTGCTGAAAAGACGCGGCGCTGTCCGCGATTTCAGCAGCAAAGGGTCAAGACATGGTTAACGCCGCCTATCCAAATTCGGTTAATGATTCCTCACCAGGCCGCATGCGCAACCCCCGTCAGGCGAGGCCTGTCATCCACGCCGTGTCCGGGTAGACGGCAAGCGCGGCCGCCGCGAGCGCGATGCCATAGGGTATGCCGCCATCCTTGCCGTGCAGCCGCTCGACCCACGCTTGGCGCGCCAGCCATTGCGGCAGCGGCGTCATCCGGAACCAGATCAATCCGACGCTCAGCGCACCGCCCAAGAGCGACGCCAACAGGAGATAGGGCAAAAGGTGATCGAAGCCGAGCCACAGCGCCGCCGCCGCGGCGAGCTTGGCGTCGCCGCCGCCGATGATTCCACGGGCGAACAGGCCGAAGCCGGCGACCAGAACGATGCAGCCGGCGGAAACATGCAAGAGCATCTCGGCCGCGTTCATGCCCGTGATCGGCGCCAAGACGAAAAAGCCGCCGACGAGCATCAGCGACACGCGGTTGGAAATGGTCATGGTGAAGAGATCGCTCGAGGCAGCGAATGCCATCATCGCCGGAAAGAGCGTCCATCGGACAGCGTCGGCGATCATGAGCATGGCGCGGAGCTTTTGCGCGTCATTGGCAAAGTTTAGCGGGTGCGCGTTGCCGCCGCGTTAGCGTCAATGCGGGTGATCGACGAACAAACGTATTCGTCACCTGACCGGGCCCTGGACGAAGGCCGAGCTGAGCTTCGAGCCCAAGCCCTGCACGACGGCGATGATCGCGACCGAGATGCCGGCAGCGACGAGGCCGTATTCGACCGCGGTCGCGCCACTCTCGTCTTGCAAAAAACGCTTGATGAGATTGGTCATTGCTGCCTCCACACTCCACAGCTTGCGCTCTGAGTTCCGGTGGAGCCGTTGTTGCCCCGGCCGTCCGGAACGGATGAACGCTAGCCGGCTCGCCGTTGCAGCGAGGTTAATATGGGCGCGCAAAACCGCAGTTCGAGCAGCGAAACGCAGTGGCGTTAACGATAGGTTTTTGCCGCGCGCGTTTGGTTAATGAAGTGCTTCCCGCGAAAGGCTCACGCGATCGGCAACGCGGTTGTCGCCTTGATCTTTTCCATGGCGAAGCGCGAGGTGACGTTCTTGAGCGGCACCGCTGCGATCAGCCGCTTGTAGAACGCGTCGTAACCGGCGATGTCCGGCACGATCACGCGCAGCATGTAATCGACATCGCCGGCCGTGCGGTAAAACTCCATCACCTCCGGCATCGCTCCGACCACGGCGGCGAAGCGGTCGAGCCATTGCTGCGAGTGGTCGCCGGTCTCGACCGACACGAAGACGGTGACGCCGAGCCCGAGCTTATCCTGGTCGACCAGCGCGACCCGGCGCTGAATGATGCCGTCGGTCTCCAATCGCTGGATGCGCTTCCAACACGGGGTCGAGGACAGCCCCACCAGGCTGCCGATCTCGGCCACCGAGCGGGAGGCATCCTCCTGCAGAAGCGCCAGAATCTTGCGATCGATGGCGTCCATCAGGGCGATCCTGGAAGGGAAATGAACGCGAGTTCCACGGGGCGCAGTAGAATGATCTCTTCGTTTTGTGACGTTCGCCACGTGTATCTAGAAGAGTTTTCTACGGCAACTCAAATTTGCTCGCGGGCGCCCGCGCGAGCAAAGCCTCGACCTCGCCGCGTCGAGGGGTCCCCATGCTGCCGCCGAGGCGCGTGCATTTGAGCCCCGCGGCCGCCGCGGCAAACCGAATCGCCGCGCCCAGCGTGCGCCCCTGCGCCAAGGCGAGCGCGAACGCGCCGTGAAACACGTCGCCCGCGCCCAGCGTGTCGACCGCGTCCACCGCGAACACCGGGCTCTTGCGGATTGCCGCGCCCTCGCGCCAGAGCACGTCGTTCGGGCCATGGGTGACGGCGAGAAACGCCGAAGTCGTTGCGGCAACCGCGCTGAGCCCGGCGGCGAGGTCGTCGCAGCCGGTGGTGGCGCGCAGACACTCGCTGGAGAACACCACGTGGGTGGCGATGCGGAACAACGCGTCGCGGATTTGCGTCGGCCGGTCGGCGTCCAGCACGACCATGAGGCCGCGGGCGCGCGCCGCCTCGCAGATCGGCTGCACGAACTCGGGAAAACGATTATCGGCCAGCACCGCGTCGGCGGATGCGATGAGCCGAGCCGGGTTGATGGGCCGCGCCGCGCCGAGGCGGTCATCGCAATGGGTCACAATCATGCGCTCGCCCCGCGCGTCGAGGAAGATCGCGGAAACCGCCGTTGGCGTGCCGGCGAGGCGCTGGCAGCCGCTGCAATCCACCTCTTCGCGCGCGAGCGCCGCAAGCACGCGCTCGCCGTTCGCATCATCGCCGAGTGGTCCGGCCAGCGCCGCGCGGCCGCCGAGCCGCGCTACGGCGACCGCGGCATTGGCGGCACAACCACCGTTGACGATGAAGAAGCTCTGGGCCTCCGTTTTTTCGTCGCGCTGCGGGAAGCGGTCGACCTGGAATACCTCGTCGAGCACGATGATGCCCGCGCACAAGATCGTGCGCGCGTCGGGGCCGGCGCCAGCTGGATTCAACCTCTTCCTCTACAAGGCTTCACGTTCCAATAGCTTAGCTGAAAGATGTCTTTGCTTCCCACGAATCTATCACGATCGGATGGCCTGCGAGCGTCTGCTCGGGGCATATCACTGCGCGACGTCGATCTCCACGGCCTTGGTGATGTGTTCCCAATGCTTTATCTCGTCGGCGAGCCAAGTCTGGGCTTCGTCGAGCGACTTACTCGCTACGATATTGAAATTCTGCTTGTGTAGTTTCTCGATGGTGTCGGGCGACTGTATTGCCCTGGCGACAATCTGAAACAACGTCTCGAGCACCGGCTTCGGGGTCGCTGCCGGCGCAAATAGGGCCTGCCATGCAATGGTGCCTACATCCGGCAATCCGAGCCCTTGCATGGTCGGAATGTCGGGGTATTCCGGCAGGCGGGTGCGATTGACAACCGCGAGCGGACGCAGCTGCCCAGCTTGTACCATTCCGGCAGTACTGGCGACGTTGAGGAAGCCAGCCTGTACGTCGCCACGCAGCATGTCCTGGATCACGCCGGCTGCGCCGTTCCTGTTGGGGAGCGCCGATAATTCGAGATCGCCCGCCCGCTTGGCAAAATAGGCCATGTCGTAGTGCGGATATGAGCCGACACCGACGGTGCCGTAACGAATCGTGCCGGGATGCTGTTTCGCGTAGGCGATGAACTCCGGAACCGTCTTCGGAGGAAAGTCATTGGCGGTCGTCACCATCAGGAATGCGGGTATGTCGACCAGGTTTGTCACCGCCACCACATCCTTGGCGTAGTTGATGGTGAGCTTCTTCGCATAGAGGATCGGCGTGATGGCGTTGGTAGTGACGTTGCCGAGCATCAGCGTGTAGCCGTCGGGTGTCGCCTTGGCCATTTCTTCGATCGCCGGCAGGCCGAAGGCGCCCGGTTTGTTGAGAACGACAAAACCCTGACCGGAAATTTTCTGGACCGCTTCACCGAGGATGCGCGCGACGATGTCGGTCGCACCGCCCGGTGCATAAGGCACAATGACTTTGATGGGCCGACTTGGATATCTCTCCTCGGCACAGACAGTCATCAAGCTCGACAACTGCCAGGCCACACACGCAAGGATCAGGCCCAATCGTTTCATCGTGTCATTCCGGTTTCATCGCAGGACGTTGAGAGCGATGAGATCCTCGGCGCCCTCGGTCCGATTCAAAGCGATGCGGGCGGAAGGGAGAATTCCGCCCGCCGAGTCGAGCGAGTTCGGTTCGGGTTATTTTAAACAGACGTGTTCACTTTGTGAAATTGAACACGTCATGCGTGTCGGTATAGGCGGTGACGCCCGGGATGCCGGCAGTCTGGATATCGCCGGCCACCACGTGAAGCTGATCGCCGATCACCGCGCCAGCAAAGCCGTGGCGGGGGATGCGCATGCGCGGCAGGCTCTGATCCCAGGTGTTCGTTGCCGGATCGTAGGCTTCGAAGGCGCGGAACGCGGCCATGATCTTGTCGTTCTGGAACTCTCCGCCGCCGACGTAGATTTTGCCCTTGTAGACGCCCCCGGCAACCCCGCTACGCGCTGTTGGCATCGCCGCCTTGGTCGTCCAGAGGTCCTGCGCCACGTCGTATTCCTCGGCGACGTCGGTATTGCTCGAGCGGGTGATGAAGGTCGACCCGAGCCGGCCGCCGATGGCATAGATCTTTCCATCGACTTCAGCGCCAAGGAAGTGATTGCGGGCCGTTGGCATTGACGCGCGGGCGCGCCAGCTATTGGTCGTGGGATCATATTCTTCGTTTACGCCGACGCACATGTCGCGCGGTTTGCCATCGAAGCGAATAGCTGGATCAGGTGCGCCGGGAAGGATGGTCGCGCCTCCGATCACATAGATCTTGCCGTTGTACGAGATGGCGCTGCCGCCGCCGCGCTTAGTCGGTAATGGCGCGATCGCCTTCCAAGTGTCGGTGTCCGGCGTGTACTCCCAGGCATTATTGACCGGCTGCCAGGCAATGTCCTTGCCAGGACGCATGAAGCCGCCGAACACATAGATCTTGCCGTTGAGTGCGGCGGTCATGGCGTGGTGAACATGCGGCTCGGGCATCGGATTTTTTTTCGTCCATTGTTTGGTCGCGGGATCGAACATGTAGACCACGCCCATCGGCTGGAAGCCGCCGTCAGTCAGGCCTTGAATAATGTAGAGCTTGCCATCGACGACGGCGCCGACCGGTTCTTCCATCGGCATCGGGAATGGCGTCGAGGCCTCCCATTGTCCCTTGGCCGGTGTCGTCTCGACCTTCTGCGCCGCCTCGAACTTCTTAGTGGTGTCGGTGTCCGGCTTGCTCGTCTGGGCGCTGGCTGCCAGCGTCATCGCCAAGAACGCGGCCAGCGCAACAGTCGCCCGCCGCAGTCTCTTGTTGTGGTCAAGGTTCGTCATGTCCATCCTCCCTAATGATGGCGTGTCATTGATAGTTTCCTTGGGGCGCCAATCGGCCTGGCTCATGTGACCAAGCGATCGGAATTATTCTTGCGGCAACGCCAGCACCTCCGGCTGCAATTCCTGCCATCTTGCTCTTTCGGCCTTGATCTCGTCTTCAAACTTCGCAGGCGTCGCGCTCGTCGCAATCGCGGCATTCACCTTGTCGAAAGCTGCTTTGGCCTCCGGCGAACTCATTGCGCTCAACGCGGCCTGATGCAGTCGCTGGACGACGTCGGGCGCCGTGTGACGCGAAACGAATAAGCCCTGCCAGTTGCTGGTGCCGATCCCGGCATAGCCCGCCTCGGTCATGGTGGGCACATCGGGAAAATTCGCCAGCCGGCGCGCGCCGGTGACCGCGAGCGGTTTGAACTTGCCGGTGTTCGCCGACGCTGTTGCCACGTTCAGGAAGGCGATGTTGCTCTTGCCGGCCACCAGGTCGGCCAGGATACCATTCGCACCGTTCGGGTTGGGATGATAAGCGACCTTCAGACCTGCCGTCTTGGCCAGCTGGATGGTGTCAACGTCGACGAAGGTCCCGATGAAATCGGTGCCGAGCGTGAGCTTGCCCGAGCTTGCTTTCAGAGCGGCGAGCAAGTCTTTCAGCGTGTTTGCGGGCGCCGACGGAGCAATCATCACGACGCTGGGGAACTCCGCCAACCGCGTGACCGGCATGACCTCCTTATCGTAATCGAATTTGATGTCCTGGCGGTGCATCACCGGGGTCATCGAATTGGTGATCACGCTTCCGACCATCAGCGTATAGCCGTCGGACTGTCCGACTAATTCACTCAGCGCATTGATGCCAAAGTTGCCCGTCTTCACATCGAGCGCGACGGGTTGACCGAGCACTTTTTGCAGTTCGTCGGCGAGCACCTTGGCGGTGTAGCCAGTCGACCCGCCGGGCGGGAAGGGAATGATCAACCGGACCGACTTGTTTGGGTATTGAGCGCTGACTGGCAACGCGGCTGTAAGGAGCAACAGCAGCGCCAGCAGCCCGCGTTTGATCGCCATCGGATATCTCCCGGTCCAGTTTTTATCTTCAAATTTCCTCGCGATGCGCCGCGCCACGTTGACAGGAACGGGCAACTTGTCAGACAACATACAAATGACCGGTAGCGTGATCAAGCTCGATGTGGTGCGGCTTCCCGCCTTTAATCGGGTCGACGAAGTGGCGCGCGAATTGGGTAGTCGCATCCGCTCCGGCGAGTTGCAGCCCGACATGCGTCTGCCGTCCGAGCAGACCATGGCGGTGCAATTCGGCGTCAGCCGCACCGTGATCCGCGAGGCGATCGCGCGTTTGAAGAACGAAGGGTTGGTGACCACGCGGCAGGGCAGCGGTGCGTTCGTGCGCGATTGGGAAACGAGTTCGCTGCGCCTCGACCCCGGGATCAGCAAGAGTCTCGAGTCGGTTCTGTTCATCGCCGAACTGCGCAAAGGAATCGAAGCGGAAGCAGCTGCGCTTGCTGCCGAGCGACGCACGCGCAAGGACATGGGGGCGATTGAAAAAGCCTACGCGCGTGCGTCCGAAACGGCGCGCGTCCGCGGCGACAGTACCCGCGCTGACATGGCTTTTCATCGCGCGATTGCCGACGCCTCGCACAATCCGTATTACACCGCCCTTCTCGACTATCTTAGTCAGTTCCTGCTGCAGGCGCTGCGTGTGAGCCGCGGCAACGAGGCTTTGCGCGAAGATTTTGCGCGCCAAGTCGAGAGTGAGCATCTCGACATCGTGGACGCCATCCGCCGCAAGGACAGTTCGGCGGCGCGGCTCGCCGCGCAGATTCACATGGATCAAGCGCGGATTCGCATCCACAAGGCGGGTCGCGACATTTTATCCAAAAAGGACAAGCGGATCGCCGCAGAACTCATTCCACCATCGCTGCTCGCGGGTGCGCCGCCGCGCAAGCGAGGCAGCAAGTAACCGAGCGCCCTCGCTACAGAATGAGAAAAACGCGCCGATGCAATCCGTCGAATTTCGACCAGCAAGCGAAAGGAACATGAGGCGATGACCGACAGTGTGAAAATTCAAGCAACGGCGCAAGCGCGCACTCCCGGTGCCAAGCGCGCTGAACCTGGCGAATATTATTTCGACATGACGAAGGTCAACTCGATCATGGGTGGGCCGAATTACTCGAGCGTGTTCGGCGGCTGCGTTGAGGGCGAGCGGATGATTGCCGCACTGATGCGGATGCCGGCGGGTACGGGGGCCGAGCCGCACTCGCATCCGAATGAGCAATGGGTCTACGTGATTGAAGGCACGATGGATTCGACCGTCGACGGCCAACGCCACTTAGCTGGCCCCGGTTCGGCCATCTACATTCCGGCCAATACCATTCACCACGGGAAAGCGACCAAGGACGGGGATGTCATCTTCTTCACCGTCAAGGATGCCTCGCACGGTTTACACGGCATCAAAGCCAAGGGCGCCTGATCGACATTTAAACGTGATGCAAGCGACAAAGATCTATCTGCGCATTGCCCTGCTTTGGTCTCGCGTCAGCATTGGCGCCATCATCTTGTTAGGCCTCCTGACGCTGGCGCTGTCCAATTCGAGCTTCGGCGCATCGCTGGGTGCATCGGCTTACGCGCAGAGTTCACAAGTCCGCCAATTTGCAGTGGCCATCCAGAAACGTAAGGTGGCAGCGGGGGCGGATGTCATCCGGGTGACTCAAGGGGACTCGGTGCAGATCGTGTTGACCGTCGATGAAGCGGCTGAGGTGCATCTGCACGGTTATGATGTGTCGCTCTCCTTGCAGCCGAACGTTCCCGGCAAGGTGGAATTCAACGCCAAGATTGCTGGTCGTTTTCCGCTCGAGGCCCATCGTTATGGAACGGGCGAGCAGACCAGCCACCAGCGCGGGGGACGACCGCTGCTCTATGTGGAAGTCCACCCCCGTTAGGCAGCCGTGCCGGCTCGTCTCATCCTGCGTTTGATAGCCCTGCTCGCTTTGGTGAGCGTCAGTCTGCCGGCAGGGCCGGCGCAGGCGCACGGCTTCGGGCAGCGCTACGATCTCCCAATTCCGCTGTCATTTTACATTTTCGGCGCCGGCGCGACAGTTGCGTTGTCGTTCATCGTGGCGGCGGTATTTCTGCGTAGCGCGCATCTACCGCACGCGTTTGCGCAGGTGCCCTTGCTGCGGACACCCCGCTCGCGCCGATGGGCGAGCGGCATTGCGCTGATCGTCCGAGTCATTGCCGTCGGCTATTTTGTCCTGATGATCGCCGCGGGACTTTTTGGCGTGCAGACGCCATTGCGCAATATCATCGTCGCATCGGTTTGGATCGTCGGCTGGGTCGCCATTTCATTGCTCTCGGCGCTGAGCGGGGACGTCTGGCGCGTGCTTAATCCTTGGGACACCTTATTTGCAGCGGCCGAGCGAATTTACGCAGGTCTGCGCCCCGGCCGCTTTTTGACTCTTGGATTGCGTTACCCGGCCGGCCTCGATGTGTGGCCCGCGCTCGTCCTGTTCGTCGGGTTTGCTTGGATGGAACTGGTCTGGGCGGGCCGTGATGTTCCAGCGCGGCTCGCCGAAGCGATGCTGCTCTATTCCGGACTGACCTGGCTTGGCATGCTTTTATTTGGGCGCAAAACTTGGCGCGAGCACGCCGAGGTGTTCAGCATCGTGTTCCGAATATTCGCGCGCTTTGCGCCGGTCGTATCGACCGGACGCCGCGACGACGGGTTGATGCTGCGCTTGCCTGCCGCCGGACTTCTCAAAAATCACGGCACGTCGTCGGCCTTGATGCTGCTGGTGATTGCCTTGCTCGCTACGGTGACCTTCGACGGTATCCTGGAGACCCCGCTATGGGCGCGTGTGGACGTCGCGATCATCGACGCCCCGGACGACTCGGTGTTATGGACGGCGTTCAACTTGAGCGAGGCAGGGGCATTGCGCTTAGCGCGCACCGTCGGCCTCGTACTGTTCATCGCGCTGTTTAGTGTGGTGTACCTGTCGGCATGCAAGGCCATGGCGGCCGTCACCGGGAGCAAGTGGGGTGGGACATTCGTTCTTGGCCGACGGTTTGTGTTCAGCCTGCTACCGATCTCGATCGCATATCATATCGCGCATTATTTCTCCTACCTCTTCAACGGGGGGCAAATCATTATTCCATTGCTCTCCGATCCATTTGGCTTCGGCTGGGATTTGATTGGGACCGCGGCGTATCGACCGGATATCGGCCTTGTTGAGCCGCTCTTGCAGTGGTACGTCGCGATCACTGCTATCGTCGTCGGACATGTCATCGCGGTGTGGGTGGCACATCTCATCGCCATGACAGAGTTTGGCGATCGGACCATAGCCCTGCGCAGTCAGGGCCCCTTGTTGGTCCTTATGGTCTGCTACACGATGCTCAGTTTATGGATTTTGTCACAGCCGATCGTCGAGACGAATCCCGGCAGCTAAGGGCTGCTCCGCCAAGCGCCTCACTAAGCGTCATCACCGGTATGCTCTGATCGAGCAGAAGATTTCTGCTTCACTCCGAAGGCGATATGACGGCACACGCAAAAGCGCGGGCTAACGAATTTTACGGGCGGGCGGGCGTGCTTGGCGAACTACCCACCTGACTCGCCAGAGCGCGGATCTCATTTGCGCGGCTGCACCAGTGGTGCGGATCGTCAAGGTGGGATTCACTGGCTGTTCCTGAGACCGCGCGCGTCTGGTCCTTTTGTCGACTACCACACACAAGCGACGTGTATGATTGTTCCAAAGTGTTCCATATTGAACAGACAGACTGTCGCGGATTGGCACAGATTTCGCGGGTTCGGGAGGGCGGGCGTGAGGGAGTCCGCCAATGTCCAACGCCGATCAATTCAGACAATATGCCGAAGAAGCCATGTGTTGGGCTCGCCAGTCCAAAACTGAAAATGAGAAACAGGCCCTAATCGAGCTTGCGCGCACATGGACGCAAGCGGCGGTGCAGAGCGAGCACATTTTCGGCGTCAACGACAATGGGCCAGGCCGCCAACTGACGGCGGGAGGGAGATAGATGCAAGTCTATCGGTTAGGGCCCAAGAGCGGCGACACTAGCGACCGAAATTGGGAAGCGACGACACTCAACAACAAATGTTGGGTGTTAGCCGAATCTGAGGCCGACGCACGCCAAAAAGTTGCGCTTGCCACAGGTATTGGGCCCCGTCTCCAACGCGGCGCGACCATTCCAGAAAGTCCATGGATAAACCGAGAGCTGACCGATTGTGTGCCGGACAATGCTGCGGAGCGACAACCGCCACCGGGATTCATACTTGC
>DASSGH010000035.1:0-2135 GCA_035693615.1 Xanthobacteraceae bacterium
TGGACCAGCTCAACAACCAGGGCCGCCTGCTGGAAGCGCAGCGGCTGGAGCAGCGCACCACCTTCGACCTCGAGATGATGGAAGCGACCGGAAGCTGCGCCGGTATCGAGAACTATTCGCGCTATCTCACCGGACGCCGCCCCGGCGAGCCGCCGCCGACCTTATTCGAATATGTCCCCGACAATGCGCTGGTGTTTGCCGACGAAAGCCACGTCACCATCCCGCAGATCGGCGGCATGTTCCGCGGCGACTTCAGGCGCAAGGCGACGCTCGCCGAATATGGTTTCCGGCTGCCCTCCTGCATGGACAACCGCCCGCTGCGCTTCGAGGAATGGGACATGATGCGCCCGCAATCGGTCGCGGTGTCGGCTACTCCCAGCGGGTGGGAGCTGAACGAGTCCGGCGGCGTTTTCGTCGAGCAGGTGATCCGCCCCACCGGGCTGATCGATCCGCCAGTCGACATCCGCCCGGCGCGCACCCAGGTCGACGATCTCGTCGGCGAGGTCCGCGCCACCGCGCAGGCAGGCTATCGCTCGCTGGTCACGGTGCTGACCAAGCGCATGGCGGAAGACCTCACCGAGTATCTGCACGAGCAGGGCATCCGCGTGCGCTACATGCACTCGGATATCGACACCATCGAGCGCATCGAGATCATCAGGGATTTGCGGCTCGGCGCGTTCGACGCGCTGGTCGGCATCAACCTGTTGCGCGAGGGCCTCGACATTCCCGAATGCGCGCTGGTCGCGATCCTCGACGCCGACAAGGAAGGCTTTTTGCGCAGCGAGACCTCGCTGATCCAGACCATCGGCCGCGCCGCGCGCAACGTCGACGGCAAGGTGATCCTCTATGCCGACCAGATCACCGGCTCGATGCAGCGCGCCATCGCCGAGACCGACCGCCGCCGCGAGAAGCAGGTCGAATACAACGAGGCCAACGGCATCACGCCGGAGAGCATCAAGCGCTCGATCCACGACATCATGAACTCGGTCTATGAGCGCGACCATGTGCTGGTGGAGATCGGCGACGGCGGCATCGCCGACGACGTGATCTCGATCGGGCACAATTTCGAGGCGGTTTTGTCCGACCTCGAAACCCGGATGCGCGAAGCCGCCGCCGACCTGAATTTCGAGGAAGCCGCCCGCCTGCGCGACGAAGTCAAGCGCCTCCGCGCCACCGAGCTCGCCGTCGTCGACGACCCCACCGCCAAGCAGCGCGTCGTCCAAGGCCGAGCCGGCGCCTACGCCGGGACGAAGAAGTACGGCGAGTCAGCGAACCTGCCGGCAAGCGCGATGAAGAAGCGTGGTGGTTCTTCACCCTCGCGCCGCGGCGCTTCTTCTCCCTCCCCGCGCGCCGGTGCCTCCGCTCCCTCCCCCCTTGCGGGGGAGGGTCGGGGTGGGGGGTCCACGAGTCGTGACGCCGCCGCCTCCCGCGTCCACAAGCCCCATCTCGACGAAATGCACGGGCCCGAGTCCCTGCCCTATCGTCCCAACCGCGCGAACCCACGCAAGCCCTCACCCGACGACGCGGGCCAAAACACCGGCAGCAAAATCTTCCAGCCCACCGACTCCCGCCAGTCCGGCCCCGAGTTCGGCCCGGCGCCGCGCTCCAGCGGCGGCGCGCCGGGGCATCGCGGCGGCTGGAAGAAGCGCTAGGTTCTCAGTCTCTGGCTAGGGCGTGTATTCATAAACGCTCATGCGATGTCCGCTTTCAGGGGTAACCCGGAAGACATTTGCTCACACTGAGTTCTTCTCAGTTTGACCCAAAGTGGACATCGGGACGTCACCCCAACAAGCCCTTCCAGAGTGGTATAGTCTCACTCTCAGACTGGCTGGGTTGGACGCATGAGGCGGTGCGAATTTCTCGGTGTGCTCGGCGGTGCGGCGGCTACACTGGCCGTATGTACCACTGTATTGAACGCTGCGGACGAAAAGGCGTTCGAAAAGGCGCTGTTGGGGCACGTCATGTGGTCCGCGTTTCAGTGTTCAACTTATGCTGAACTATCGGACTACAAAAGCGAGCAGGAACGATTGCATCTTGTCGGCCTAAATGCGGGCCGCACCTTCCTAGAAGCGATGAAAGCTGGACAGATATCGGAACAAGCTCTCAGGGAAGCAGTACCCATTAATGTGCTGCAA
>DASSGH010000036.1:0-3351 GCA_035693615.1 Xanthobacteraceae bacterium
CGGCGTGAATCTGCGGGTGCGGGTCGCGCTCGGGCAGGAGTCGGCAGAGGGCTGCGAGGTGCGTCATGCCGTAGAGCGCATGCGCAATGGGAAGAAAGGCGGCTGCCCGCGCATCGAGCGCCTCGACGGTATAATGACCGAGATGCTCGTCGAGCCGCGCCCGCCAGGTGCAGCCGACGCGATTACCCGGCTGCAGCACCGGGCGCAACCGCGAGCCCGCCCCGCCCCGCACCAAGCCGAGGTGGCGTCCGTGCGCGCGCGTCATCAATTCGAGGATGGCGTTGCCCTCCCCGTATCGCCTGCTGCCGAGTACGATGCCCTCATCGCTCCACTGCATCTAGCCCTCCGGGAACTCGAGCCCCATGCCGCGGTAGCGTTCCGGGTCTTCGCCCCAGCGCTCGCGCACCTTGACGAACAAAAATAGGTGCACTGGAGCCTCGATCATGTCGGCGATTTCCCGCCGTGCATCGGCGCCGATCGCCTTGATGGTCTGACCGCCCTTGCCGAGCACGATCTTACGCTGGCTCTCCCGCTCGACATAGATCGTCTGCTCGATTCGGATCGCTCTGTCCTCGAGCTCCTTCCAGACATCGGTCTCGACCGTCGACTGATATGGCAGCTCCTGATGCAGGCGCAAATAGAGCTTCTCCCGCGTGATCTCGGCCGCCAGTTGCCGCAGCGGCGCGTCGGTGATCTGGTCGGCGGGATAGTGCCATGGTCCTTCCGGCACATGCCCGGCAAGCCATTCTTGAACGTCCCCAACACCATCGCCGCTGAGCGCCGAGATCATGAAAGTCGCGGCGAACCGCGCGCGCTCGTTGGCCGCCTTGGCGATCGCGAGCAGCGCCGGCTTCTCGACCAAATCGACCTTGTTGATAAGCAGGATCTTGCTGGGGCGAAGGGCAGCAAGCCGCTCCAAGATCGCCTGCGCCTCTTCGTCGAGGCCGCGCTTGGCGTCGATCAGCACGGCTGCAATATCGGCGTCTTCCGCTCCCGCCCATGCCGCGGTCACCATCGCCCGATCGAGCCGACGCTTAGGTGCGAAAATGCCGGGAGTATCTATGAGTACAAGCTGCGCGCCATCAACGATGGCGATGCCGCGCAGCAACGCCCGCGTCGTCTGCACCTTGTGGGACACGATGGCGACCTTCGTTCCGACCAGCGCATTGACTAGCGTCGATTTGCCGACGTTGGGGGCGCCGATCAGCGCGACGAACCCGCAGCGGGTCTGCGCTTGTGCGCCTTGCGCAGGGGCGCTTTCACCCGTTTTGTGCTCCCGCGAGGAGGTGCAAGCGCGGGCGCCGCCTCTGGTCTTAGCCATCGCGGCGGTCGGATTTCACGCCGGCCCCGGTCAGCATCGCGGCGGCAGCCGCCTGCTCGGCCGCGCGTTTCGAGCGGCCACGCCCCTCGGCGGGCGCCAAGTCAGGAAGCTCGACACTGACGCGGAATTCGGGATCATGGTCGGGACCTTTGCGCTCGACCTCACGATAGGCCGGAGTCGGCAGCCCGCGCGCCTGCGCCCATTCCTGCAGCACGGTTTTCGAATCGCGCAGCGGCCGCGCCGGCTGGTGCATGCGCTCGCTCCACAGCCGTTCGACGAGCGCGGCCGCGGCCGGATATCCGCCGTCGATGAAGACAGCGCCGATCATCGCCTCGCAAGCATCGGCGAGAATGGCGGTGCGGCCGCGGCCGCCGGCATTGGCCTCCGATGCGCCGAGCCTGATGACGGCACCAAGCTCGATCGCGCGGCCGACATCCGCGCACGCCTCCTTGCGTACGAGGTCGGCGAGACGCCGCGACATTTCCCCTTCGTCGGCTTTGGCGAAGGCGTGGAACAGCATGTCGGAAACGACGAGCCCGAGCACGTGATCACCGAGAAACTCGAGCCTCTGATACGAAGCGGCACGGTTGCGCGCCCCGCTGAGCGCGGAAATGTGCGTCAGCGCCTGCTCGAGCAGGGCGGCATCTTTGAACCTATAGCCAATGCGGTGCTCGAGCGCGGCCAATTCGCGGCGACGGCGCTCTTTTGCGTTAGACTTCGGACTATGACCGGGGGCGGCCGGATCCGGCGGCTTGCCGGCGGTGGATGGGTTGGGCGCTTCGCTGGAAGCCGGTTTTCCTGCTCGCCCGGCGCTCATCTGACGATCGTGAACAGCCGATTCCAGCGCACGGCCCACGGCCAACGCCATACCATCCAGGCGTGCTCGCCCTCCCGGATGGAGAAGAAGATGATCTGCGCGCGCCCGACGATGTTCTCGAACGGCACATAGCCGACCTGGCTGAGCACGCGGCTGTCGGTGGAATTGTCGCGATTGTCGCCCATCATGAAGTAGTGGCCGGCGGGCACCTGATAGACCGGAGTATTGTCGTAGAAGCCGCTGTCGACGAGATCGAGCGTCGTGTAGGTCACGCCGTTCGGCAACGTCTCCCGCCACCGCTTGACCCTGGTTGCGCGCGTGCCTTCCTCGGTCTCGATGAAGTCATCGATACGCTCGCGTTTGACCGGCTCTCCGTTGATGTGCAGCACGCCGTCGATCATTTGGATTCTGTCGCCGGGCAACCCAATCACCCGCTTGATGTAGTCGGTCGAGTCATCCTTCGGCAGGCGAAACACGACGACGTCGCCGCGCGCGGGCGGCGAAGCCCAGATGCGTCCGGAAAACAGCGGGGGCGAGAACGGCAACGAATAGTGGCTGTAGCCGTAGGAATATTTCGAGACGAAAAGATAGTCGCCGACCAGCAGCGTCGCTTTCATCGAGCCCGATGGAATATTAAAGGGCTGGAACAGGAAGGTGCGGATGACGAGTGCAATGATGAGGGCGTGAAAGATCACGCGCCCGGTCTCGGCAATACCGCCCTCTTTTCTCTTTGTGCCTGCTGTCACGCTCATCTGCCTCTGCGTCCTTTTGGTGCCAAGCGCCCCCGGCGGCCGCCGACTCGACAAACCACGTCCGCCGCGATAGGGAAACGACTTTATTTTCAGCGTGTTAGTCCTTAGGCACGCGCCCAGCTTGACCGCCGCCACCCTTAAGCCGCGCCGTTGTAGCCGCTCGCAAGCCAAGGCGCAAACGTTGGCAAATATGGGGTTAGGACGCGGATATGGCAATTACTTCAGCTATACGAGCGGGTTCGACGACCGCGCGAGTCCGGTACGCTTTGCCCGCGTGCGATGCAGCTGAAGAAACGCTCATGCGGACTGCGCAAGTGGGACGGCGGAGATCACCACTACAGCCTGGGCCATCGGCCCTTCATCGGTGACCGTGACGTCGATGCGCGCCTTGAAGCCCACCGGCGTCATGGCGTTGAGCCGCGCGAGCGCCCCACCGGTGAGCGTCATGGTGGGACGTCCCG